>DYFR01000009.1:0-68227 GCA_020725115.1 Thiohalomonas denitrificans
TCACTTGTCACTTGTCACTTGTCACTTGTCACTTGTCACTTGTCACTTGTCACTTTTCTCAATTCAATGCGTCGAAACCATCCCCGCGCCAATATCGGTTCGTCCAGATGCAGATGCAACTGCGTGCAGCAGGCCAGCACGTCTTCCAGCACCACGTCGGTGCGGGTGGCTATGTGGCGGGTGAACAGATTGAGCAGGCGGCGCAGCGGCGCGCGCTGGCCGGGGCGCAGGAATTTGTCGACGATGAGGATGTGGCCACCCGGTTTCAGCACCCGCTCGGCCTCGGCCAGCAGGCGTTCCGGTTGCGGCACCACGGCGAGGATCAGGTGCAGTACCACCGCATCGAAGCTGGCGTCGCGATAGGGCAACTGCATGGCATCGCCCAGGTGCAGGCGGATGTCATTGCGGCCATGGCTGCGGCGCTGTGCCTGACGCAGCATCGCCGGTGTGAGATCGAGGCCGATGTAGCAGGGGCCTTGCGGCAGGTGCGGGATATCCAGTCCGGTGCCGATACCGGTGAGGAGCACATCACCCGCCGTCACCTCCAGTCGCTGCAGGCTGTCACGCCGCAGCGCGGTGCTGGCGCGTGCGATCAGCAGGTCGTAGATGGGGGCGAACAGGGTGTAGGTGTGGCGCAAGGACATGGCTCAGTTCCAAGTGGCAAGTTTCAAGGTTTTTTCTTGCCACTTGAAACTTGCCACTTTCAGTGCAGGGTTCTGGGCATCGACAGGCGGAACACCGGAATTCCGGCGTCGAATTCGTGGCCGTCGTCGGCGCGCATCTGGTAGCTGCCCTGCATGGAGCCGACCGGGGTGTCGAGGACGGTGCCGCTGGTGTAGCGGAAGTGTTTGCCCGGTTGCAGGTGCGGCTGCTCGCCCACTACGCCGGCGCCCTGCACCTCCTGCACGGCGCCGTTGCCGTCGGTGATGACCCAGTGGCGCGACAGCAGCTTGGCCGGCACGCTGCCGGTATTGCGGATGGTGATGGTATAGGCGAAGACGTAGCGATCCTCTTCCGGCAGCGACTGGTCGTCCAGGTACTGGGTTTCAACCTCAATGGCAATGCGGTATTTGTCGTTCATCGTTCGAATCATGGGGGAGGGGCTGTCCCGTCTCTGGCGGCCACCAGCAGCGCGCCGAGCAGGCCGACCTGCGGGTTGGTGACCACATGCACCGGGATGTTTTCCACCACGGCACGCATGCGGCCTTTGTCACAGTAACTGTGGGCGAAGCCGCCCTGTTGCAAGTGCGGCAATATCTTGGCGGCGATGCCGCCGGCGAGGTAGACACCGCCGCGTGCCAGGCAGGCCAGGGCCAGGTTGCCGCTGATGGCGCCGTAGAGGCGAACAAACAGCTCAACTGCCGCAACGGCGTGTGTGTCCTGTGTCGCCGTGATGGCGGCGGCCGGATCGGTGCTCTGCAACAGGGCTCCGCTGTCCGTTACGCCATCGCGTGACAGCAGATAGCGGTAAATATTTGCCAGCCCCGGCCCGGAGACGATGCGTTCCCAGGAGACATGGCCGTGTTCGGTGCGCAGGAAGCTGAGCAGGCCGTCCTGCAATGCATCGCCGCCGCCGAACTCCATGTGACCGGCCTCGGTGGGGAATACCTCGTAACGATTGTTGCAGGGCATGAGCAGGGCCACACCGAGGCCGGTGCCGGCACCAAGCACCACCCGCGGCGCCTGCGGCTGCGCCGGGCGGTCGTGCAGAGTGACCAGTTCATCGGCGCGCAGCGCCTCGATGCCATACCCCACGGCCTGGAAGTCATTGATCAGGCGCACCCTGGGCAGACCCAGGGCGGCGGCCAGGTGCTGCGAGTCCAGCTGCCAGGGGAGATTGGTGAGTTGTGCCGTTTGCCGGGCGGCATCGTCCTGCACCGGGCCGGCGACGGCGAAGCAGGCAGCGTGCAACGGTGGAGTGTTGTCGTGCAGAAAATCATCCAGCAGCGGTTGCAGATCGCTGTACGCTGCACTGGTGTACTGTTTCTCGCGCAACACGCGAAGCGGGCGCAGCGCATCCGCCTTGAATTCGGACAGTTGCAACAGGGTCTTGGTGCCGCCGATATCACCGGCGAGGATGCGTAGCGTGGTCATGCCGTATCAGTCCTGGTGCTCAAGATAGCGGGCGGCATCCGCATCAACAAACCATTCCAGCACGCCCTGTGGTCGCAGCATTTCCACCGGGAGCGGGTTGGCGTGTGCAATGTTGCGCATTACATGGCGCACCACGTCGGCCTTGTGCGCGCCGCTGACCAGCAGCATGAGGTGTCGGGCGTGGTTCAGCACCGGCAGCGTGAGAGTGATGCGCCAGCTGTCCAGCTTGGGTACGTAATCGGCCGTCACGGTCTGCTTGCGCTGGTTAAGGGTATCGCTGCCGGGAAACAGTGAGGCGATGTGGCCGTCGGGGCCGAGGCCGAGCAGGATCAGATCGAAACCCGCGGCGGGCAGTTGCCGGTGCAGCAGTGCGGCATAGTCAGCAGCGGCCTGTTCCGGTGCCAGCTCGCCGTTGATGCGGTGCAGCTGCGGCGCCACCGGCAGGCGGTCGAGCAGACTCTCGCGCACCATGCGGTAATTGCTGTCGTGATGATCGGGTGGCACGCAGCGTTCGTCGCCAAAATACAGATGCACCCGTGTCCAGTCGAGACGGCCGGCGAGTTCGTCGGTACCGAGCAGGGTGTAGAGGCCTTGCGGCGTGGCGCCGCCAGCCAGGGCGAGATGGAAGGCGCCGTGTGCGGCGATGGCGGCGGTGCCGAGTGCCAGCAGCCGTTCCGCCGCCGCACGATACAGCGCGGCCTGGTTCGGCAGGGTGTGCAGCACTCGCGCCGCGCTGGTCATGGCAGGCCGTCTCAGATCACTTCATGTATGTCGCCGTTCTGGCGGACGTATTCGAGGGCGGCATCCACGGCGGCGATCACTTGTATGGCCATGTGCTGCCGCTCTTCGTCGCTCATGAAGAAGGCAGTATCGACATCGTGGCGCACATAACGGGTCGGCAGCCGGTTGAGGGCGACGCAGGCCACGTCTTCCAGCAGATCCTCATTGGTGATGCCCTGCTGCTCTATCAGTGCGTCGTGCATGCGTTCCAGCACCAGCTTCTCGTAATAATTGTGGATATTTTCGAAGTTCATCGCGCGCTTCCGTGATGGGGGAGTGATGGGAGTTTAGCACTCTCTGTCAGGGGCCAGGATCAGCGAATGATGATGCGCACCTTGTTGCCCGGGTAGATCAGATCCGGGTTCTTTATCCGGCTCAGTTGCGCCAGCTCCTTATAGCGCCAGGGGTCGTCCAGATACTGTTCGGCAATGGCCCACAGGGTGTCGCCTCTCACCACGGTGTGAACATACATCTGCGCTGGTCCCGGTTCTGCTGTGGCGGGCGGCACAGCGTCCGGGGCAGGCTGCGTCGTTGTCGCCGTTGCCATCGTTTCTGCCGGTACTTGCGGCTCAGGTGCCGGTCGGGCCCGATCGATGATGATGGTGATGTCTTTGCCATCCTGTTCCACCAGGATGCCCTCGCCCTGGAACAGCGGAGGGGCGGCGACAGGCGTCACGGCGGCCGCTGTTGCGGGCGGCGGGGGCGCTGGCAGGACGGGCGCTGGCTCGGATGCCACATCGATGGATGGCGTGGGCATCGGCATCTGCTCTGGTGCTTGTCCCGGCCACAGCAGGAACCAGCCGCCGGCCAGGGCTGCGGCCAGCAGCAACACGGGCCAGCCGAGGCGGGCCGCAGAGGGTGACGTGACCGTGGCGGGCGGCGGCGGTGGAGCCGGCGGTGGGCTGGCGGCGGGTTGCGGCGATGGGGGTGTTGCCGCCCGTTCGGGGCGGGGTACGGCCGCCGGGGTGGGGCGGGGCGGGGGCTGGGGAATATGGCGGGGCGTTGGCGCAGGTCTGTTGCCGGGGCGGCTGGCCGGCATGACGGGTTTGGCGCTGGCGGCAGGGGGCGCGGCGGGGCGCGGTGCCGGCGGTGCAGGGGGGCGTACCGGTGGCGGCGCAGGCGCGGGTCCGGGCGGGGTGGATGCGACCCTCTCCTCCCGCCCGCGGGGCACCTCACTTGTTTCCGGCCGTGCCGGGGCGGCCGTCGGTGCGACAGCACAGACCAGGTGCCTGAGTCCGCCCGCGTCACGCATGGCCAGCAGCCGCGCCAGGTCGCTGCACAGCACGATTTCATCCTGATGGCGCAGGGCCGCAGTGAACACATTGTGGGGCAGTTCCGGCGGCAGTGGCGCTGCCTTCACCTGGCCCGCATCGGTCAGGCCGACAATGCTGTCCACCCAGAAGCCGTAGCTGCCGCTGCCGATGCGGCCCAGCAGCAGGCGGCCGCGCCGCGGGTCGGGGCTGTCGCAGCCGAAGCGGTGGCGCAGATCGATGATCGCCACCGTGCCGCTGCCGTGATGGAACAGGCCGGGGCTGCCGGCATCGGCACCGGGCAGGGCGGTGATGTGTTCCGGCACCGGCAGGATGCTGGTCACCGACAGCGCCGGCACCGCGCAGGCGACGCGGCCGATGCGGAAGATCAGCCAGTTTGCTGTGCCCTGAATGGATGAGTGAGTGGTCGCTGTCATGCTGTGGCTCTGTGTGCAGAGTATAACGGCAACCAGATTTCAATCTTGACGTATGGCGCAAAAGCGCTATTCACCCCGCGACAAAGGTATACAGCAGGCCGATACCGGCACAGGCGGCGATGACCCGCATGATGCCCTGCTGGTACTTCCACAGCGCAATGAAGGCGGCCAGTGAGATCAGGGCGTAGAACCATTCGAAGTCACCGGCGAATGGCACGGCGTCCGTGCCCTCGGGCCACAGTACGTGCCAGGCGAAGAACAGTGCCAGATTGAGGATTACGCCCACCACGGCGGCGGTGATGCCGCTCAGCGGGGCGGTGAACTTGAGGTCGCCGTGGGTGGCCTCCACCAGCGGCGCCCCGGCGAGGATGAACAGAAATGACGGCAGGAAGGTGAAGAAGGTGGCCGTGCAGGCGCCCGCAAAACCGGCCAGCAGCAACAGATCGGGGCCGAACAGCTCCTTGCCCCAAGCGCCGACGAAACCGACGAAGGCCACCACCATGATCAGCGGCCCCGGCGTGGTCTCGCCCAGGGCCAGGCCGTCGATCATCTGCGTGCCGGTCAGCCACTGGTAGTGTTCGACGCCGCCCTGGTAGACGTAGGGCAGCACGGCGTAGGCGCCGCCGAAGGTGACCAGCGCGGCCTTGGTGAAAAATTCGCCCATGTCACTCAGCGGGCCGGCGGGCAGCAGCAGGATCGCCGTACCCCACAGGGCCGCGGACAGAGTGATGAGCGCCACCAGCCGGCCGACACGGAAGCGCACGTGGGGCGGTGGCGGGGTATCGTCGTCGATGAGTGCCGGGCCGTAAGTCTTGTCGCCGGCACCGTGGCCGCCGCCGATCTTGAACAAGTCGGGTTTCAGTTTGCCGCCGATGAGGCCGAGGATGCCGGCGCCCAGCACGATGTAGGGAAAGGGAATGCCGAGGGCGAAGATGGCGAGGAAGGAGGCGGCGGCGAAGGCCCACAGCAGGCGGTTTTTCAGCGCGCGCACGCCGATGCGCCAGGCGGCAAACAGCACGATGGCCACCACCGCCGGCTTGATGCCGTTGAAGATGCCCTGCACCAGGGGGACGTCGCCGAAGGCCAGGTAGACATAGGTGAGCGCGCTGAGGATGAACAGCGAGGGCAGCACGAACAGGGTGCCGGCGACGATGCCGCCCCAGCTGCGGTGCAGCAGCCAGCCGAGGTAGATGGCGAGCTGCTGCGCCTCCGGGCCGGGCAGCACCATGCAGAAGTTGAGCGCATGCAGAAAACGCCGCTCGGAGATCCAGCGCCTTTTTTCCACCAGTTCCTGATGCATGATGGAAATCTGCCCGGCGGGGCCGCCGAAGCTGATGAAGCCCAGTTTGAGCCAATAGCGGAAGGCCTCCCAGAAGCCGGGATGGGCAGGGCGATCGAGGGGCGCGTTCATGCGGGCGTGGTCTCGTGTTGGAAGGCGCGATAGAGGTCGTCGAATACCTGGCCGGCAGCGTCGAGCAGGGTGTCGTCATCGGCGCTGCGCCCCTTGATGCCATGCAGCAGCCGCTCCAGGCCGGCGGCCTCCGCCACCGGCAGGCCGCCGGCGTCGAGGCAGTGGACGATGGCGGCGAGGCGCGCCAGGGCCGTGTCCTGAACCAGGCCAAAGGCGGTGAGCAGGGTCTCGAAGGTGACCTTGGTTCCGGACGGGGTGTCCACATGGCTGAATTCGGCGCCATCGAAATCGAAACCGACGGCGTCGGGCGGGCAGGCACCGGGGTGGTCGAGCCAGAGGAAACGGGCGGTCGGGTCGATGAAGCGGCGTATCAGCCAGGCCGAGGCGATGCGGTCCACCCACAGGTCGCATCGCGTGGCCCAGCGCCGGCCTTGGTATTGGGCGGGGTCGCGGCGCGCGATGCTGTCGGCGCTGCCGTGCGGTTCGTGGGGCGACAGGCGGTTTTCCAGCGCCTCCAGCAGCGCTTCCGTCTGGCGTTGCGCCTCGCCGGGAAAGAAGTCGATGGTCGCCAGGGCGCGCCAGGCCTTGCGCAGGCGGCGGGTCTGCCGTACCTGTTCGGCCGCCGGCAGCAATTCTGCCGCCGCTATCTCACCGGCCAGTGCCTGATAGTCGCCGCTGCGGTCGAACAGCGTGGCAAAGGGATAGTCGGCTTCATTCACCTCCAGCAGCCAGGCGGCACCACCGGACTGGCCGATGTCTGCCTCGATCTGCGCCAGCGCCGCGCGCCGCCCGACCCCGTCAGGTATCAGGTAGACGCCGTCACGAAGCACTGCCGCGCCGCTGGCCTTGAGCGCCCGCCAGGCGCGCATGCGGGCGGTGGCATTTTCCGTGGGCAGGGAGATGATGAGTAGCAACCATTTCATTTGTGTAGCGTACGCTACAGATTGCGTTGCGTCTATAACACGAAGGTGTAGGTGCAGATTGTCCTACCCCAGCGTCTGGCGCAGGTCGGGCAGCTGGTCTTCCGCCTCCCCCCGCAGGCCGATGGACAGGCGGATCACATGGCGCCGCTGATCGTAAAGGCATAGGGCGCCCCATGGGCGCCGTGCTGGGGCGGGCACAACGCCGCCCTATGACGCACCGAGCATGAGATGGATACCCATTCGGGACACTCTCTATGGCAGTTACAGAAAGAACCTGTAGGTGGCGCGTCCGCTCTTTTTGGCCGCGTACATCGCCTCGTCGGCGTGCTGCAACAGAGTCTCGCCGTCATGGCAATCCCAGGGGAACACGGTGATGCCGATGGAGGCCGATGGTATGACGTCCGGGGTGCCGGCCAGGGGAGCTGTCAGGGCGGACAACAGGCGTTCCACGATGTGAACAATTCCCGGCCGATCGCCCAGGTCGGTAAGCAGCAGTACGAACTCGTCGCCGCCGACCCGTGCCACCGTGTCGCCGCCGCGCAACTGTTGTTTCATGCGCCGGGCCGCCTCTTCCAGCAGACGATCGCCCTGGTTGTGACCGTAGCGATCGTTGACGGCCTTCAGGCCGTCCATGTCCAGATAACAGACGGCGACCAGCGAGTCGTCGCGCTGCGCCCGCGCCAGCGACTGCTCCATCCGATCGGCCAATAGTGCGCGATTGGGCAAGGCGGTCAGCGGGTCGTGGTGGGCCATCCATTCCAGCCGGCGCATGTTCTCCTTGTATATGCTCAGATCCTGGAAGATGCCGACGTAATGGGTCGGACGGTTGGTGCCGTCGTAGAGGGTGCTGATAGACAACAACTCGTTCAGCAGGCTGCGATCCTTGCGCCGATTGACGATCTCGCCGTGCCAGTGACCGTCGCGGTGCAACGAATCCCACAACTGCCGATAAAACGCTTCATCCATTTGGCCAGATTGCAGCAGGCGCGCATTTTTGCCTACGGCCTCATGGCGTACGTAGCCGGTGAGCCGGGTGAACGCGGCGTTGACCTCCACGATGGTGCCGGCGAGATCGGTGGCCATGATGGCGGTGCACGTGTGCTCGAAAATCCTGTGCGCGAGGGCGGCGCCGTTGCATGAGGTGTCCGTCGGCATCGGATGGCGTGTGTCGTTCATCGTGAACTTGGTTCCTAATGACTATCCATTACGCCCTAAGAGTGAATTTTGTAATAAGTTCACTCTTTAGGTGGTGCGCAGACTATACCCATCCCTCACGCTGACGGTCAATTTTCCACATGAATTCACGTTCAGGGTGTCATCCATGGCGCGCAAGCCTGAAAAAGCGGATCGATGGGTCGGGCAGCGGCTCCGGGCCTTGCGCGAGCAGCGCGGCTACAGTCTTGAGGCTGTGGGCGAACTGCTCGAGGTCAGCCAGCAGCAGGTTTCCCGCTACGAGCGGGGCCAGCATCGCTTGAGTGCCGGCCAGATATGTCGGCTCGCTTGCGGATTCGATGTGTCGGTGGCCTGGTTTTTCGAGGGTTATCAGGAGGAGCCGGCGGAGTTGCAGCGGATTCGTGCCGTGGTGCGCGAAGATCGCGGCCTGTGGCGTCCCGTGACCAATGCCGAGGAGGAGCATGCCTTGCTGGAGGCCTGGCGCGCACTGCCGGCCGCCGGGCAGCGGGAAGCGGTGGTGCGCCTGGTCGAGTCGTTTGCCTTGCCGCTGCGGAAAAAAGCGGGCCGTTGAGTTGCGCGCCAGTCACCGCACCGCTGGGTGTGCTGCGTTTATCCCCTTCCCATTACCACTATAACCGCGGCGCCTGGGACGTAGGGTGCGCACCGCGCACCCTACCGGAGGCGGTTGGCCAGGGCGGCGAACTCTTCCAGGCCGAGGGTTTCGGCGCGGCGTTGCGGGTCGATGCCGGCGGCCTCGATGGTCTCGGCGTCGAGCAGGCCCTTGAGGGTATTGCGCAGGGTCTTGCGGCGCTGACTGAAGGCCTGGGCCACCAGCTTCTCCAGCGCGGAGGCATCGACATCCACCGGCGGCTCGGTATGGGGTTCCAGGCGCACGATGGCGGAGTCCACCTTGGGCACCGGGGTGAAGGCACCGGGCGGCACGATGAACAGTTGCTCCACCTTGCAGCGGAACTGCACCATCACGCTGAGACGGCCGTAGTCGCTGGTGTCGGGTTTTGCCGCCAAACGCTCCACCACTTCCTTTTGCAGCATGAAGTGCATGTCGTCGATGCAGTGCGCCTGATCGAGCAGGTGGAAGATCAGCGGGGTGGAGATGTTGTAGGGCAGGTTGCCGGCGAGGCGCAGCTTGCGGCCTGCGGCCAGCGAACAGAAATCGAACTTGAGGGCATCGGCGCTGTGGATGATGAGTTCACCCTTGCCGGCGCACTGTTCGGCCAGCTTGGGGATCAGGTCGCGATCCAGTTCCACCACTTCCAGCCGTCCCGCCGCCTGCAACAGCGGCAGCGTCAGCGCGCCGAGGCCGGGGCCGATCTCGACCAGCCGCTCGCCGGCCTTGGGATGGATGGCGCGCACGATGCGATCGATGACGTGACGATCGTGCAGGAAGTTCTGGCCGAAGCGTTTGCGGGCGCGATGTTCCATGGAATCAGATACAAGTGGAAAGATACAAGATACAAGAGTGAGGCATTACCTGCTTGTCTCTTTTCTCGTTCATCCTTTCTCTGCTGTTGCCATTTCTGTGGCAACAGCGACGGCGTACTGCAGGCTGCCCAGATCAACAGCTCCGTCCCCCGCCAGTTCCAGCGCCGTGCCGTGGTCGACGGAGGTGCGCACGATGGGCAGGCCGAGGGTGATGTTGACGGCGCGGCCGAAGCCCTTGTGCTTGAGTACCGGCAGGCCCTGGTCGTGATACATGGCGAGCACGGCATCGGCGTGCTCCAGGTGGCGCGGGGTGAACAGGGTGTCGGCGGGCAGCGGGCCTGTGAGGTGCATGCCGGCGCCGCGCAGCGTTTCCAGTACCGGCTCGATCACCTCGATCTCCTCCCTGCCGAGATGGCCCCCCTCGCCGGCGTGCGGGTTGAGGCCGCACACCAGGATGCGCGGCTGGGCGATGCCGAACTTCGTGCGCAGGTCGTGATGCAGGATGCCGATCACCTCGCGCAGCAGGTGCGGCGTGATGGCATCGGCCACGGCGCGCAGCGGCAGGTGGGTGGTGGCGAGGGCCACTCGCAACCCTTCGGTGGCCAGCATCATCACCACGCGCGGCGTGTGCGTGAGTGCGGCGAGGAACTCGGTGTGGCCGGTGAAGGGAATACCGGCGTCGTTGATGACGCCCTTGTGCACCGGGCCGGTGACCAGGGCGGCGCAGAGCCTCTGCTGGCACAGCGCGGTGGCGCGGCGCAGGGTCTCCAGCACATAGGGGGCGTTGGCCGGGTCCAGCGTGCCGGGTGCGGCAGGCGCTGCCAGCGGCACTGGCAGCACGCTGAGCGTGCCCGGCTTCGCTTGCGGTGCGGCGGAGAAGTCGACTTCGCGCAGCTGCAGCGGTACGCCGCGCAACTTTGCCCGCTGCAGCAGCAGATCGGGATCGGCGACGGCGACGATCTCCGCCGCCTGCGGCTGCTGCGCCAGCAGTACGGCGAGGTCGGGGCCTATGCCGGCCGGCTCGCCGGGAGTAAAGGCAATGCGCGGCAGGTGCTCAGGAGGCATAGGTTCGTGGTTTGCCGTCAAGGGATAAGACTCGGACAAGATGAACAAGATAGAACAAGATGTACACGATGAATCATCTCGTTAATCCTGTTCTGTCTTGTTCATCTTGTCTGGCTTTGCGGTTTCCGTAGGTTGGGCTGACGAAAGGAAGCCCAACAAATTGGTGACACACACGTTGGGCTTCGTTCCTCAGCCCAACCTACGGACCAGTTCCTAGTCTTTGTACTCGACATAAGCCTCGTCGCGCAGGCGGCGCAGCCAGTCCTGGGTCTCTTCCTCGATCTTGCGCTGACGGATGGCGTCGAAGGCGCGGGCGCGCTTGAGTTCTTCGGTGCTGTCGCGCTGACGGCGTTCCACTACCTGCACGATGTGCCAGCCGAACTGGCTGCGGAAGGGTTCGCTGATCTCGCCTGCCTTGAGCTTGCTCATGGCCTGCTCGAAGGGGCCGACGAAGGTGCCGGGATTGGCCCAGCCCAGATCGCCGCCCTTGGCGCCGGAGCCGGGGTCTTCGGAGTTGATGCGGGCCAGTTCGGCGAAGTCTTCGCCCTGCAGGATGCGCTCGCGCAGTCGCATCAGCTTGTTGCGCGCCTCGAAGTCGGATACCAGTTCGTTGCTGCGCACCAGGATGTGACGGGCGTGGGTCTGGGTGATGAACTGGCGCTGTTCGCCGCGTTTTTCCAGCAGCTTGATGATGTGGAAACCGCTGGAGCTGCGCAGCAGTTCGCTCAGCTCGCCCGGTGCCAGGCGCACTACGCTGTCGGCGAACAGGGTGGGCAACTGGCCGCCCTTGCGCCAGCCCAGATCACCGCCCTGCAGGGCCTGCTGGCCGCTGGAGTGGGTCACGGCCAGCTGGCGGAAGTCGGCACCGGCGCGCAACTGATCGAGTACCTGCTGGGCCTGGGCGCGTGCCGCCTGCACCTGCTCCGGTGCGGCGCCTTCGGGCACGGCGATGAGGATATGTCCGAGGTTGTATTCGGTGTCCAGACCATCGCCGCCGGCCTGGCGGGCGAGGAAATCGTCCACTTCCTGCGGTGCCACTTCGACGCGGCTTTCCACTTCACGGGCGCGCAGGTTGTTCATGGTGATCTCGCCGCGCACCTCCTCGCGGAAGTCGGCGAAGGCGAGGCCGTCGCGTTCCAGCGCTTCACGAAACTGGGGCAGGGTGAGCTGGTTCTGGCCGGCGATGCGGGTGATCACTTCGTTGAGGGTTTCGTCATCGACGTGCACGCCGCGGCTGCTGGCGAGAGCGAGCTGGATACGCTCGATGATCAGTCGTTCCAGAACCTGGCGCCGCAGGATGTCCAGCGGCGGCGCCTGGGTGTTGTTCTGGCGCAGCTGGGCAAGAATGGTCTGCAGCCGTTTTTCCAGTTCCAGGCTGGTGATGGCCTCGTCGTCGACGACGGCGACGATGCGGTTCAGCTCCACCACCTTGGCGGCGTAAAGCGGGAAGGCGGAGAGCAGGCCACCCAGCAGGGCGGTGAGGACAAGAATGCATTTCATTGGGGGATTCCGGAAATCACGAGGGGCCAAGGATACCATGGCCGGTTTATCCTAAAAAACTCACCGCAGAGACGCCGAGGGCGCAGAGTGACAATATTTTCAATACATTGAGGCGTTGCCGACTTTCACCCGATGGGTGGTGCGGTCGGGACGCATAAACGCACGAATTTACTCTGCGTTCTCTGCGGTGAAACTGCGGTTTTCAGGCTTATTGGATTGGCTGGAAGCTCGCCAGCTCGTCTTCCAGACGGCGGCCGAAGCTGGACAGGCCCTTCAGTTCCAGGGTGAGCATGAAGCTGTGGTTGGTGTCGAGGGTGACGGTGTCGAGGCGCTGGCGCACGGTGAAGTGCAGTCCCCAGCAGCAATCCTCCCAGGCCAGGCCGCCGACCAGTTCAAGGGTGCGCTCCAGTTCCAGGTCGTAATTCCAGCGGCCGAGCACGCGCCAGCGCCGGGCCAGCGGCCAGTAGCCCACCAGGTCGGTCTGACGCAGGGTTTGGGCACGGCGGTAGCGGTAATCGAGACTGAGCAGGCGCTCCTTGTCCGGCTGGTAGCGGGCGCGGCCGGTGAGCAGCTCGCCGTGTTCGTCGTGCGGATTCCAGCGCGTGGCGGCGGCGAGGTCGAGACCGCGCAGCGGACGTGCGCCCAGTTCCGCCACGATGTCGGAGCTTTGCCGCTCCAGTGCCGTGCTGCCGGACAGGGCGACACGGCGATCCTCGAAGTAGTGAATCTGGCCAATGCCGGCGCGCACCAGTTCGGCGCCGGAACTGCTGTCGAGCAGGCGGCTGGTGAGGGCGACGCTCACCTGGTTGGCATCACCCTGACGATCGGCGCCGCTGAAACGGTTGTCGCGGAACAGCTGGGCGAAGCTGAAGTCGTAGGCGGCGCTGTCGAACAGCGGCAGGCCGCTTTGATCGCGGTAGGGTACGTACAGGTAATAGAGGCGCGGCTCCAGGGTTTGCAGCAGTGGGCGCCCGCCGATGTTCAGGTCGCGCTCGAAGAACAGGCCGCCGTCGAGACTGGTGATGGGGGTGGTGCGGCTCGGGGTTGCGTCCGGCGCGTGATCCTGCAACTGGTACTGGGTGTGGCGCAGGCCGAGGCGTGGGGTGAGGAACCAGGCAGCGCCTTCCAGCGGCAGGCTGATGGCCGGAGTGAGGTCGATGCGGCTGCCGGTGGGTTTCTGTTCATGGTGGGCGAAGTGCACCAGTTCGCTGCCCAGGCTGTAGCGCAGGGTGTTGCGCCGGGCCGGGGTGGCGGCATTGAGGCGCAGCTGCGGCAGGCGCTGGTAGGGTTCGCTGCCGCTCAGGGTCTGGTAGCCCTGTACGCGGCCGAGGAAATCCCAGCCGGCGCCCTGGTAGGCAAGATCGACGCGACGCTCCAGATGCGTGGTGCCGGCGCTGGCCTGGCTGTTGCCGAGGTCATTGAAGTAGTCCGTGTCGGAGACGTAGTTGTAGACGACGCTGTTGCTCCAGCCCGCGGCCGGCCGTGCGCTGTGGTGGAGGGCGGCGGCGTAGCGATCCCGGTCGTTGTAACGCCTGTCGCCGGGCAGGGCTTCCAGGTTGAGCTGGCCGCGGTTGGTCGGATGCAGGTAGCGGTATTCGCCCTGCAGCTGGGTGCCGCGCGCGGTCATCAGGCGCGGGGTGAGGGTGGCATCGTAATTGGGCGCGATGTTCCAGTACCAGGGTACGCTGATGTCGGTGCCGCTCTTGTCCGAGCTGCCGTAGCTGGGTGGCAGCAGGCCGGTCTTGCGGCCCTGCAGCGGGAAGTTGATGTAGGGCAGATAGAGAAACGGTACGCCCTTGAATTCCAGCGTGACGTTGCGCGCCTCGCCGGTGTTGCTGGCCTCGTCCAGGTCGATGCGCCGCGCCTTGAGCAGCCAGTCGATCTTGTCGGGGTCGCAGGTGGTGTAGGTGGCGCCGGCCAGTTCGGTGTACTGCGGGTCGCGGATGGTGATGTGGTCGGCCTTGCCGAAGGCATGGCTGCTGCGGAAGTGGTAACTGGCGTCGTGCAGCTCGCCGCTGTCGGTGGTGAGTTCGAAGCGGGCGCGGGTGCCGCTCAGGGCCATGTCGCTGGTATAGAGATTGACCGCGCCGTCAAGGTCGAGGGTGTCGCCGGGTTGATCGTACAGCGCCTCCTGCGCCTCGATACGCTGGCCGCTGCGCAGCAGCACCACATCACCGCTGAATCGGCTCACCCCTTCGCCCTGTGCCTCGACCCGGTCGGCCGAGATGCGCAGGGCCGTATCGGCGACCGGCCCCAGTTCCGGCAGCGGGATCACCTCGGCGGACGGACGGCACAGCGCCCAGCGCTCGTCGGCCGCCTGTACTGCCGCCGGCAACAGGGCGAGCAGCAGGGCAAGGTGCGGCAGCGGTGAAGGGTGGCGAGCGGTCACGGATCAGTTTCAGGGTCGGGAAAGGCCGCTAAGTTGGCACAGAACGTACCGTGCTTCAATTGCGGAGCCGGTATAATGCCGCACTTTCGCCATGAGAGCACCGCCGTGCCGCAACGTCTGGAACAACTGAACCACTGGCTGAGCCAGGAGCTCGGCCTGCCGCGCTACGCCATCGCCCCGGCCTCGTCCGATGCCAGCTTCCGCCGTTATTTTCGCGTCAGCTTCGACGGCGAGAGCCGCATCGTGATGGACGCGCCGCCGGACAAGGAGGACAGCCGGCCCTTCGTGCGCATCGCGCGCGCGCTGCACGGCATCGGCCTCAACGTGCCGCAGATCCTGGCCGAGGATCTGGCGCAGGGCTTTCTGCTGCTGACCGACCTGGGCAGCGAGCAGTATCTCCCCGCACTCACCGAGGCCAGTGTCGGTCGCCTGTATGGCGATGCCATGAGTGCGTTGCTGACCTTGCAGGCCTGCGGCCCGCAGGCCGATGAACTGCCGCCCTATGACGAGGCGCTGCTGCTGCGTGAGATGGAGCTGTTCCGCCAGTGGTACCTGGGGCGGCACCTGAGCCTGCAACTCAGCGACAGCGAACAGCGGATGCTGGACGAGACCTTCCTCCGTCTGGCGCAGTCGGCGCTGGCGCAGCCGCGGGTGGCCGTGCACCGCGATTATCATTCGCGCAATCTGATGGTGGCGCCGCACAACCCCGGCATCCTCGACTTCCAGGACGCGGTCCACGGCCCGGTGACCTACGATCTGGTGTCGCTGCTGCGCGACTGCTACGTCGCCTGGCCGCGCGCGCAGGTGGAGGCCTGGGTGCTGGGTTATCAGGAACTGGCCATCGACTCCGGCATCCTGCGCCTGCGTGACGAGGAGCGTTTCCTGCGCTGGTTCGACTGGATGGGGGTACAGCGCCACCTCAAGGCGACGGGTATCTTCGCCCGCCTCAATCACCGCGACGGCAAGCCCGGCTACCTCAAGGACATCCCGCGCACCCTGGGCTATGTGCGCGAGGTGGCGGGGCGCTATCCGGAGCTGGCGGGGTTGGGGGAGATCGTCGAAAAGACGGAAGATAAAAACGGTTTCGAGTTTCGAGTCTGAAGTTTCGAGCCCCCGTCGGTTGCTCGGGCGTACGTTTAGGCGTACGCTTGTTCTCGCTTGTACCGAGGGCCATTGCCATGACAACGTTGACCGCCAGCGAGGCGCGCGCCAATCTTTACCGTCTGATTGATCAGACGGCCGAATCCCACGAGCCGATCCGGATCACCGGCCGACGCAGTGGGGCTGTCCTGATCTCCGAGGCGGATTGGGCTGCGATACAGGAAACGCTGCACCTGCTGGCTGTGCCCGGCATGCGCGAATCCATCAAGGAAGGGATGGCCGCCGGGATCGATGAGTGCAGCAAGGAGCTTGAATGGTAGAGACACCGGGCTGGACGCTCGTTTACACCAAACAGGCGCAAAAGGATGCCGCCAAACTCGCCACCGCCGGTCTCAAGGCCAGGGCGCAGGTCCTGCTGGACGTGCTGCGGGAAAACCCGTTTCAGAATCCCCCTTCCTATGAAAAGCTGGTCGGCGATCTGGCCGGCGCTTATTCCCGCCGCATCAACATCCAGCACCGGCTGGTGTATCAGGTGCTGGAAGCCGAGCGCACTGTAAAGGTGCTGCGCATGTGGACGCACTATGAATAGTTTCGAGTTGCGGGTTTGAAGTTTCGAAAAGCCACGACACAATCTCGTCGAAACTCGAAACTCGAAACTCGAAACTCGAAACTCGAAACTCGAAACTCGAAACTAAAACCCCGCCTGCTTGTACAGCTCCTGTGCCTTGGCGGCATCCTGCGCTACGCCGAGACCCTGTTCATACATCATGGCCAGGGTGGTGAGCGAGCCGGCCAGGCCGTGATCGGCAGCCTTGCGGAACCACACCGCCGCCTCGGCCGGATTCTTTTCCAGCCCTTCCCCTTCCAGGTACATGAAGCCGACGCCGTGCTGGGCCATGGCATGCCCCTGGTTGGCGGCGGCCATCATCCACTTGGCGGCATCGGCCAGGTTGACGCTGCCGATCAGGCCGTTCTGCTGCATGATGGCGACGCGATACTGGGCCTCGGCATTGCCCGCGGCAGCCAGCGGCGAGAGCAGCTGCATGGCGGTGGCGAAGTGCTTGCCTTCGAAGGCGGCGATGCCGCTGCCGAGTTCCATGTCGGCGTTATTGAGTGCATTCATGGGAGAACTCCGTGGGTTTTGACTGGAATGGGCGCTACCGTACAAATGTTGACTATTGTTGTCAACATTTGTACGGACGAATGACGCGCAGTGTAGCGCGGATGGCTGGGGAGGGGGGGCGGCTCAGGCCGCCATGATGCCGGCCATTTCGTCCAGCCCGGGGCGGGATTCTTCCAGCACCTTGCGGGTTACCTCGGCCACCCTGGCGGCATCCAGGCCGAGGGCGGTGAGGATTACCGGCGGCGCCTCGTTGCCGGCGGCGTCGCTGGGCTGACGGCCCTTGAGCAGGTGTTCGGCCAGCAATACCAGATTGGCGTAGGCGGCATGGGGGCCGCTGTAATATTCATTGTGGTGCTCCAGTACGGTGGTGACCACCTCCGCCGGCATCTCCCAGCCCTGCATCAGCCAGTTGCCGATCTGGGTGTGCTCCACCCCGAGCACCCGTTTTTCGATCAAGGTTACCGGCACGCGCGGGTTGGTGGCCACCGCCTTGTTGAGCAGGTAGAACTCGGCCTGGAACAGGTGGGCCAGGGCGGCAAAGCCGATGTCGTGCAACAGGCCGGACAGATAGACCAGGCCCGGCTTGCCGCGGGTGGCGGGGGGCAACAGGGTGTTGAGCGCCTGGGCCAGGCCGGCGGTGTAGACCGAGTGCCGCCAGAAGGAGCGCATGCCCAGCGGCCCGTCCGCCGGCATGCGCAGGGCACGCGAGGCGCTCAATCCCAGGGCAATATGCAGCACCAGGTCGAAACCCAGCACCTGGGTGATGGCATCCTGCAGGGACTCCACCCGGCCGCGGTAGCCGTAATAGGCGGAGCGGGCATAACGGATGACCTGGGCCGCCAGCATCGGGTCGGTGGCGACGATGGCCGACAGCTCGGCGATGGTGGCCCTGGGATTGTTGCGCAGCAGCAGCAGCTGCCGGGTTGAGTCAGGCAGGGGCGGCAGCGAAGTCAGGTCACGGATGCGCTGTTGCAGGTTTTCCGGATGCAGCCCCTTGATGGTCGGTGAGGCCTCGGCGGAAACGAATTCGTATTCGTCGCGCCCGGCCAGATTGGCGGCGGGACGGGAGAACTGCAGCTGGCGTGACTGGCCATGCAGGCGCATGAAATCGGCCCCGCTCAGCACCATCAGCGCATCATGACTGCCCGGCTCGAAGCAGACTTGCGGCATCACGGCGACCTGTCCGTCAATGATGGCGGTCAGCCCATAAGGCTGGGCCAGGGGGGGGATGGAGCCGGGCTCGCAGTCAGGGAAGGTACCGGCCAGTCGTTCCTGCGACACCGGTTGCAGGGCGCGGCCCAGCTGCTGGCACAGATTGGTGAAGTCGAGCATGTGGCTGGCGGGCAGCACGGCCATCACCATGCCCTGCGCATCCTCCAGCATGACCGCGCGCACCATGCGCCGGTAATCGACCTTCGCCGCCTGGGCGGCTTCAATCAGTGTCCGCGTCGGCGCATGGGGCATGAGGCGGAAGGGCACGCTCTGGGCATTGAGATAGGCCTCGATGTGACGGCTCGGTTCCATGACGGTATCTCCGTAAGATCCTTACTGGAAGGATAGACTAAGGGCTTGTGTATACGGCATTCCTGCTACACTGCAAGCCGCCGTACCGACCAACGGTGTCCCTGTTCCGATGAAAGCGATGATCCTGGCTGCCGGGCGCGGTGAACGCATGCGCCCACTTACTGACCACACCCCGAAACCCCTGTTGCGGGTGGCGGGCCGTTCCCTCATCGAGTACCACATCTTGGGCCTGGTGCAGGCCGGATTTTGTGAGCTGGTTATCAATCATGCCCACCTGGGTGACCAGATCGAACAGGCCCTGGGCGACGGCAGCCGCTACGGGGCGCAGATACGCTATTCCGCCGAGGGCGAGGCGCTGGAGACCGGCGGCGGGATATTCCGCGCCTTGCCGCTGCTGGGGCCGGCGCCGTTTCTGGTGGTGAACGGCGATATCTGGACCGATTTTCCCTACGCCGGGTTACCGGCCGAGCCGGCCGGCCTGGCCCATCTGGTGCTGGTGGACAATCCGCCGCAGCATCCGGCGGGTGATTTTGTGCTGGGAGAGACGGGGCGCGTGAGCGACAGCGGTACCTCACGCCTGACCTTCAGCGGTATCGGCGTGTACCGTACGGAACTGTTCGCCGGCCATGTGCCGGGCAAGTTCCCCCTCGCGCCTCTGTTGCGCGACGCCATGGCGCAGGGGCAGGTGAGCGGAGAACATTACCGCGGCGGCTGGGTCGATGTCGGCACGCCGCAGCGCCTGGCTGAACTGGAGCGACACCTGGCCGGGGGCGCAACGCCCCCGGACGACGCAATGGCCCCTGTCATGAGAAACGGCTCGACATGAAACAGCAACCCGTGACGAATGCCTGGTGCGCGACGGCAGACTGCAGTCTGTGCACCATGCGCGCCTCGGTACTGTTCGCCGGTATCGATCCGGCGTTGCTCGGCCGCATCCAGCACGCCATCGACGAACAGCGCCTGAGTCGTGGCGATTTCCTCTACCGCATGGGCGATGCCGGCCGCGCCATCTTCACCGTGCGCCAGGGCCTGGTGAAACTGGTGCAGTACCTGCCCGACGGTGGCGAGCGTATCGTGCGCCTGGTGCGCGCCACCGACGTCACCGGCCTGGAGGCGCTGCTGGGGCACGCCTATCAGCACGACGCCGTCGTCGAGCAGGACAGCGTGGTGTGTCGCATCCCGGTCGACGTCATCCGCCGGCTGGAGCTGGAAAGCCCGCAGTTGTACCGGGAGCTGATGCGGCGCTGGCAGCAGGCGCTGTCCGAGGCCGATGCCTGGCTCACCGAACTGGGTACCGGCAGCGCGCGCCAGCGCGTGGCGCGTCTGCTGCTGCGCCTGTCCAACGAGGCGGGCGACGGTCTGTGCAGTCTGTTCAGCCGCAAGGATATGGGCGCCATGCTGGGCATCACCACCGAGTCCGCCAGCCGCATGGTGGCCGAACTCAAGCGTGCCGGCGTACTGAGCGAGCAGGCCGGCAGCTTCCATTGCGACCGTGCCGCCCTGGAGCGCATCGCGGCGGAGTGACCTTTTGTAGAGTCAAAAGCCGTCAACGCAAAGACGCCAGGGTCGCAAAGTTTTTTTCTGTGGGTGTGGACCTGCCGCAATGAAATGCGGCGCCATCCCCGAGCTTCAGAATAACCGTTGCCGACAGGCGCATTCGATACAAACTCCTTTGCGTTTAACGCATTTGCTTCCCGCGTATTGCGATATATCAATGCAAGCTCCCATCTCGGAGCTTTACCATACAACTCAAGTATTGGCTTGTTCCGCGGAGGAATTGCATGAGCCAGGAATCACGCATCAAATATTTGCCCATCTCCGCCTTCGCCACGGTGATGGGGTTGAGCGGCTTCACTATTGCATGGGAAAAGGCGCAGACATTGACGGGATTTTCCGGCGTTGCCGTTACCTCGTTGGTGGTCACGGCATTGCTGTTTGTCATCCTGGTGCTCGCCTACGGCAGCAAGTTGTTGCTGCACCGTGCCGAAGTGCTGCAGGAATTGCACCATCCGGTGCGGCTCAGTTTCTTTCCCACCATCTCCATCAGCCTGGTGTTGCTGTCCATCGCCACGCTGGAAATCAACCACGGCCTGTCGCTAGTGCTGTGGGTGGGCGGCAGCGCGCTGCACCTGCTGTTCACCCTGTACGTGCTCGGCGCCTGGATCAACCACGAGCACTTCCAGATCCAGCATATGAATCCAGCCTGGTTCATTCCGGTGGTGGGCAACATCCTGATACCCATCGCCGGCGTGAGTCACGGTTACGTCGAGATATCCTGGTTCTTCTTCAGTATCGGCCTGCTGTTCTGGCTGGTGCTGCTGACCATCGTGTTCTACCGCATCATTTTTCACGCCCCGTTGCCGGGCAAGCTGGTGCCGACGCTGTTCATCCTCATCGCACCGCCGGCCGTGGGTTTCATCGCCTATGTGAAGCTGACCGGTGGCATCGACGTGTTCGCGCGCCTGCTGTATTACGCCGGCCTGTTCATCACCCTGCTGCTGTTTACCCAGGTGCAGCGCTTTGCCCGCCTGAAGTTCTTCCTCTCCTGGTGGGCGTATTCCTTTCCGCTGGCGGCCATCACCATTGCCACCCTGGTCATGTATCAGCAGCTGGGTCACGGTTTCTTTCTGGGTCTCGGCGTGGTGTTGCTGGCGGTGTTGACCATGGTGATTGGTGTGCTGCTGATACGTACGGCACTGGCTGTCGCACGGCGCGAGATCTGTGTAGAGGAAGATTAATCCAACGACAGGTGGCTGCTCATGAAACAAACGCTCTTGCAGGAAAAGTATCCGGTATTCACCGTCGAGCTGAACAAGGATGAAACCACCGGGACATCGGTGGATGCCATCATCGAATTCCTCAAGGCGCGTATCGACGAAACGCCGGATGCGGTGTTTATCGCCGTGTTCGATCACTACGCCCACACCAAGTCCCTGCCCGAGGGTGAGATCGCGCCGGAGATCCTCGATGCCAAGAATCTGATCTTCTGCTTCGGTGTCAAATTGCCGAATCCGGCGGTACTGGCGGTGCGCCCGCGTTCCATCGGCGTGGCCGAGCTGGCCGACAGATTCGTCATCACCTTCATGGAGGCGCCCATGCCACGCGCCAACCAGGCGATGGAAAGCTGGGCACATGCGCTGAAGAACACAGTGAGGTAGCCGTCATGCGCATCGCTGTCACCAGCCAGAATTTCCGTACCGTCACCGGCCATGCAGGCAAGTCGCGCCGCTTTCTGGTCTTCGAGGCAACAGCCGGAACCGCCCCGCGCGAGGTGGAGCGCATCGACCTGCCCAGGGAAATGTCCTTCCACGAATTCCACGGCGAGGGCGCCCATCCGGTGGATGGTGTCGATGCCGTGATCACCGGGAGCTGCGGTGCCGGTTTTGCGCGCCGCCTCGCCGGGCGCGGTATCCGTGTGGCGGTGACGCAGCAGGAAGACCCGCTGGCCGCAGTGCAATCCTATGTTGAAGGCAGCCTGACTCCGCTGGAGCCCGGGCAGATGGCGGATCATCATCACGGCCATGATCACTGATACGACCGTCTGATTCTCTGGTGATGAAAGCAAAAACGCCGGCTTGCGCCGGCGTTTTTGATTACAGGGTACGCCGTTAGAACTTGACGTTCACGCCGGCATAGATGGAGCGGCCCATGCCGGGAACCGGCGTGCCCCAGGGCACATCGGTACCGGACATGGTCTTGCCCTGGCCGAGATAGGCGCCGCCCAGCGGGTGGTTGTAGAACGTATCAAGTACGTTCTCGATACCCACGTCGAAGCGGGCCTGCTTCCAGGTGTAGCTGCTGCGCAGGTGGAGCAGGCCGTAGGCGCCGGTCTTCATCTCGTTACGGGTGGCCGACACGTCCTTCTTCTCCGCCACCAGCTCAACCTCCGCCGTGTTGCTCCAGCTGCCGGTGCGTTGCACCACCGCCATCTTTGCATTGAGCGGCATGATGTTGGCAAGGTTGTCGCCGGTAGTGTCGTTCTCGCCGCGGGTGTAGCTCACCATGCCGGTAGCGGTAAAGTTCCCGTACGCGGTGTTCTCTGCCAAGGGGAAATGGCCGGAGATATCCAGGCCGTACAGGCGGGCCGACTGGTTGACGAATTTGAGGTACACAAATGCGTCAGTGACGGTCAAATTTCCTGCCGTACAGGCATTGCCGCCAGACGAACAGCGTGCGGTATCGATGTAATCGGAGACGTAGGTGTAATAAGGAGATATCTTAAGCCCCCACTTTTCCTCTGCCGCATCGTGCCAGTCGAAGCTGGCGCTGACGGTGTGGGCAATCTCCGGCTTCAGGTCGAGGTTGCCGACATAGCCATTGCCATCACCGGTCCAGTTGATCATGCGCATCGCCATGCCGTGGGTCGACCAGGTATAGCGTTCATACAGGTTGGGTGAGCGGGTCTTCTGGGCAAGGCCGAACTCGATGGTGCGTGTAGCGTCCGGGGTGAAGCGTGCCAGCAAGGTGAGATCGATGTTGTTGTCGGTCTTCTTGCGGTTGGCGGTATTGAAGGCGGTTGCATCAGCGGGGCTGAAGGTTGAGCTGTAGCCCTGTACTTCGCCGGCATTCATGTCCACCTGTTCGCCGCGCACACCGAACTGGGTCAGCCAAGCAGTGCTCCACTGTGCCTCCCACTCGCCGAACAGTGCCAGACGATCGCGTTCGCCATCATGGATGTTCCAGAATACGTTGGGCCACATGCCCTTACCGGACGGGTCCCACCAGTCATCCAGCCGGTATTGCTGTACTTCACCACCCACGCGCAGCAAATCACGTGCGGACAGGCGGATATCCGCCTTCACAACGGCGCCGCTGTTCTTGCCCTCGGTGTCCATCGGCATGCCGGCGGCGCAGCCCGTGTTGCCCCCGGCAATCGTGCACGAGGCACCATCCGGTGGCGTTCCTGTGTTGGATCCATACCAGTACAGCTTGTCATCAAAGAACTGCATCTTGTGCCGGGTGCGCTCCTGGTAGACGCGGGCATCCAGCATGCCCCAGTCCAGCTCGGCCGTATGACGCAGGTTGATCTGCTTGCTGTCGTTGCCGGTCATGTCCATGCGCTGGTTGACCCAGCCCTGGTAGGGAATGTCCTGTTGGCCGAGCTTGAGCTCAGTGAGATGGTTTTCGTTGCGCATGGCCAGGCTGAGCGACCGGTTGGTGGACTTGTACATGGACGAGCCTACCTCGTCGCCATCCAGCCAACCGCGGCCGGCGGCCGCGAGGCCGGCGTCCTTGAAGTTGTCACCGGCGGTGTAATTGCCAGACTGGGTCGTCGAGCTGGTATAGGTCATGCTCAGGGTTTCGCTGGCGGCGGTTGCGCTCAGGTTGTCACCATAGGCATCACCATTGCTGCGATAGAAGAAGCCGGCCTCGCCTGTGAACAAGCTCTCATCACCGGTCTTGGCAAAGCGCGGGGCAGGGGAGTCCACCAGGATGGTGCCGCCGATGCTGTCGCCGCCGACGCTGACCGGGGTGATGCCGGCGAACACCGTGGCGCTGCCGACGTTGCTCGGATCGATATAGGAGAGCGGCGGGTTCATGTGGTTGCCGCAGGCGGAGATCAGGTCCATGCCGTCGACCTTGATGCGCAGGCGGTCATCGGCCAGGCCGCGAATCACCGGCAGGCCGGATACGCCACCACTGGTCTGGATGGTGAGGCCCGGTACATTCTTCAGCAGGCTGGCGGTGTCACTGGTGGCGGGCCGCAGGGACTGCAGGGTTTCCGCGCTGACAGCCGTGGCACTCGGGGGCAGGGTTTCAGACAGTGGTGATGCGGTGACCGAAATGGTCGGCACGTGCGCCTCCTCGGCGATGGCGGCGCCATGGAGGACGGTGGCGATCAGTGACGCAAGCAGTGCCCGTCGATGGCGGAATGCAGGGTGTTTCATGGTTACTCCTTGTCGCTTGTTGTTTGGATTGAGACTGACTCCTGATATGCACGCCATGTACCAGCGCCTGTGTTTGCTGTTGATTCAACCGGTTATGTGAACCCGTTCCTGTTTTTGCCGGGCATGGCTGCGGCATATGACCCGCTTGTGTGTGATACGCCTTGCTGGTGGGGCTGCGGCGATGCTGCCAGGGATTCCGTCGGTGGCTGCCACTGTTGGCATATACTCCGCCTGACTGACGTAACTGGCGGAGATTTCCATGCCCCACTCCAACCTGCCCGAAATTCCGGCCGAGCTGCTGTCCATGCTTGATGTGTTTGTCGAGCCGGCGGCCCTGCTTGGCGCCGACTACCGGATCCTCGCCACCAATCACGCCTACCGTCGCACCTATGGCGACGGTCATTCCCTCAAGACCCGCTTCTGCTACGAGGTGTCGCACCACTACGCCATCCCCTGCGATCAGGCGGGCGAGAACTGTCCGCTCAGGAATGCGCTGGAGAGTGATACAGCGCAGCGGGTGCTGCACCTGCACCACACCCCCAATGGCGAGGAGCATGTGGACGTGGAGATGACGCCAATCCGCGACACCGAGGGCAACATTCGCTTCCTGCTGGAGCGCATGCGCGTCAGCCGCCTGGCCAGCCCGATCCCCAGTGCCGGCGGACTGGTGGGGCGCTCGCCGGTATTCAACAAGGTGCTGGAGCTGGTACAGCGGGTGGCGCCCAGCGAAAGTACCGTGCTGTTGCTGGGCGAGTCGGGTACCGGCAAGGAGCTCATTGCGCAGGCGGTGCACGAGGCCAGCGTGCGCCGCAACGGCCCCTTCGTGCCGGTGGACTGCACCGGCCTCACCGAAACCCTGTTCGAGAGCGAACTGTTCGGCCACGAAAAGGGTTCCTTCACCGGCGCGCAGGCGCGCAAGTTCGGCCTGGTGGAAGCAGCGCGCGGCGGCACCCTGTTCCTGGACGAAATCGGCGAGATCCCGCTGGCGCAACAGGTCAAGCTGCTGCGCCTGCTGGAGAGCGGCACCTTCCGCCGTGTCGGCGGCATCGAGCCGCAAAAGGCCGACTTCCGCCTGATCTGCGCCACCCACCGTGATCTGAAAGCCATGGTCGAGGCTGGCACCTTCCGCCGTGACCTCTACTACCGCATCAATGCCTTTCCCATCCTCCTGCCTTCACTGAGCGAACGCAGCGAGGATTTGCCGCTGCTGGCGGAAAGCCTGCTGCAACGCGTCTCCGGCGAACGTCGCCTGCGCCTCGGCGACGCCGCCCTGGCCTGCCTGCGCAGCTACAGCTTCCCCGGCAACATCCGCGAACTGCGCAACATCCTCGAACGCGCCGCCCTGCTCTGCGACGGCAAGGTGATCCTCCCGGAGCACCTGCCGGAAGAATGCTGCCTCGACGGCGAGGCCCGCCCCCTGCGCGGTGCCCTGTTCGGCGAAGTGATTCCGCTGGAGGATGTGGAACAGCGCTACCTGCTGTGGGCCCTGGCCCGCTTTCAGGGCGACAAGCGCGCGCTGGCCGAGCAGCTCGGCCTCTCCGAGCGCACCCTCTACCGCAAGCTGCGCGAACTGCGCGAGAAGTGATCTCTCTGTCGAACTCCCTCCCCACGCGTGGGGAGGGGCGGGGAGGGGGATTTCCTCCCCCACGACAGTGGGGGTGGCCGGGAGGGGGTACTTGTACCAATGAATCGGAATGTGTGGAAAAATGACCAAACTGCGTCGTGTGTATACAGGAACACAGCATGCCGCAGCCGGGGGCTACTGGAGGCGTCATGATGAAAAAGATATCTGCTGCTGACATCGCGGAAATGCCGGTGGATGAAAGAATCCAGTTGGTTGAGGACATATGGAACTCCATCGCCGATTTGCCTGAATCGGTTGCGGTGCCCGAGTGGCACAAGGCGGAACTGGAGAAGCGGCTGGATGCCTATCACGCCAATCCAGCAGAGGGCTCTCCCTGGAGCGAGGTAAAGAGAGGGCAACTGGGGTCAGAACACAGATTCCACTAATATTGGCAACATCCGTGTTCTGACCCTGCTTACTTGTAGCAATCCCTCGGGGTGTAGTTGCCTTGACAGGTATACACTATGGAACGCCAGTATTTACGTCGAGGAAAGCTTGGTATACATCAAGACCTTGCCGGCTGACAGGTTCCTTCCGCGGGCGAGGTGTTGATGAACTTCTCACATTCCATTTTCCGGGTTTCCCTTGGGTTTCTGGTGTTACTGCTGTTCCTGGCAGGCATCATGCTCATGGCGCGTGCACATTATGATGAAATGCGCCGCACCCAGGAGACGGTACGGCTGTCCGGAGAAAGGGCCACACTGGTTTACCAGCTTCGTACCATCGTCCGCGAACGGGTCATCGATCTCAACGCGATGCTGCTGACAGATGATCCATTTGTGCAGGACTATATCCACATGCGCTACCTCGCGCGGGCCAATGAATATGTCGCCCTGCGTGCGCAGCTCGAGGAACTTCCTGCCGAGCAGGACTACGTGATCCTGCTCAGGGAATTGCGTGAGGAGACCGTATGGGCAACGCCATTTATTGAACAGGTGGCGGAGCTGCTGGTCGCCGACAGGAAAAGCGAAGCTGGACTGATCATGCGAGAGCAGGTTCTTCCGGCGCAGGCCAGGGTGCTGGAAAAGTTCGAGCGTATCATCACGCACGACAAGTCCATGAGCGAAACCTCGGCACAGAACGAGCAACTATCCTATCAGCGCACCTTTCTTGGCATGATGGCGCTGATGCTTGCCGCCATGGCAATGGTGATAGGCGTCGGCAAGTCAGTGATGCGCCGGTTGCGGCATGACCAGGCCAGTCTGTTGCAGGAGGTTTCCGAGCGCCGGAAAATCGAAGAGGAACTGCGGCAGGCACGCGACAATCTGGAACGGCAGGTGGAGGCAAGAACAGCGGAGCTGGATGCCAGCCGGGCCTGTCTGGCCGAGGCGCAGCGCATCGGCCATATGGGGCACTGGAACTGGGATATCACGGGCGGCACGTTGTACTGGTCCGATGAGGTGTATCGCATCTTTGGCCTGCTGCCGCAGCAGTTTGGGGCAACCTACGAGGCATTCCTCGAATCGGTTCATCCCGAGGACAGGGCGGCAGTGATGGAAGCAGTGAACAGCGCCCTGCATGGGGGGCAGAGTTATGACCTCGTGCACCGAGCGGTGCGGCCCGATGGCAGCCTGTGCATCATACACGAGCGCGCTGAGATAACCCGGGACAACACCGGCAAACCATTGCGAATGCTTGGTACGGTACAGGACATCACGCAGCAGCAAGAAAATGACAATCGCTTGCGCCTGGCATCGCGCGTATTCGAAAACGCCAACGAGGGCGTGATCGTCACCGATGCCAGGGGTACCATCCTTGATGTCAATCCGGGTTTCACCGAGACAACCGGCTATCTGCGGGAAGAACTGCTGGGACAGAATCCTCGGCTGCTGCAATCCGGCCGGCACACGCGCGAATTTTATGAGGAAATGTGGCGTGTCCTGCTGCAGGAAGGGCAATGGCAGGGTGAAATATGGGATCGCTACAAATCCGGCGAGATAGCGCCCCGCTGGCTGTCCATCGTTGCGGTGAAGGATGGCAGCGGCAAGACCATCAATTATGTTGGCATTTCGCGCGACATTTCGGAGGCCAAGCGCGCCGAACGCGAATTATGGCATCGTGCCTACCACGACCCCTTGTGCGGATTGCCCAACCGCGAACTGATGTTCGATCGCCTCCGTCAGTCTATCGGCTACGCCAAGCGCAGCGGGCGTTCCGTGGCGGTGATGATGATTGACCTTGATGGATTCAAGATGATCAACGACACGCTGGGTCATGCCGCGGGCGATCAGTTGCTGGTGGAAACTGCCAGGCGATTGAGAGGTTGCGTGCGTGAGAGCGATACCGTGGCTCGCCTGGGGGGCGATGAGTTCGCCATCATCTTCGTTGAAATGGAGGATGTCGGTGACATCGAGCGCGTTAGCGTGAAAATACGCGAAACCGTGGCCCGGCCCATGACGATTGAGGGGAATGAGGCACATGTCACCGCCAGTATCGGCATTGCGCTGTTTCCGGAGCATGGCGAGGAGGCCGAAATCCTGCTCAAGCATGCCGACAACGCGATGTACCATACAAAAAAAGCGGGCAGAGACACATAAGGCGTTCTGGGGCAGATCGCGGCAGGTTGTGCTGGGGAACGAAGCCCAACCTGCCACATGCTCCGGGTGGTCTGGGATCGGAGTAGTTACCTCAAATGAAACCAATCCTATGCTGAACGTCAGATTCGCTACGGCCGATGACCGCACCTCCATCCTGGCTGTGCATGCGGCCGCCTTCGGCAGCTTGCAGGGAGCCGAGATCGTCAAGCTGGTTGATGGGCTGCTCGATGACGCTACGGCCCGGCCGCTGTATTCGCTGGTGGCGGAGGTCGATGGTAATGTGGTGGGGCATGTGCTGTTTACCGCCGTGCGGATACAACCGGAAGGACAGCAGGTTTCCGCGCAGATACTCGCGCCGCTGGCAGTGGTGCCGGGGCAGCAGGGCAGGGGCGTCGGCGGTGCCCTGATCCATGAAGGGCTGCGGCAATTCGCGGTGGCGGGCGTCGAGCTGGTGTTTGTCCTTGGTTATCCCGATTACTATTCCCGCTTCGGATTCAGGCCGGCACGGGCGCTGGGTTTTGCGGCGCCGTATCCGATCCCCATTGAGCATGATGATGCCTGGATGGTGCAGGAGTTGACGCCGGGCGTCATCGGCCGGGTGCGCGGTACGGTGCAGTGTGCCGACACCATGAACGATCCGCGGCATTGGCGGGAGTAGTGGCAAGTTCATTCAGACGGAGTTGATCGTGAAAGACAGCTTAAGACCCGGCATCATCTATGAGCACCGCTTCGTGGTGCCGTCTTCCAAGACCGTGCCCGCGCTGTATCCGGAGGCGGAGGAGTTCCTGGCGATGCCGGAGGTGTTCGCCACCGGTTTTCTGGTCGGCTTTCTGGAGTGGGCCTGCATCAAGGCGATCAATCCGTATCTCGACTGGCCGGCGGAGCAGACGGTGGGGACGCACATCGACATAAGCCATGAGGCCGCGACGCCGCCGGGGCTGGAGGTGACGGCCCGGGTGGAGCTGATCGAGGTGAGCGGCAGGAAGCTGGTGTTTGCGGTGGAGGCTCACGACGGCGTGGAGATCATTTCCCGCGGACGACATGAGCGCTTCGTCATCGTCAGGGAACGCTTCGACGCCAGGGTGGGCGAGAAGCGGGGGCGGGTGTAGCCGCAGCCTGCCGCCCTCGATTGGATACCTTCGTGCCTGTCCTTCCCCGGCATCGGTCGTGATGATGGAAACCAGTCTGACTTTGGGCAGCATGGCGGCCTTGTTTGCTGCCATGGTTGTGCTGGCCGCCGTGCCGAGCGTCAGCGTGCTGGCGGTGTCGGCGCGGGCGGCGACGTCAGGGTTTGTCCATGGTGCATTGACCGTGCTGGGTGTGGTGGTCGGCGACGTGCTGTTCATCCTGCTCGCCATGTTCGGTCTTGCGCTGCTCGTCGAAGCGATGGGCAGCATGTTCTTCCTGATCAAATATCTCGGCGGTGCTTATCTGATCTGGCTGGGCGTTGTCCTGTGGCGTCAGGGTGCTGCCGCTGCGGCAGCTCAGGCGGCGGAGAATGGAGCCTTGCACTCCAGCTTTACCACCGGCCTGCTCATCACGCTGGGCGATCAAAAGGCGGTGGTGTTCTATCTCGGTTTTCTGCCGGCCTTCATCGACCTGGCGATGGTTACCTATGTGGATGCCGTCCATGTAATACTCATTGCCGTACTGGCCGTCGGTGGCGTCAAGCTGGTCTATGCCTATGTGGCGGCCCGCCTGGGCCGGCAGGTTTCCGCCGTTGCCGGGCGGGTGCTCAATGTGCTGGCGGCCTGCGTGATGTTCTCCGTTGGTGTCGCTCTCATCGTCGGTGCCTGACGATGGTGGTCACCATCATTCGATAAGGACTTATGCCCCATCTCCTTGCCGCCATCTCCGCCCACGGCTACGGTCATCTGGCGCAAACCGCGCCGGTGCTGAATGCCCTGTGCGAACGGATTCCCGAGCTGCAACTCACCGTGCGCTGCGGCCTGTCCCATGCCGTGCTGTCGCGTCGTATCGCGGGGACGTTCGTACATCAGCGGGTGGAAGACGACTTCGGCATGGTGATGCACAGCGCGCTGGCGGTGGACGTGGCGGCGAGTGCGGCGCGCTATGCCGCCTTTCATGCCGCATGGGAACGTCGCGTGGCTGGCGTGGCGCGTGAACTGGAACAGGCTGCACCGGATCTGATCCTGGCGGACATTCCCTATCTCACCCTGGCGGCGGCGGCGCGTGCCGGCATTCCCGCCCTGGCCATGTGTTGTCTCAACTGGGCCGACATCTACGGCCATTACTGTCACCAATTGCCTGAAGCCGGGCGTATCCGTGAGCAGATGCTGGCGGCCTACAACAAGGCGCAAGTGTTTCTGCGCACCGAGCCGGCGATGCCGATGCCCGGCCTCGACAACCTGCAGGACATCGGGCCAGTGGCGTTGACGGGAGTAGCGCGGCGCGCCGAGATCAATCAGCGTTGTAACATCGGCGCCGACGAGCGGCTGGTGCTGGTGGCCATGGGCGGCATCGCCTTCCGCCCGCCACTGGAACGCTGGCCGGCAACGCCCGGCGTGCGCTATGTGATGCAGCGCGACTGGCAGGCGGCGCGGGACGATGTTCTGGTGCTGGAAGAACTGGGCATGCCGTTCGCGGATGTGCTCGCCTCCTGTGATGCCGTGCTGACCAAGCCCGGCTACGGTACCTTCGTGGAGGCGGCCTGCGCCGGCGTGCCGTTGCTGTACGTGCCGCGCGAGGACTGGCCGGAGGAGCCCTGGCTGGTGCGCTGGCTGGAGCGGGAGTTGCCCTGCGCCGCCGTGCCGCGCAGTGAGCTGGATGCGGGTGGCTTCCTCACGCACCTCAACCGGTTGTGGCAACAGCCGCGGCAGGCGCCGCGCGCAGCGGCGGGAGTGGCGCAGGCGGTCGGTGTGCTGCTGTCGCGTCTGGCATAATCGGAACGATGAAGAATCTCCGCGTTGTTTTGCGCCATCGTCTGGATCGTCTGGCCGAGCGCCTGGCGACCATGGATGCCTTGCCGCAGCTCGCGGCGCTGGGTGTGGTAAGCGGGCTGCTGGCCGGTGTGGTGATCATCCTGTTTCGTCTGGTGGTGGATCTGGGGCAGGCGGCGTGGCTGCCCGGCGGCGAGGCGGATGCCTTCGAATCACTGCAGCCGTGGCTGCGCCTCGTGGTGGCCACCGCAGGCGGCCTGCTGGTGGGGCTGTTTCTGCAGGCCCTGTCTCCGGCGCAGCGGCTGGTGGGCGTGGTGCACGTGATGGAGCGGCTCACCTATCACCAGGGCCATCTGCCGCTGCGCAACATGCTGGTGCAATTCGCGGGCGCGGCGATCTGTCTGCTGAGCGGCCATTCGGTCGGCCGCGAGGGGCCGAGCATCCACCTGGGCGCCGCCGCCGGCAGTCAGGTGGGGCAGCGCCTCGGCCTGCCCAACAACAGCACCCGCACCCTGGTGGCCTGCGGCACGGCGGCGGCGATTGCCGCCTCGTTCAACACGCCCATCGCCGGCGTCATTTTCGCCATGGAAGTGGTGATGATGGAATACACCATCGCCGGTTTCATGCCGGTGATCCTGGCTGCGGTGAGCGGTGCGGTGCTGAGCCGCGCCGTGTTCGGCGATGCCACCGCCTTCAGCGTGCCGCCGCTGGACATGCTCTCGCTGTGGGAGCTGCCCTGGCTGGTGCTGATTGGACTGGTACTGGGCACGTTGTCGGCCGCATTCATCCGCCTGTTGCGCGCCAGTTCCGCCGCGCTGCCCAAAGTGCCTCTGTGGCTGCGCACCACACTGGCCGGCGCGATCGTCGGCCTGCTGGCGATGGCGGTGCCGCAGATCATGGGCGTGGGCTATGACACGGTGAACGGCGTACTGCTCGGCCAGGTAGGTCTGGGGCTGCTGCTGGCGATCGCGGCATGCAAGCTGGTGGCCACCACCCTGGGCCTGGGGCTGGGATTGCCGGGAGGTCTGATCGGTCCGACCCTGGTGATCGGCGCCGCCGCCGGCGGTGCGCTGGGCGTGCTCGGCGGCATGCTGGTTCCGGAGCAGGCCTCATCACCCGGTTTTTACGCCATGGTGGGCATGAGCGCGATGATGAGCGCCACCCTGCAGGCGCCGTTGGCGGCGCTGATGGCCCTGCTCGAACTCACCGGCAATCCCAACATCATTCTGCCCGGCATGCTGGTGGTGGTGATCGCCAATCTGGTGACGCGCGAGGTGTTCAAGCAGGAATCGATCTATATCACGTTGATGCGTGCCCGCGGCCTCGACTATCGCAATGATCCGGTGGCGCAATCGCTGCGCCGGATAGGTGTGGCGTCGGTGATGGAACGCAGCTTCACAGAATGTGCGCCGCTGCTGGAACGGGCCGCCGCCGAGCAGCTGCTGGCGGATCGTCCGCACTGGCTGCTGGTGCGGGAAGGCGAACATCTTCTCACCCTGCTGCCTGCCGCCGATCTGGCGCGGGCCCTGAGTGAAAGCGAGCAACCGACCTATGACCTGCTGGCCATCCCGGCGCGTCGCCGTGATGTGGCCCCGATCCACCTGCAGGCCACCTTGCAGGAGGCGCTGGAGGCACTGCAGTCCAGCCATGCCGATGTGCTCTATGTGCAACGCACCACCGCGCCCTTCATCCAGCGCATCTATGGCGTGCTGACGCGGGAGGCGGTAGAGGAAAATTACCGCTACCGCTGACGTCGTGCGGCGGCCGCCACGCTATCGCGCCTCACAAGACGCCACAGACCTGTGCCATAAACAGCCGGCGTAAGAATGCGCCTTATCAAGGCCGCTTCCAGACGGCGTCGCTATCTACAGATTGCCCCTATGGGGCTACACTGTGGCGGGAAGAAAAACCACAACAGGGATGCGATCCATTTCATGGTCAAGGGTGAGTCGGTTATACCTCGTTCCGCGCTGATTTCCCTGGTGTTGGGGATATTGCTGTCCGCGGCGCTGTTCGGCCTGCTGCGCAGCTACGAGATGCGCGAGGCACAATACGATTTCGAGCGCCACGCTTCCAGTCTGCTGGAGAGCATGCAGCGTCAGCTGGATCTGGCCGTTGAAATGGTGGATAGCGCGGGCGCACTGTATGACGCCTCCGAACATGTGAACCGGCGGGAGTTCCATCGCTTCGCCGCCGCACAGCTGGATCGGCACGGCGAGATCCAGGCGCTGGTGTGGTTGCCGCGCATCACCGCGACCGAGCGGCCCTCCTACGAGGCGCAGGTGCGCGCCGAGGGGCTGGCCGACTATGTCGTGCGGGAAATCGGTTCCGGGGGGAGCCTGCAAGCGTTGTCCCCGCGCAGCGAGTATTTCCCCGCCCATTTCGTCGAGCCGCTTGCCGCCAACCGCGGCGCCCTCGGCGTCGACCTGGCCTCCCACCCGCTGCGCAAGGCAGCCATGGAGCAGGCGCGCGACAGCGGCAGGATGGTGACGACTGCGATGCTCTCTCTGTTGCAGCCGCAGAACGAGCGGCAGGGCTTCCTGATCTTCCGTCCGGTGTACCAGCACATGGACATTCCGCCTGATGTGACCGCCCGGCGGCAGTTGCTGCGCGGGTATGCGGCCGGCGTGTTTCGCCTCGCCGAACTGATGGCGTCGGTGCAGCGCTTTGCCGGCACCGAACACATCACCTTCGCCATGTTCGATGCGGCGGACGGTCGGCCGCTGTTTCGTTCCTTGCAGGAGGCCGCGCCGGATTCGCCCCTGCGCCTTGATGGCATGGTGCACCTGCCGGGGAGGAGCTGGCAGGTGGTATTCGGCGCCAACGAGGGTTTCTTCGCCCGTTATCAACTCCTGCTCGCCTGGATTGGCCTTGCGCTCGGTTTCCTGTTCACCCTGCTGGTGAGCTACCACCTTTACGGCAATGCGCTGCGTGCGCGTCGGCTGGAACAGTCCTACCGGGAGCTGGACAAGAGCCGTGACCTCATCGAGCACGCCCACCGCGAGTGGATGGATGCCTTCGATACCATGTCCGACCCGATATTCCTGCATGACGAGGCGGGGTGCGTGATGCGCGCCAACCGCGCCTATGCCGGGTGCGCCGGGATGGCGTTCTCCGACATCATTGGCCGGCCTTATTGGGAGGTGTTTCCCCTTGGCGACGGTCCTGCAGCGGCCTGTCTGCTGGCGCGGCAGGAGGCGCGCCAGACGGAGGAAGAAATCACTTCCGCCAACGGGCACATTTATGCCTCGCGCTTCTTCGCCATCCGCGACGACGCCGGCAATTATCGTTATTCGATACACATCCTGCGCGACATCACCGAGCAACGTGCCATGCAGCGGCAGGTGGCGGACGAACAGGCTCGCGCCCAACGCTACCTGGATATCGCCGCCGTGATGCTGCTGGCGCTGGATACGGAAGGGCGCATCACCCTGATCAACCGCAAGGGCTGCGAGATACTCGGTTACAGCGAGGCGGAACTGCTGGGGAAGTCCTGGCTGGAGTGCTGCATTCCACCGGATGGGCGTGAGCAGGTAGAAGCGCTCTTCAGCAGCAGTCTCGGCGGTGAACAGGATTATGCAGAGAACTGGGTGGTGCGCCGTGATGGCGAACGGCGCCTCATCGCCTGGCAGAATGCCGCACTGCGCGATGCCGCGGGGCAGGCGGCCGGCACGCTGTCCTCAGGCATGGACATCACCGAGCGGCACCGGCTGGAGCAGGCACTGCGGGACTCGCAGCAGCGCCTGCAGATCGTGTTCGATACCGCGCGTGACGGCATTCTGGTGGCGGATCTGGCCACGCAAAAATTCGTGCTGGCCAACCGTGCGATTGCCGAACTGCTGGGCTACAGCGAAGCCGAGCTGTATTGGCTCGGTCTCGAAGCCATCCACCCGGAAGGTGAGCTGCCGCGGGTGCGCGATACCTTTGCCCGCCAGGCGCGCGGCGAGTTCTCCCTGGCGCGGGACATACCGTTGCTGCGCCGCGACGGCAGTACGATATATGCCGACGTGAATTCGGTGCCGATGGAGTTTGACGGTCGCCCCTGCCTGCTCGGCATCTTCCACGACACCACCGAACGGCGTGCCATGGAGGCGGCGCTCAAGGCGCGCGAGGAGCAGCTGGTGCTGGCCATGCAGGGCAGCAGCGACGGCCTGTGGGACTGGGACGTGGAGAGCGGCAAGGTGTATTACTCGCCGCGCTGGAAGGCGCTGCTCGGTTACAGCGAGGAGGAGATCGGCGATAGCCTCGATGAATGGCAACGCCGGGTGCATCCCGATGACCTGCCCGCCGCCTTGACCGAGGTGCAGGCGGCGCTGGACGGGACAGGCGATCAGCTCCAGATGGAAATCCGCATGCAGCACAAGGCGGGGCACTGGGTCTGGATCCAGAGCCGCGGTCATGTGGTGCGTGATGCGGCAGGCAAGCCGCAGCGCGTAGTGGGAACCCATGAGGATGTCACTGCGCGGCGCGAGGCGGAGGAGCGGGCCAGGATGCTCGCCTACCAGTTGCAGGAACGCCTGAAAGAGAGTCGCTGCCTGTATCGCATTGCACAGCTGGCGGAGGAGACGGAGACGCCGCTGCCGGCCTTGTTGCAGCAGGCGGTGGCGTTCCTGCCCGAGGCCTGGCAGTACCCGGAGGTAACCACGGCGCGTATCCGCTACCAGGGCAAGGAATATGTGTCGGCGGCATTTGCTGAGGCATCATGGCGCCAGGCCGCGCTCATCAATGCCGGTGCCGCCGAGCTGGGCAGTGTGGAGGTGTTTTATACGGAGGAGCGGCGCGAGGAGGACGAGGGGCCGTTTCTCGAGGAGGAGCGCGCGCTGATCGAGGCGGTGGCCGACCAGCTGGGACAGATCATCTCCCTGCGCCTGAACCAGCAGACCCTGATGCGCTTGAATCGCGTACTGCGCACCCTCAGCCTGAGCAATCGCGCCCTGGTGTATGCCTCCAGCGAGGCGCAGTTCGAGCAGGAGATTTGCGATGTGCTGGTGCGCGAGGCCGGCTATCGTTCCACCTGGATCGGTCATCGTGATGCGGAGGGTAATCTGCACGCCATGGCCCATAGCGGTGACGCGGGGTTTGCGGGCGGCGATATTGCCTGCCAGCACAACGATGCCATCAGCCGCCTCCTCTGCGCCGCGCTGGAGCGTGGCGAGGTGCAGCGGGCCGTGCTGCTGGCGGAGGAGTCGTGTGTGCTGTGCCATCTTCAGGGTGAAGATGCCAGCGTTATCGCCCTGCCGTTGCTGGATCAGGGGGGTGCCCTGGGTGCGCTGTTTGTCTGCGCAGCCGAGGCCGAGCCGTTCGCCCCGGCCGAGGTGGAGCTGCTGCAGGAACTGGCCGCCGACCTGGCCTATGGCATCCGCATGCGCCGGACCACGGGCGAACGTGACTGGGCGCAGGCGGAACTGGCCTCCACCCTGATCAAGACCGTAAGCGTCATCGCCCTTACCGTGGAAAAACGCGACCCCTATACCGCCGGCCACATGCAGCGGGTGGCGGCCCTGGCCATGGCCATCGGCCGCGGGATGGGCCTCGACGAGGGAACGATCACCGGCCTGCAGATGGGCGCGCTGATCCATGACATCGGCAAGATCTACATTCCGGCGGAAATCCTCAACCGGCCTGGCCGCCTGTCCAGGGTGGAGTTCGATCTGATCAAGACCCATCCCCAGGTGGGCTACGACATCGTCAAGGATGTAACCTTCCCCTGGCCGGTGGCCGAGATGATCGTGCAGCACCACGAACGTCTCGATGGCTCCGGCTACCCCAATGCCCTGCGCGGCGAGGCCATCTGTCTGGAGGCGCGCATCCTTGCCGTTGCCGATGTGGTCGAGGCCATGGCCTCGCACCGCCCCTATCGCGCCTCGCTGCCGCTGCAACAGGCCCTGGAGGAAATCGAACAGCATCGCGGCACGCGCTATGACGGCGACGTGGTGGATGTCTGCCTGCGCCTGTTCCGCGAGCAGGGCTTCGCCTGGCCGGTGGTTGAGGAGGCACCGTAGGAGCCCACTCCGTGGGCGAAGCGGCGCTGAGGCGCATCTGTGGCCGCGGGGTGCGCATGGCGCACCATGCATCTGGTGGATGCGCTGCGCTTATCCACCCTGCAAAAACTCCCCGGGATTGTGGGAGCCCAATTCATTGGGCGATTGCGGCGCTTGTTCAGGCGCCTGTTCGCCGAGAGGACTCGGCTCCTGCATGACGGCGTTCACCCCACCATCAAATAATCCCTGCCCCGCTGGTATCCCATGCCCTGCAACTGTGCGGTGATGATGTCGCGCGCGCCGTGATTGGTGACGTAACTGAGGACGAAGGGTTTTTCCGGCTGGTCGAGCCAGGTCGGCGGATGTACCGGCACGCCCTGCACCGCATTGCCGATCTTGCACGGATCGATGTCGATCCAGGCGACGGGTCTGAATCCATGATCCAGCAAGAGCTGCGCGCGCTGGCGCGTGCGGCGGCCGGCGCCGCAAATGACCAGCGGGCGGCCCGAGTGCAGGCGCGGATCGCGCGCCAGAAAGTCACTGCGCAGGCGCGCGAAGGCCTCGCGGCTGTAGCGCGGGTCGGTGCGGGTGAGGCGACCGCTGCTCTCGCGCCAGTGCAGCAACACCTCGGCCACCTTGGCCATGGCATGGCCGGCGTGGTGCAGGCGCAGCAGCATGTCGTAGTCCTCGGGGAAGGGGCCGTCACGGTAGCCGCCCAGGATCAGCACGATATCGCGGCGGAACATCAGCGAGGGATGGGCGATGGGCAGCTCAACATAGATTTCGTCGGCGATGTCGTGCGCGCTCACGCAGGCGTTCTGCCAGCGGACATATTCGTGAAAGCCGCCCTGGATATCGTCTTCCGGAAACAATCTGACCTGGCTGCCGACGGCGGCGAGCTGCGGCTGTTCGCTCAGGAGTTGGTACTGACGCTCCAGTCGTGTCGGTGCCATCAGATCATCAGCATCCATGCGTGCGACGATGGCGGCGCGTGCCGCGGCCAGCGCGCTGTTCATGGCGCCGACCACCCCCTGCCGGCCCGGTTGCAGCAGGCGGATGCGCTGGTCTTCCCGGGCATGGTTGCGCACGATCTCCGCTGAACTGTCGCTGCTGCCGTCGTCCACGGCGACGAGCTCGTAGTCGGTGAAGGTTTGCTGCCGGATGGAGTGCAGGGTTTCGTCCAGCGTGACCGCCGCGTTGTAGAACGGCAGCAGGACGGAGATCAGGGGCGGTGCGGAGGACATGGGGCGCATGATAACCGGCATCGCACGGTGGTGGGAGGGCGGCGTTGCCGACGCCGCAATCGCCCAATAAATTGGGCTCCCACAATCCCGGGGAGTCTTCTACGGGACTCTTGTATCTGCGTGGGTCGCCGCGGCGTGCAGTTTTCGTAGGGGGATAAGTGCAGCGCATCCACCAAACAGCGTCGGTGGATGCGCTGCGCTTATCCCCCCTGCGGGACTGCGATCTTTGAACGATGGGCGTCACTCCTGCAACAGGGCGCGAAGCTCGGCCACGCAGGAACCGCAGCCGGTACCGGCCTTCGATGCGGTGCCAATGGCCTCCACCGTTGCGGCACCCGCCGCGATGGCGTCGTGGATGGCGCCGGCGCGCACGCCGTGACAGGCGCAAACGATGTTGCCGCCCGCGTCTGCGCCGTGCGGCGCGCGCCCGGTGAGCAGGCTTTGCCGTTGCTGGATATCCAGGGCGTCCTGTGCAAACAGGGTTTCCAGCCAGCCGCTGTCCGGCAGTTCGTCGCCCGGTGCGATGAACAGGCAGCTTTCCAGGCGCCCGTTTACCAGGCGCGCGGCACGGTAACGGCCGCCGGCACTGTCGAGATATTCGATCCAGCCCACGTCGTGCTCCGCTGCGCACAGCAGCGCGCGCGCCTGTACCGGCCAGGCGGTGGGCGTGGCGGAGTCGGCCAGGCGATAGCGCCAGGCGCCTGCGATGCGGTTGCAGCTCCAGTAGGCGCCGCCCGGTTGCAGGCGGCGCCTGCTCAGCAGCAGGCCGTGCCAGGCGGCGGGCAGCGGCGCGACGGCGGCGACACTGTGTTTCGACTCGGGCTGGCCGGAGTGCGGGTCGGTGTGGGCGGTGACGAGGGTGTTGATGCGGCCCTGTGCGGTGTAGCCGTCGTTCCAGTGCATGGGAGCGAAGAGGTCGCCCGGGCGTTGCATGTTGCTCACTGTCGCGCGCATGACCACGCTGCCCAGCGGGCTGCTGATCTGTACCAGTGCGCCGTCGTCGACGGCGAGACGCGCCGCATCGTGCGGATGCAGCGCGACATGCGGTTCCGGATCGTGGCTGGACAGCCGCGCCGATTTTCCGGTGCGCGTCATGGTGTGCCACTGGTCGCGCAGGCGGCCGGTGTTGAGACGCAGCGGATGCGGCGCGTCGGGCGCCGTGCGCGGCGGCTGCGGCGTGACGGCGATGAAGCGGGCGCGGCCGTCGGCGGTATGGAAGCGGCCGTCGCCGAACAGGCGCACGGTGCCTTGCGGCGCTGCGGCGGTCACCGGCCATTGCAGCGGCCGCAGCATGGCGTAGGTGTCGTCGTCGATGTTGTGCAGGGCGCCGATGTCGAAGGCGCGCGTGCCGTCATTTTCGTAGCCGGAAAGGGCGGCGTGTTCGCGAAAGATGGCCGCCGGAGCATTCCAGCCGAAGGCGTCGGCAAAGCCCAGGCGCTGCGCGACCTGGGCAATGATCCACCAGTCCGGCTTCGCCGTGCCCGGTGCCGGCAGGAAGGCGCGCTGGCGCGAGATGCGCCGCTCGGAGTTGGTGACGGTGCCGTCCTTCTCGCCCCAGGCCAGCGCAGGAAGTTTGATATGCGCCAGGCGTGCGGTGTCGGTATCGGCCATGCAGTCGGAGACGATCACCAGCGGACACTGCTCCAGCGCGGCCTTGACGCGATCCGCCTCGGGCAGGCTCACCACCGGATTGGTGCCCATGATCCAGATCGCCTTCACCTTGCCGTCTTCAACGGCGTGGAACAGATCGACCGCCTTGAGACCGGGTCGTCCGGCAATGTGCGGCGACTGCCAGTAGCGCTGCACCCGTGCGCGTGCCTCTGCATCCTCGATGTTCATGTGGGCGGCCAGTTGATTGGCCAGCCCGCCTACTTCGCGTCCGCCCATGGCGTTGGGCTGCCCGGTGAAGGAGAACGGCCCCATGCCGGGACGACCGATGCGGCCGGTGTAGAGATGGCAATTGATGATGGCGTTGACCTTGTCGGTGCCGCTGGACGACTGGTTGATGCCCTGCGAGTAGACGGTGACCACGCGTTCGGTGCGGGCGTACAGGCGGTAGAACTCGCGCACGAGGGCAGGGTCGAGATCGCACTGCACCGCCACGGTATCGAGATCGGGGCTGCTCTGTTGTGCCGCAGTGAGCGCGGCGTCCATGCCCTGGGTGTGATGCGTGGTGAACAGGGCGTTCTCCTCGCCATGGGCGTACAGATACGTCAGCAGACCGTTGAACAATATGGCGTCCGAGCCCGGCGCCAGCGGCAGGTGCAGGTCGGCGCCGTCGCAGCTCGCCGTGCGGCGCGGGTCGACGACCACCAGCAGCAGGTCCGGGTTGTCGCGCCGCGCCTGCATGATGCGCTGGTACAGCACCGGGTGACACCAGGCGGCATTGGAGCCCACCAGCACGACGAGCTTGGCGCGTTCCAGATCATCGTAGCTGCACGGCACGCTGTCGCTACCGAAGGCGCGCCTGTGACCGGCGACACTGGATGCCATGCACAGGCGCGAATTGGTGTCGATGTTGGCGCTGCCGATGTAACCCTTCATCAGCTTGTTGGCGGCGTAATAGTCCTCGGTGAGCAACTGGCCGGAGACATAGAAGGCCACCGCATCGGGGCCGTGGCGGTCGATGGTCTGGCGCAGGCCATCGGCAACGTTGTCGAGCGCCTGTCCCCAGTCCACCTGTTTGCCGTTGACCTCCGGGCGCAGCAGGCGTCCATCCATGTCCAGCGTTTCGCCCAGCGCTGCACCCTTGGAGCACAGGCGGCCGTAGTTGGCCGGGTGTTCGGGGTCGCCCTTGATGGACAGCGCGCCGTCGTCACCGGCCTCGACGAGCAGGCCGCAGCCGGTACCGCAATAGGGGCAGGTGGTTTTGATGGTCATGATCAAAAGCCTTCAACGCAAAGATGCAAGAAAAGAAAACACCCAACGCAGAGGCGCAGAGGCGCAGAGAAAACAAAGTCGCGCAACTGTATTCTCTGCGACCTCCGCGCCTCTGCGTCTCTGCGTTAGCTGTTGACGTTCAAGTGCACGATGCCGTCCTCCACACGCACGGTATAGCGCCGTGCGCAGCCCTTGTCCGGCGCCACCGCCTCACCGCTTTCGAGGCTGATCTTCCAGTTGTGCAGCGGGCAGGCAACATGGTGGTCGAATACGATGCCCTCGGCCAGCGGACCGCCCTTGTGCGGACAGCGGTTGGCCAGGGCGAATACCGCATCGCTCGCCGCGCGGAACACGGCGATTTCGCCGGCCGCGGTCTGCACCACGCGTGCGCCCTGACGCGGGATGTCTTCCAGTTTTCCTATGCTGATCCAGTCTGACATTGGTTATCTCCTGAAAATCAATTTGTTCTCGCCAAGACGCCAGGCACGCAAAGTCAAAGCCTCGTATTTCTTGGCGTACTTGGCGCTCTTGGCGAGAGCAGGTCGTAGGTCGGGTTAGCCCGATAGGGCGTAACCCGACGCGGCTCTGTCGGGTTACGCTGCGCTAACCCGACCTACATCGATCTTGATCATCGGTTCGAACTCGCCGCGCCGTGCATCGGTCGTGTGCTCCGCCCACGGGTCGTTCTGCGCGATGCGCTGCGACTCGACGAAGCGCTGGTACAGCACAGCGCGGCTGGCGGCATCGTCGACCATCTGCTTCTTTACATAGTCGAGACCGACGCGCTCGATCCACGGTGCGGTGCGTTCCAGGTAGCGCGCCTGTTCGCGGTAGATCTGCATGAAGGCGCCGCAGTATTCGAGCACCTCTTCCGCGGTCTTGACGCGGCACAGCAGGTCGGTGACGCGCACCTTGACGCCGCCGTTGCCGCCGACGTGCAGTTCCCAGCCGGAATCCACGGCCACCACGCCGAAGTCCTTGATGGTTGCCTCGGCGCAGTTGCGCGGGCAGCCGGATACCGCCATCTTGAATTTGTGCGGCGTCCATGAGCCCCAGGAAAACTTCTCCAGATCGACGCCCATCTGCACCGAGTCCTGGGTGCCGAAGCGGCAGAACTGGCTGCCGATGCAGGTCTTCACCGTGCGCAGGGCCTTGCCGTAGGCGTGGCCCGACACCAGGCCGGCGGCGTTGAGGTCGGCCCACATGGCCGGCAACTGTTCCTTCTGCACACCCACCAGGTCGATGCGCTGGCCGCCGGTGATCTTCACCATCGGAACGGCGTACTTCTCGGCTGCGTCGGCGATGGCGCGCAATTCCTCCGGGGTGGTGACGCCGCCCCAGATGCGCGGCACCACGGTGTAGCTGCGGTCCTTCTGAATGTTGGCGTGCAGGCGCTCGTTGACGAAGCGCGAACGGTCGTCGTCCCTGGCTTCGGTAGGCCAGGTGCTGATCAGGTAGTAGTTGAGCGCCGGGCGGCAGGTGGGGCAGCCGTCTGGCGTGCGCCACTCCAGCGTGCGCATGGTCTGCTCGATGCTGGTGAGATGCTGCGTGCGGATCGCTTCGCGTGCCGCGTCGTGGGAGTGTTCGGTGCAGGGGCACAGCGGCTTCTGTTGATCCGCCGGCGCCGCATCGGAACCCACCACCGAGGCGAGGATCTGTTCCACCAGTCCGGTGCAGCCGCCGCAGGAGGCGGAGGCCTTGGTGTGGGCGCGCACCTCGTCCAGCGTGAACAGGCCCTTGCTGCGGATCAGGTTGACGATGGTGCCCTTGGTGACGCCGTTGCAGCCGCACACCTCGGCGCTGTCGGCCATCAGCGCCACCGGCGAGTGCTGGCCGTGGCCGGCATCGCCCAGATGGGCCTGGCCGAACATCAGCGAGTCGCGGAAGGCGGCGACATCGGTACCTTCGCGCATCAGCTGAAAGTACCAGGCGCCGTCCAGTGTGTTGCCGTACAGCACGGCGCCCTGGATGCGGTTGTCCTTCAGCACCACCTTTTTGTAGATGCCGGCACCGGGGTCGCGGTAGACGATCTGCTCGCTCTCCGGACCGCCGAGGAAGTCGCCGGCGGAGAATACGTCGACGCCGCTCACCTTGAGCTTGGTGGAGGTGACCGAGCCGACGTAGCGGCTGATGCCGAACTTCGCCAGGTGGTTGGCGCACACCTTGGCCTGTTCGAACAGCGGCGCCACCAGGCCGTAGGTCTGGCCGCGATGCTGTGCGCATTCGCCCACCGCATAGATGCGCGGGTCGTAGGTCTGCAGGGTGTCGTTGACCACGATGCCGCGCTCGCAATGGATGCCGGCGGCCTTGGCCAGCTCGAAGTCGGGACGGATGCCGGCGGCCATCACCACCAGGTCAGCGCTCACCTCGCGGCCGTCCTCGAACAGCACGCCCTGTACGCGCTGACGACCGATGATCTCCCTGGTCTTGGCGCCCATGAGGAATTCGACACCGCGCGACTCCAGCTCCCTTTGCAGCATCTGACCGGCGGCGGAGTCGAGCTGGCGCTCCATCAGCGTGTCGGCGAGATGCACCACGCGCACCACCATGCCGCGCTTGACCAGGCCGACGGCAGCCTCCAGGCCGAGCAGGCCGCCGCCGATCACTACGGCATGGCGGTGGTTCTGTGCCGCATCCAGCATCACCTCCACATCGGCGATGTCGCGGAAGCCGACCACGCCGGGCAGGTCGTGCCCCGGAACCGGCAGGATGAACGGCCTGGAGCCGGTGGCGATGAGCAGGCGATCGTAGGGCACCGTCAGTCCGTCGGCGGCGACCACCTGGCGGCGCACGCGATCGATCTTCGTCACCTTGCTGCCGGCATGCAGGGTGATGCCGTGTTCGGCATACCACTCGGGCCGGTTGAGCAGGGTGTCGTCGAACGGCATCTCGCCGGAGAGCACCGGAGAGAGCAGGATGCGATTGTAATTGCCGTGCGGCTCGGCGCCGAACACGGTGATGTCATAGAGGTCGCCGCCCAGCTTGAGCAGTTCCTCCACCGTGCGCATGCCGGCCATGCCGTTGCCGATGACTACCAGTTTTTCTTTCATGGGGGCGATCTCCTCAGTCAATACACATCTGCCGCAGAGACGCAGAGACGCGGAGAAAAGCTAATGAATAGTTGTCTCGCGCTGTCTTTGAACATCATAAATCTCCGCGTCTCTGCGTCTCCGCGACAATAATGTTTTGCTTCACGCCGATGGTTGCAGGCGCGTGCTGTCGGCCGGGTTGAGGGCGGCGAGTTCCGCCGCGTCGGTCTTCATGTGTTGCACCTCGAAGCCGCGCAGATACTCCAGCGGCTGCGACGGATCGAACAGGCGGCCGTCGAGGAAGCTGTCGGCGCCCATCACCAGGCTGGACTCGCCGTCGTACAGCTTCCACACGGCGGTATGCCGGCCTTCGGTCTTGTGATCGATGGCCGGGCAGGGCAACCCGAGCTTCACCGCGGCCTGGCGGTAGAGCTCGGGACGGTAGACTTCGGCGGCGATGGTCTGCATGTCGATGGCGCGATCGAGCTGGCCCCAGCGCAGCATCTGCGTCAGGAACCACACCGCATGCGAGCGCCAGGGAAAGTTGGCGGCGTAGCGGTGGAACACGTTGAAGTCGGGCAAGGCACGCGGCATCTCGTCGGCGGCGTACTGGAAGGTGCCGGTCATGGACATGCGCACCACGTGCTCCGGGGCATTGACGTAGACGCTGCGCGCGATGAGTGTCGCCGCCTCGATGCGGTGATCGGGCTGATCCAGCCAGTGGCAGGCCTCCAGCAGGGCCAGCAGCAGGGCCTGATGGGTGTGGGGATACTGCTCGGCCCACTCCTGCGTCACACCGAGCACCTTCTCCGGACTGTTGTTCCAGATTTCGTACTTGGTGATCAGGGTGCGGCCGATGCCGGCCTGCACCGCCTGCGCATTCCACGGCTCGCCGACGCAGTAGCCGTCGATGTCGCCCTGTTCCAGTCGGCCCACCATCTGCGGCGGCGGCACGACGACCAGGCGCACGTCGTGGTCGGGATCGATGCCGGCGGCGGCCATCCAGTAGCGCAGTTCGTAGTTGTGGGTGGATTCCGGGAATACCATGGCGAAGGTGAGCGGCGGGCGCCCCGCCTTGCGGTCGGCATCGAGCACGCACTTCAGCGCCCGCGCGCTGAGCGGGCGTTCAGCCATCGCAGCGGCATCGGCGCGCAGCATGCGCTCGTACAGCGCGTTGGACACGGTGATGGCATTGCCGTTGAGGTCCAGGGTCAGAGCCGTGACCATCGGCTTGTGGATCGGCCCCAGGCCCAGACTCATCGCCAGCGGCATCGGCGCCAGCATCTGCGCACCGTCGAGGATGCCGAGCGCCACCTTGTCGCGGATGTTGGCCCAGGAGGTCTCCTTGGACAGGGTCACGTCGAGGCCGTACTTGGCAAAGAAGCCATGTTCCTTGGCGATCACCAGCGGCGCGCAGTCGGTGAGCGGGATAAAGCCCAGGGTCAGCGCCGTTTTTTCCAGATTGCTGGACATCTTGTTTCCTCCGCGAATCATCTTGAATTGCCGTTATCCCACCGCCCTAAGCCGCGGCGCTTCGTTCCTTGCTGTCGCGGCTACCGGCACATCCGGCTGCGCATGCCGCTCGTGCAGGAACTTGAGTACGGCGGCGCGGTAGTGGTTGTACTTGGGGTCGTCGGCCAGGTGCAGACGGTGGCGCGGGCGCGGCAGATCGATATGCAGGATCTCGCCCACGGTGGCGCTGGGGCCGTTGGTCATCATCACGATGCGATCGGACAGCAGCACCGCCTCGTCAACGTCGTGGGTGATCATGATCACGGTGTTGTTGAGCCGCGCCTGGATATCCATCAGCGAGTCCTGCATATGGGTGCGGGTGAGCGAGTCCAGCGCACCGAAGGGCTCGTCCATCAGCAGCACCTTGGGCTCCATGGCCAGGGCGCGGGCGATGCCGACGCGCTGCTTCATGCCGCCGGAGATCTCGTCCGGGCGCCGTTGCAGGGCGTGGGTCATGTGCACCAGCTCCAGGTTGTGCAGGGTCCAATCGTGACGCTCCTGCTTGCTCTTGCTGTGCTTGAACACCGTATCCACGGCGAGGCGCACGTTGTCGTACACGCTGAGCCAAGGCAGCAGCGAGTGGTTCTGGAACACCACTGCACGATCGGGCCCCGGCTCGTTCACCTCGCGGTTCTCCAGCAGCACGCCGCCGGTGGACGCCGTGAGCAGTCCGGCGACGATGTTGAGTACGGTGGACTTGCCACAGCCGGAATGGCCGATGAGCGAGACGAACTCGCCCTTGTCCACCTTGAGCGCGACGCCGTTCAGCACGTTGAGCGGGCCGTGATCGGTGTCGAAGGTGATGCCGATGTGATCGATGTTCAGATAGGTCATGTTGTTATCTCCTTGAAAACCCCCTGGCGCTGAGACGCAGAGGCGCAGAGTTTTATGAGGCAAATGCATTGGTGCTCCCGCGTCGCAGAATTGGTGGCAGTGGCATTCATCTGGTTTTCTCCGCGTCTCTGCGTCTCCGCGACAGGTTGGTCTTTGAAGAAATCAGCGCAGGACCGCGTTGCGGTCCCAGCTGACGCGGCGTTGCAGCAGCAGCATGCCGCGGTCGAGGGCGAAGCCGACCAGGCCAATGGCGAACACTGCGACCATGATGCGGGCCAGCGAGTTGGAGCTGCCGTTCTGGAATTCGTCCCAGACGAATTTGCCGAGGCCCGGGTTCTGCGCCAGCATCTCGGCGGCGATCAGCACCATCCAGCCGATGCCCAGGCTCAGGCGCATGCCGGTGAACATCAGCGGGATGGCGGAGGGCAGCACGATCTTCACCGTCTTGGTGAACCAGCCCAGGCGCAGTACGCGGCTGACGTTGAGCAGATCCTTGCTCACCGAGGCCACGCCGACGGTGGTGTTGATGATGGTCGGCCACAGACAGCACAGGGTGACGGTGATGGCCGAGGTAAGGAAGGATTTGGCAAACATCGGGTCGTCGCTGACGTACAGCGCGCTCACCACCATGGTCACCAGCGGCAGCCAGGCCAGCGGCGACACCGGCTTGAATATCTGGATCAGCGGGTTGAGCGCTGAATACAGTGTGGCGCTCATGCCGCAAACAATGCCGACGGGTATGGCGATGAGCGAGGCGATGATGAAGCCGGTGGCGACGGTGAGCAGGCTGGTGCCGATCTGATCGATGAAGGTCGGTTTGCCGGTGTAGGCACGCACGCGCACCTCGGCATTGGGGTCTTCCGCCAGTTTCGTGGCATTGCGCTCGACCTGGCGGGCATAGAATTCATCGGCCTTCGCCCGCTCGGCCTGATGTTCGCCGTACAGCGACACCGCCTGCTGCCACACGGCGCGCGGGCCGGGCAGTTCGCCCAGCGAGGTCTGGATGTTCTTCGCCGCCGCCGCCCACACGGCGAGGAATACGGCGATGGCGATGAGCGGGATCAGCAGGTGACGCACCAGGCCGACGACGCGGCGCGGAAACTGGGCGCTCTGCAGGCAGGCCTGCAGGCGATCCAGCGCCGGGCTGCGGAAGGTGGTGCGCGGATTGAACAGTGCGATGGTCATGGTGCGGTCCTCCTAAATAAGCGTTCCGAATTGGTATCCACCTTATCTTCGGTGTGTCATAGGGCGGGCCGTGCCCGCCGCAGCACGGCGCCCATGGGACGCCCTATGCCTGGTTATGAATTCGGAACAGCTATTTAGCCGGACGGGGCATGTCCCGTCCGGCGTGCGGGTTAAATTTTTTCCTTGCCCTTGAGGCCGATGCGGAACTGTTGCAGATAGGCGTTGGGCTTGCGGCCGTCGTAGCTGATGCCGTCGATGAAGGCATTGGACGGGGCGCGGTAGCCGCTCTCCTTGTCGAGGTCGGGGAAGTCGCCCGCCTGCATCTTGCCTTCGGCGATCAGCTCCTTCGCTGCCGCGGCATAGATGTCGGGACGGAACACCTTCTTCGCCATGTCGTGATACCAGCTGTCCGGCTTCTCCTCGCTGATCTGGCCCCAGCGGCGCATCTGCGTCAGGTACCATACGGCGTCGGAGTAGTAGGGGTAGGTGGCGTGGTAGCGGAAGAACACGTTGAAGTCCGGCGCCGGGCGCACGTCGCCCTTCTCGAACTCGAACACGCCGGTCATGGAGTTGGCGATCACCGCGTAGTCGGCGCCGACGTAGTGCGGACGCGAGATGATCTGCGCCGCCTCCTTGCGGTTCTTGTTGTTCTCGTCATCCAGCCACTTGCCGGCACGGATCAGCGCCTTCACCACCGCCTTGTGGGTGTTGGGATTCTTCTCGGCCCAGATATTGGACACGCCGAACACCTTCTCCGACATGTTCTTGCGGATGTCGTAGTCGGTGACCACCGGGATGCCGATGCCGCGGAACACCGCCTGCTGGTTCCACGGCTCGCCCACGCAGTAGCCGTTGATGGTGCCGGCCTCCAGGGTGGCGGGCATCTGCGGCGGCGGCGTCACCGACAGCAGCACGTCGGCGTTGAGATTGCCGGAGGTATCGCCCTTGTGCGGCGCGTAGTAGCCGGGATGCAGGCCGCCGGCGGCGAGCCAGTAACGCAGCTCGTAGTTGTGGGTCGACACCGGGAACACCATGCCCATCTTGAACGGCTTGCCGTCGCGCCTGAATTTCTCCACCACCGGCTTGAGCGCCGCGGCACTGTTGGGATGGGCCGGCTTGCCGTCCGCGCTCTTCAGCCCCGGCTTCATCTGCGCCCACACGTCGTTGGAGACGGTGATGGCGTTGCCGTTCAGGTCCATGACGAAGGCTGTGACGATGTGTGCCTCGGTGCCGAAGCCGATGGTGGCGCCCAGCGGCTGGCCGGTGAGCATGTGGGCGCCGTCCAGTTCGCCGGTGATGACGCGATCCAGCAGCACCTTCCAGTTGGCCTGCGCCTCCAGTTCCACGTACAGGCCTTCGTCCTCGAAGTAGCCCTTCTCCTTGGCGATGGCCAGCGGCACCATGTCGGTGAGCTTGATGAAGCCGAACTTGAGGTCTTCCTTCTCCAGCTTGGCTGCCTGTGCCGCGCCGCCCAGCAGCAGCGCAGCGGCCAGAGCCAGGGCGGTGTGCTTGATGAAGCCGCGGCGCGTGCCGGTGATGAGGTGTCTGTCCTGCGTCATTGCCTGTCTCCTTGTTGCATAAGGTTGAAAACAAAAAAGGCGCCCATCCGTGCAGATCGATATCCACACGCATGGACGCCTTTGTCCGAATCAGCTGTAGTGCCGTCACCCGCCGCGGCCCGCCGTTGGGTCTGTGCGTTCGGGTGAGACCGGCTTCGTTGCCGGTGCTTGTCTGGTGTTTTGCAACCGCTGTGCCAAAGGGGGCTGCGTTAGGTGAGGTCGCGCCAGGAGTGGGGTTTGCGGCGTTATTGCCTGCGGTGCGGGCCGTTACCACGGGGCTTCGCTGCACCAACACGGAGCGTGTTGCCCGCTAGTGGGGCAAGGAAGGGGCTAGGAGCTAGGGACTAGGGGGCTAGGGGATGAGTGCGCTGCGCGCACGTCGTTTATCGTTCCCACGCTCCGCGTGGGAACGGAGGTCCGGACGCTCTGCGTCCACCGCGACGCAGAGCGTCGCGAACTGCATTCCCACGCAGAGCGTGGGAACGATAAGAAGCCCCTAGCCCCTAGCCCCTAGCCCCTAGCCCCTAGCCCCTAGCCCCTAGCCCCTTCCCAGCGTCAGCCCAGCAGCTCCATGATGGCGATGACGTTGCGCGCCACCTCGGGCAGTTTCTTGCCCTGGTCCATGGCCAGCTTGCGCAGCGCCTGGTAGGCCTCGTTTTCGTTCATGCCGCGCTGCTGCATCAATAGCCCCTTGGCCTGCTCGATGACCTTGCGTTCCTCCAGCGAGGTCTTGGCGCGGCTCAGTTCCTCGCGCAGGGCCTGGTATTCGCGGAAGCGGGCGATGGCCACCTCCATCACCGGGCGCACCCGCTTGCCGCTCAGGCCGTCCACCACGTAGGCGCTGACGCCGGCCTTGATGGCCTGGTTGATGGTGCCGCTGTCGTCGTCTTCGGCGAACATGACGATGGGGCGTGGCTGCTCGCGGCTGATGGTGCGCATCTGCTCCAGGGTGTCGCGGTCGGGGGAGTCGAGGTCGATGATGATCACGTCGGGCTGATGCCGGGCCACCTCGGCGCTCAGATTGGCCGCCCCGCCCAGGCGGGCGATGACGCTGTAGCCGGCGTCGGCCAGGGCCTGCTCCAGGATCGCCGCCCGGCCGCTGTCGTCGTCGCACAGCAGGACGCGCAGGGTGGGCGTGGAGGGTGGGTGGGGCATGAGGATTTATCCGGGCCTGTTTCCCTGTCCAGACAGCAAGCGGCGTGCCACCTTGTGATTTTCCTGACTTTGGCGCGGGAATCCGTGCTGTGACCATACGCCCGCTTTGCGCACCACATGCCGTGTCCGCGGCCATCGCATGGTGCGGCCGGTGCCGCTCTTGCTTCTATGAAGGCCCCGTCTGACGTATGCTTTTACGGCACACCTTGCGTGGGCACCTACACTAATCAAAAACAACGAGGGTCGCCGCGCTGCACTACTCCGCCATGTCAATGCGTACCACCATCATCTCCTGGCGTTCCTGGCTGGCAGGGCTGGTGCTGCTGCTGTGGCTGGGTAGTGCCGTGGCAGCTGCGCCGGTGGAGGTGAGGATCGGCGTGCTCTCCCTGCGTGGGCCGGAAAATGCCATGCGCATGTGGCGGCATACCGCCGAGTACCTGAGCCGCAAGATTCCCGACCATCGCTTCATCATCGTCCCGCTGGATTTCGATGCCCTGCTGCCGGCGGTGCGCGACGCTGCGGTGGATTTCGTGCTGGCCAACTCCTCTTATTATCCCGAGATGGAGTTGCTGTACGGCGCCAGCCGCATCGCCACCCTGCGCAACCGCAACCAAGGTCAGGCCTATACCCAATTCGGTGGCGTGGTGTTCGCCCGCGCCGACCGCAATGACCTGCGTGCATTCACCGACCTTGCGGGCAAGTCGTTCATGGCGGTGGATGAGCTGTCTCTCGGCGGGTTTCACGCCGCCTGGCGCGAGCTGAAGGACGCCGGCATCGATCCCTACCGCGACTTCAGCCCCTTGCGTTTTGGCGGTACCCATGACGCGGTGGTCTATGCCGTGCGCGACGGCACGGCAGATGTCGGCACGGTGCGCACCGACTCTCTGGAGCGCATGGCCAAGGAGGGCAAGATCAGACTGGAGGACTTTCGCGTCATCCAGCCGGCCAGCCACCCCGAATTCGTCTTTTTGAGCAGCACCCGGCTGTATCCGGAATGGCCGATGGCACGGCTAAGACACACGCCGGAGTCGCTGGGCCACAGTGTGGCGCTGGCCCTGATGCAGATGCCGCCGGACAGCGATGCGGCCATACGCAGCAACACTGCCGGCTGGACCATCCCCGCCGACTACCAGCCGGTGCACGACCTGCTGCGCGAGCTGCATCTGGGCCCGTACCGCGACTTCGGCCGCGTGCAACCCGGCGATGTGCTGCGGCAGTACTGGGGCTGGCTGCTGCTGGGCGTGCTGGCCATGCTGCTGCTGCTGGCTGGCATCATGCACTTTGGCCGCATCAATCATCGCCTGCGCCAGACCGATGAGGCGTTGTGCCGTGCCCGCGATGAACTGGAGCTGCGGGTCGCGGAGCGTACCGCCGAGTTGCGCCGGGCGCTGGACGACCTGGGGGACAGCCGGCGCCGTATCGAGTTGTCGCAGCGCGACTGGCACGACGCCTTCGACGCCATTCCGCATCCCATCTTCATTCACGACAAGGAGCTGCGCATCGTGCACGGCAACCCGGCCTACATCGCCCGTGCCGGCATGGATGCCGAACAGATCACCGGCAAGCTGTACTGGGAGGTGTTTCCGCGCGGCGACGGCCCGCTGCCCTCCTGCCGGACCTTCCCCGACCGCCTGCAGGCCCACGGTGACGAGGTGGTGCTGCCCAGCGGCGAGGTGTTCGTGTCGCAGTCTTTCGGCATCCGCCACATGGACGGCAGCATCCGTCATGCCATTCACATCATGGAGGATGTCACTGCCGAACGTCATGCCGAGGCGCAGCGCCGCACCCTGAGCCATGCCGTGGCACAGGCCGGCGAAGGTATCCTGGTGATCGACCCGGCGCGCACCATTACCTATTGCAATCCGGCCCTGTGCGGCCTGCTCGGCGGCAGCCATGTGGAGCTGGAGGGCGGCAGCCTGTCCGATCTGTTCCCCGCCGTCGAGCATGAGCACGTCGATCTGATCTTCGCCCATGCCTCCCGGCCCGAGGGCTGGATGGGAGAGTCGGTGCTGCTGGCGCGCAACGGCAGGCCGGTTCCGGTGTTTCTCACCGCCAGCGCCATTCGTGACGAGCGCAACATCCATACCGGCTATGTCTTCACCCTGATGGATCTGAGTTCGGTAAAGGAGGCGGAGGCCGCCCTCAAATACCGTCTCGCCTTCGAGTCCCTGGTGGGCTCCATCGCCAGCAGCTTCGTCACCGTCAGTGCTGATTCCCTGACGCGGGAAACCGTTCATGCCCTGCAGCAGATCGGTCAGTTTGTCAGTGCCGATCGCGCCTATCTGTTCAACGTCGATGCGGCGGGCGAACGCCTGATCGACATCCATGAATGGTGTGCCGCAGGCGTGAGTGCGCAAGCCGAACGGCTGGCCTCGCTGTCGCTGCCGGCGCTGCCCTGGTTGCTGGAGCGTCTCAAGCGCAACGAGCCGCTGCTGATCGCCGATGTGCTGGCCCTGCCCGCCGAAGCGGCGGCGGAGCGCGACGAACTGCTGTTCGAGGGCATCCGCTCCATGCTGATGGTGCCCATGACCCATGGCGAGCAGACGCTGGGATTTATCGGCTTCGACGTTGTGACTGCGGCGCGCAAGTGGGTAAAAGAGGATGTGCGCATGTTGCGCGCTGCCGGCGAGATCATCGGCAATGCCCTGAAACGGTTGCAGGCCGAAGAGCAGGTGCGACACAGCGAGACACGGCTGAAGGAGGCGCAGCAGATCGCCCGCCTCGGCAACTGGGACTGGGAGATCGGTGCCGGCACACTGTACTGGTCCGATGAGATCTACCGCATCTTCGGTGTCGAGCCACAGGCCTTCGGCGCCACCTACGAGGCCTTTCTGCAATATATCCATCCCGACGATCGGGCGGCGGTAGAGGCGGCGGTGAACAGCGCGCTGCGCCGCGAATCGGGCTATGAAATCGATCACCGCATTGTGCTGGCAGACGCTGCGGTCAAGGTGGTGCATGAAAAGGGCCAGGTGATCTTCGCTGCCGATGACACGCCGCTGCGCATGGTCGGCACGGTGCAGGACGTCACCGAAATGCGTCAGGCCGAACGCGAACTGCAGCGCCTCAACCGTGCCTTGCGCACCTTGAGTCGCGGCAATGAAATCCTGGTGCGTGCTGAAAGCGAAGAACAGCTGATACAGGATATCTGCCGGATTCTGGTGGAGGTGGGCGGTCACCGCCTGGCCTGGGTCGGCTATCCGCAGCAGGATGCGGAAAAGCGCATCCTGCCGATGGCCTGGGCCGGCCATGACGCCGGCTACCTGGAGAGCATGCGTTTCGGCTGGGGCGAGGATGAATGGGGCGGCGGCCCCACCGGCACCGCGTTGCGCAGCGGCGAAATCTTTATCGCCCGCGACCTGCTCACCGAGCCGGCCTATATGCCCTGGCGCGCCGAGGCGCAGAAGCGCGGCTACGCCTCGCTCATCGCCCTGCCGTTGCGTCACGGCGGCGACACCGTCGGCGTGCTCACCATCGATGCCGCCGAGCCTGACGCCTTCGACAAGGAAGAGGTGGCCCTGCTCAGCGAACTGTCCAACGACCTCGCCTTCGGCATCGTCAGCCAGCGCAGTCGCGTGCGCCGCGAGGCGATGGAGCGCAAACTGGTCAAGAGCGAGGAGCGCTACCGCGCCCTGGCCGAGAGTGCCCAGGATCTGATCTACCGTTACCAGCTCTACCCGGAACGTCGCTTCGAATACGTCAGCCCATCGGCGGTGGAGATGACCGGTTACACCCCGGAGGAGCATTATGCCGACCCGGATCTGGGCTTCAAACTGATCCATCCGGACGACCGCCACCTGCTGGAGGCCATGGCGGAAGGCATGCTGGAGGGCGACGGCATCCTCACCCTGCGCTGGATCAGGAAGGACGGCACGGAGATCTGGGCCGAACAGCGCAATACCCCGCTGTATGACGACAGCGGGAGGCTGGTGGCGCTGGAGGGTATCGCCCGTGACATCACGGCGCGACGGCAGATGGAGAATGAGCGGAAACGAATCGGTGAAAGCCTGCAGCATGCACTGGTACAGACCATCCAGGCCATCGCCATTACCATTGAAAAACGCGACCCCTATACCGCCGGTCATCAGCAGCGCGTGGCGGAACTGGCGGTGGCGATTGCCAGGGAGATGGCATTGGGTGATGAGCGCACCGAAGGGCTGCGTCTGGGCGCGCTGATCCACGACATCGGCAAGATCTATGTGCCCGCCGAGTTTCTCAACCGCCCTGGGCACCTGAGCGATACCGAGTTCACCATCATCCAGTCCCACCCGGTGATGGGCCACGATATCGTCAAGGGCATTGAATTCCCCTGGCCGGTGGCCGAGATGGTGGTGCAGCACCACGAACGTCTCGACGGCAGCGGCTATCCCGAGGGCCTCAAGGGTGACGAGATCCTGCTGGAGGCACGCATTCTGTCCGTCGCCGACGTGGTCGAGGCCATGGCCTCGCACCGCCCCTACCGCGCCGCCCTGCCGCTGGAAGAGGCGCTGGCCGAGATCGAGCGCTTCCGCGGCATCCGCTACGATCCGGTGGTGGTGGACGCCTGCCTTAAGCTGTTCCGCGAGGACGGCTTTACATGGCAGGGCAAATAAGTTCCAAGTTACAAGTGGAAAAGCCTTTTCTTGCCACTTGAAACTTGTCACTTGCAACTTGCTGGTGCACCTGCCCCACGGCACGCACCAAATTGACACAAGCCACAGACCACAACACCCCTCGGACACCACATGCCTCGTCCTGGTGCGCTTCTTGCTCGGTGAGTTGCAACACTCAACCCCACAGAGGCGCGACGCACCATGCTGGACCAGACTCTTGCCGTAGTACTCGCCGGCGGCACCGGCACCCGGCTCAAGCCCCTCACCGCCGAGCGCGCCAAGCCGGCGGTACCCTTCGGCGGCAAGTACCGCATCATCGACTTCGTGCTGGCCAATTGCCTGCACTCCGGCCTGCGCCGCGTGCTGGTGCTGACCCAGTACAAGTCCCACTCGCTGCAGAAGCATCTGCGTGACGGCTGGTCGATCTTCAATCCCGAGCTGGGCGAATACATCACCCCGGTGCCGCCGCAGATGCGCACCGGCGAGCGCTGGTACCAGGGTACGGCCGATGCCATCTACCAGAATCTCTACCTGGTGGAGCGCAGCGGTGCCGAGGCCGTGCTGATCCTCTCCGCCGATCACATCTACCGCATGGACTACGAGGCGATGCTCAAGGCCCACAAGGCCAGCGGCGCCGCCGTCACCGTGGCGGCGATGGAGGTGTCGCTGGACGAGGCACGTGCCTTCGGCGTGATGGCCGTGGACGCGGATGAGCGCATCACCGGCTTCGAGGAAAAACCCGCCGCGCCCCGGCCCATACCCGGTCAGCCGGGGCGGGCGCTGGCCTCGATGGGGATCTACGTCTTCTCTACCGGCCTGCTGCTGGATGAGTTGCAGACCGATCATGATGATGCGGCCTCCAGCCATGATTTCGGCAAGGATATCCTGCCGCGTCTCATCGGCACGCAGAAGGTGATGGCCTACCGTTTTGGCGGCGACACCGGGCGCGTCACCCCCGATCGCTACTGGCGCGACGTGGGCACTGTCGACACGTATTATCAGGCCAACATGGACCTGCTCAAGCCGGTGCCCCCGCTCGACCTGTACCAGGAGGACTGGCCGATCCGCTCCTATCAGATGCAGACCCCGCCGGCCCGCACCGTGCCCGGCACCTCCGGTACCGAAGGCATCTTCATCAACTCCATCGTCGCCGGCGGCGTGGTCATCGCCGGCGGCAGCGTGCAGCACTCGATCCTGTTTCCGCAGGTTTTCATCGACGACGGGGCCTTTGTCGAAGACGCCATCCTGTTTCAGGGCGTGCAGGTGGGCGCCGGTGCACGCCTGCGCCGCTGCATCGTCGACAAGGACGTGGTGGTGCCGCCGCGGGAACAGATCGGTTACGACAACAGGCGCGACCGCGAGCGCTTCACCGTCAGCGAGCAGGGCATCGTGGTGGTGCCCAAGGGCTACCGCTTCTCATAGCAGAGGCAAGATACAAGAGGAAAGATACAAGGGCGCGCAGCGCCCACCGCCCCTTGTATCCTGCCTCTTCGCTCTTATCGTTCCCACGCTCCCGCGTGGGAATGCCGTTCATGACGCTCTGCGTCACGTGGCGGACGCGGAGCGTCCAGAAGCTGCGCTCCCACGCAGGTCGCTCCTGCGCATCCTGCGCCCGCGACATACCGTCCATCCATGGACATAAGCGTGGGAGCGATGCGGGGTGGGGGGCGAGTAGTTACCCTATCTTATTGATATTCCGTTACTAATGAGTTAACCTCCGCGCCCGATCGACGGTTTCCCCGGCGGGAGTCCGTCCCCCGGCAAGCGCGCCGTTTCCCGCCCCGGCCCCCCGCAGGGCACGGAAATGCCAGCAATTTTCCGCGATTTCGACTAATATGTGCCCCCTCAAATTTAGACCCCCCGATAGAGTCAAGTCCCAAGGAGAACCATGTGGCTGAAGCAGATCTCGAGCTGCAATTGAAAGTTTGGAAAGACCTCGCCATCAGCAAGCAAGTGCTGATGCGTGCAGCAACCGATGCCCTCAAGCTGGACCCCAACTGTACCCAGGAAGAACTCAAGGCCGCCCTCGATAACGCCATCAAGCGTTACATCGAGGCCGACATCAGCGTCAGCAAGGCACAGGAACAGGCCAGGGTGGCCATCGCCACCATGGAGAAGAAGCTGGCCGACAGCGAAAAGGCGCGCAACGTCGCCGAAGCCGCACGCGCCGAAACCCTGGCCACGCTGGAGAAGTTCGAACAGCAGATCGCCGCCGAGCGTGCCCAGCACGTGAACGAAGCGAAGAAGCTGAAAGACACTGTCGCCGAGAAGGATCGTGCGATGAAGGCGATCAACACCGCCCTGGCGGACACGCCGGAAAATGTGGTGAAGAAGCTGAAGGCGCTGAAGAAGGAAAAGATGGACGAGGCCGATGCGCGCAAGGAAGCTGTCGCCGCCAATGCCGCCCTGCGCAAGGAAAAGCAGACGCTGGAGCAGCAGGTGAAGGACATGCAGGCGGCGCAGGACAATGTCGCCAAGCTGGCCGAGAAGTACCGCGAGCTGCACACCCTGTGCACCGACCTGCACGCCCAGCTCAAGCCGCTGGTGGAGGATGCCAAGAGCCTCGCCGTCGTGCCGATGCTCGACGTCGCCGTGCTGGAAAGCATCGAGAAGGTTGGTGTCGGGGAAGAGAAGAAGGCAGGCAAGGGCAAGCGCTGATCGGCGCTGCTTCCAGATGAGCCGCGCCTGATTGACAGGGGCAATCAGGCGCCGGTGATCTTCCGGGGCAACCGGTTTCTGCAATCAGTCAACACCTGCCGGGTGCGCACCGCGTACCCGGCCATCACTATGTCAACTCATGTGTGCGGATGGTGGCCTCAATGCCCCGCATGCATGGTCTCCCAGCCGGGATGATCGAAGTGCTGGCCATATTGCTCCAGCGCATGCACCAGCCGCGCAATACCTTGTGTGTGCTGTGCCTCATCCTTGTCGGCGTCGAGCAGCGCGATGCCCTCGAACAGTTCACCGAGGATGATGTGGAGGGCGGCGTCGGCCTTCGGTTCCAGTTGGCAGTTTTTGACCATGTATTCAATATTCGATTGGACTCCCTGTGTCAGGGCGGGGAGGTCGCCACCGTCGGCACGGTAAGGGATGACGAGTTGATGGATGCCGTTCATGCCGTGGCGCAGGGCCTCGTCGGTCGTCCATTTGCTGCCGTTGTCCAGGGTCAGTACGCCCGGTGTGTCATGGCTGTCGTGGGCGTGCGAATGCGTGCTGTGCAGTTCGTCCGAACAGCCGGTTGATACGGCCAGGGCGGCGGCGGCGAACAGTGACAGGGCGAGTCGTTGCATGGCGTGTTTCCTCGGTTGGATCAGGGGGGTTGCGGCGTGGGCCGATTCAGTGTTGCAGGCTCAGGGCCCGCACGCGGGCGTGAAGGTTGTCCGGGCACTCGACACAGGCGGCCATCAGATACATATAGCGTTTCAGCCGTTGCGTCCCGTCTGCCGGTGGTGTCACGGCTTCCGGCTGCTGCTGCTGCATGGGACATGCTTGCCGTGCCGCGGCGGCTTTCTGCCGAATTTCTCCCGCGACGACCGGCGCGGAAATCACAAGAATGCCCAGCAGGCAGCCTGCCCATATACCACGTCGTCTGTTCATCATTGCCTCCGGCGCAGCGGGCTGTGTGGTCCCGCCGCCCGCGCAAAAGTGAGTAATCAATTGCTTTCAACGGTACGCCGCGGCATACTCGCCGTCAAGGGCGTTGAGTCCGCCGGCCCACCGGCGTGACCGCAGCGCAGACATACCGCAGCGGGCGTTTGCGTCCTCCCGCGCCGCGGCAGCCAGGAGCATGTAATGAAGAAACGCCTTTCCCTCAATGGTCGCCGTCTGACCCTGATAGCGGTGCTGTTGCCCCTGCTGGGCCTGTTTGCCTACGTCATCCTGCGCGCCGGCCCGCTGGCGCCGGTGGCGGTGGTGGCCGCGACGGTGGAGCAGCGGGCGATTGCCCCGGCCCTGTTCGGCATCGGCACGGTCGAGGCGCGCTACACCTATCGCATCGGTCCCACCGTGGCGGGCAGGGTGAAGCAGGTGGCGGTGCAGGTGGGGGAGCGGGTGCGGGCCGGACAGGTGCTGGGTGAGATGGACCCGGTCGACCTGGAGGAGCGCATCGCGGCGCAGCAGGCGGCGCAGATGCGCGCGCGGGCCAACGCCGCCGCCGCCGAGGCACAGGTGCAGGACATCACGGCGCGGCGCACCTACGCCGCCGCGCAGGCGCGCCGTTTCGAACAGCTGCTGCTGGCGCATACCGTCAGCGAAGATCTGGTGGAGGCGAAGCGGCAGGAATTGCAGGTGACGGAGGCGAGTCTGCTCGCCGCGCGCGCCAATCTGGATGCGGCGCGGCAGGAGACGGCCCGCGCGCAGTCCGAGCATGCTGCGCTGTTGCAGCAGCGCGCCAACCTGCGCCTGCTGGCCCCGGTCGACGGCCTGGTCATTGCGCGCGGCGCCGATCCCGGCACCACGGTGGTCGCCGGCCAGCCGGTGGTGGAGCTGATCGATCCGGCCAGTCTGTGGGTGCATGTGCGTTTCGATCAGCTGCGTGCCGCCGGCCTGCGCGCCGGCCTGCCGGCACAGGTGGTGCTGCGCTCGCAGGCCATGCAGCCCGTCGCCGGTCATGTGCTGCGCATCGAGCCGGTGGCCGACGCGGTGACCGAGGAGTTTCTCGCCAAGGTGGTGTTCGACACGCTGCCCGACACGCTGCCGCCCATCGGCGAACTGGCCGAGGTCACGGTGGCGCAGCCGGCGCTGGCGCCGACGCCGGTACTGCCCAATGCCGGCGTGCTGCGTGTCGACGGCCGGCTCGGCGTGTGGCGCATCGTCAACGATGCGCTGGACTTCACGCCGGTCACGCTGGGCGCGACCGATCTCGACGGCCGGGTGCAGATCCTGGACGGGGTGCAGGCGGGCGACAGGGTGGTGGTGTACAGCCAGCGGGCCCTGGCCGCGCGCCACCGCATCAAGCAGGTCGAGCGCCTGCCGGGTGTGCTGCCGTGATCAGCCTGGCCGGGCGTGACATCCTGCATGCCTGGGGCAAGTTCGTCTTTACCGGCGTCGGCCTCGGGCTGCTCATCGGCGTCACCCTGACCATGGCCGGCGTCTATCGCGGCATGGTGGATGACGCCAAGGTGCTGCTCGACAACAGCGGTGCCGATCTGTGGGTGGTGCAGCAGGGCACCCTCGGCCCCTATGCGGAATCGTCCAGCCTGTACGACGATACCTGGCGCAGCATACTCGGCGCGGCCGGCGTGCTGCGCGCAGCCAACGTCACCTATCTCACCATGCAGGTGCGGCGCGGCGAGCGCGACGTGCGCGCCATGGTGGTCGGCATCGTCGCCGGCGAACCGGGTCAGCCTGGTCAGCCGGGCTTTCTCGTCGCCGGCCGTCACATCACCCGCAGCCATTACGAGGCGGTGGCGGATCTGGCGAGCGGTTTCCAGCTGGGTGATCGCATCCAGATCCGGCGCAATCACTACACCGTGGTCGGGCTGACCCGGCGCATGGTTTCCTCCGGCGGCGATCCGATGATCTTCATCCCGCTGCGGGACGCGCAGGCGGCGCAGTTTCTCAAGGACAACGACGCCATCGTGCGCCAGCGCGCACGTACCGCCGCCAATCCCGCCTTCGGCGCGCCCAATGTGCTCGACGCGGTGCTCGCCTCGCAAGGCAGCAATCCTTACGTCAATGCCGTGCTGGTACAGATCGAGCCGGGCCATGACCCGGAGGCTGTGGCCGAGCCGCTCCGCCGCTGGAAGCGACTCACCGTCTACACACGCCAGCAAATGGAAGAGATCCTCATCGGCAAACTGATCGCCACCTCGTCGAAACAGATCGGCATGTTCCTGGTGATCCTCGCCATCGTCAGCGCCGCGATTGTGGCGTTCATCATCTATACCCTGACCCTGGGCAAGATCCGCGAGATCGCCGTGCTCAAGCTGATCGGCACGCGCAACCGCACCATCGCCGGCATGATCCTGCAGCAGGCCATCGGTCTCGGCCTGATCGGTTTCGTGGTGGGCAAGATCGCCGCCACCTTCTGGGCGCCGTTCTTTCCCAAGTATGTGCTGCTCGAAACCGGCGATGCACTGCGCGGTTTCATTGCGGTGGTGGTGATCTGCATCCTGGCCAGCGTGCTGGCCATCCGTGCCGCACTCAAGGTTGATCCGGCGGAGGCCATCGGTGGCTGAACGACATATCCAGGGCATACGCATCGAAGGCCTGCGCAAGCGCTACGGCGAGGGCGACACGGCGGTCGATGCGCTGAAGGGCGTCGACATGCAGGTGGCGCCGGGCGAGGTGGTCGGCCTGATCGGCCCCTCGGGTTCGGGCAAGAGCACCCTGCTCAAATGCCTCGGCGCGGTGATCGAACCCAGCGCCGGGCGCATGACCCTGGGGCAGGAGGTGATCTACGATGACGGCTGGCAGATCGGTGACCTGCGCGCGCTGCGCCGCGACAACATCGGTTTCGTCTTTCAGGCGCCGTACCTGATCCCGTTTCTCGATGTCACCGACAATGTTGCGCTGCTGCCCATGCTGGCCGGGCGCAGCAACAGCGAATCGCGCCGGCGGGCGCTGGAACTGCTGGAGGCACTGGACGTGGCGCACCGTGCCCGTGCCATGCCGTCCGAACTGTCCGGCGGTGAACAGCAGCGCGTGGCCATCGCCCGCGCCCTGGTCAACCGGCCGCCGGTGATCCTGGCCGACGAACCTACCGCGCCGCTGGACAGCGAGCGCGCCCTGGCGGTGATCCGCATCCTCAACCAGATGGCGCAGCAGTTCTCCACCGCCATCATCGTCGTCACCCACGACGAAAAGATCATCCCCACCTTCCGCCGCATCTATCACATCCGCGATGGGCGTACGCACGAAGAGGCCGGTGAGGCGAAGTCGCTGGAATGAAACGGTTTGCCGCCGCCGGTCTGCTGCTCGCCTTGCTGCCGGCATTGGCGCCGGCAGCGCCGGAACGGCCGGACACCTTCATCAGCGTGCAGCTGGAAAATGATTTCTTCGCCGGTACCGGCGATCGCTACTACACCCACGGCACCCAGCTGTCCCTGCTGCAGGCCACGACGCCGCCGGACTGGCTGGCGGCCCTGGCCGAACGGATTCCCTTCTACCAGGCGGGGTCACAGCTCAATCTGGTGAACTACACCCTGGGCCAGAAGATATTCACCCCGGACGATACCGTTGCCACGGCGCGGATACCCGGCGACAGACCGTATGCGGGTTATCTCTATGTCAGTGCGGCGGTGCTGTCGCAGATCGGCAGCAATGACAGCGTCGATTACGGCAATCTGTTCGAGCTGACGCTGGGCGTGGTGGGACCCAGCGCGATGGGAAAGGAGATTCAGACCGGCTTTCATGATCTGATCGGGATCGACAGCCCCCGCGGCTGGGATACCCAGTTGCAGGACGAACCGGCGCTGGGTCTGTCGTACTCACGCTTCTGGCGTCTGGTACAGCCCGTGTCCGGACAGCTGGAACTGGGGATCAGTCCGCATGTCACCGCGGCCGTCGGCAATGTCCATACCTATGGTGCGGGCGGCATCATCTTTCGTGTCGGCCACAACCTGAGGCGTGATCTGAGCCCGCCCAACATACGTCCCGGTTTTCCCGGCCTGGCCTATTTCCGCGCGGGCAGCACTCCTGGCTGGTATTTCTACCTTGGTTTCGAAAGCCGTCTGGTGGCGCGCGATCTCTTTCTTGACGGCAACACCTTCAAGGAAAGTCATCATGTGGACAAGGAGCCGCTGGTCGGCGACATGCAATTCGGTTTCGTCTATCTGTTTGACGATCTGCGCATCGCCTTCAGCAACATGCTGCGCACCGCCGAGTACAGGACACAGCAGACCAATACCCACTACGGGGCGGTGAATCTCTCCTGGCGTTATTGACGGCGCGGTCAGGGCGGGTCGCGCAGCCGATCCACCGCGGCCGCGGCATTCCGCTGGTGTGCTGCGGCCGCCACTTCCTTGCCGAAGGGGAAGAACGAAAAGCTGCCCATGACAAGACAGGCGCGGCCCCAGGGAATGTTGACGATGGTGATGAAGGCCAGTGCGCCGACCAGCCACCAGCCCAGCCCCATGAAGACGCCGCCCAGAATGAACCACAGCAGGTTGCAGATCGCTCTCATGCTTGCCTCACTCCGGTTGGCCGGGGCTATTCCGGGAACATGTAGCCGCCCTCACGGAACAGATACAGGCAGGCATCCACCGCGTCGGGATCAAGTTTGCTGCCGCGCAGTTTCTCGATCTGCGCCAGCGCGGGTTCAACGCCCAGGGCAGCGCGGTAGGGGCGATGCGAGGACATGGCCTCGACGATATCGGCGACGGCGAGGATTCTGGATTCGAGCAGCATCTGCTCGCCGGTGAGGCCGCGCGGGTAACCGCTGCCGTCGAGACATTCGTGGTGCTGCCACACCATGTCGGCGATGGGCCAGGGGAAGGCGATGTCCTTGATGATGTCGTGGCCGGCCTCGGCGTGCAGCTTGATCAGCTCGAATTCCACCGCGCTCAGCTTGGACGGCTTGCTCAGCAGTTCGGACGGGATCTGTACCTTGCCGATGTCGTGGATGTAGCCGGCGAGGCGCAGGCCGTGCAGGCGGTTTTCATCCAGGCCGAGGCGGCGGCCGATGGCGACGGCGAGATGGGCGACGCGGCGTTCGTGGCCGGCGGTGTAGGGGTCGCGCTTCTCCAGCGTGGCGGCCAGGGCGCCGATGACCTGCTCCAGCGTGGCCTGCAGCTGTTCGGCGTGGCGCTCGCGTTCCAGCAGCGACTGTTCGTAGGCGGCGCGGGTGCGGCGGCTGTCGAGGCCGAAGCCGATGTCGTCGGCCAGCTCCTCGAACAGGCGTATCTCCTCGGGGCCGAAGGCGTCGGTGACATTGGCGTATACCGCGAGCACGCCGTTCAGTTTGCCGCGGCTGCGCAGCGGCACGGCGATAATGGAGGCCAGTCCATGTCTGCGTGCACGCTCGGTCCAGGGTTTGAAGCCGGGCTCGTGCAGCATGTCGTTGTAGACGATGGTGGTGTTGCCGCGGATCGCGCGTCCCACCGGACCCTGCCCCAACGGCGTATCCCCCCAGGACACTTCGAAGCCGTCCAGATAGTCGCGCGCACTGCCGGCCTGGGCCACGATCTCCACACTCTGGCCGGCATCGTATTGCGGCATGCCGATGTAGGCCAGGGCATAGGCATCCTGATCGGTGATGGCATCGCAGGCGGTGTCGTACAGTTCCTGGATGGATTCGGCATGCACCAGCGCGGCGTTGCCGCGGCTCAGCGCCGACAGCGCCCAGTTGAGGCGGCGCATCTTCTCTTCGCTTTCCTTGCGCGCGCCGATGTCGCGCACCGATACCAGTACGCGCTTCTTGTCTTCCACCACGGCGGCACGCATGTTGATCTCGACCCAGAACAGGTGGCCATTGCGGTGGCGCGCCTGCCACTCGAAGGTCTGCGGCTCGCCGGCGGCGGCCCGCTGCATGTAGTGCGCGGCCTCCTGCTGGGAGTAGGGCGGGGTGCCGGCGGAGATCTGTTCGACATTGATCTGGCACAGCTGCTCCAGGGTGTAGCCGTACATCTCGGTGACGCGGAGGTTGGCGTCGATGATGGCGCCGCTGTCGGCGTCGTGGACGAAGATGGCGTCGTTGACCGAGTTGAAGATGGTGCGGAAGCGCTGCTGCTGCAGGGCCTCGTTCTGGCGGTCGACGACACGGCGCAGAAAGGCGGCATAGCGGCTTTCCAGTCCGCGTGTCACATCGCGCTGGCCGAGCAGGCCGCAGATGCGGCCGTTCTCGTCCACCGCCACCAGGCGGCGCAGGCCGTGTTTGCCCATGCGTTCCATCGCCGTGTGCAGCGGGGTGTCGGCGCGGATGGTGAGCACCGGCTGCGTCATCACCTGCCCCAGGGTCAGTGTCTGCGGGTCTTGCTGCGCCAGCCCGATGCGTACCATGTCGCGTTCGGTGAGGATGCCGTCGGGACGACGCTCGGCACCGGTGACGACGACGCAGCCGTGGCCCTCCTGCGCCATGTGCGCCGCCGCAGTGGCCACGGTGGTTTCAGGCGACAGCAGGCACAGGTGTGCCGACATCACGCTGCCGACATCGCGGAACTGGATGAAATATTCCGGCCCCAGTTCGCGCACGATATCGCTTTCGCTCACCATGCCGGCAATGTGGCCGTGGTCGTCCAGCACGATCAGGTGGCGGATGTCGTGCTCCAGCATGCGGTGGTAGGCGTCGAGATAACCGGCCTCCGGCGGGATGGTGATCACCGGGCCGTGCATGAAGCGGTGGCAGGGGGCGTCGAGCTGCTGTTGCAGGGTGGCGAGGGCGCCGAGCACGTCGCGTTCGGTGAGGATGCCGACGGCGATGCCGTCGGCGGCGACCACCATCGAACTGATGTTGCGCTCCCGCATCAATTCCAGCGCCGTGCGCAGCGGCGTGTGCGGCTCGACCCGGGCCACGTCGCGGTTCATCACCGCGCTGACCGGTCGGTTGGAAAAATCGTTCATCTTTGCCTGCCCGTTTATTCTTGTGCGTCCGTGTGCCACGGACATTTATGGCGCCACACTATAACAGTATGAATAGCATGGTTAAAGAGGCGGATTCCTTAGACAGCGGCATTGTACGGGGAGGCAGGCAGAGGCCGAGTCCTCTCGGCGAACGGGGCTGGGTTTTGAAGCCGTTTCGCCCACGGAGTGGGCTCCTGCAGCGTTGGACAGATCAGCCGTAGCCCGGCAGGCGGGAGATGTCGACGACGTCCACCTGTTCCGGGTCGAGATATTGCTCGGCGTAGTGCTGGAATACCCGCTCCTTGATGAATACGTCGAACAGGTCCGGGTCGAGATGGCCGTCCAGTTTCATGTACGCCATGATGCGCAGGGTATCGGACAGTTTCTTGCCCGGCTTGTAGGGGCGGTCGCGGGCGGTGAGTGCCTCGAACACGTCGGCGATGGCCATGATGCGCGCCTGCACAGACATCTGCTCGCGGGTGAGGCCGCGCGGGTAGCCGTGGCCGTCGATGCGCTCGTGATGGCCGCCGGCGAATTCGGGCACACGCTTGAGGTGCTTGGGGAAGGGCAGCGCCTCCAGCATGTTGATGGTGGCGACGATGTGGTTGTTGATCACCTGGCGCTCGTCGTCGGTGAGGGTGCCCTTGGCGATGTTGAGGTTGCGTACCTCGTCTTCGCTGAGCAGGGCCTGCACCGCACCGGCGGCGTTGATCCAGGTACGCTGGCCGATGGCCTCGATGCGCGCCTGATCCTCCGGGCGCATGAATTCGCCGCCCTGATTGGCGCGGTGGATGAAGTCGCGGTCATCCTCCAGCTGGCGTACCGTGTCCTGGTAGTCCCTGAGCAGCAGGTCGGCCTGGGCCGGGTTGTCCTGGCGGCGACGCAGCATGGCGATCTCGGCATCGCGGCGCAGGATTTCGAAACGTGCATCCACTTCATGGATGCGGTCGTAGATGGTTTCCAGCTTGGTGGACTTGTCGACCACGTATTCCGGCGTGGTGACCTTGCCGCAGTCGTGCAGCCACGCCGCCATCTCCAGTTCGTAGCGGTCGTCCTCGCTCATGGTGAAGTCGCGCAGCGGGCCGCTGCCGACGCGTGCCGTGGCGTCCGCCAGCAGCATGGTGATCACCGGCACGCGGCGGCAGTGGCCGCCGGTATAGGGCGACTTTTCGTCGATGGCGTCGGCGATGAGCTTGATGAAGGATTCGAACAGGTGCTTGAGGTCTTCGATCAGGCGCCGGTTGGTGAGCGCCACCGCCGCCTGCGAGGCCAGCGCCTCGGTCAGGCGCTGTGCTTCGGCGCTGAAGGGGATCACCCGGCCGGCCTCATCCTGGGCGTTGAGCAGCTGCAGCACGCCGATGATGTCGCCTTCGTGGTTCTTCAGCGGCACGGTGAGAAAGGAGGTGGAACGGTAGCCGGTCTTGTGGTCGAATTCACGCGTGCCGGCAAAATCGAAGCCCTCGGCGCGATAGGCATCGGGGATGTTGATGGTGCAGTCGTTGAGCACGGCATGGGTTACCACGTTGCGGTGGTTGGGCGCGCCGCTGTCATCGTAGAGCGGAATGGGTGCGAAGGGGATATCGGTTCCGGTGGTGCCGCCCATGGCGAAGTGGAGCGAGTCGGTGCGCAGGATTTCCATCTTCACCGCCTCGCCGTCCTGCACCGAGTACAGGGTGCCGCCGTCGGCGTTGGTGATCTCCTTGGCACCGAGCAGGATCATCTCCAGCAGGCGGGCGATGCTGCTTTCCGCCGACAGGGCGATGCCGATGTCGATGAGTTTGCCGATGCGCTCGAGCAGCTGGTCTGTTTCGCCCATGATGTACTCCCTGTCGCCGTGTTTCGCTGTCATAGTACCCCGGTTTTGGCCTGTTCATGACACGGCGCGCCAGACTGATATAATCCCTGCCGGGTTACGCAAGACAAACAAAAGGATAGATGATGAGGGATAGTTTCAAGGCGGTGTTGGGGCTGGCCATGATGCTGAGTGGCCCGGTGTTAGCCGCTGATCCCCTGAGCACGGCGACCGGACAGGTGGCGGTGGGCGACTACCGCGCCGCGCTGACCTCCCTCGAACGTCTGGAACCCGCTCATGCCGCGGCGGCCTCCGCCCTGTTCCTGCGTGCGGTGGCGCTGGCCGGCAGCGGCGAACTGGACGAGGCGGCCGCGCTGTTCGAACGTCTGATCGCCGACCATCCGGAGCTGCCCGAGGCCTACAACAACCTGGCTGCGCTGCGTGCCCGCCAGGGGCAGCTGGCCGAGGCCAAGGTGCTGCTGGAGCGTGCGCTGCACACCGACGAGCGCTATGCCACGGTGTACGAAAACCTGAGCACCATTTATGTGGAAATGGCTCGCGGTTCCTATGCCAAGGCGTTGCGCCTGGAGGCGGGGGCGCAGCCGCCACGGCTGGAGGTGCTGGTCGCGCTGGGGGTCGCACCCGCCGCCGTGCCGATGCAACAGGTGGCCGCCGCACCGGCCACGCTCCCGGCCGTCAAGTCCCTGCCCGCAACAAAGCCTGCCCTGCCGGCTGAACCCGCCGTGAAGCCTGCCCCGGCGGCGGAGCCTGCCCCGGCGGCGGAGCCTGCCCCGGCGGCAGA
>DYFR01000009.1:68327-99891 GCA_020725115.1 Thiohalomonas denitrificans
AGCCTGCCCCGGCGGCGGAGCCTGCCCCGGCGGCGGAGCCTGCCCCGGCGGCAGAGCCTGCCCCGGCGGCGGAGCCTGTCCCGGCGGCGGAGCCTGTCCCGGCGGCGGAACCTGCCCCGGTGGCCGAGGCACCGGAGGCCGTGCGGCTGGCGGTACTCAATGCCCTCAGGGGTTGGGCCGGTGCCTGGTCGCAGCAGAATGTGGATGCCTATCTGGCGTATTATGATGCGGAGTTCGCCCCCGAGGGGATGACGCGCGAGGCCTGGGAGACCGAGCGCCGCAACCGCCTGAGCCGCCCGGCCTGGATCAGGATCGAACTGGAGGATGTGTCGGTTCAGGCTCCCGTCGCTGATGCGGTGCAGGTTACCCTGCGTCAGCGCTATGCCTCCCCCGGCTACAAGGACATCACCCTCAAGAGCCTGACTCTGGCGCTGAGGGACGGAATCTGGATGATTACCAACGAAGCCAATATCAAGGTTCAACGCTGATTCATGCCGCCGCGTCTCGGAAAACTGCTGCTCACGATCGCCTTGCTGACCCTTTCCGTCGGCTTGTACGGTGCCCATCGCTTTCAGGATGGTGAGGAGGGCGGTGCCGTGCTGGAGAGCCTGCGTGCCCTCGACCTGCCCGACGGCACGCGTGACGTGGCGCTGTATCCCCGCGCCCTGATGCGGCTGGAGGAGCGTCTGGCCCACTATCCCGATGATTACGAGGCCAATCTGCTCAAGGGACTGATCCTGTTCCGCTCGGGTCGCCTGGAGGAGGCACGCCAGGAGCTGGCCCAGCTCACCCGTCGCGCCCCCAAGTTCCATCTGGCCCATCTGGTGCAGGGCGACCTGCTGCTGGCGCAGACCCAGACCGTCACCGATATCGGCGCCACGCCGCTGCTGGCCGGGCTGCAGGCCGAGGAGGAGGCGCTGGCCCAACTGCGCGCCGAGGCCGAGGTGCGCCTCAGGGCTTACCTCGATGCGCTGCCGCAGGATCGCCTGCCCCGATCCCTGCTTGCCCTGGGAGACGAGGTGCAGACCGCCATCGTGGTCGACAAGGAGAGTCACCGTCTGTACATCTACGAGCGTCAGGCCCAGGGGGAGCCACCGCGCCTGGTGCGCGATTATTACATCAGCACCGGCCGGGCCAACGGCAATAAGAATCTGCGCGGTGATCTGCGCACGCCGGAGGGCGTGTACTTCATCACCGGCCACATCCCGTCCAGCGCCCTGCCCGACAAGTACGGCAGTGGCGCCTATCCGCTCAATTACCCCAACGAGCTGGACCGCCGTCTGGGCAAGACCGGCGACGGCATCTGGCTGCACGGTACCGAGAACGCCTTCTACAGCCGGCCGCCGCTGGACAGCGAGGGCTGCGTGGTGCTGCCCAATATCGATCTCGAACAGGCCGCCGCCTTCATCCGTCCCGGCGTGACGCCGCTGGTGATCACTGCGCGGGTGGAGTGGATAGACGAGGTGAGCTGGCGCCAGCAACGGCAGGAGCTGCTTGATGCACTGCGCGTGTGGGTGGAGGACTGGGCCAGCGGTGATGTGGAGCGCTACCTGTCGCACTATGCGACGGATTTCTGGAGCCCCGGTTTCGACCTGAAGAAATGGCAGGCACGCAAACGCGCCGTGGCCGAGGGCAAGCGCTTTCAGCAGGTGGAGCTGTCCAATCTGTCGCTGTTTGCCTATCCGCATCCGGCCAGCGGCGGCCACGACCTGGTGGTAGCCAGTTTCCGCCAGCACTACCGTTCCAACAACTTCAACAGCGACATGGGCAAGCGCCTGTACCTGACGCGCGAGGAAGGACGCTGGCGCGTGCTGTACGAGGGCGGGGGTTGATCGTCAGTCGTGATCGCGGTCTGCGAGGTGATATTTCCTGAGCAGTTGCTCCGAGCGCATCACGTGCAGAATGACGGTGTGTTCGCCGTCAAAGCGGTAAAACACCCGACACGGCGGTTCGATAATCTGGCGATAGCGTGAGTTCTTCAGTTCGGGCGGGTGGCTGCCGCTGTCCGGGTGTTCCTTGAGTTGCTCCACATGACGAAACACGCGCTGCACCAGGGCGGCAGCGGCTTGCGGATTTTCCACTGCGACGTAATCGGCGATGGCGTCCAGATCGTTGAGCGCCGGTTCGGTCCAGATTATTTCAGCCATCTGCCCATGCGATCCTTCGCCTGGTCGTGGGTGAGGACGCGGCCTTCGGCGGTAGCCATTTCGCCGCGGGCGATGCCTTCCAGGATCGCCATGCGCTGCTGCAAACGTTCAAAGCTCTCCACATCGACCAGATAGGCGCTGGGCACGCCATGCTGGGTGATGAGGATGGGCTCGCGATCCCGCTCCAGTTCGGACAGGAGTTCGGTGGCGTGCCGCTTGAGGTGGGTGACGAGTTCGGTGCGCATGGAGTGATACTATAGTGCCACTTTCGGCAACGCAACCACGCTCCCGGTATCACGCCCTCACGATACGTCCTCGCCCCGCGCCTGGCGTTCCGCCTGATAGGACGAACGGACCATCGGGCCGCTGGCAACATTGCTGAATCCAAGTTCGCGAGCCATCTCGCCCAGTTCCTGGAACTCTTCCGGCGGCACGTAGCGCCGCACCGGCAGGTGGTGCGGTGACGGTTGCAGATACTGCCCCAGGGTGAGGTGGGTGCAGCCGTGGGCACGCAAATCCTTCAGTACCGCGATGATTTCCTCGTTGCTTTCGCCCAGGCCCAGCATCAGGCCGGACTTGGTCGGCACCTGCGGGTGGCGTTGCCGGAAACGCTGCAACAGTTGCAGCGAGCCAGGGTAGTCGGCACCGGGACGTGCCTCGCGGTACAGGCGCGGTATGGTCTCCAGATTGTGGTTGAACACGTCGGGCAGCGCGTCATCGAAGGCGGCCAGCGCGATCTCCTCGCGGCCGCGGAAATCGGGCACCAGGATCTCGATGCCGGTAGCGGGCGCGGCGGCGCGCACCGCACGGATACAGGCGGCGAAGTGGGCCGCGCCGCCGTCGCGCAGGTCGTCGCGATCCACCGAGGTGATCACCACGAAGCGCAGCCCCATGGCGGCGATGGTTTGCGCCAGATGTTGCGGCTCGTCGGCATCCAGCGGTTCGGGGCGGCCGTGGGCGACGTCGCAGAACGGGCAGCGCCGGGTGCAGATGCCGCCCATGATCATGAAGGTCGCGGTGCCGTGGCCGAAGCACTCGCCCAGGTTGGGACAGGCTGCCTCCTCGCACACCGTATGCAGTTTCTGCTCGCGCAGGATCGCCTTGATGCGCAGCACCTCGGGGCTGTTGGGTGCGCGTGCCCGAATCCAGTGTGGCTTTTTCAGTGGCGCAGCCGGCTGCGCAACCTTGATGGGGATGCGGGAAACCTTGCTCTCACCCTTGAGCGGATTGGGCGGTTCGATAGGCAGATCGTCGTCGTGCATGGCCTGAAGTTTACCCGAAGGTGCACAGTCTCCGTTGTTGAGTTTGATATCCGGACGGATTGCAGTATATTTCCCCGCTCCGGACGTGCATGCCGGACAGCAGAGGATGTGTTATGGCGGCATTGATCCAGATTCGCAACAATGTGGAAGGGGTAAAGGTCTTTCTGGTCGGGGAGAGCTACAGTCTCGGCCGCGGCGACGAGAATGACATTGTCGTCAACGATGACCTGGCCAGTCGCGAGCATGCGCTGATCGAACGGGTGGCTGCGCTGGGTCGGGAGGATGCAGTGCGCTACATGATTCGTGATCTCGGCAGCACCAACGGCACCTTCGTCAATCACAAACAGATCAGCGAGCAGGCCCTCAACGACGGCGACGTGATCCGGCTGGGGCAGACCTTTCTGCGTTTTTCCCTGCATGAAAAGGGCGACCCGGCGGAGACCAAGGTGATCAAGAAGACCATCATCCCCGGCGTGTACATCACCACCGACAAGAAATAACTCCGATCCGTAATGCTGGTTGCAGGAGCCGGATCCTCTCGGCGAACAGCGCCTGGGACAGGCGGTATATTCGCCCACGGAGTGGGCTCCTACACGGACAGTTTTTCCGCCACCTGTGCCAGCAGTTTTTCGCCCACCGTTTCCAGAGCATCCGCCACACCCAGGTCGCGCAACTGTGTCACCGCCAGCCCCGGATAGCCGCAGGGATTGATGCGGTTGAACGGCTCCAGATCCATGTCGACGTTGAGCGCCAGGCCGTGATAGCTGCAGCCGCGGCGCACGCGCAGGCCGAGCGAGGCGACCTTGGCGCCATTGACATAGACTCCGGGGGCATCCTGCCGTGCGATGGCGGCAATGTCGTAGCCGGCCAGCAGTGCGATCACTGCCTGCTCCATCAGATTTACCAGTGCGCGTACCCCCAGTCCGCGACGGCGCAGATCGACCAGCAGGTACAGCACTATCTGGCCGGGGCCGTGATAGGTCACCTGGCCGCCGCGATCCACCTGAATCACGTCGATACTGCCGGGATGGAGCAGGTGTTCCGCCTTGCCGTTGAGTCCTGCGGTGAATACCGGCGGATGCTCCACCAGCCACAACTCGTCGGGCGTGTCCGCGTTGCGCACCTCGGTGAAGTACTGCATGTCGCGCCATACCGGCGCGTACGCCTGCAGGCCAAGGTGGCGGATTTGGGGGAGCGGCGTCATCTTATGGCTGGTATCCGCTTTTAAATTCAAGATTCAAAATTCGGGTTTCAAGATGAGCACGTGCGCGCAGCGCACTCCTTCACTTGTATCTTGCAACTTGTCACTTGTATCTGCCTTCAAAGTGCCATCAGCACCCGCTCATGGGCGGTGAGTTCGCTGTAGATGGCATCGAGCTGCTGCTTGCTTTCGGCACGCACGGTGATGGTGACCGAAACGTACTTGCCATTACTGCTCGGCCGCGTGGCGACGGCGCCTTCGCTGATGGGGCCGGCATGGCGGCCAACGATCTCCACCACCAGCAGGTCGAAGTCGGTACCCGACAGGCCCATGGCCTTGATGGGAAAGGTGCAGGGAAATTCGAGATGGGTGTCTGTCATGCTCATCGGGCCGGGGTTGTCGTCGCAAGCAAAAGGAACTTCAAATCCTCAACGCTGAGGCGCAGAGGAAATGAGCCTTGAATTTCTCTGCGGACTCCGCGCCTCTGCGTCTCTGCGTCGGATTTTGTCTTCGGCTCCGGGGTGCACGTTGGATGTTTGAAGGCCGATAGGGTCACTGCACCGTGCCGGCGCGGAAGTCCTGTTTGTAGGCGATATACAGCGCGCTGATGCGTTGCCACAGCGGGCCGGGGCGACCGTCGCCCACGGGGACGCCGTCGAGTTGCGTCACCGGCACCACTTCGCGCGTCGAACTGCTCACCCATATCTCGTCGGCACGGCGCAGTTCGGCGTCGCTGATGTCGGCCTCGCGGCAGGGAATGTGGTTGGCTTGGCACAGTTCGACCGCCAGGTCGCGGGTGATGCCGGGCAGCAGCAGGTTGCTCTTGGGCGGTGTGATCACCACGCCGTCATGCACGATGAACAGGTTGCTGGCGGAGCCCTCGGTGGCGTAGCCGTCGCGCAGCAGGATCGCCTCGGCGGCGCCGGCATCCAGCGCCTGCTGGCGCATCAGTACGTTGGGCAGCAGGGTGATCGCCTTGATGTTGCAGTGCTTCCAGCGGATGTCGTCCACGGTGACCGCGGCGACACCGTTCTGCACAGCGGCGCCGGGCTCGCTGAGCGGAGTGCTCATGGCGAATACGGTGGGCTGTACGCCGGCAGGAAAGGCATGGTCGCGCCTGGGGGCGACGCCGCGGGTGACCTGCAGGTAGATGGACTGGTCGCCGCCGCCGTTATGCCGGATCAGCGCGGTGAGGATGTCTGCCCATTGTCCGTGATCGAGCGGATTGTCGATGCGAATGCCGTGCAGGCTGAGGTCGAGACGTTGCAGGTGGTGTTCCAGGCGAAAGGCACGGCCGCCGTACACCGGGATCACTTCGTACACGCCGTCGCCGAACAGAAAGCCGCGATCCATCACCGATACATGGGCCTCATGCACCGGAAGAAAACTGCCATTGAGGTAAACGATCTCCTGCGTCATTACTGCAGCAGCATGCGTACGTTGTCGAACAGCTTCTGCCACAGGCTGCCCTCGGCCACATCTTCCAGCGCGATGAGCGGTCGCTCGGCCAGCACCTGATCGCCCAGACGCACGTTCACGGCGCCGAGGTTCTGACCTTTGTGCGTCGGTGCAACGATGGCATTCTCAACGCTGAGCGAGGCTTTCAGTTTGTTGTACTGACCGCGCGGTACGGTGATGTAGAGCGGCTCGGTCAGACCCAGCTGTACGGTTTCATCGGCACCCTTCCAGACGCGTATGGCCTTGAGCGGCTGGGCAGCGTCATACAGCTTGTGGGTTTCGAAAAAGCGGAAGCCGTAGTTGAGCAGTTTCTGACTTTCGTTGGCGCGCGCGCCTTCGCTCTTGGTGCCCATTACCACGGAAATGAGGCGCATGTCGCCGCGCTTGGCCGAGGCCACCAGGCAGTAGCCGGCACTTTCGGTGTGACCGGTCTTGAAGCCGTCCACGGTGTTGTCGCGGTACAGCAGCAGGTTGCGATTACCCTGGGTGATGCCGCCGTAGGTGTACTCCTTCACCGAGTACCAGGCGTAATACTCGGGGAACTCGTGGATCAGTACCGAGGCCAGACGCGCCAGGTCACGTGCGGTGCTGTAGTGATTGGCGTCGGGCAGTCCGGTGGCGTTGACGAAATTGGTGCCGTGCATGCCGAGATTGCGCGCATGCTCGTTCATCAGGGCGGCGAAGGTTTCCTCGCTGCCGGCAACATGCTCGGCCAATGCCACGCTGGAGTCGTTGCCGGACTGGATGATGGTGCCCTTGAGTAACTCTTCCACCGAAACGCTGGTGCCTACTTCAATGAACATGCGTGAGCCGGGCATGCGCCAGGCCTTTTTGCTGACGCGAACCATATCGGCGAGACTGATCTGGCCGGTGCCCAGCTCATGAAACACCACATAGGCAGTCATCATCTTGGTCAGGCTGGCGGGCTCCAGGCGTTCGTCGGCATTGCGTTCTGCGAGGGTGTGGCCGCTGTGGAAATCGAGCAGCACGTAGCCGCGTGCATCCACTGCCGGGGCGTCGGGGATCAGACGGGGCATGGCCTGGGCATGGTGAAAAAAGACAAGCAGGACGATGGAGAGCAGAAGTTTCATGGGATCCGGGCGGTTTTCAGTGAGTGAAGAAATACAGCGCTATTTTACCTGAAAAATGGCGTGAGCATCGGCTTCATGGCGCTGCCGCGGTGGTATGGCGATTTCCGGTTTAGTCCGGCAATCGCAGGGGAAGTTCAGTCAATGACGACGTGTGGTGTGCCGACGCCGAGGCTGCCCAATTGAGCCGCCAGCCGGTCGGCTTCGTCCACGCTGGGAATGGGCCCGACGCGCACGCGGTAGATGGGGGTATTGGCGGCATCGGCGGCCTGCTGTACCTGTATCGGCGGCAGGGGCTCGGTGCTGAGACGACTACGCAACTGTTCGGCGTTGCTGCGGCTGACGAAGGCCCCTACCTGCAGATAGAGGCCTACCGGCCGGCCTGGTGCGGCTGCTGCACCAGCCGCCGCCGCGCTGGTCACGGCCGGCAGGGTCTGGGCTATGGCGGGCGGCGGTGCGGGTTGACCGGCTGTGATGGCGCGCACTTCGACCAGGCCGGTGCCTGTTTCGACGATCCCCAGCTTGCTTGCCGCGGCGTAGGACAGATCGATGACACGGTTGTCATGGAAAGGGCCGCGATCATTGACGCGCACGATGGTGCTGCGACCGTTGTTCAGGTTGGTGACCCGGACGTAGGTGGGCAGTGGCAGTGACGTGTGTGCGGCGGTCAGGGCATGCATGTCGTAGGTTTCGCCGCTGGAGGTGCGCCGACCATGAAATTTTGTGCCGTACCAGGAGGCGATGCCGCGCTCGACATAGCCTTCGGCGCTGTTTCTCACGGCGTAGCGTTTGCCGTTGACCACATAGGACTCAGGATTGCCATAGCGGCTGCGCGGCTCGGTGCGTGGCACCGGGTCGGGCACATGGGACAGATCGGCGGAGTAGGACGGGCCGCCGTCGCGCCCGCCGAGGCCGCCGCAGCCGGCGAGCAGCAGGGCCGCAGCGAGCGGCAGCAGGTGTTTACTGTAGCGGAACATCGATCTGCGCCAGCGGCGTGCGACCTTCCCTGGCCTTGCGGATTTCTTCGCTCAACTGGTGCACCGCCATGGCATAGAGCGGACTGCGGTTGTAGCGGGTGATGACATAAAAATTGTTGAAGAGAACCCAGTGTTCCGCACCCTTGTCACCTTCCAGCTCCAGCAAGGCCACCGGTGCGCTGGCGGTGATGTTCCAGCGTGGTGTGATGCCGTAACTGGCCAGCTCACCGGCATTGATGTGCGGCTTCAATCCGGCTGCGAGCAGCGGTTTGTGGTCATCGCCAGCCACCTGGGCCGGCACGGTAATGGTGGCGCCGTTGATCCAGCCGTGTACCTTGAAGTAGTTGGCGACGCTGCCGATGATGTCGTGCACGCTGCCGAACAGATCGCGGCGGCCGTCGCCGTCGAAGTCCACGGCATAGGCGCGGAAGCTGGAGGGGATGAACTGTGGCGTGCCCATGGCGCCGGCATAGGAGCCGCTGAGACTGAGCGGTTCGATGGTCTCCTCGCGCGTCATCAACAGGTACTGCTGCAGCTCCTTGCGGAAGAAGGCGCCGCGCGGCGGGTAATCGAAGGCCAGGGTGGCAAGGGCGTCCATGATGCGGTGGCGGCCGCGGAAGCGGCCATAGCGTGTTTCGACGCCGAGGATGGCAACGACATACTGCGGCGCCACGCCGTAGCGCTGCTGTGCCTCGTTCAGGATCGCCTCGTGTTCATGCCAGAAGGCGACGCCGTCACGGATGCGCTCATTGGTGAGAAAGATCGGGCGGTAGGCATGCCATGGCTTGCTCTCTGCCGGGCGGGTGATGGCGGCGATGATGTCGGGACGCAGCTCCACCTCGCGGAACAGTTTTTCCAGCTCACTGCGGGAAAAGGCATGCTGCTGCACCATGTCATCGATAAACTGGCGCACCTCGGCGCGCTCATTCAGATCGGTGCGTGCGTGGCAGGAAAACACGGCGCTGGACAACAGCAGGGCAAGGATGATTCGGCGCAGATTCATGACGTCAGGTTTTCAGCAGTTTGCGGTGTGTATGGATCGACATCAGCATACCGAATGATGCCATCAGGGTCACCATCGAGGTTCCTCCATAGCTTACCAGTGGTAGCGGCACGCCGACTACCGGCAACAGGCCGGTGACCATGCCGATGTTGACGAATACATAAACCAGAAAGGTCATGGTGAGACCGCCGGCCAGCAGGCGGGTGAAGGTATCCTGGGCACGACTGGTGATATAGAGACAGCGCAGGATGATGAATAGATAGAGTGCCAGCAGCAGCAGGATGCCGAGCAGGCCGAACTCCTCGCCCAGTACGGCGAAGATGAAGTCGGTGTGGCGCTCGGGCAGAAACTCCAGATGTGACTGGGTACCGTTGAGCCAGCCCTTGCCGTACAGCCCGCCGGAGCCGATGGCGATGGTGGACTGGATGATGTGATAACCGGCGCCAAGCGGATCGTTCTCCGGATTGATGAAGGTGAGCACGCGCCGGCGCTGATAGTCATGCATGCCGAAATGCCACAGGGTCAGCATGGCGGGAATGGCGAGCAGGGCAGTGAAGCTGAGCAGGCGCCAGGGCAGGCCGGCGAACAGCAGCACGAAGGTACCGGCGCTGATGATCAGCAGGGCGGTACCCAGATCCGGCTGTCTGGCGATGAGCAGTGCGGGTATCGCGAAGATCGCCACACCCACCAGGATGCGGCGCAGTGGTGGCGGCAGCGGTGTTTCCGCCAGATACCAGGCGACCATCAATGGCACGGCAATTTTCATCATCTCCGACGGCTGAAACCGCACCACACCGAGATCGAGCCAGCGTTGTGCGCCCTTGCCGACATCGCCCATGGTGAGTACGGCGAGCAGCAGCACCAAACCAAGCCCGAACAGCAGCGGTGCCCAGCGACGCAGAACCTCGGGTGGCATCTGGGCGAAAACCAACAGCAGGGCGAAGGCGATGCCGAGGCGCGTCAATTGCCGCAGTACCATGTCGAGGTTTCCGCCGGAGGCAGAGTAGAGCACCAGCAGCCCGCTGCCGACGAGCAGCAGCAGGCCGGTGAGCAGGGGCCAGTCGATATGCAGGCGCTGCACCTGGCTGCGGCGTGATGCGTGCTGCGCGTCGAGCAGTATCATTTGAACTCCTCTCGCAGTTTGCCGTCGCTGTCGAGCAGATAGGTATCCATCACCTTGCGGGCGATGGGGGCGGCGACGGCGCCGCCGCCACCACCGTTTTGCACGATGACGGCAATGGCGATGCGTGGTTTTTCCGCCGGGGCAAAGGCGATGAACAGGGCGTGATCGCGCAGGTGTTTGGCCACGTCTTCCACCACGTATTCCTCGTCCTGCTTGATGCCGAACACCTGTGCCGTGCCGGTCTTGCCGGCGATGGTGTAGGGCAGATTGCGATTGATGCCGCGCGCCGTACCGGTGGGGCTATGCACCACGTTGATCATGGCACGGTGGGTACGCTGCCAGTTGGTGTTGTCGACCACGCGCACTGGCGGGAGTTCCCTGACCATCAGCGGTGAGCGCGGGCCGCTGCCGGGTTCCTCAATGGTGGCGACTACGGATGGGCTCAGGTGCTGGCCGAAATTGGCGAGGGTGGCGGTGGATGAGGCCAGTTGCAGCGGGGTGGCCAGGGTGAAGCCCTGGCCAATACCGGTGATCAGGGTTTCGCCCGGGAACCAGGGTTGGCGATGCGCCCGGCGTTTCCATTCCCGCGAGGGCATCAGACCAGCAGCCTCGCCGGTGAGATCAATGCCGGTAGGGAGGCCGAAGCCGAAGGCGCGCATGAATTCCGACATGCGGTCGATGCCGAGGGTAAGCGCCAGGTCGTAATAGAAGACGTCACAGGATTCGACGATGGACTTGTTGAAATCCACCCAGCCGTGCCCCTCCTTCTTCCAGTCGCGGTAGCGGCGTTCATCACCCTTGAGCATGTAGAAACCGGGATCCCATATCTGGGTGTCGTGGCGGATTTCGCCGGTCTCCAGACCGAGCAGTGCGTACAGCGGCTTGATGGTGGAGCCGGGCGGATACTGGCCGTTGAGGGCGCGGTTGAACAGCGGCTGTTCCCTGGAGTTGGCGAGCGCATTGTAGCTGGCGCTGTCGATGCCGTTGACGAACAGGTTGGGATCGAAGCTGGGCAGGCTGACCAGGGCAAGCACGGCACCATCCCTGGGATCGATGGCCACCAGTGCACCATGCTCCTCACCAAAGGCCTCCTGTGTGGCCTGCTGCAGGCGCACATCGATATTCAGATGCAGGTTGCGACCCGGCACCGGTGGCGTGCGTTCAAGCACGCGCAGTACGCGGCCACGGGCATTGGTTTCCACCTGCTGGTATCCAACGCGACCGTGCAGTTCGCTTTCGTAGGATTTTTCGACACCGGTCTTGCCGATATGGGCCGTCGCGGCATAGTTGGATATATCCAGTTGTTGCAGTTCGCGTTCGTCGATACGGCCGACGTAGCCCAGCGTGTGAGCCAGCAGCGGGCCGAGCGGATAATCACGTGCCAGACGCGATTTGATCTCCACGCCGGGCAGGCGGTAGCGGTTGACGGCAACGCGCGCCACCTCCTCGTCACTCAGGCGCAGACGCAGCGGTATCTCCTCGAAACGGCGCTTGCGGCGCAGGATTTGACGGAAACGTTCCATGTCGTTGTCACTGACAGCAATCAACTCACGAATGGCAGTGAGGGTGGCCTCCATGTCATCGATCCGTTCGGGGATGACTTCTAGGCTGAAGGTGGGCTGATTCTCCGCCACGATCACGCCGTTGCGGTCGTAGATCAGGCCACGGGTGGGCGCCAGAGGCTGGATGTCAACGCGATTGTTCCGCGACAGGGTGGTGTAGTGCTCATGGTTGACCACCTGCAGATAGACCAGGCGGATGATGACGAAGGCGAGCAGGGCGCCACTGAACAGTGCCGCCACAATCACGCGGCGCCGGAACAGGTGATTTTCCCATTGCGGGTTTCTCAGCGGCGCGCCGCGAAACATCTCACCGTACCCGGAACTGGCGCCGCAGATCGCGCAGGATCAGAAACACCCAGGGCCACAGCAGCATGCTGGTGAGTGACGGCAGCCAGTACAGCCAGCTGTTCGGTGACTGGCCGATGACCCCGTTTATCCACAACACCAGCATCTGGTTGAGCGCCACCATCAGCATCACGAACAGCGACTGCTGCCACAGTGGAAACACGCGGATGCGCTGGTGCAGGTGCAGGGTAAGGTAGGCCACCAGGGCCAGGGCCAGGGCGTGCTGGCCCAGCAATGCTCCCTTGATCACGTCCAGCAGCAGACCCGTGCTCCAGCCGATGCCGACGCCAACGCGATCGGGCAGCGCCAGACACCAGTAGATCAGCACCAGCGCAACCCACTCAGGACGGAACAGCGCTGCCCAGTCGGGCAGCGGCAGCATGGTGAGCATCAGTGCCGCGATGAAGGTGAAGGCAATGGTGGCGCCGCCATGGTGCCGGGCCAGACTCATGGCAGCACCTCCTGCGGCACCTTCTGTGATACCAGCAGAACTTCACGGCTGCGCTCCAGGTGTGCCGCCGGCTCGGCGACGACCCGGGCATAGGGCTGGCTCGGATCTTTTTCAAATTCGATGACGGTGGCCACCGGATAACCGGGCGGGAAGCGGCGTCCAAGGCCCGAGGTGATCAGCAGGTCGCCGACCTGGATATCGGCATTGTTGGGAATGTGGGGGATTTCCAGCCGATCGGCCTCACCGGTACCGAGGGCGATGGCACGCAGGCCGTTGCGGTTCACCTGTACTGGAGTGGCGTGGCTTGGATCGGTGATCAGCAGGGCGGTGCTGGTGAACGGCGTAACCTGCACCACCTGTCCCATGACGCCATAGGCATCAAGCAGGGGCTGGCCCTCGAACACCGCGGCGTCACTGCCCTTGTTGATCAGCACGCGGCGCCGGAACGGATCCTGATCCACCGCCAGCAGCTCACCGATCAGCACTTGTTCGCCCACCTTGCTGGAGGAATTGAGCAGTTCGCGCAGGCGGGTATTTTCCGCTTCCAGGGAATAAAGTTTCTGCAGGCGCATCTCCTGCAGCAGCTGGCGTGCGCGCAACTGTTCATTTTCTTCCTGCAGGGAGGCGCGTGCGGCCAGGTTTTCACTGGCCCAGTTGCCGGCGGCACTGGGCAGATTGACCAGATACTGCAACGGATAGATTGCCAGCGAGAGGCCGTCACGGATGGTGTTCAGGTGATGCTGGCGGTGATCCATCGTCATCAGTGCCAGCGATGCCAGCATCAGCAGCAGCAGACGGATGGTGATGGGCGGCCCCTGGATGAACAGGCGTTTGATACCGGAGTCCTCGTTTAAAAGTAGACGTCAGAAGACAGAAGGGAGGTTTCCTGGCCGCGCAACGTGGCGGGTTCCACAGTTCCTTCTGCCTTCATCCTTCTGCCTTATTCCAAGGAGAATATCTCGTGGCCGTGCTCATCCAGCAGTTCCAGCGCGCGACCCCCGCCGCGGACGACGCAGGACAGCGGGTCATCGGCAATGATCACCGGCAGGCCGGTCTCTTCCATCAGCAGGCGATCCAGGTCGCGCAGCAGCGCGCCGCCGCCGGTGAGCACCATGCCGCGCTCGGCGATGTCGGAACCCAGTTCCGGCGGGGTCTGTTCCAGCGCGGTCTTCACTGCGTCGATGATGCCGGACAGCGGCTCCTGGATGGCCTCGAGGATCTCGTTGCTGTTCAGGGTGAAGCTGCGCGGGATGCCCTCGGCCAGGTTGCGGCCGCGCACCTCGATCTCGCGCAGCTCGGTGCTGGGATAGGCGGAGCCGATCTCCTGCTTGATGCGCTCGGCGGTGGATTCGCCGATGAGGGTACCGTAGTTGCGGCGCACGTAACTGACGATGGCTTCATCGAAGCGGTCGCCGCCGATGCGTACCGACGACGAATAGACGATGCCGTTGAGGGACAGCACCGCCACCTCGGTGGTGCCGCCGCCGATGTCCAGCACCATCGAACCGCTGGCCTCGGAGATGGGCAGGCCGGCGCCGATGGCCGCGGCCATCGGCTCTTCAATCAGGTAGACCTCGCGCGCGCCGGCGCCGGCGGCCGATTCCTTGATGGCGCGGCGTTCCACCTGGGTGGCGCCGCAGGGCACGCAGATCAGCACGCGCGGGCTGGGCTTGAAGAACTTGAACTTGTTTTCGTGCACCTTGCGGATGAAGTGCTGCAGCATCTTCTCGGTGACGGTGAAGTCGGCGATGACGCCGTCCTTCATGGGGCGGATGGCGGTGATGTTGCCGGGGGTGCGGCCCAGCATGCGCTTGGCCTCGATGCCCACCGCGGCGATGCGTTTGGGGCTGTTCGGTCCGGACTCCTGGCGGATGGCCACCACCGATGGCTCGTTGAGGACGATGCCCTCGCCGCGCACATAGATCAGGGTGTTGGCGGTACCCAGGTCAATGGAGATATCGTAGGAGAAGAGGCCCTTCAGACGTCCGAACATAGAGTAGATCCAGCTTTTGTTATGCGTGCCCGGGGCAGGTCCGGGCGGGGTTCCTTGAAAAATCCCCGGTACTCTAGCAACGGCCTAGGTGTTTCGCAATGGGCGGGGCTGTGGGTGCAAGGCTATCTGTGATAAGTTTCGCCTTTTATTTCTCCCGGTAAAAATCAGGAGCAAGCCGTGGCCCTGGAACGCAAAGACGTCGAGAACATCGCCCACCTGGCCCGCCTGGCCATCAGCGAGGCGGATATCCCGGAATACGCCCGCAATCTGTCCAGCATCCTGGCCCTGGTGGAGCAGATGAGCGCGGTGGATACCACCGGGGTGCATCCCATGGCCCACCCGCTGGATGCCACCCAGCGCCTGCGCGAGGACGTGGTCACCGAAACCGACCAGCGCGAGCACTTCCAGGCCATCGCCCCCGCCGTCGAGGCCGGGTTGTATCTGGTGCCCAAGGTCATCGAGTGAGCCTGAAGCAAGACATATGGATCCGCAAATAAACGCGAATGGACGCAAATCTAAAGGGGAAGGATCTATTCCGCTAGGTAGCCATACCGTTCTGGTCGTCAGAGCCGTTAGCTGCCTTTATGTAACACCATGAATATTCGCGTCTATTCGCGTTCATTTGCGGACAGACCGAGGTATTGAATGAATTGTAGGGCGGATACCGCTCCGACCCACAGGGAATGACACATGCACGATAAAACCCTCGCCGAACTGTCCGCCGGCCTTGCCGCCGGGGAGTTCTCCAGTGTAGAGCTGACCCGTCATTTCCTCGGTCGCATCGAGCGTTTCGATGGTCAGCTCAACAGCTTCATCACCGTCACCGCCGAGCCGGCCCTGGCCCAGGCGCTGGCCGCCGACGAGCGCCGCCGTCGCGGCGAGGCCGGGCCGCTCACCGGCATCCCTCTGGCGCAGAAGGATATCTTCTGCACCGACGGTGTGCGTACCTCCTGCGCCTCGAAGATGCTGGACAACTTCATCGCCCCTTATGACGCCACCGTGGTGGCGCAGTGCAATGCCGCCGGCATGGTGATGCTGGGCAAGACCAACATGGATGAGTTCGCCATGGGCTCCTCCAACGAGACCAGTTACTTTGGTCCGGTGAAGAATCCGTGGGATACCGTCGCCGTACCTGGCGGCAGTTCGGGCGGTTCTGCCGCCGCCGTGGCTGCACGCCTGACTCCCGCTGCTACCGGCACCGATACCGGCGGTTCCATCCGCCAGCCGGCGGCCCTGTGCGGCATCAGCGGCATCAAGCCCACCTACGGCCGCGTCTCGCGCTACGGCATGATCGCCTTCGCCTCCTCGCTGGATCAGGCCGGGCCGATGGCGCGTACGGCGGAAGACTGCGCCCTGCTGCTGGGTGCGATAGCCGGCTTCGACCCGCGTGACTCCACCTCGGTGGAGCGCGAGGTGCCGGACTATCGCGCCGCCCTCGGCAACGACCTGAAGGGCTTGAAGATCGGTCTGCCGAAGGAATACTTCGGTGCCGGTCTCGACCCCGCCGTGGCCCAGGCGGTGGAGGCGGCCATCAACGAATACCGTAAGCTCGGCGCGGAGGTGGTGGAGATCTCCCTGCCCAACACCGGCCTCGCCGTGCCCACCTATTACGTGGTGGCGCCGGCGGAGTGCTCCTCCAATCTGTCGCGCATGGACGGTGTGCGCTTCGGCTACCGCTGCGACAACCCCAAGGATCTGGAAGACCTGTACAAGCGCTCGCGCGGCGAGGGCTTCGGCCCCGAGGTGAAGCGCCGCATCATGATCGGCACCTATGCCCTGTCGGCCGGTTACTACGACGCCTACTACCTCAAGGCGCAGCAGATGCGCCAGCTGATCTCCGACGACTTCAGGCGCGCATTTGAAACGGTCGACGTGATCATGGGGCCGACCTCGCCCACGGTGGCGTTCAACGCCGGCGAGAAGACCGACGACCCGGTGGCCATGTACCTGGCCGACGTCTACACCATCGCCGCCAACCTCGCCGGCCTGCCGGGCATGTCCATCCCCGCCGGCTTCGTCGGCAACCGCCCGGTCGGCCTGCAGCTCATCGGCAACTATTTTGATGAGGCACGCCTGTTGAATGTTGCTCACCAGTATCAGCTGACCACCGATTGGCATCAGCGAGCGCCGCAAGGTTTTGAATGAAAAAATCCAACGCAGAGGCGCAGAGACGCAGAGGACGCAAAGAATTCTTGTGTAGCTCTGCATTCTCTGCGCACTCTGCGTCTCTGCGTTGAAAGAGGATTTAGAAATGGACTGGGAAACTGTTATCGGGCTGGAAATTCACGCCCAGCTGGCGACCAGGAGCAAGATTTTCTCCGGCGCCTCCACCGCCTTTGGCGCCGCGCCCAACACCCAGGCCTGTGCAGTGGATCTGGGGCTGCCCGGCGTGTTGCCGGTGCTGAACAGGGAGGTGGTGCGCATGGCGGCCAAGTTCGGCCTCGCCATCGGTGCCACCGTGGCGCCACGTTCGGTGTTTGCGCGCAAGAACTACTTCTATCCCGACCTGCCCAAGGGCTACCAGATATCCCAGTACGAACTGCCGGTGGTGGCCAACGGCCACATCGACATCGAGCTGGAGGACGGCAGCACGAAGCGCATCGGCGTCACCCGCGCCCACCTGGAAGAGGACGCCGGCAAGTCGCTGCACGAGGATTTCCACGGCATGACCGGCATCGATCTCAACCGTGCCGGCACGCCGCTGCTGGAGATCGTCTCCGAGCCGGACATGCGTTCGGCGAGGGAGGCGGTGGCCTACATGAAGCGCATCCACGAGCTGGTGCGCTACATCGAGATCTGCGACGGCAACATGCAGGAAGGCTCCTTCCGCTGCGACGCCAACGTGTCGGTGCGTCCCAAGGGACAAAAAGAGTTCGGTACCCGTGCCGAGATCAAGAACATCAACTCCTTCCGCTTCGTGGAGAAGGCCATCGACTACGAAGTCGAGCGCCAGATCGCGCTGATCGAATCCGGCGGCAAGGTGGTGCAGGAGACACGCCTGTACGACCCGGATCGCGATGAGACCCGCTCCATGCGCGCCAAGGAAGAGGCCAATGACTATCGCTACTTCCCCGACCCGGATCTGTTGCCGGTAGTGATCGAGCCGTCCTTCATCGAGGCGGTGCGCGCCACCCTGCCCGAGCTGCCGGAAGCGAAGCGCCAGCGCTTCGTGAGCGAGTACGAACTGTTCCCCTACGATGCCGGGTTCCTCACCGCCAGCCGCGAACTGGCCGACTATTTTGAGGCCGTGGTCAAGGCCGTCGGCGCCGAGGCGAAGCTGTGCGCCAACTGGGTGATGGGTGATCTGTCCGCCAGTCTCAATCGTGACGGCAAGGACGTCAGCGACTCGCCGGTGTCCAGCGCCATGCTGGCCGGCATGATCCGGCGCATCACCGACAATACCATCTCCGGCAAGATCGCCAAGGAGGTGTTCGAGGCAATGTGGAACGGCGAGGGCGATGCCGATGCGGTGATCGACAAGAAGGGCCTCAGGCAGATTACCGATACCGATGCCATCGAAAAGATCGTCGATGAAATTCTCGCCGCCAATCCGGACAACGTCGCTGCCTACCGCAGCGGCAAGGACAAGCTGTTCGGCTTCTTCGTCGGTCAGGCGATGAAGGCCACCCAGGGCAAGGCCAATCCGCAACAGCTCAATGATCTGTTAAAGAAGAAATTGTCCGGCTAACAACCTCCATCTGATCGCCGATGGCAAACGGGAACCGGACGGCTCCCGTTTGCCAGGCGCTACCGATTGTTTTCCATGATGAATGACATCCTGCAGCGCTTCCTGTTTGAGCACACGCCGATCCGCGGTGAAGTGGTGCGTCTTGATGCGGTCTGGCAGGCGGTATTGGCGCGTCACGATTATCCACCGCAAGTGCGCGAGCGGCTGGGCGAGATGATGGCCTCCTGTCTGTTGCTGTCGGCGACACTCAAGTTCAAGGGAGCGGTCACCATGCAGATCCACGGTGAGGGCCCGATCGGCCTGATGGTAGTGGAGGCCACCGCACAGCGTACGGTACGCGGCATGGCGCAGTGGCAGGGGGAGGTGGTTGCCGGCGACATGCACAGCCAGTTCGGCGCGGGCCGGTTGACCATTACGGTTGACTCCGGTGCCGACGGTGAGCGTTATCAGGGTATTGTGGCGCTGGAGGGCAGTAGCCTGGCTGACGCCATCGATACCTATCTGGAACGATCCGAGCAGCTGCCGACCCGGATGTGGCTGGCAGCCGATGGCCGTTATGCGGCCGGCATGCTGCTGCAAAAGCTGCCTGATGCGAAGGCAGATGATGATGCCTGGAGGCGGGTACAGGCGCTGGGGGGAACCATCTCGGCGCAGGAATTACTGACGCTGCCGGCGCGGGAAATCATTCACCGTCTGTTCCATGAGGAGACAGTGCGTCTGTTCGATGTCGAGCCGGTACGTTTCCATTGCTCCTGTTCCCGCGAGCGGGTGGCGGGGATGCTGCAAAATCTTGGTCAGGATGAGGTGATGGATATCCTGCGCAGCGAAGGAACCATCGAGGTGACCTGCGAATTCTGCAACCAGCGTTACAGCTTCGATGCGGTGGATGCGGCGCAACTGTTTGCGCCGCATCCACCGGATATCAGTACCACGCGGCACTAGGAGCCTGTCGTAGTGCTTCACTCCGGCGATTCTGCGCCCTTTGCGGTGAGTGGTTTCCGGCTTAGCGGCATTTGAGCAGCGCGCAGAGTTCGCTGATCAGTTTATCCCTGCGTTCCAGTTCATCCAGCAGCTTTTCGGCCAGCAGCGGGCCGCTGGCATAGGCGCGGGCAAAGCCGAGCTTGAAACCGAGCTTGGTGATGTCACGGGCCAGAAACTCCAGCTCCTCATCGTCCAGCGGTCCGCTCTTGCCATCAAGAACACGGCGTGCCTCTTTGATGAGTTTTTCGCTCATGACTTATCCCCTCTGTCTTTCATGGTTGTGGTTGTGGAAAGCAGATAACGGCAATCTGTTCAAAGCATACGCCAGCGTTTTCCCTAAAGCGAGGGCGCGCTGCCACATGCGGCAGTGCGTGCGACTACGGTCTGTTGTCTGGCGGCGTACAGCTGTCCTTGCAGGCAAGAATGGAGAAGTAGCGCAGATACACGTACAGCAGGGGTAAGAACAATATCAGCCAGAACCAGTCCCAGGGTGCCATGGCGGCAGTTCCTTGCCACCACTTGGCCACCGCCTGCACGGCCAGTGCAAGACTGGTGAACAGGGCGAACAATGTGGCAATGGCGATCAAGGCGCGCTTCATGGTTCGATCATTTCCAGTTCCACGGGGTTCACCTGCTGATCGTGCAGCCGGTAAGCCTGCATCTCCAGTACGCCCTTGGTGTTGAGCGAGACGATCAGGTACAGCGCCTCGGGATAGGCGGCCTGCTGCAGGTCGAGGGCGGACGGTGCAGCGGGTGCGTGTGGATGGGAATGATAGATGGCAAACAGGGTCTCGCCGTTCTCGCGCATGCGGCGCATGGCATCGATCTGTTGCTGCGGATCCATGGCGAACAGGTGGTCGGCTTCGGCCGCCACGTTGCTGACCGGATAGACCCGGCGCGGCGTGCCATCATGCGCGCCGATCAACCCGCATACCTCCTGCTCCGGTGCGTGCAGGGCGTGGCTGAGGAGCTGGTTGATGATGGTGCGGTCGATCTGGATGGCCATAGATTCAGATACAAGATACAAGTGAAAAGATACAAGTTGGCCGCACTGCAGCATCACCGGGGCAGATACAAGGTGCTCTCTTGTCTCTTGTATCTTTCATCTTTGCTCTGATTCTTTGCCGCAAACCGGACACTGCGGATCCTTGCGCAGTTTCAGCGTGCGCCACTCCATGCCGAGGGCGTCGAGCAGCAGCAGGCGCCCGCCCAGGGTGTCGCCGATGCCGAGCAATACCTTGAGGGTTTCCGTCGCCTGTACCGTGCCGATGATGCCGACCACTGGGGCCAGCACACCGGTGAGGGCGCAGGTGTCGCCGCCGCCTTCCTCGTCGCGGTAAAGGCAGCGATAGCAGGGGGCGTCCGGCTGCTCGTTGTGGAATACCGTGACCTGGCCTTCCATGCGGATGGCGGCGCCGGATACCAGGGGCGTGCGCTGACGCACGCAGGCGGCGTTGAGCTCGAAGCGGGTGTCGAAGTTGTCGCTGGCATCCACCACCACGTCGGCCAGGCGGATTTGCTCATCCAGCGCCGTGTCGGTCAGCTGACCGTTGATGGCGATGATGTTGATGTGCGGATTGAGCTCCAGCAGATGGTCGCGCGCCGACTCTACCTTGGGTCGGCCCACGTCGGCGGTGCGGTGCACCACCTGGCGTTGCAGGTTGGACAGCTCCACCGTGTCATAGTCCACCAGCACCAGGGTGCCGACGCCGGCGGCGGCGAGATAGATGGCGATGGGCGAACCGAGGCCGCCCATGCCGATGATCAGCACGCGGGAGGCGATGAGCTTGCGCTGTCCGGCGGCGTCCACCTGCGGCAGGGTGATGTGGCGGCTGTAACGCTGGAGTTGATCGTCGTTCATTTAAAATCAGAGGAAAGAGCAAAGATACAAGAGTAAAGCATCTGTGCCGTTACTTGTATCTTTGCTCTTTACTCTTGCCTCTGCCTTTAGAGATAGTTGCGCCAATGTTCCGGCCGGTCGTCGCGGCAACCATGTCGCAGTTGTTCGTAGCGCTTGATGTAGACCTTCACATCCTTGGGGGCGGCGTGACCGTCGAGGCCGAGGTTGGCGCGCTGGGTGTCTTCGGTGTAGTAGTACAGGGCGCGCTTGAGTTTGCTCATCAGGTTGCTGGCGAGGTGGAAGCCGACTTCAATCAGTACCTCTTCGATGGCGCGCAGCGTGGTCAGGGTGACGTCATAACGAACCTGCAGCACGGTGTCGTGTTGCGGATGGGCGTCGATGATGCCCTCCATGCCGGTGAGCAGCAGGGTGGCAGTGTGGGCCTGCTTCGGATCCGGATTGAGGGCGCAGAAGGTCACATCCCGGATTTTGACGAATTCGCTGTTTTCCTGCTGCATACCGCATCGCTCCGGCTGGTGTCAGCCCGCTGTATCGTCTTCAGGTTGCCCAAGTATAACCCTATCCAAAGGGAGAGGGCAGAAGACAGATGGAACGATGTCAGGGGGCGCGGCCTCCGCTGATGCGTTCGTGGCCGGTGGCATCGTGGCGGGTCTGTACCTCGTGATAGCCGTGCTGCAGCAGCAGTGTGCGCACGGCCGCTGCCTGATCGTAGCCATGCTCCAGCAGCAGCCAGCCATTGGCTGTCAGGTGATGGGGGGCGCCCGCCACCAGCAGACGGATGTCGTCCAGGCCGTCAGGACCGGCGGCGAGGGCGCTGCGGGGTTCGAAGCGCAGGTCGCCCCGACCCAGGTGCGGGTCGGCGGCGGGTATGTAGGGCGGGTTGCTGACGATGAGGTGGTAGCGCTCGCCGGCCAGCGGGGCGAACCAGCGGCCGGCGCGGAATGCCACGTTGGCGATCTGGTTGCTTGCCGCGTTGTCCTGTGCCACGGCCAGCGCCGCAGCAGAGGCATCGGTGGCAGTGATGCGGCACTGCGGCCGTTCGCGGGCGAGGGCCAGGGCGATGGCGCCGCTGCCGGTGCCAAGGTCGGCGATGGACAGTGCGGCGGCGGGGGGGAGCCGTTCCAGCGCCCACTCCACCAGGGTTTCGGTGTCCGGGCGCGGGATCAGGGTGGCCGGGGTGACCTTCAGTTCCAGCGACCAGAAGGCGCGCGAGCCGGTGAGGTAGGCCACCGGCTCGCCGGACGCGCGGCGGGCGACGAGTGTCTCGAAGGCCGCCTGTTCATCCGCAGTGAGCGCCCGCTCCGGCCAGGCGCGCAGCCAGGCGCGGTTTTTCCCCAGCAGGTGGCACAGCAGCAGTTCGGCCTCGAGACGCGGCGCATCGCTGTCACTCAACTGTTGCTGGGCCGAGGCAAGTGACTGCGCCACCGTTGGCATTCAATGCACACCCTGAAGGCAAACAAACCCAACGCAGAGACGCAGAGACGCAGAGCATGCTGTTGATTTCTGCCTCTTTGCGTTCTCTGCGTCTCTGCGCCTCTGCGTTGGATGTTGTGTTTCTGGCGCCGTGTACATCAGATCATTCCGCGCTCATGGCGGCGAGCTGGTCGGCCTGGTATTCGCTGATCAGCGGGTCGATGAGGGCGTCGAGGTTGCCGGCCATCACGTCTTCCAGCTTGTACAGGGTGAGGTTGATGCGGTGGTCGGTGACGCGGCCCTGGGGAAAGTTGTAGGTGCGGATGCGCTCGGAGCGATCGCCGCTGCCCACCAGCAGCTTGCGCGTGGCGGACTGTTCGCTGTGCTGCTTTTCCTGTTCGGCGGCGAGCAGCTTGGAGGCCAGTACCGACATGGCGCGGGCGCGGTTCTTGTGCTGCGAGCGCTCGTCCTGGCACTCCACCACGATGCCGCTGGGCAGGTGGGTGATGCGGATGGCGGACTCGGTACGGTTGACGTGCTGGCCGCCGGCACCGGAGGCGCGGTAGGTGTCCACCTTGAGGTCGGCCGGGTTGATCTCCTGCGCCTCCACCTCGTCCACCTCGGGCATCACCGCCACGGTGCAGGCGGAGGTGTGGATGCGACCCTGTGATTCGGTCTCCGGCACGCGCTGCACGCGGTGGCCGCCGGATTCGAACTTGAGGCGCGAGTAGGCGCCCTGGCCGATGATGCGGGCGATGATCTCCTTGTAGCCGCCGTGTTCGCCCAGGCTTTCCGAAACGATCTCCACCTGCCAGCGACGCAGCTCGGCGTAGCGGCTGTACATGCGGAACAGGTCGCCGGCGAAGATCGCCGCCTCGTCGCCGCCGGTGCCGGCGCGGATTTCCAGAAAGATGTTCCTGGCGTCACTGGGGTCCTTGGGCAACAGCAGCCTGTGGAGTTCCTGCTCCAGCGCATCGCGTTTTTCCCGTGAGGCCTCCAGCTCCATCTGCCCGAGTTCGCGCAGTTCCGCGTCGCTCTCGCGCAGCATGCCCTCGGCGGTGTCGAGGTCGGCCAGCGTGGCCTGGTAGCTGTTGTAGCAGTCCACCACCGGCGTGAGCTGGGCGTACTCCTGCGACAGGGCGCGAAAGCGGTCCTGGTTGCTGATGGTATCCGGATCGGCGAGCAGGGCATTGAGCTCCTGCAGCCGCTCGGAGAGATTCTCCAGCTTGCTGAGGATGGATGGTTTCACGTTAAAGACCTAGGAAGAAAACCCAACGCGGAGGCGCAGAGTTCGCAGAGAACGCAGAGAGACTCCAGCGCGATCCAGCGTGCTGAACTCCGCGCCTCTGCGCCTCTGCGTTGAGAGGTTTTTCGCTGTTGAACGCGGCCAATCACTCGCCCTTGAGATTGAACAGGACGCGGGCGGCGTCCAGCAGTTCGTTGCGGCCTTCGAAGCCGGCGCGGTTGAGCTGGGCGGTGGGTTCGTGGATCAGCTTGTTGGTGAGCAGGCGTGCCATTTCGCGCATGACGTAATCGGGGTCCTTGCCGGCGGCGAGGTGGCGCATGCAGTGTTCCAGCACCTGATCGCGAATTTCCTCGGCGGAGCAGCGGAAGGCGCAGATGGTATCCACCGCCTCCAGCGATTGCAGCCAGCCCATGAAGTGGCTGACCTGGGTGTCGATGATGTCTTCCGCCTGCAGGGCGGCCTGCTGCCGTGACTGCAGGTTTTCCTGAATGATCTCGGACAGGTCGTCAACGGTGTACAGATAGACATCGTTGAGGCCGGCCACTTCCGCCTCGATGTCGCGTGGTACGGCAATGTCCACCATCAGCATCGGCCGGTGCTTGCGGGTCTTGAGCGCGCTCTCTACTGCACCCTTGCCCAGGATCGGCAGCGGGCTGGCGGTGGAGGAGATGGTGATGTCGGCCTCGGCCAGGTGGGCCGGAATCTCCGGCAGGGCGATGGCATAGCCGCCGAACTCCTGCGCCAGGGCGTGGGCGCGCTCCACCGTGCGGTTGGCGATGATGATGCGGCCGATGCCCTGCTCGTGCAGGTGACGGGCCACCAGCTCGATGGTCTCGCCGGCGCCGACGAGCAGGGCAGTGTGTTTTTCCAGGTTGGAGAATATCTGCTTGGCCAGGCTGACCGCGGCAAAGGCGACGGACACCGGGCTGGCGCCGATGGCGGTGTCGGTGCGTACCTGCTTGGCGACGGAGAAGGTGTGCTGGAACAGCTTGTTCAGGGTCTGGCCGATGGTGCCGGCCTGCTGGGCGGCGCTGTAGGCCTGCTTGATCTGGCCGAGGATCTGCGGCTCGCCCAGTACCAGCGAGTCGAGTCCACTGGCGACGCGCAGGATGTGGCGCACGGCCTGGCCGTCGGGGTGGGCGTAGAGATAGGGGTCGACTTCCCTGGCGCTGAGACGGTGGAAATCGCGAAACCATTCCAGTACCGGGGCGTTGTTCTCGCCCTCCACGCCGCAGTAAACCTCGGTGCGGTTGCAGGTGGAGAGGATCGCTGCCTCCCGTACCGGCCCGCTGCCGGTGAGTTGCTGCAGGGCCTGCGGCACCTTCTCGGGGGCGAACGCCACCCGTTCCCGAATCTCCACGGGTGCGGTGCGGTGATTCAGGCCGAGGGCAAGCAGCGTCATGTGTCGTTTGCAGGGCATGGGCGGGTTTGCAATTCTGCGGGACAGACCCCGGCAATATCAAGTACGGGATACAACATCATTATGGTGCAGCGACGGCCGGCTGGGGAAAAGAGGGATGAACTCGGGTATAGTTGCCCGGGATTGCTTGCTGGAGTGGTGGTTGATGAATCGTACCCTGTTACTGCTGCTGGCCGCGGGTTTTGTGCTGGCCGGATGCACGTCCGTTGTGCCGCGGAGCGAGACTCCGCTCCCCCAGGCGCCGGAAGTGGAGGTGCTCGAGACACCGTCCTTCAGCCCCGTGCCGGAGGTGGCACCGCCGGTTGAACTGAGTCCCGGTCTGCTTTACCAGCTGCTGGTGGGCGAGGTCTCTGCCCAGCGCGGCGAGCTGGAGATGTCGGCCCATGCCTATCATCAGGCGGCGGTTTCCACCCGTGACCCGCGTCTGGCACGCCGCGCCACCCAGATAGCCGTTTATGCCCAGGATTACACCACTGCCCTCAAGGCCGCACGGCTCTGGGTGGAGCTCTCCCCTGATGGTCTGGAGGCACAGCAGTCTCTGGCGGCCCTGCTGATCCGGCAAGGTCGTGCCGATGAGGCGCTGACCCATCTGGAAAAGCTGCTCAGTCTGTCCCGCGACGGCACTGCCCACGGTTTCATGCTGGTGACCAATATCCTGGCACGCGAGCAGGACAAGCGTCGTGCCCTGCAGGCGATGGAGGCCCTGGTGGCCCCGCGTAGTGATGACATCAATGCCCTTTTCGCCTACGCCAATCTCGCCTATCTGGTCGAGGAGTACGCGCTGGCGGAGCAGCAGGTTGAACGTCTGCTGACCTTGCAGCCGGGCCTGCCGCGGGTGCTGGTACTCAAGGCCAACGTGTTGCGCAAGCAGGGCCGTGACGATGAGGCGCTGAGCGCCTACCGCACGGCACTGGATGCGCTGCCGAAGGACAGCGCCCTGCGCCTGGGGTATGCCCGCATGTTGGTGGACATGGAGCGCCTGCCCGAGGCACGCGAACAGTTTCGTCTGCTCGGCAAGCAGTTGCCGGACAATGCCGATGTGGCCTATGCCGAGGGTCTGCTGGCGTTGCAGGCCGGTGACCTGGAGCAGGCCGAGAAGCAGTTCAGGCGCCTGCTCAAGCTGGGGCAGCGCAGCGACGAGGCCGCCTATGCCCTGGGACAGATTGCCGAGAACCGTGACCGCGCCGAGGAAGCCCTGCAGTGGTACCGGCAGGTGAGCGACGGCAACAATTACCTCGATGCACTGGCGCGTTCTGCCGTGCTGATCAACCGCCTGCAGGGGCTGGATGCGGCGCGTGCCTACCTGCGTGGTATCGAATTGCAGACCTCGCAGCAGGAATTGCGTCTGCGCATGGTGGAGGGTGAACTGTTGCGTGACGCCGGGCAGCGGGAGGAGGCCGCGGCGGTATACGACGAGGCGCTGCTGCAGTTCCCGGATAACGTGGAGATACTCTACGCCCGAGCCATGAATGCCGAGGGCATGGGGCGTATCGATCTGCTGGAGCGCGATCTGGCGGCCATCCTCAAGCAGGAGCCGGACAATGTGCAGGCCCTCAATGCCCTGGGCTACACCCTCGCCGATCGCACCACCCGTTACCGCGAGGCCCACGATCTGGTGCGCCGTGCCTATGAGCTGCGCCCGGACGATCCGGCCATCATCGACAGCATGGGCTGGGTGATGTACCGCCTGGGACGGCTGGAGGAGGCCGAGGCCTATCTGCGTCAGGCGCTGGGGAAACACTTCGATGCCGAGATCGCGGCCCATCTGGGGGAGGTGCTGTGGGTGCGCGGACGCCAGGACGAGGCACGCCAGGTCTGGCAGGATGCCCTCCAGCGCGCCCCTGACCATGCCCTGCTCAAGCAGGTGATCGAGCGGTTCACTCAGCCGTGATGCGCGCCCTCCATTTTCTTGTGCTGGTGCTGTTGGCCGGCTGTGCCGCCACGCCTCCGGTGCTGCCGCCGGTGGCCGACCCGCAACAGGTCTGGTTCGAGCATCAGCAGCAACTGGCCGGCGTGACCGACTGGCATCTGGGTGGACGCATCGCCATCCGCACCGAGGACGAGGGCTGGCAGGCCAGCATCGACTGGCGGCAGCAGGGACAGGATTACGTCATCCAGCTCGTCGGCCCGCTGGGGCAGGGCAGTCTGCGCCTGCAGGGCGACGGCCGTTTCGTCACCCTGAGTGATGGTGAGAGCACCCTGGTGGATGAGGATGCCGAGGCGCTGCTCTACCGGCAGATGGGCTGGCGCGTACCGGTGAGTGCACTGCGCCACTGGGCGCTGGGCCTGCCTGCCCCCGGCGCCGCCGAGCAGGAACTCAGCCCCCAGGGGCTGCTGGCCCGCCTGCGCCAGACCGGCTGGAATATCGAGTTTCGTGACTACACGCGGCGCGGCGAACTGTTGCTGCCCGGGCGCCTCTTCATCAGCAACCACAATGCCCAGGTCAGGTTGGTGGTGGATCGCTGGGAAAAGCTCTAGAAGGCAGAAGTGACCATCCCCTCCGAAACTCGAAACTCGAAACCCGGAACCGGCGCTGACGCGCCCTGGCCTGCACCGGCCAAGCTCAACCTGTTTTTGCACATCACCGGGCGGCGGGCGGACGGTTTCCATCTGTTGCAGACGGTATTCCAGTTTCTGGACTACGGCGACGAGCTGTTTTTTGCCCTGCGTGATGATGGCCTGGTACAGCGCGTCAGCGAGTTGCCGGGGGTGACGGCGGAGACGGATCTGGTGGTGCGTGCCGCGCGCCTGTTGCAGGCCGAGACCGGTTGTCGGCAGGGGGTCGATATCCGGCTGGAGAAGCGCCTGCCCATGGGCGGTGGCCTGGGCGGCGGCAGTTCCGATGCGGCCACCACCCTGGTGGCGCTCAACGCCCTGTGGCGGCTCGGCCTGCCGGTGGAGCGGCTGGCCGGGCTGGGCCTTGCCCTGGGCGCAGATGTACCGGTATTTGTGCACGGCCAGGCCGCCTGGGCGGAGGGGGTGGGCGAGCGGCTGCAGCCCGTGGAGCTGCCCGAGCCCTGGTATCTGGTGCTGGTGCCGCCGGTCAGTGTCGCCACTGCCGCGGTATTCGGGGCCCCAGAATTGACACGGGATTGTCCGGCCATCACAATACGCGACTTTCTCGCGGGGATGGCCTGCGTCAACGTCTGTGAGCCGGTGGTGCGGCAGCGGTTTCCGGCGGTGGCCGAGGCGCTGGACTGGCTGGCGGGGCACGCACCCTCCCGCATGACCGGCACGGGCTGCTGCGTATTCGCGGCATTCGCTACCGAGAGCGGGGCACGCCGGGTATTGGCGCAGTTGCCTGCAGGATGGCAGGGTTTCGTGGCACAGGGCCGCAACCGTTCGCCCTTGCTGGATCGGCTGCAACGCGGCTGAACGGCATACATCAGGCTGCATGTGGGTAATGGGGAATGTTGAATTGTGAATTTTGGCGCAGGCATGCCGCCAGGGTTCAGAATTCAGCATTTTTTGTTTTTTTGGGGCGTCGCCAAGCGGTAAGGCAACGGGTTTTGATCCCGTCATACCCAGGTTCGAATCCTGGCGCCCCAGCCATCTGACTTCGCCGCGCATTTGAGAGCAGAGGTACCATGGTTTCCGAAATGATGGTCTTTGCGGGTAACGCCAACCCGCAGCTCGCACAGGATCTTGCCACCTATCTCGGATTGCGGCTGGGCAAGGCCGTGGTCGGCCAGTTCAGCGACGGCGAGATCATGGTGGAAATCCTGGAAAACGTGCGCGGCAAGAACGTGTTTGTAGTCCAGCCCACCTGCGCGCCGACCAACGACAATCTGATGGAACTGATGGTGATGGTCGATGCGCTGCGCCGTGCCTCGGCCGGTCGCATCACTGCCGTGGTGCCCTATTTCGGTTATGCGCGCCAGGATCGGCGCCCGCGTTCGGCGCGTGTGCCCATTACCGCCAAGGTGGTGGCCAACATGCTCACCGGCGTCGGCGTAAACCGCATGCTCACCGTGGATCTGCATGCCGATCAGATTCAGGGCTTTTTCGATATGCCGGTGGACAATGTGTATGCATCACCGATCCTGCTCGGTGATGTGTGGCGCAGCAAGAACAACCACAGGGAAGATGTCGTGGTGGTGTCGCCCGATGTGGGCGGTGTGGTGCGCGCCCGCGCCCTGGCCAAGCGGCTGGATGATGCGGATCTGGCGATCATCGACAAGCGCCGGCCGCGCGCCAACGAGTCGCAGGTGATGCACATCATCGGCGAGGTGGAAGGACGCACCTGCATCCTGGTGGACGACCTGGTGGATACCGCAGGCACCCTGTGCAAGGCGGCCAAGGCGTTGAAACAGCATGGCGCTGCCAAGGTGAAGGCCTATTCGACCCACGCCGTACTGTCCGGGCCGGCGGTGCAGAATATCGAGAATTCCGAGCTGGACGAGCTGGTGGTGACCGACACCATCCCGCTGCGCCCCGAGGCCCGTGCCTGTAGCCGCATTCGTGTGCTGTCCATCGCCGAGATGCTGGCCGAAACCATGCGCCGCATCAACAACGAAGAGTCGGTCAGTTCACTGTATATGGATTAACGCGCCCGGCACGGCGCGAGATGCAGGATACAAGAGGAAAGATGCAAGAGTCTTTGCTCTGTAGCCTCCCCTGGTCGCGGGGGAGGCAGTTTGGTCCGGCCGCAAGGCCGAACCGTTGTAATGCCAACCAGGAGTAACCGCAATGAAGAATGATTTCGTATTGGAAGCCAGCCTGCGCAACGATCTGGGGAAGGGTGCGAGCCGCCGCCTGCGTCGCGAGGGCAAGGTTCCTGCCGTGCTGTACGGTGGTCACAAGGATGCTGCATCCCTGACCATGGATCACAACGACCTGTTCCACCATCTGGAAAACGAGGCCTTCTACTCGCACATCCTCACCATCAAGGTCGATGGCAAGGATGAGCAGGCGGTACTGAAGGATCTGCAGCGTCATCCCTACAAGCCGGTGATCGTGCATGTGGACTTTCAGCGCGTCAGCGCCAAGGAAAAGATTCGCATGCACGTGCCGTTGCACTTTGTCGGCGGTGATGTGGCCCCGGGCGTGAAGGTCGGCGGCGGCATCGTCACCCACAACATGAACGAAGTGGAGGTGAGCTGCCTGCCCAAGGATCTGCCGGAGTTCATCGAGGTGGATCTGTCCAACTGCACGCTGAACCACTCCATCCACATGTCCGAGCTGAAGCTGGGCGCCGGCGTCGAGCTGGTCGAGCTGGCCCATGGCCACGACCTGCCGGTCGGCGGCGTGCACGCTACCCGTGCCACCGTGGCGGATGAAGCCTCCAGCACGACGGAGGAGGGCGAAGGCGCCTGATCGCCTTCGTTCCGGTAGTCAACCAAAGCCGGCGTTTGTGTCCACGCCTGTTCAACTCATTGTTGGTCTCGGCAACCCCGGGGCCGAGTATGAACAGACGCGGCACAACGCCGGCTTCTGGTTTGTGGATGCCGTCGCGCGCAGTGCCGGCGGCAACCTCAAAAACGAATCCAAGTTTCACGGCGAGGCGTGCAAGGTGCGTCTCGACGGTCACGAGGTCTGGCTGCTAAAGCCGCAGACCTTCATGAACCGCAGCGGCCAGGCGGTCGCGGCACTGGCGCGGTTCTACAAGATTTCCCTGGAAAACATTCTGGTCGCCCACGACGAACTGGATCTGCTGCCGGGCGTGGCGCGGCTCAAGCAGGGGGGCGGTCATGCCGGCCACAACGGCCTGCGCGACATCGGCAGCCTGATGGGCGGCAACAATTTTCTGCGCCTGCGCATCGGCATCGGCCACCCCGGCCACGCCAGCCAGGTCACCGGCTTCGTGCTGGGCAAGCCGCCGCAGAGCGAACGCACGCTGATTGAAGAATCTATCGCCGAGGCGGTGGCTACCCTGCCCCTGATCATGCAGGGCGAAATGGCCCGTGCCATGAATAGATTGCACTCTAACAAAGCGGCAAGTGACAAGTGACAAGCAGCAGGACAAGAACGTCTTTGCCTTTGCTTGTTACTTGTATCTTGTCACTTGTAACTTGGAACTGATTCTATGGGATTCAAATGCGGTATCGTCGGTCTGCCCAACGTCGGCAAGTCCACCCTGTTCAATGCCCTGACCAAGGCGGGCATTGAGGCGGCCAATTACCCGTTCTGCACCATCGAACCCAACGTGGGCGTGGTACCGATGCCGGACCCGCGGCTGGATGCGCTGGCGGCCATCGTCAAGCCACAGCGCGTGCTGCCCACCACCATGGAGTTCGTCGACATCGCCGGCCTGGTGGCCGGTGCCTCCAAGGGCGAGGGCCTGGGCAACAAGTTCCTCGCCAACATCCGCGAGACCGACGCCATCGCCCACGTGGTGCGCTGCTT
>DYFR01000036.1 GCA_020725115.1 Thiohalomonas denitrificans
CCCTAGGATAAGGAGGCCATGGCCATCCGTGCAATAGGCCCGCCCGTGCCGGGCGTGTATGATCAGACGCTTGATTGAGACTTCTTATTCCATCGGCTGGTTCCCGCTCTTGCCGGGAACCGCCGAACCAGAATGCAAAGGTTTGATTCCATGGCAAAAAACCTGATCCGTATCGCGACCCGCCAAAGCCTGCTGGCGCTGTGGCAGGCGGAATATGTGTCCGCGCGGCTCAAGGAGTTCCACCCGGGCCTGGAGGTGGAGCTGGTGAAGATGGTGTCGCAGGGTGACAAGATCCTCGATACCCCGCTGGCCAAGATCGGCGGCAAGGGGCTGTTCGTGAAGGAGCTGGAGGAGGGGCTGCTGCGCGGCGACGCCGACATCGCCGTCCACTCCATGAAGGATGTGCCCATGGCCTTTCCCGCAGGGCTGCACCTGTCCGTGATCTGCGAGCGCGAAGATCCGCGCGATGCTTTCGTTTCCAATACCCACAAGTCGTTTGATGCCCTGCCGCAGGGCGCGGTGGTGGGCACCTCCAGCCTGCGCCGCCAGTGCCAGCTGCTGGCGCGCCGTCCCGACCTGCAGGTGAAATTCCTGCGCGGCAACGTACAGACACGCCTGAAGAAGCTGGACGACGGCGAGTACGACGCCATCATCCTGGCCAGCGCCGGCCTGATTCGCCTGGAGCTGCAGAGCCGCATTACCGAGCTGCTCGACGTCACTGTCAGCCTGCCTGCCGTGGGCCAGGGTGCGGTGGGCATCGAGTGCCGTGCCGATGATGCCGAGGTGAATGCCCTGCTGGCGCCGCTCAATCACGAGCAGACCGCCATCCGCGTCAAGGCCGAGCGGGCGATGAACCGCCGCCTGGAGGGCGGCTGTCAGGTGCCCATCGGCGGCTACGCCGAGCTGGATCACGGTGTCGTCGTGCTGCACGGCCTGGTGGGTCGTCCCGACGGCGGCGAGGTGGTGCGCGGCTCCATCAGCGGCAAGCCGGAAGATGCCGAGGAGCTGGGCACGGTGCTGGCGGAAGACCTGTTGTCCCGCGGTGCCGATGCTATCCTGCGCGAGGTCTATGCGTCAGCCTGACCTGCACGGCCTGGGCGTGCTGGTGACACGCCCGGCCCATCAGGCCGAACCGTTGTGCCGGTTGATCGAGGAGGCCGGTGGCCGCGCGATCCGTTTTCCCGTGCTGGCCATTGCGCCGCCGCACGACATGACGGTGCCTCTGGCGACGGTGACGCGGCTGGCGCAATATGAGCTGGCGATCTTTGTCAGTCCCAATGCGGTCGAGCTGGGCCTCGATCTGATCGAGGCCCGGGGCGGCATCCCTGCCGGGCTGCGTCTGGCGGTGGTGGGTGAGGGGAGTGGTCGTGCCTTGCGCACGCGGCTGGGACGCGGGCCGGATCTGCAGCCGGCCACGCGCTACGACAGCGAGGGCCTGCTGGCCTTGCCCGAACTGCAACAGGTGACGGGCTGGCACATCGTCATCTTTCGCGGCGATGGTGGGCGCGAACTGCTGGGACAGACGCTGCGGGAACGCGGCGCGACGGTGGATTATGTCGAGGTGTACCGGCGCGAACGGCCGGCAGCGGATCCTGCGGTGTTGACGGCGCAACTGGACGCCGGGGCAGTGGATATCGTCACGGTCACCAGCAGTGAGGGGTTGCGCAACCTGCTGGATCTGGCCGGGGCCGCCAACGCGGCACGGCTGAAACAGTTGCCGCTGGTGGTGGTGAGCGAACGCACCGCGGCGGTGGCCGGGGAGTTGGGATTTTCACAGCCGGCCCACGTTGCTGCCCTGGCGAGCGATGCGGGACTGGTGGAGGCGGTGACCCGCTGGGCGGGCAACGCGGGAGAGGGTCGATGAGCGAAATGGAACAGAAGCCGGACGAAACCACCCAGGCCGAAGTGCCGACACCGGTGGCGGAAGAAATTGCAGAAACGCCGCCGGCCACGGAGCCGGAGGTGGTGGAGCGTCCGCGCGGCGGCCAGGGCCTGGCCTGGCTGGCTGTGCTGCTGGCGCTCGGTGCGCTGGGGGGTGGTTATGCGCTGTGGACCCAGCTGGACAAGCAACGCACCGCAGCCCTGCATGAAAACCAGGCCCTGCAGGCGCGCGTCGAGCAGCTGACGGTGCAGCAGCAGGATATGGCTGCGCGTCTCGCCCAGGATGGCAGCGCATTGGAGCAGTTGCGTGGTGATACCCGGCTGCTGGGTGATGCGCTGGAAAAGATGAACGAGCGCCTCGGTCGTGACCGCCATGCCTGGGTGCTGGCCGAGGCGGACTACCTGCTGCAGATGGCCAATCGCCGCCTGCTGCTGGAGCGCGACGTGGCCGGTGCCATTGCCGCCATGTCCGCCGCCGATCAGCGCCTCGCCCTGCTCAATGATCCGCTGTTGACCCGTGTGCGCGCCCAGCTCAGTGAAGAACTGCAGGCGCTGCGCGCCCTTCCCGTACTGGATGTGGACGGCATTACCCTGGAGCTGGGCGCCCTGAGCAAGGGCGTGGACGACCTGGTGCTGGCCGGCGTGCCGCGCGAGGAACAGGATGCCGTGGCGGCGGAGGATGAGGCTGGCGGCTGGCGCGGTTTCGTGCGTACCGTGTGGGCCGACATCCGCAGCCTGGTGATCATTCGGCGCCACGACGCCGGCAGTCTGCCGCTGACCACGCCCGACCAGCGTCTGCTGCTGCGGCAGAACCTGCGCCTCAAGCTGGAGACGGCGCGTCTGTCTCTGCTGCGCGGTCACGGCCAGGCCTATCGCGCCGCCTTGCAGGAGGCGGATGGATGGGTGGAACGCTTCTATGATGCCAAGTCGTCTGCCACCATCGGCATGCGCGAGGCCCTGGGACGTCTTGCCGCCATCGACATCGCACCGCAATTGCCGGCCATCGATCAGTCGCTGCATGCCCTGCGCGAGGTCAGCACGCGTCTTGAGCGGAGTGCGCGCCCATGAAGCTGCTGTTCTTCGTCATTGTCGTCCTGGTCGGTGCCGTGGGCCTGGCCCTGCTGGCGCAGAGCGAGTCCGGCTATGTGTTGATCAACTACGGGCCGTGGAGCGTGGAAGGCTCCTTCACCTTTGCCGTGGTGGTGCTGCTGCTGGGTTTCATCGTGCTCCACACCGCCCTGCGCCTGGTGGCCGGTGCGCTGGCACTGCCGGGGCGGCTGCGCACCTGGCGCCGTGGACGCCGCACCCTGCGCGCCCGCCTGGTCACCACCCGCGGTCTCACCGCCCTGGCCGAGGGGCACTGGCTCAAGGCCGAGCGTGACCTGTCGCGTTATGCCGAGCGCAGCGAGACGCCGTTGCTGAATTACCTGGGCGCCGCCCGCGCGGCACAGATGCTGGGCGATGAGGAGCGCCGCGATTACCACCTGTCCATGGCACACCGCAGCTCGCCCGAGGCTGAACTGGCGGTGGGCGTAACCCAGGCCGAACTGCAGATGGCCGCCGGCCAGCTGGAGCAGGCGCTGGCGACCCTGAGGCATCTGCATGGCAAGATGCCGAAGAATGTGCGCGTGCTGCAGCTGTTGCAGCAGGTGTACGAACGTTTGGGCAGCTGGGAAGAACTGGTGGCGTTGTTGCCGGAGCTGAGCAAGCGTCGCGCCCTGGAAGAGGATGCGGCCGACCTGCTGGAGCGCCGCATTTGGGAAACCCTGCTGCGCCAGGTGCAGGAGCACGGCAACCCGGACAAGCTGCGCGAGTTGTGGGAGCGCATTCCGCGTCACCAGCGCCAGCATGGGGTTCTGCTGGCAGCGTACGCCCGTGGCCTGCTGGCCCTGGGTGGCGGTGACGAAGCGGAGAACCTGTTGCGCGAGGCGGTGCGCCGGCAATGGGATGCGGAGCTGGTGCGTCTGTACGGTCTTGCGGAGAGCAAGAATCCCACCCAGCAGCTGACGACGGCGGAGGAGTGGCTCAAGCGCCATCAACGCCATCCGCTGTTGCTGTTGACCCTGGGACGTCTCGCCATGCGCGCGCAGTTGTGGGGCAAGGCACGCGCCTACCTGGAGGCCAGCGCCGGCATGGAGGCGCGTGCCGAAACCTATCGCATGCTGGGTGAACTGCTGGAGCGGCTGGGGGAGGAAACCACGGCCCGCGACTACTACCACAAGGGCCTGGCCCTGGTCACCGGCAATGGTCGCTCAGGGCCGGTGGTGCCGTTGAAGCGGTTTCCGCTGGTGACGCGGAACACCAAAAAATAATTCAAGATTCAAAATTCAAGATTGGAAGCAAAGGGGCGCAAATCTACCCTCTTGTTGAATTTTGAATTTTGAATTTTGAATTTTGAATTTTGAATTTTGAGCTAGTCCTTCGCCCACTCAAACGCGTCGGAGTAGCAATGCTCCGGATCGAGGCCGCGCTCCACCAGCGCCTTCTTGGCGCCGAGCACCATCTCCGGCAGGCCGCAGGCGTAGACCTCGAAGCCGGTGACGTCGGCGAAATCGGCCAGCACCGCGTCCTGTACGTAGCCGGTGCGACCTTCCCACTGATCCTCCGCCGCCGGGCGTGACAGCACCGGATGGTAGTGGACGTTCACATACTCCCGATCCCAGCGCAGGGCGCGCTCGTGCATGTACAGGTCGGCCCTGGTACGGGCGCCCCAGTAGACGTGGATGGGGCGCTGCACGCCCTCGGCCAGGGCATGCTCGATGATCGCCTTGACCGGGCCGAAGCCGGTGCCGGTGGCGAGCAGGATGATGGGGCGATCGGAATCCTCGCGCAGGAAGAAGCTGCCGTGCGGGCCTTCGATACGCACCAGATCCTTTTCGTGCATCTCGCTGAACACCTGCTCGGTGAAGCGGCCGCCGCGCACCAGGCCGATGTGGAATTCGAGGAATTCGTCGTCGTGGGGCGGGTTGGCGATGGAGAAGGCGCGCTTCTTGCCATCAGCCAGGATGAAGTTGACGTACTGACCGGCCAGATATTGCAGGCGGTCACCCTCCGGCAGCTTGAGCCACAGGCCCATCACGTTGGGGCCGAGTTGTTCCATGCGGCCGATCTTGGCCGGCAGGGTGCGGATCGGGATATCCTTGGTGGCGGTGACCTCCCTGATCTCCAGCACCAGGTCGGAGCTGGCCCTGGCCACGCAGGGCAGGGCCATGCCTACCACCAGTTCCTGCTCGGTAAGGGCGCCCGGCTCCTCGTCGCCGTAGCTCACCTCGCCGCTGACCACCTTGCACTTGCAGGCGCCACAAAAGCCGTTGCGGCAGCCGTAGGGGAAGGCGAGGCCGTGGCGCAGGGCTGCATCGAGAACCGATTCGCCCTGTTCTACCGGGAATGCGTGACCACTGGGTTCAACCTGGACTTTGAAGCTCATTAACTCTACCTGGATGCTGGGTTATTGTTGACCGTAAAGGTCTGGATTATCCGTTAATTGGCCCTGGAGATAAACCGTGAATCTGATATTTATCATCGGCTGCGGCGACATCGGCCTGCGCGTCGCCTGCCTGTGGCAGGCCCGCGGCATCGCGGTACAGGCCCTGGCGCGCAGCGCAGAGTCAGCAGCCCGCCTGAGCGCCGCCGGCATCACACCGGTGACCGGCGATCTGGACGACTCCATCTCTCTCGCCACCTTGCCCATTAATGGTGCAACAGTTTACTACTTCGCGCCGCCGCCTGGGCAGGGAGAAACCGATCCGCGCATGCGCGCCTTTGTCGCTGCCGGTCTGCGCCCGGCGCGGGTGGTCTACATCTCCACCTCGGGGGTATACGGTGATCGCGATGGTGCCTGGGTGGACGAGGACACACCACCGGCGCCCGCCACCGACCGGGCGCGCCGCCGCCTCGATGCGGAGACGGCCCTGCGTACCTGGGGGCGGGAGAACGGAGTGAAGGTGAACATCCTGCGCGTCGGCGGCATCTACGGCCCCGGCCGCTGGCCGCTGGAGCGGTTGCAGGCGGGAACGCCGGTGCTGCGCGAGGAGGAGTGCGGCTACACCAACCGCATCCACGCCGACGACCTCGCGGCGATCTGCCTGGCCGTCGCCGAGCGCGGCGGCGCGGATCGCATCTACAACGTCAGCGACGGCCGCAACGGTACCATGACCGAATACTTCAATGCCGTCGCCGATCGCTTCGGCCTGCCGCGCCCGCCGGCGATCACCATGGCCGAGGCGCAGCAACGCCTGAGCCCCGCCATGCTGTCCTACCTCACCGAATCGCGCCGCATGGACAACCGGCGCATGTTGCAGGAACTGGGGGTGACGCTGCGCTATCCGGACCTGGCCGACGGCCTCAAGGAAAGCTGAACGATGTAGGGTGCGCACCGCGCACCATGATGTTTCCACCGGCACGGACGGTGCGGGGTTGTGAGAGGCCTGAATGTGATCTCGCCAAGACGCCAAGCGCGCCAAGAAAAAGCAAGGCAGCTCTGCGTGGGCTCAATCGGCGGACGGCAGGCCGACAGTCGTTTATTTTTTTCTTAATCGTTCTTTGCGCGCTTGGCGTCTTGGCGAGATCAACTGCTGTTTTCCCCTGCCACCGCCCAAGCACGGACGGTGCGCAGTGCGCACCCTACGTTCACCTTGAACCTTGAATGTCTTTAACCAAGCCACTTCAGGATCGGCTGCCACTGCTCCACGTCGGGCGCGGCCAGGGCCGGCGGCAGTTCGCCGACACCGAGGCCGCGGTCGGCGGCGCGGATGTAGTTCTGGCTGTCGCGCAGGGTGGTGAGAAAGGGGATGCCGAGGCTGTTCAGGAAGCGCTGCAGCGTGTGGTAGATGAGGGTGTGTTCCTTTACCCGGTTGGCGATGACGGCGATGCGGGTTTCGTTGCGCGAGACACGGCCCACCAGCAGCAATTCCTGCACAAAGCGGGCGCAGGCGCGGATGTCGATGGGCGAGGGCAGCACCGGGATGAGCAGGGTCTGCGCCCGCTTGACGTGCCGCTTCAGATCCTTGCCGTGTACGGCGGCGGGGGCGTCCATGATCACGTAATCCATCCCCAGCGGCAGCAGCAGCTTGTCCTTCTCCTCGTCCAGCGAGACGTGATAGATGGTCGGCCGTTCGGCTGGGCGCACCGCCAGCCAGTCGATGCTGCTGCCCTGCGGATCGAAGTCGGCCAGCGCCACCTTGTCGCCGGTCTGGGCCAGGAAGCTGGCCAGGTTGGTCGCCAGGGTGGTCTTGCCGCAGCCGCCCTTGGGATTGAGCACCATGATCTTCTGCATCGCCGTTCCGTCCGTTGCTCGTGTTACCCGTGCAGGATACGACAACTTGGCGCGTGTTACTCCTCCTCCAGACGCCGGCGCAACAGGCGGAGCAGTTCCAGGGCATCGGCCAGGCGCTGCGCCGGAATCCCCCTGGCGCATTCCGCCGCCCAGGCGGCCTGTTGTTCATCCAGCGTGTGGTAGGCGCGCTCGCCTGTCTTGCTGAGGCGGTGCAAGGGGGCGCGACGGTGGGCCGGGTTGTCCTCGCGCAGCAGCAACCCTTCTTCCACCAGGGCGTCGGCCAGGCGCTGCACGCTCTGCCGTTTCAGTCCCATGCGGCGGGCGATGTCGGCCACGGTGAGCGACTGGCCCTCCAGCACAATGGCGCCCAGCACCTGCCAGCGTGCGCTGGTCAGCTCCAGTGGGGCGCTCATGGCATCGCCGGCGGCGATGAGGCGGCCGTTGAAGCGGAAGGTTTCCAGCACCAGTTCGGTGAACAGGCCGCCGACGCGGCTGTGGGGAGTGGCATTTTTCATGTTGACAGCATGCTGTCAAATTGACAGGATCGTGTCAACCAGTCACGGGAGCCCGCGCCATGAAATCCATTCTGCACGCCATCGCCGGCAGCATCGCCTTCATCACCATCCTGGTGTTCTTCAGCGCCACCGTGATCGTCGAACTGGGCGGCGACCCCGCCGCCATCGCCCGCGTCAAGGCGGCCATCGTGCAGGGGCTATGGCTGTTGATCCCGGCGCTGATGCTCACCGGGGCCAGCGGCTTTGCGCTGGCACGCGGGCGCAGCGGCAGGCTGCTGGCGGCGAAGCAGAGACGCATGCCGTTCATCGCCGGCAACGGCCTGCTGATCCTGCTGCCGGCGGCGCTGCTGCTCGACAGCTGGGCGGCGGCCGGTCAGCTCGACGGGATGTTCTACACGGTACAGGCCGTGGAGTTGCTGGCGGGGGCGGTCAATCTGACCCTGATGGGACTCAACATCCGCGATGGCGTGCGCCTGCGGGCGACGCGATAATCCGCGTACAAGTTCAAAGCCCTGTCGCAGAGACGCAGAGAACGCAGAACTGATATATGTATTCCCTCTGCGGCAAACCTGTTTTCTAGATACCCAGCTGATCCCACAACGCATCGACGCGCTGCTTGACCTCGTCGCTCATGCGGATCGGCGTGCCCCATTCGCGGTTGGTCTCGCCCGGCCACTTGTTGGTGGCGTCGAAGCCGATCTTGGAGCCGAGGCCGGAGATGGGTGAAGCAAAATCGAGGTAGTCGATGGGCGTGTTCTCGATGGTGGTGGTGTCGCGCGCCGGGTCCATGCGCGTGGTCATGGCCCAGATCACGTCCTTCCAGTCACGCACATTGACGTCGTCGTCGGTGACGATGACGAATTTGGTGTACATGAACTGGCGCAGGAAGGACCAGATACCGAGCATCACGCGCTTGGCGTGGCCCGGATACTGTTTCTTGATGCTCACCACCGCCATGCGGTAGGAGCAGCCTTCCGGCGGCAGGTAGAAGTCGACGATTTCGGGAAACTGCTTTTGCAGAATGGGCACGAACACTTCATTGAGCGCCACGCCGAGCACCGCCGGTTCATCCGGCGGGCGGCCGGTGTAGGTGGAGTGGTAGATGGGGTTCTTGCGCCGGGTGATGCGCTCGATGGTGAACACCGGAAAGCGATCCACCTCGTTGTAATAGCCGGTATGGTCGCCATAGGGCCCTTCCTCCGCCATCTCGCCCGGGTGGATGTGGCCTTCCAGTACATATTCCGCTGATGCGGGTACCTGCAGATCGCTGCCGATGCATTTGACCACTTCGGTCTTGCCGCCGCGCAGCAGGCCGGCGAAGGCGTATTCGCTCAGGGTGTCGGGCACCGGCGTCACGGCCCCGAGGATGGTGGCCGGATCGGCGCCGAGCGCCACGGCGATCGGAAACGGCTGGCCGGAATGCTGCTGCTGGAAGTCGCGGAAGTCGAGGGCGCCGCCGCGGTGCGACAGCCAGCGCATGATCACCTTGTTGCGGCCCAGCACCTGCTGGCGGTAGATGCCGAGATTCTGTCGCTCCTTGTGCGGGCCGCGCGTCACCACCAGACCCCAGGTGATGAGCGGGGCGGCGTCGCCCGGCCAGCAGGTCTGGATCGGCAGCTGGCCCAGATCGACGTCGTCGCCTTCCAGAACGACTTCCTGGCACGGTGCGTCCTTCACCACCTTGGGCGCCATGTTGAGCACCTGCTTGAACTTGGGCAGCTTGTCGAGGGCGTCGCGCAGGCCCTTGGGTGGCTCCGGCTCCTTGAGAAAGGCGAGCAGCTGGCCCACCTCGCGCAGCGCGCCGACCGACTCCTCGCCCATGCCGAGGGCGACGCGCTCCGGCGTGCCGAACAGATTGCCCAGCACCGGTACGGTATGGCCCTTGGGATTCTCGAACAGCAGGGCCGGGCCGCCGGCGCGCAGGGTGCGGTCGCAGATCTCGGTCATCTCCAGATGGGGATCGACCTCGACGCTGATGCGTTTGAGTTTGCCGCGCTGTTCCAGCAGGGCGATGAAGTCGCGCAGATCCTTGTATTTCATGGCCGGCCTTTCAACAGTGGGATACCGATTATAGGGGGCAAATGGGCTAAGATGCTCGCCCGGCATCTTGTGCACTCTACGCCATGACCTCGACCCCCGTTTTTGACGCCCGCCGTTTCCAGCAGGTGCGCTGGGCCATCTATACCATCCTGATCCTGGCCTACATGTCGGTGTTCTTTCACCGCATGGCGCCGGCGGTGGTTTCCGCCGAGTTGATGACCGCCTTCCACACCACGGGGGCAGCGCTCGGTTCGCTGGCGGCGATGTATTACTACATCTACACCGTCATGCAGATCCCGGCCGGTGTGCTGGCCGACACGGTGGGGGCGCGCACGGTGGCGACGCTGGGCAATCTCGTCGCCGGCATCGGCTCCATAATCTTCGGTCTGGCGGAATCCCTGGAGATGGCGATGGCCGGCCGCTTTCTGGTCGGACTGGGCGTGTCGGTGATCTTCGTCGGCCTGATGAAGAGCAACACCGTGTGGTTCCGTGAGCGCATCTACGGCCTCATCAGCGGCGTCACCCTGCTGCTGGGCAACATCGGCTCGATACTGGCGGCCGGCCCGCTGGCCTGGCTGCTGGGCCATGTGTCCTGGCGCGTGGCCTTCGTCGGCATCGGTGTGTTTTCCCTGCTGCTGGCGGTGCTGTCGCTGCTCATCGTGCGCAATCGCCCTGAAGAGGCCGGATTTCCCTCGCTGCGTGCCATGGAGGGAAAGAGCGCGCATGCGGAGCGCGAGAAGCACTGGCTGCACGACATGCGCGCGGTGTGGAGCAACCTGCGTGTCTGGCCCGGTTTCTGGTTCAACTTCGGCATGGCCGGCGGCCTGTTCGCTTTTGCGGGCCTGTGGGGGATACCGCTATTGCGCGATGTGCACGGTCTCACCCGCGACGAGGCGGCGCAATACACCACGCTGACCCTGCTGGCGATGGCGGTGGGGACGCTGCTGCTGGGCTGGATATCCGATCGCCTGGGACGACGCAAACCGGTGATGGTGGCGAGCGCGTTGTCGTACCTGCTGGTGTGCGCGGCGCTGCTGTGGCTGCCGTGGGGGCCGGGTGTCAGCGGCATGCTGCTGTTTGCCCTGCTCGGTCTGTGCGGCAGTGGTTTCGTGCTCAGCTATGCCTGTGCCAAGGAGGTGTGTGCCCCGGCGCTGTCGGGCATGGCCATCAGCGTGGTCAACACCGGACTGTTCCTGGGCGCGGCGATCATGCAGCCCTTGTTCGGCTGGGTGCTGGATCAGGGTTGGGATGGCGCGATACAGCAGGGAGTGCGCCTGTACAGCGCCGCGGCCTATCAGGGTGCCCTGTGGTTGATGCTGGGTTTTGCAGCAGTGGCCTTGACGGCCGCATTGCGCATCACCGAAACGCAGGGCCGCAATATCTCGGTGCGCGAGCGCTGAAGAGCGCTTACGCCGTAGTGAATGCGGTGGCGGCGAGATTGGCCATCAGCGATTCATGGCTGTTGCTGGTGCGCCAATAGTCGGCCAATTCCTGGGCCGGCACGGCCTTGCCGTAGAGATAGCCTTGCAATCGGGCGCAACCGGTAGTGCGCAGGAACTGGGCCTGGTGGGTGGTTTCCACGCCTTCGGCAACGGTGACGAAGCCCAGACTGCGCGACAGTTCGATGACGGCGCGAATGATGGCCTCATCGCCGGGATTGACCCCGATGCCATTGACGAAGCTGCGGTCGATCTTGATGGTCTGGATGGGCAGGGCCTTGAGGTAGGTGAGCGAGGAGTAACCGGTACCGAAGTCATCCACCGACAGCGCGACCCCCAGTGTGCGCAGACGGTGCAGCACACTGAGTGCATCATCGATGCTCATGATGATCGATTCGGTGATTTCGAACTCGATGCGTGCCGGGTTGACGCCGCTTTCGTGCAGGATGGTCGTGACCTGCTCGATGAAGTCACTGCGCTCCAGCTGCTTGACCGACAGATTCACCGACAGTACCGGCACATAAAACCCGGCGGCATCCCACGCCCTCAGCTGGCGACAGGCGGTGCGTAGTACCCAGGCCCCCAGTTCGACGATCAGGCCCGTGTCCTCGGCCAGGGGAATGAAACGATCCGGTGGCACATTGCCCAGTTCGGTATTGTGCCAGCGCAGCAGGGCCTCGGCGCCGGTGAACTGGCCGCTGTGGGCATCCACCTTGGGCTGGTAGTGCGCGCTCAGTTCCTGATGGTGAATGGCGTGGCGCAGCAGGGTCTCCATGCGTACCCGCTCCTGCGCCTCCTGGGTCATCTCGGCGGTATAGAAATGGCTGCGGTTGCGGCCACGGGATTTGGCTTCGTACATGGCGGCATCCGCATTGCGCACCAGGATGTCCACGGTGTTGCCGTCGTCGGGGGCGATGCTGATGCCGATACTGGCCGAGAGATAGAGTTCATTGCCCTCGATGCTGAAGGGTTGGCGGAACAGGTCGAGCAGCTTGTCCGCCACCTGACGCGCCTCATCGGGTTCGACCAGATCCTCCAGCAGGCAGATGAACTCGTCACCGCCCTGCCGTGCCAGGGTATCGCTGGTGCGCACGCACTCCTTGATGCGGCGCGTCACCGCCATCAGCAGGGCGTCACCCACCGGGTGGCCAAGGGTGTCGTTGACGTCCTTGAAGCGATCGAGGTCGATGAACAGCACGGCCAGGCGGCGGTTTTTCCGCGTGGTGCGCGACAGCCCCTGGATCAGATGCTCCTTGAACATCAGCCGATTGGGCAGGCCGGTGAGGGCATCGTGGTAGGCCATGTGATCCAGGCGGCGTTCGGCGTGGCGGCGTTCGGCAATCTCGGTCTCCAGCGCAGCCGTGCGTTCCTGCACGCGCCGATCCAGTTCCATGTTGGCGTTTTCCAGTTCCCGGGCCTGTCGGCGCAGGATGACCTGCGCCCGGCGCACCACCAGCAGTTGCAGCAGATAGAGCAGGGTCAGTGCGACAGCGGCGGCGAGGGCGACCTGCCATAGCGTGGTGTTGACGCGCTGTACCAGCGGCGTCACGTCGCGGTAGATCTCGAACACGCCAAAGACCGCGCCGTCGGCATCACGCATGGGCACATAGCTGGCAATGAAGTCGATGTTGGAGCGGATGCCGTCGTGGGCATTGAAGACATCGCGCGAATGCAGGTCGCTGGCGACGCCGCCCTGGCTGGCTACCTGAAACCCCGGTTTGTACGCGACATCCTCGCCGACATTGGCCAGGTCGGTGGAGAAAACGGTCAGCCCGTTGCGATTGTAGACCTTGACCTTGATGACATCGCTGCTCTTGAGCAGGGCGAGCACGTCGGGCAGCAGGGCGCTGGCCGTGGCATGCATCCGCGCGGGGTCTGGTTCGAGATGGGAGGCGGTTACCTGGGCGGCAAAATCGCGTCGCAAGGTGTTGTGCACCAGGCGTGTCAGGGTGACGTTGTCGTGTTCGGCCTGGCTGATCAGGTGATGGGTGGAAAAACGGTGGAAATAGCTGCCCAGTACGATGCCAACGGCGAGGACGAGAAGCAGTGACAGCACGGAAAAATACCGCGTCAGGTTGAACATCCGACTGTTCACTGCATGCTCCATAACCCTGTCCTTGATAGGGATTCAGCCGGAGTGTAACCCAGCAGTGCCGGATAAGTGAAATGCCTACCCTAATCCAGAAATTCCGCCACAATGGGTGCGTGATCTGAGGGGCGTTCCAGTTTGCGCGTCTCTTTGTCGATGGTGGAACTGATGCACTGCGCCGCCAGCGGCGCGCTGGCGAGGATGTGATCGATGCGCAGGCCGATGTTGCGGCGGAAGGCGTTCATGCGATAGTCCCACCAGCTATAGGTTTTTTCCGGCTGTTCGAACAGCCGGAAGGTATCCGTCAGGCCGGCACCGAGCAGGCGCTGGAAGGCGGCGCGCTCCGGCGGTGAGAACAGCACGCTGTTTTCCCAGGCCTTGGGGTCGTAGACGTCGCGTTCGTCGGGGGCGATGTTGAAGTCGCCCAGTACCACCAGGTTCGGTGTGTGCTGCAGTTGTGTCTCGATGAAGGTCTGCAGCTTCTCCAGCCAGTCCAGCTTGTAGGCGTATTTGTCCGAGCCGACTTCCTGGCCGTTGGGCACGTAGAGGTCGAGCACGTACACATCGCCGAACTGCGCGCCGAGTACGCGCCGCTGCGGGTCATCAAGGCCCGGCAGGTCGGTGACGATGGTGCCGCCGGCCGGTTGGCGGCTGAGCAGGGCGACGCCGTTGTAGGTCTTCTGCCCCGAAAACAGCACCTGATAGCCGGCCGTCTCGATCTCCTCGCGCGGAAACTGATCATCCGGCAGCTTGGTTTCCTGCAGGGCGAGCACGTCCGGTTGTTGGGCAGAGAGCCAGTCCAGCACCTGGGGCAGGCGCACACGCAGCGAATTGACGTTCCAGGAGGCGATTTTCATGACGGCAGATACAAGTTGAAAGATACAAGAGAAAAGTAAATACAACCGCGCGTAGCGCGACAACGCAACTTGTATCTTTTCACTTTTCTCTTGTATCTGCGGTTAAAGTCTGAAGCCGCCATGGCGTTCGCGGATGCGCCAGTCCAGCCACATGATGCCGAGGATGAAACCGGTGATCAGGGAGACCAGCACGGCGAAGAACATCCACCACGAGCGCGACACCTGATGATTCTGCTGTGCGGCACGGGTCTGCTCCAGCAGCTGGCGGCGGGTGCTATCCAGCTCCTGTGCCGTCCGCTCATGTTGCTGGGCCAGCGACAGCAGCAGCACCTGGGCCGGCATGTCTTCCTGCAACTGCCGCTGGTGGATCCAGCCTTCACTGCCATTCCGGGTACGCACCCGCACGAAGTCGCCCTGCCGGGTCAGTACCTGCAAGGTCGTGCCGGTGGGCAACTGCTGGATCGGTTTGCCCGCGGCGCGCGGCGCCGGGTATACATCGGCAGCGAGGCGATCGGTGACGTACAGCGTGGCGGCGGCACCGGCCTGAAACGGTAACAGCAGACAGAGCAGCAACAGGGCTGCGCCTCTCCGAAACCTCATCCAATGGTTCAGACCCAGTGAGCTTCTCATTGCGAGTAGCTTACTATCCTTCTCGACTATCGGACAATCGTTGTGCGTCAAGTGGTCATGCCGCTGTGACGCAACAGGGCGTCGATGCTCGGTTCGCGGCCGCGGAATTCGATGAACAGCTCCATCGGCTCGCGGGCGCCGCCCTGTTCCAGGATCGCCTCCATGAAGGCCAGCCCCGTCGCGCGGTTGAACACGCCTTCCTCCTCGAAGCGGGCGAAGGCATCGCTGGACAGCACCTCGGCCCACTTGTAGCTGTAGTAGCCCGCCGAATAGCCGCCGGAGAAGATGTGGGCGAAGCCGTGCTGGAAGCGGTTGTAGTGCGGCGGGCGCACCACCGCCACCTCGGCGCGCACCTCGTCGAGGAGCTGCTGGATGCGGCCGCCCTGGGCCGGGTCGTATTCCAGGTAGAGGCGGAAATCGAACAGGGCGAACTCCAGCTGCCGCACCATCTGCATGCCGGCCTGGAAGTTGCGCGCCGCCCACATCTTGTCGAACAGCGCCGAAGGCAGCGGTTCCCCGCTCTCGTGGTGGCGGGCGAACAGGTCCAGCGCCTCGCGCTGCCAGCACCAGTTCTCCAGGAACTGGCTGGGCAGCTCCACCGCATCCCAGGGCACGCCGCTGATGCCGGCGACGCCGGCCACCTCGATGCGGGTGAGCATGTGATGCAGGCCGTGGCCGAATTCGTGAAACAGGGTCTGCACCTCGTCGTGGCTGAGCAGCGCCGGCTGGCTGTCCACCGGCGGGGTGAAGTTGCAGGTGAGATAGGCCACCGGGGTCTGGCGCGTGCCGTCCTCCAGGGTGCGGGCGCGGATGCACTCGTCCATCCAGGCGCCGCCGCGCTTCTTCGGCCGGGCGTAGAGGTCGAGATAGAAGCGGCCGCGCAGGCTGCCGGCGCTGTCGAAGATGTCGTAGAAACGTACGTCCTCGTGCCAGGTCGGCACGCCTGATACTGCGCGGATGTCCAGGCCGAACAGGCGTTGCACCACCTCGAACATGCCGCCCACCACCCGGTCGGCGGGAAACCACGGCCTCAAGTCTTCCTGCGATACGGCGTATTTGTGCCGGCGCAGTTTCTCCGCGTAGTAGTTGATGTCCCACACCTCCAGCGTTGCGAGGCCGTGCCGGTCGCGGGCGTAGGCGGCGATTTCGTCGAGATCGTTTTGCGCCAGTTGCAGCGAACGGGCGGCGAGGTCGCGCAGAAAACCCAGTACCTGCTGCGGCGTCTCGGCCATCTTGGTGGCAAGGGAATGTTCGGCGTGACTGGGGAAGCCGAGCAGCTGCGCCAGCTCGTGGCGCAGGACGAGGATCTGTTCCATCACCGGGCCGTTGTCCCAGCGACCGGCGTGGGGGCCCTGATCGGAGGCGCGGGTGGCATAGGCGGTGTACAGCTCCTCGCGCAGGGCGCGGTCGTCGGCATGGGTCATCACCGCAAAGTAGCTTGGAAAGTCCAGGCCGATGCGCCAGCCGTCCTGGCCCTCGCGTTGCGCCGCCTGGCGCATCATGGCCTTGCTGCTGTCCGGGATGCCGGCGAGGCGCGACTCGTCGGTGACGAGCAGGTGCCAGCCGTTGGTGGCGTCGAGCAGGTGTTCCTCGAAGCGGGCGGTGGCCCGGCTCAGCTCCTCGCTGGCGGCCTTGAAGCGTGCCTTCTGTTCCGGCGGCAGGGCCACGCCGGAGAGGCGGAAGTCGCGCAGCAGATTGTCCAGGTGTTTGCGCCGGGCGGTGGAGAGTTGCGCGTATTCCGCGCCGTCGCGGATGGTTTGCAGGGCGTGATACAGCTCCTCGTTCTGTCCCAGTTCGGTGGCGTAGGCGCTCAGTTTGGGCAGGCAGGCGTTGTAGGCAACGCGCAGTTCCTCGGAGTTCATCACGGCGTTGAGGTGGCTCACCGGTGACCAGGTGCGGCTCAGGCGGTCGTCCAGTTCTTCCAGCGGGACGAGCAGGGTATCCCAGCTATGCTCCTTGCGTTGCAGCAGGCGCACGATGGCAGCGCGGTTTTCCGCCAGCACGGTGTCGACAGCGGGCTCGACGTGTTCCGGGCGGAGGGCATGAAACGGCGGCAGGCCGGTCATTTCCAGCAATGGGTTTTGCATGATGTAGATACAATCCTTGGTTTTCTCTCGCCAAGTGCGCCAAGCACGCCAAGGTGTTTCTTTCAAGAAGGCTTTCTTTGCGCTCTTGGCGTCTTGGCGAGAGCAATAGTTTTTCCAGGGGCGCCGAAAACCTGTCCGGCCGTTGCTGCCATGGGATAGAGTTGGGGCCATGTTAAACGAAATCCAGTCCCATCCTTATGATGCGCTCACACCGGATACCGTGCTCGATGCGGTGGAGCGTTGCGGCCTGCTGCCCGCCGGCGGTCTGCTGGCACTGAACAGTTACGAAAACCGTGTCTATCAGGTGGCCCTCGATGAGGGCGGCTACGTGGTGGCCAAGTTCTATCGCCCGGCACGCTGGAGCGATGCGGCGATCCTGGAGGAACACGCCTTTGCCCTGGAGTTGCTGGAGGCGGAGGTGCCGGTGGTGGCGCCGCTGGCCGATGCGGCGGGGGAGACGTTGCACGAGCACATGGGGTTCCGCTATGCGCTGTTTCCGCGCCGCGGCGGGCGCTGGCCGGACCTGGATGTGCCGGATGTATTGTGGCGGCTGGGGCGTTTTCTCGGCCGTCTGCACGCGGTAGGCGCAGCCAAGCCGTTCGTGTCGCGGCCGCGACTGGATATCGCCAGCTTCGGGGTCGAGTCGCGCGCCTGTCTGCTGGAGAGCGGCCTGCTGCCGCGCGAGTACCAGTCGCGCTATGCCGACCTCAGCGCGGAGCTGCTGGAAACGGTGACGGCGGCCTTTGCCGCCGTGCCGTCCCTGGTGTGGCAGCGCATCCACGGCGACTTTCATCCCGGCAACATCCTGTGGACCGACAGCGGTGCCCACATCGTCGACCTGGATGATTGCCGCAGCGGGCCGGCGGTACAGGACCTGTGGATGCTGCTGTCCGGCGAGCGCCACGAGCAGCTGATACAGCTGGACGAACTGCTGGGTGGCTATGAGGAGTTCTTCGACTTCGATCGGCGCGAACTGCGTCTGATCGAACCGCTGCGCACCCTGCGCCTGATGCACTACGCCGCCTGGCTGGCACGGCGCCGTGACGACCCGGCCTTCGTCCTGGCCTTCCCCTGGTTCGGCACGGCGCGCTACTGGGAAGAGCACATCATGACGCTGCAGGAGCAGCGTCTGCGCCTGGCCGAAGCACCGCTTTCCTTCAATTCAGCTTGAACTGCCGCATCATCGCATGCAGCTGTGCCGACAGCTGCGACAGGCGCGCACCGGCAGTGCTGATCTGTTCGGCGTGGGAGGTGGTGGTGCCGGCGAGGTCGCGGATGGTGACCACGTTGTGATTCATCTCTTCGGCCACGGCACTCTGCTGTTCCGCCGCAGTGGCGATCTGGGTGTTCATGTCGCTGATGGCGGAGACGGCGCTGCCGATGGCCTCGAGGGAATGCTCGGTCTGGCGTGACTGTTCCACCGCCGAGGCGGCCTGGGTCTGGCCCTGCTGCATCACCGCCACCGCCTCGCCGATGCCGCTGCGCAGGTTGTCGAGCATGGTGCGGATCTCGCCGGTGGCGGCCTGGGTGCGCCCGGCCAGGGTGCGCACCTCGTCGGCCACCACGGCAAAGCCGCGGCCGCTCTCGCCGGCCCGTGCTGCCTCGATGGCGGCATTGAGCGCCAGCAGGTTGGTCTGCTCGGCGATGCCGCTGATGGCCTCGGTGATGCTGCTGATGCTGTCGCTGTCGTGCTGCAGGCGGTTGATGACCTGGGCGCTGCGCTCCACCTCTTCGGCCAGGCGGTGTATGGCCGCCCGCGCCGAGTTGACGACACGACGGCCATCGCCGCTGGCCTGTTCCGCCTCCCGTGCCGATTGTGCCGCCTGGGCCGTGTTGCGCACGACCTCCTGCACGGTGGCGGCCATTTGATTCATGGCGGTGGCCACCTGTTCGGTTTCCGCCTGTTGCTGCTGCATGTGCTGCACCGTTTCGCGGCCGGTGACGGAAAACTGCTCTGCGGCCAGTGACAGCTCATTGGCGGACTCGAGGAACTGGCCGAAGCAGGTGCGCAGGCGGGCCTGCAACAGCTTCATGGCCTGCAGCATCTGGCCCACCTCGTCGTTGTGGGTCACCTCGATGTGGCGCGCCAGATTGCCGCTGGCCATGTCCTTGGCCAGGGCGACGACCTGGGACATGGGTTTGATGACGGTGTGATTGAGCAGCAGGCCGATGATTATCATCAGTACCAGACCCGCCAGGCAGATGGCGACGATGATGCGGGTGCTGTTCTGCGCTAGCGTCGTCAGCGCATCCGGCAACGGCACTCCTCCTGCCGTGGTGCTCAGGGCGCCGATCTGTTTGCCGAGGGTGTTGTCGCTGCTGATGCGGCTTTCCTGCCATAGCCGCTGTACCTCGCTGACCTGGGCCATGTGCTGATCCAGGAGTTGCTGCTGTTGTGTGGCGCCGTAGTTGCTCACCACGGCCACCAGGATCGCCAGGCTGGCCAGCATGACCAGACTGGCCAGGATGCGTAGTTGCAGGCTGATGTCGAGCACCTTGCGTCGCTTGGGGAGTCTGGTACTGGGGTCGCTGCGCAGCTTGGCGTACAGCTGTTCGGCCGCCTTCACCTGATGGCGCGCGGGGCGGCTGCGCACCGACTGGTAGCCCACCACCTGATCGCCCTCGTATACCGGGGTGACATAGGCGTCCACCCAGTAGTGATCGCCGTTCTTGCAGCGGTTTTTGACGATGCCGCGCCAGCTGTGCCCTTTCTTCATGGTGTCCCACAGGTCCTGGAAGGCGATGGGCGGCATGTCCGGGTGGCGAACGATATTGTGATTCTTGCCGATCAGTTCTTCTTCACTGAAGCCGCTGATATCGATGAAGTCGCGGTTGGCGTAGGTGATGGTGCCCTTGAGGTCGGTGAGCGAGGTGATGGTGACGTTGTCACCATAGGTACGCTCCCGCTGGGTGACGGGGCTGTTGATCTTCATGGCTCCTCCTTGATGCGGCTCTTCTCGCGCCTGGCCGGTGATGCCGGCTGCAGAACCGGGGCGGCGTCCGCGTCGGCACATGACTCGCCGGCAATGGGCGGCAGGTGCCGACGGGATCGCCGATAGCCGGGTATCCGTAATTCCTGACAAGGATTATGGTCAAGTATTTTGATTTATATCAACAAATACTTTTGTTACGGGGGACGTGAACCGGAGATACGGCTTGGGGGCAGGCGCCGCTCCCGGCCATCCCTGGCCTCCGCGGCATAAGTCCATCCCTGTCCAAGCGCCGCTCCCGGCCATCCCTGGCCTCCGCGGCATAAGTCCATCCCTG
>DYFR01000037.1 GCA_020725115.1 Thiohalomonas denitrificans
GCCCTCTATCAGGATGGCACGGCTTACAAATTTACCAACGATGGCCACAACACCATCACCGGGTTTGAGCTGCAGGCACGTCTTGAGCCGACGGATACCAGCCTGATCAGCATCGCCTATTCTCGTGCCGACGCGTCAGGGTATATGGCGGGAGAGGGCGACCTGTCGACGGCGACGCCGGAAAACACCCTGAGCCTCCTGCTGGCCAACAGCTTTCCCGGCAACTGGCGCGCCAGCCTGGGCCTGTACCATGTCACCGACGTCGAGTGGATCGGCGGCGATACCACCAGTTACACCACGGCGGACATCACGCTACGCAAGCAGCTGCAGGGCAATGGTGCCGAGGGTGCGGTGTTCGTCACCGTACGCGATTTCCTGGGGGCATACTTCGATTACACCAACGATGTATTCCAGGAACGGCGCTTCTATTTCGGTGTGGAACTGCATCTGCCGTAATCAGGGATAAGGAGCCGCTGCCGGAAGCAGCCCAGTGATCATGCGACTGAACAGGGAAAGTATGCCGGGATGGCGTGCGGGCATAATGCTCGTGCTGGCGCTGCTGCTTGGGTGGGTGCCGCTGTCCGCCGTTGCAGCCGAAGTGTTGGTGGTGGGTGGAGACAGCACGCATCACCGCGCCGTATTTACGGCCATGCGTGAAGTACTGGCGCGGGAGCGCTCGGATCATGTGCTGATCTATCGCACCCTGGATGAATATGCGGCCGGGAAGAATCCGCAAGCGGCCCTGCTGGTGACCATAGGTACGGTGGCGGCACATACGCTGGCAGCGGCGCCGCGTCAGGTGCCGTTGCTCTGTGTCCTGTTGCCCCATAGTGAATATGCGGCCCTGCAACATCATGAGCTGGGGGCGCTGTTCATCGATCAGCCTCTGCGCCGTTATCTGTTGCTGGCGCGCCTTGCCCTGCCGGAGCGCAAGCACATCGGCGTGGTGTTCGGCCCGCTGTCCTCCGCCCTGGCTGATGAGCTGCATGACGAGGCGCAGCGTCTGCAGCTGGAGGTGAAGACGGCGGCCATCACCGATGCTCGTGCACTGGCGGCTGCTCTGGAGGAAGTGACGCGTTCCGCGGGGGTGGCATTGGCTCTGCCGGATCCGCTGGTGGTCAATACCGATACGGCCCGCACCCTGATCCTCGATGCCTATCACCGAGGCGTGGCACTGATCGGTTATTCCCAGGCATTGGCCAAGGCCGGTGCCCTGATGGCGGTGCACTCGACACCGGAGCAAATCGGTCGCGAGGCCGGTGAGATGGTGCTCAAGGCATTGGGGGCCAGGCCGCCGCGTCTGCCGCCACCCCGTTTCCCGTCTTACTTCAGCGTGTCGGTGAACTATCAGGTGGCACGTGCCATGGAACTGCGCATCCCTGCCGAGGAACAGTTGGTGCAGGAGTTGTTGCGGCGGGAGGGAGCGCGATGAAGGGATGGAACATTACCCGCAAGGTACTGTTGCTGGCGTTGTTGCCCGGTACGGTGATCGCTCTGGTGCTGTCCGCCTATTTCACTTCGTTGCAGCTGGATGCACTCGACCGCGCGCTAAGGGAAGAAGGACAAATCATCGCCACCCAGTTCGCGCCGGCGAGTGAGTACGGTGTAATCACCGGCAATCATGAAATGCTTTCCCGCCTGGCCACCTCCGTATTGCAGCGGGAGGATGTTACCTGGATCGGGGTTCGTGATGATGTGGGTGATCTGCGCGTACAGGTCGGCCGGATTCGTCCTGACTGGGAACAGATGAATACACTGCCGGATGACGATGGCGTGTGCCGTGTGACCGGGGGAACATTATTGTTTTGCGCCCCGATCCGCAAAACGCGCCTGCAGGTGAGTGATTTTCCGGAATCGGCTGAACTCGCCGGGCAGGAAAGTACCATCGGCTGGGTATTGGTCGAGATGTCTACCGTCGCGAATGCGCGGCGCCGCGCTGAAACCATGGCCAAGTCCCTGGTGATCACCAGCGTTCTGCTGTTTGTCACCAGCCTGTTTGCCATTTATATCGGCTACCAGATATCACGTCCCATCGTGGCGATGACCGGCACGGTGCAGCAGGTGGCGCGCGGCAATCTCGATATCCGCGTCCTGGCCCGCGGCGGCGGTGAGATTGATTCATTGGCGCATGGCATCAACAGCATGATTGCCTCGCTGGCCTCGGCACGGGATGAAATGCAGCAGCGTATCGACGCCGCCACCGCACAGTTGCGGGAGACCCTGCTGGCGCTGGAGGAAAGAAACCGTGCCCTGGATGAGGAACGCCAGAAGGCGCAGGCCGCCAGCCAGGCCAAGGGACAGTTCCTGGCCAACATGAGCCATGAGATACGCACGCCGCTCAGCGGCATTATCGGCATGCTGTCCCTGCTGGAAAAAACCGGGCTGCGGCCGAATCAGCGCGCCTATCTTGCCAATCTGACACTGGCGGCCAGGGCGTTGCACACCCTGCTTAACGATATCCTTGATCTGTCCCGCATCGAGGCGGGCAAGCTGCAGCTGGCCGAGCAGATATTTTCTCCGCGTCAGATAGTGGATGAGGTTGCGCTGATGCTGGCCTCCTCGGCCCATGAGAAGGGGCTGGATATCATCTGTCACCCCGCACCCGCCTTGCCTGAATCGGTACAGGGGGATTCGTTGCGTGTACGTCAGGTGCTGATCAATCTGATCTCCAATGCCGTCAAATTTACCGAGGCGGGTTCGGTAGTGATACGGGCCTATCCGTTACAGGACATGGAAACGGCGGTGGCCTGGGTGCGGTTTGAGGTTGAGGACAGCGGCATTGGCATTGCCGAGGACAGGCAGCCGTCGATTTTCGACAGCTTTACCCAGATTGACTCATCCAGTACCCGCAAATACGGCGGCAGTGGTTTGGGGACGACCATTGCAAAAGAACTGGTACAGCTGATGGGCGGGCGGATTGGACTGCGCAGCGCGGCGGGTCAGGGCAGCCTGTTCTGGTTCGAGCTTCCCCTGCTGCCCGAAGTGACGCCTGCCGCCCTCCCCCCGATGCCGCTGGTGCCGGGCTGGCGGGTGCTGATTGTGCAGCAGGACAGTGAGGGGCGCCGCGCCTTGCATGATCTGGCCGAGCGACTCGGGCTGGCGGTACGGGAGACCGCGGATACGGAGGCCGTGCCGAACATGCTGGCGCTGGATGATACGCCCGCACTGGTGCTGCTGGTGGAGCAGAGCCGCGAGGCGGCATGGCTGGAGCTGGCGCGGATGCTGCGCCGTGACAAGGCAAACGCCCGCCACCGGTTCTGTCATGTGACCTTTTTCAATGGCGACAGCGATGCCGGCTTGTTCGATGCTCACATGAACAAGCCGGTGACACTGGAGTCGTTGCGTGACACGTTGCTGGCATTGGCGGGCGACCCTGTTTTATCCGCAGGGCAGGGCATGAGTGGGCATGCGGAGGCATCGCAGGCTCTGCATGGCACTTACCGTATCCTGGTGGCGGAGGACAACCGGATTAATGCATTGGTGATTCGCAGCTTCCTGGAGCAGGCGGGGTATCAGGTGGTGCTGGTGGAAAATGGCGCGGATGCCCTGACCACACTGGCGCGTGGCGGTTTTCATGCCGTGCTCATGGACATGCGCATGCCGCAGGTGGATGGGTTGAAGGCTACCCGACGCTGGCGGGCGCAGGAGCTGGCCGGACAGCATCTGCCGATCATTGCGCTGACGGCGAATGCCACGGTGGAAGATCGTGAGCAGTGTCTGTCCGCAGGGATGGACGATTTCCTGTCCAAGCCCGTGGAGCAAGCGCAATTGCTGGAAGTGCTTGCCCGCTTTCAGGCTGGTTAGCCAGCCTGAGCTGCGGCAGCCGTAGCGAATGATGGCCGCAGCAGTCTTGCGGGTGCAGGCGGTGCGGTCTAGCCCCGGCGCGGGGGACGACGTCCGCCGCCGCCGGAACGGCGCTGGCCGCCGCCACGGTTGTCGGGGCGCGGACGGTATTCGGATTTCACTGCTGGTGCGGGCTCGAGCAGCAGGGCGTTGTCGATGCTGGCTATCGGTATCTTGTGACCTACGTAGGTCTCGATGTCCATCAGCGAGAAGGCATATTCCTCGCAGGCGAAGCTGATGGCCACGCCACTGGCGCCGGCGCGGGCAGTGCGGCCGATGCGGTGTACGTAATCTTCCGCGTCCTGCGGCAGATCGTAATTGAACACATGACTGACATCAGGGATGTGCAGGCCGCGTGCCGCCACATCGGTGGCGACCAGCATGGGAAAGGCTCCTGATTCAAACTGGGCGAGCAGATGCTGGCGTTTCTGCTGCGGTACATCACCGGACAGTATGGCGGTCTTGTGACCGTTTCCCTCCAGATAGCCCCATACCCTGTCGGCGGCACGCTTGGTGTTGACGAAGACGATGGCGCGTACCGGTTGCAATTTTTTCAGCAGCCCGAGCAGCAGCGGTATCTTTTCATTGCTGGCTGGGAAAAAGATCTCCTGCTTCACCCTGTCGGCGGTGACCTTGTCCGGTTCTACCTCGACCAGGTTGGGGTTGTTCATGTGCTCGTAGGCCAGCTCCGTCACCCGTAGCGACAGGGTCGCCGAGAACAGCATGTTGAGCCGCTGCTGCGGCGGCGGCATGCGGCGCAGCATGTAACGCAGGTCGGCGATAAAGCCGAGATCGAACATGCGATCCGCCTCGTCCACCACCATGGCCTGGATCGCCTTGAGATCGAAAACATGCTGCTTGAAATAGTCGATGAGGCGGCCGGGTGTGCCGATCAGGATGTCGACGCCCTGTTCGATGGTGGTGCGCTGCTGCTCGTAGCCGGTACCGCCGTAGGCAAGGCCAAGTTTCAGGCCGGTGTGGCGGCCGATGGTTTCGGCATCGCGGTGGATCTGTATGGCCAGTTCGCGGGTCGGCGCCAGCACCAGTGCGCGCGGCTGGTTGATGCGGCGTGCTTCCGCACCGGGATCGCGCAGCAGGTGATTATAGAGTGCAACGAGAAAGGCGGCGGTCTTGCCGGTTCCCGTTTGCGCCTGGCCTGCGACGTCCTGTCCCTGCAGGGTAAACAGCAGGGAATTGGCCTGGATCGGTGTGCAATGGGAAAATCCCGACTCTTCAATGCCTTGCATCAGGGCTGCAGGCAGATTGAAGTCGGTGAACCGGGTGTCCGTCAAGTGCGTTTCGCTCATGGGGACAGGAGCATACCAAAAACGCGCTGGTTGTGGGCTTGCAATGCGAGGCAGATTCGGCTCAAATGTGGCTCCAAGGCTCGATAACAAACCAGCCAGGCCGCGTGACTGCGGTCATGCGCATGATGGAGGCAATACCTTTGAGCGACAAAATCGTTTACGTGACCGATGACACCTTTGAGCAGGAAATCACCAAGGCCGATGGGCCGGTGCTGGTCGACTACTGGGCGGACTGGTGTGGTCCCTGCAAGATGATTGCCCCAATCCTCGATGAGATCGCCGAGGAATATGATGGTCGGCTCAAGGTGGCAAAGCTGAATATTGACGAAAACCCCAATACCCCGCCCAAGTTTGGCATTCGCGGCATTCCCACCCTGATGTTGTTCAAGGGCGGCAATGTCGAGGCGACCAAGGTTGGTGCCGTATCCAAGTCGCAACTGACGGCGTTTATCGACAGTAACCTGTAATCATTGTGCGGCGTCCGGCAGGGGCTGGACGCCGTGTGCAGTTGGTGGTAGATTTCCCCGCAGCTTCCCTGAGATACAAGAACTAGCACCGGCCCGACGGCCACCCCCCTAGACAGATTGACAGCCCGACGCGGCTTCCCCTGTCGTTCCCGAATACCCCCATTGTCACGTTTCAACCCCGACGTCCATCCAACGGCTTGACCATGAATCTAACCGAACTCAAGAGAAAAACCGCAGCTGAACTGATCCAACTTGCCGAGTCCCTCGGCATAGAAGGCGCATCCCGCTCCCGCAAGGAGAATGTCATCTTCTCCCTGCTCAAGGCGACGGCCAAGGGTGGTGAAGACATCTGTGGTGATGGTGTGCTGGAGATCCTGCAGGATGGCTTCGGCTTTCTGCGTTCCGCCGACAGCTCCTATATGGCCGGCCCCGATGACATCTATGTCTCGCCCAGCCAGATTCGCCGCTTCAATCTGCGTACCGGCGATACCGTTACCGGCAAGATTCGGCCACCCAAGGAAGGTGAACGCTACTTCGCACTGCTCAAGGTCGACACCATCAACTACGAGCCGCCGGAGAATGCCAAGAACAAGGTGCTGTTCGAGAACCTGACGCCGCTGCATCCGAACGAGCGCCTCAACCTTGAACTGGGCAACGGCAGCACCGAAGACATCACCGCCCGCGTCATCGATCTGGTGGCTCCCATCGGCAAGGGCCAGCGCGGTCTCATCGTCTCACCGCCCAAGGCCGGCAAGACCATGCTGTTGCAGAACATTGCCCACTCCATCACCCACAATCATCCCGAATGCTTCCTCATCGTCCTGCTCATTGACGAGCGCCCGGAAGAAGTAACGGAAATGGCGCGTTCGGTGCGCGGCGAAGTGGTGTCCTCCACCTTCGACGAACCGGCCAGCCGCCATGTACAGGTGGCCGAGATGGTGATCGAAAAGGCCAAGCGCCTGGTGGAGCATAAAAAGGATGTGGTGATCCTGCTCGACTCCATCACCCGCCTGGGCCGTGCCTACAATACCGTGATTCCGTCCTCCGGCAAGGTGCTCACCGGTGGTGTCGACGCCAATGCCCTGCACCGCCCGAAGCGTTTCTTCGGTGCGGCGCGCAACATTGAGGAAGGCGGTTCACTCACCATTATCGCTACGGCGCTGGTCGAGACCGGTTCACGCATGGATGATGTGATCTATGAGGAGTTCAAGGGTACCGGCAACATGGAGATCCATCTGGATCGCCGTATTGCCGAGAAGCGCATCTACCCCGCCATCAACATCAACCGTTCCGGCACGCGCCGCGAGGAGTTGCTGACGGATGTGGAGGAGCTGCAGAAGATGTGGATATTGCGCAAGCTGCTCCATCCGATGGATGAGCTGGCTGCGATGGAATTCCTCTACGACAAACTCAAGGCCACCAAGACCAATGGTGACTTCTTCGATTCGATGAAGCGCTAACGACGTTTGCTTGCCACACCGTCGCATGACAAGCGGCGGTTGTGCGTGGGCCTGCGATTCAGGGGTTGACCGGTTTTACGCCCCAGATGGATTCGGCATATTCTCCTATGGTGCGGTCGCTGGAAAAGCGGCCCATACGCGCCACGTTGATAATCGAGCGCCGGGTCCACTCCTCTCTGTCACGATAAATTTCCGCCACCCGTTCCTGGCACTCCACATACGAGGCGTAATCGGCCAGCAACAGATAGTGATCGCCGTCCTGCAACAGGGCGTCCACGGTGGGGCGGAAACGATCCGGCGCATCGGGCGAGAAGTAGCCATTACTGATCATGTCCAGCACCTCCCGTAGCTCCGCGTTGCCATGATAATAATCCCAGGGATGATGGCCGCGCGCCCGTGTGTCCTTCATCTGCGCCACATCCAGGCCGAAGATGAAGATGTTGTCCTCGCCTACGGCTTCCCTGATCTCGATATTGGCACCGTCCAGTGTGCCGATGGTCAGGGCACCATTTAACGCCAGTTTCATGTTGCCGGTACCCGAGGCTTCAGTGCCGGCAGTGGATATCTGCTCCGACAGTTCCGCTGCGGGAATGATCTCGCCGGCGGTGGTGACATCATAGTTGGGGATGAACACCACCTTGAGCAGATCGCGCACCTGTGGGTCGTGATTGACGATATCGGCTACGGCATTGATCAGGTGAATGATGCGCTTGGCGGCGGTATAGCCCGGCGCGGCCTTGCCGCCGAAGATGATCGTGCGCGGTACGCTATTCAGGGTCGGATTGTGCCGGATGCGGTTGTACAGGGTGATGACATGCAGCAGGTTGAGCAGCTGGCGCTTGTATTCATGGATGCGCTTGATCTGCACGTCGAACAGGGCGTCGATATTCACCTCCAGCCCGGTCTGTTGTGCAATGCGTTCCGCCAGCCGCGCCTTGTTGGCGCGCTTTACTGCACGAAATTCCGCACGGAAGGCATCGTCATCGGCCAGCGGTTCCAGTTGTCTGAGCTGCTCCAGATCGGTTTTCCAGCCTTCGCCGATGCGGCTGCTGATCAATGCTGACAGGCCGCGATTGGCCTGGTTCAGCCACAGCCGCGGCGTGATGCCGTTGGTGATGTTGATGAACCTGTCGGGGAAGTGGTGGTGGAAATCGGCAAAGATGGTATCCCGCATGAGCTGGGAGTGTACCGCCGCCACACCGTTGATGCGGTGGCTGCCGACGATGGCGAGGTGTGCCATGCGGACGCGCCGCTCACCGCTTTCATCGATGATCGACATGCGGCGCAGCAGGTTCACGTCACCTGGATGGTTGTGCATCACGTCCTGCAGAAAGCGATGGTTGATTTCGTAAATGATCTGCAGATGGCGTGGCAGTAGCGTCTCGATCATTCCCACTGGCCAGGTCTCCAGCGCTTCGGGCAGCAGGGTGTGGTTGGTGTAGGCAAAGGTGCGAACGGTGAGGAGCCAGGCCTGATCCCAGTTCAGGTGATGGACATCCAGCAGGATGCGCATCAATTCAGGGATGGCAATGGAGGGGTGGGTGTCATTGAGCTGGATGGCAACCTTGTCAGCCAGCTGATCGAAGCTGTCGTGTACCTTGCGGTAACGATAGAGGATGTCCTGCAGCGAGGCACTGACGAACAGGTATTGCTGCATCAGGCGCAGTTCACGCCCTACGCTGGTGGTATCTGCCGGGTAGAGTACCTTGGACAGGTTTTCCGAGCGGGTCTTGTCCTCCACCGCCTTGATGTAATTGCCTTCGTTGAAGTATTTGAGGTTGAAATCACGGGTGGCCTTGGCCGACCACAGGCGCAGGTTATTGACCGTATCGACACCGTAGCCCGGGATCGGGGTGTCATAGGCCATGGCCATGACCTCGTCGGTATCGATCCAGCGATGGCGTAGCTCTCCGCGCTCATTGGGATATTCCACCACGTGGCCGCCGAACTTGATGGGATAGAGCACTTCCGGGCGGGGAAACTCCCATGGGTTACCGTAGCGCAACCAGTTATCCGGGTGCTCGACCTGGCGGCCGGCCTCGATGCTCTGACGAAACATGCCATATTCGTAGCGGATGCCGTAACCGTAACCGGGCAGACGCATGGTGGCCATGGAGTCGAGGAAGCAGGCGGCCAGACGGCCCAGGCCGCCGTTGCCGAGTGCGGCGTCGTACTCCAGCTCGACAATTTCTTCCATGTCGAGGCCCAGCTCGATCAGGGCACGCCGGCACTCTTCATAAAAGCCCATGTTGAGCAGGCTGTTGGTGAGGGTGCGGCCGATGAGAAATTCCATCGACAGGTAGTAGACCCGCTTGGAGTCCTCGGTGTAATAGCTGCGCATGGTTTCCATCCAGCGCTCGATGAGCCGATCCCGTATCACATAGGCCAGGGTATGGAACCAGTCGCGGTCGGTGGCGGTGTAGGAGTCCTTGCCGACGGAAAAGATCATGCGGTTGGCCAGGGAGTGCTTGATCGAGGCCGCATCCAGTCCCTGGTAGTCGTATTTGAAATTGCGTGTGGAAGGTTTGCTGGGCATATCCCGAACCGTACCTGGAAAAGGTCTTCGTTCAAGGATACCCGGTATGGCAATCCTGATACACGGGGGGGTGGCGGCTTTTGTGTTACTTGCCGACGTCATGGATTTTACGTATGATCACCGCCTTTTTAGCGTGCGGTGCCCGGCGACGGCGCGGGTAGCGGCACGCAAGGAACTCCACACAGAGGTTGTGATCATCATGAAGCAGGACATCCACCCGAATTACACTGAGATTACCGTTACCTGCAGTTGCGGTAATACCTTCAAGACCCGCTCCACCGTGGGTCGTGAGCTGAGCCTGGACGTTTGTTCGGCCTGCCACCCGTTCTATACCGGCAAGCAGAAGATGGTCGATACCGCCGGCCGGGTGGATCGCTTCCGCCAGAAGTACGGCATCAAGAAGTAACCCGGTTTGCAGTGCGGGTTGTGGTGAGGGGCGCCCCGGTGGGGTGCCCCTCGTCGTTTGTGGGCGGGGCATCCGTCTGGCCGCTGTAGCGGCACTGCTTTAGTATAGGGGTCTCCTGTCCGGGCGCTGTCGTTGAGCCTGCCTCAGGCCGGCCGGCGAGGCCCTCAAGGTCGTTTGTCAACCTACTGGAAAAAGACCCCCATGAGTACGAACCCTCTTTCTGCGCAGGAACAGGCTGCGCTCGATTACCACGCCCGGCCGATGCCGGGAAAGATTGCCACGGCCATTACCAAACCCTGTGCCACCCAGGCGGAGTTGAGCCTGGCCTACACGCCGGGCGTTGCCGTGCCAGTGCTGGCGATCAAGGATGACCCCCGCGCAGCTTATCTGTATACCGGCAAGGGCAACCTGGTTGGGGTGATCAGTGACGGTACCGCGGTGCTTGGTCTGGGTAATGTGGGGCCGCTGGCGGGCAAGCCGGTGATGGAGGGGAAGGGCGTGCTGTTCAAGCGCTTCGCCAATATCGACGTGTTCGACATCGAGGTGCAGGCGGAATCACCGCAGGCCTTCATCGATACCGTGGCGCGCATTGCCCCCACCTTCGGTGGCATCAATCTGGAAGATATCGCTGCCCCGCACTGCTTCGAGATCGAGGCGGCACTGCAGGCGCGACTGGATATTCCCGTATTCCACGACGATCAGCACGGCACTGCCATCATCATCGGCGCCGGTCTGCTCAATGCGCTGGAGCTGCAGGACAAGAAACTGGCCGACGCCCGCATCGTCTGTCTCGGTGCCGGTGCCGCCGGTATCGCCTCCATGCGTCTGCTGGTGGCGCTGGGCGCGACGCGCGAGAACATCATGCTGGTGGACCGCAAGGGCGTGGTTCACACGGGGCGCGATGACCTCAACGTCTACAAGCAGGAATTTGCCGTCGCCACCGAGCGCCGCACCCTGCTCGATGCCATGACCGGGGCCGATGTGTTCATCGGCGTGTCTGGCCCCGATCTGGTGAGCCGCGAGGCGCTGGCGGCGATGGCGCCGCGGCCGGTGGTGTTTGCCCTGTCCAACCCTGTACCCGAGGTTCGTCCGGAGGTTGCCCGTGAGGTGCGCGACGATCTGATTATGGCCACCGGTCGCAGCGACTATCCCAATCAGGTCAATAACGTATTGGGTTTCCCCTTCATCTTTCGCGGAGCCCTCGATGTGCAGGCCAGTAGCATCAACCGCGAGATGGAGATCGCCGCAGTCCATGCACTGCGTCAGCTGGCCCATCAGCCGGTGCCGGCGGAAGTGCTGCAGGCTTATGGTGTGGAGAGCCTGACCTTTGGTCCCGAGTACATCATTCCCAAGCCTTTCGATCCGCGTCTTATCGTTCATATCCCGCCGGCCGTGGCGCGTGCGGCGATTGTCACCGGTGTAGCCCGTGCGCCGTGGCCGGCGCATTATCCGGCTTCCTAAGCCCGCATTTATTGGCAGCAGAAATACCAAGGCCGCAGAGTGGTTACATTCTGCGGCCTGGTGTTTTGCTTTCAGGATGGTGGAACATCTTCTGCCAGCAATCTCTCCACTGCGGCCGCATCGGCACGCGGCATCGGCCGATTGTCCACCGGGCTGAGCGGCCGGCGGCGCAGCCCATGTGCCGGAAATATCGTCAGTTCCAGTGTGATGTCACCGGCGACAAAACGGTAGAGCGGCAGGGTTTCCCAGGTCTCCAGGACATAACGTACGCGGCGCGCGCCATGCTCGCAGGGGATATGCCGATCAAGCAGAAACAGCACCACTGCCTCGGGCGTGTCGGCGAACAGGTGGAGGTGGACGGGGGAGTGAGGCGCTGCAGTCCCCGTCAGTACCGGCCCGACCAGGCGCGGCTCGAAGCGTGCCAGCAGGCGCATGGCCTGAAGCGCTGCCTGACGCAGTTGGTGCAGCTGTACCAACTGGCTGTCGGCCTGGAACAGGGTGCGATACTGCAGCAGGGCCTGCTCGATTTCCGTGTTGTCCGGCAGGCGGCGCAGGGAAACACCCAGCCGTGTCACCGCCTTGTGTCGTGCATCATCGAAACCGCTGGCCTCGCCTTGTGCCAGCAGGCGCGCAGCCTCCTGCACTACCTGCTGATAGGGACGGGAGCCGAGCTCCCTGTTGCCGGAGCCGCGGTGGTGTTTCATCTTCAGAACAGTTGTTCAGACAGATTGCTGCCATCACTGCCGGGGCCACTGTCATTGCTGGCCGGCTGCGTGGTTTGCATCGGGACATCCTCGCTGCGGAATACCTCGAAGATGGCGCCGGGGTTGGCACCGCTGGAGAACTCGCCGGTTTCCGGATCGATACGTGCAGTGATTACTCCGGGCGGTTGCTGCAAGGGCAGTTGCGGTACCCCGCGCAGCGCCTCCGCCATGAAGTCTATCCACATCGGCAGTGCGGCCCGCGCACCGGTTTCCTGGTTGCCGAGGGGGCGTGGCGTGTCGAAGCCGAGCCAGGCAGTGGTGGCAAGGGCATGGTTATAGCCGGTAAACCAGGCATCGCGTTGTTCATTGGTCGTGCCGGTCTTGCCGGCCAGATCATTGCGGCCGAGTACCAGCGCCTGCCTGCCGGTACCGTGGCGGATCACGTCCTGCATCATGCTGGTGCTGAGATAGACGGTACGTGCATCCAGCACACGCGGTGCGACATTGAATGACGGGACAGGCGGTTCTGCCGGTGCGGTCGCCGCAGCGGTGTCTTCTTCCGCGTGTGCCCTCTCTGCCGATTCACACTCAGGACAGGCCTGCGGTGGGTTGGCCTCATAGATGATGGTGCCGCCGGCATCCTCCACGCGCTGGATGACATAGGGCTCGACCAGGAAGCCGCCATTGGCGAATACCGTATACCCACGGGTCACTTCCAGCGGCGTGAGGCTGCCACTGCCGAGGGACAGCGACAGGTCACGCGGCATCTTCTGTGCCGGGAAGCCGAAGTGTTCCAGATAATTGATGGTGTAGCCGATGCCGATGGAGCGCAGCACGCGAATCGAGACCAGATTGCGCGAGTTGGTCAGCGCCACGCGCAGGCGGGTGGGGCCATAGAAGCGGCCACTGTAGTTTTCCGGGCGCCAGGCGCTTTCCAGTTCGGCATCGTCGAATACCACTGGCGCATCATTGACCACGGTGGCAGGGTTAAAGCCCTTGTCCAGCGCGGCTGCATAGATGAAAGGCTTGAAACTGGAGCCAGGTTGGCGTTCGGCCTGAATGGCCCGATTGAATTTGCTGTGGAAGAAATCAAATCCGCCCACCAGTGCCTGTAGTGCACCATCCTGTGGACGCAGGGCTATCAGTGCAGCACTGGCGGCAGGGACCTGGGTCAGGTACCAGTTGCAGTCGTTGTGCAGCTGAATACGGATGATGTCACCGATTTTGAGAATGTCAGCCGCGCGGCTTGGTACTGGCCCCAGCGTATTTTCATCGATGTGGGCGCGGGCCCACACCAGGCCGGGCCAATCGATGAAGACCATGCCGACTGCCGGATGGTAGGCAATGATGGATTGCTCCTCCAACCCGACCACCAGCGCCGGGCGCAGGCCACCGATGGTTCCATGGCTGCTGAGTGCCTGATCCCAGTCATCAAATGATGCATTCTTGTCCAGCGCGACGTGTGCTTCGGCACCACGATAGCCATGGCGCTGATCGTAGGCCAAGAGTGCCGTACGCAGTGCGGTGTTGGCTGCGGCCTGGATCCGGGTATCTATGGTGGTATAGACCTTGTAGCCCGCAGTGTAGGCGTCGTTGCTATAGCGTTCCACCATCCAGGCGCGTGCCATCTCGGCGACATACGGCGCCTCGGCATCGGGATTCATTACATGCAGGCTGGCGGTGTTACCGCTGGTGCGTGCGGTGTCGTATTCTGCTTCCGTGATATACCCCAGGCTGAACATCCGGCCCAGCACGTAATTACGGCGTACCAGTGCCCCGGCAGGGTTGCTGACCGGATTCATGGTGGAGGGGGCCTTGGGCAGGCCGGCGAGCATGGCGAACTGGGCCAGATTCAGTTCGCGAATGTCCTTGCCGTAATAGGTCTGCGCAGCGATGGCTACACCATAGGCGCGCTGACCGAGGAATATCTTGTTGAGGTACAGCTCAAGTATCTCTTCCTTGCTCAGTTCACGGTCGATTTTCAGCGCGAGGAGGATTTCCGTCAGCTTGCGAACATAGGTTTTTTCTGGAGAGAGAAAGAAATTACGTGCCACCTGCATGGTGATGGTGCTGCCGCCCTGACCCTTCTCGCCCGTGCGCAGCAGATGCACTGCGGCGCGCAGCAGACCCTGATAATCGACACCAGGGTGTTCGAAGAAACGGTCATCTTCCGCGGCCAGCACCGCCCTGATCATCGATTCTGGTATATCTTTGAACAGCAGGGGCGTGCGTTTCATCTCGCCGTACTCACCGATCAGCGCACCGTCAGCCGCATACACGCGCAGCGGCACCTGCATGCGTACATCTTTCAGAACCTCGGTGGAGGGCAGGGTGGGGGCGAGCTGGATATAGATGGCTGCGGCCGCGAGGCCGCCCAAGAGCGCGAGTGTGAGCATGCTCCACAGCAGGAAGCGCAGATATCTAAGCAGAGAGTTCATCGGAGGCTGGCTTTGCGACGGGTTCAACACACCGTAATAAAGGCACGGAGTATAAAGGTTTTGCCGTCAGGGAACCATGACGGGCAGGGGCGAAATTATTTGTTGACCCGCAGTTGACACTGGTATTTAATGTAGTAAAACATATATATCTCCTAACCTAGGGGTTTATAAAGGAAAAATGTTCTCGCTAACACAGCTCTTGCAGGGAAGTAAGCCGTCAATACTCGGCCTCGATATCAGCACGACGGCAGTCAAACTGCTGGAGCTGAGCAAGAGTGGCGAGCGTTATCGGGTGGAAAGTTATGCGGTTGAGCCGCTTCCACCTAACTCCGTGATAGAAAAGAACATTTCTGACGTAGATGCCGTGGGCGAGGCTATTCGCCGTGCCGTCAAGCGATCCGGCAGCAAGGCCAAACACGCCGCTGCGGCGGTTGCTGGTTCAGCGGTTATTACCAAGGTCATTTCCATGCCCGGCTCCCTTTCTGATACTGAAATGGAGAGCCAGATTCAGCTTGAGGCCGATCAGTACATTCCCTATCCGCTGGAAGAGGTAAACCTCGATTTCGAGACCATCGGCCCTTCCGACAATGATCCGACGCGGGTGGATGTGCTGCTGGCGGCCTCCCGTAGCGAGAATGTAGATGTACGCGTGGCGGCGATTGAGCTGGCCGGCTTGATCGCCAAGGTGGTCGATGTCGAAGCCTACGCCATGGAGAATGCCTTCAGCCTGATTGCCGCGCAGCTGCCGGAGCGCGGAGTCGACAAGACCATAGCGGTGATCGATATCGGCGCCACCATGACGACGCTCAATGTCCTGCACGACCTCAAGACTATCTATACCCGTGAACAGGTGTTTGGTGGCAAACAGCTGACGGAAGAGATCCAGCGACGCTATGGACTGTCCTATGAAGAGGCTGGTATGGCCAAGCGGCAGGGTGGCCTGCCTGACAATTACGTACCTGAAGTGCTGGAGCCATTCAAGGAGGCAATGGCGCAGCAGGTAAGTCGCTCGCTGCAGTTCTTCTTTTCCTCCAGCCAGTTCAATAGCGTTGACCAGATTGTGCTGGCCGGTGGCTCGGCCTCGATTGCGGGAGTCGACGAGTTGATTGAGTCCAGGCTGGGGGTGCCCACCATGGTGGCCAACCCGTTCACCAATATGAGTATTGCGCCCAGGATCAAGGCACAGGTGCTGAGCAACGACGCACCTGCCCTGATGATCGCCTGTGGCCTGGCCCTGCGGAGCTTCGACTGATGGCGCGCATAAATCTACTTCCCTGGCGTGAGGAGCAGCGCAAGGAGCAGCGCAGGCAGTTCTTTGTCGTGTTGGGCGGTTCCGCCGTCTTGATGTTGCTGGTGGTGGGATATGTGCACTTGCACATCAACGGTCTGATTCAGACGCAGGAGTCGCGCAACAGTTATCTGCAGGGGCAAATCAAGAATGTTGAAGACAAGATAAAGGAAATCGACAGCCTTGAACGACAGCGACAGCAGTTGCTGGCACGTATGCGCGTCATCGAGCAGCTGCAGGGCGATCGTTCCGAGATTGTCTATATGTTTGAGGGATTGGCGAAGGCGGTACCTGAAGGCCTGCATCTGGTCAGTGTGAAGCAAAGCGGAAAAAATCTGACGATACAAGGGCGGGCGCAATCCAATGCGCGAGTCTCATCCTTCATGCGCAATCTGGATGCATCACCCTGGTTCGAAAACCCGGTGCTGGAAATCATCCAGACGGACAGCAAGGCTGAGCGCGGATATCGCTCGTTCACGCTCCGTGTCACTCAGGCAACTGGCGCAAAAAAGGGATAGGCGATGGCACTGGATTTGTCACAATTCAGAAATCTTGATCCCAATAATATCGGCAGTTGGCCGCCCGCTGCCAAGGGAGGGGTGATTGCGCTGGTGTGTGCCGCAGTTCTGGGCGTGGGCTACTGGTTTGATACGCAGGAACAACTGGATGTGCTGGAGCGGACACACCAGAACGAAGACCGTCTCAAGAAGGATTTCGAGGCCAAGCAGGCCAAGGCGGTCAATCTGGAGGCCTATAGGCAGCAGATGACTGAAATGGAGCAGTCATTCAGCACCATGTTGCAGCAGTTGCCGAGCAAAACTGAAGTGGCCGATCTTCTGGTCGATATCACGCAAACCGGCCTGGGCAGTGGTCTGGAATTCGAGCTGTTCAAGCCAGGCAATGCCAGCCCGAAAGAATTCTACGCAGAGTTGCCGATCCAGCTATCCGTGAATGGCACCTACCATTCTTTTGGCGAGTTTGTCAGTGGCGTCGCAGCACTGCCGCGTATCGTTACGCTGCACGATATCGATATTTCCATACCCGGAAAGAAGGCTGATGTGTTGCTCATGCAGGCCAACGCGAAAACCTACCGTTACCTGGATGAGGAAGAGATAGCGGCTGCACGCAAGGCGCAGGCCGATGCGCAGAAAGGCAAGCGGAAGTAATCGTGGGTATTCTTGATGCCGGTGCGATACAGAGACAGCGCCAGGAGTGGCAAGTAAATGTCAATGAAGAATAGCGGCAGAATGAGGCATGCTTTCATGGCGCCGGATGTGCTGGCGAAGGTGGCGTTTGCCTGCATTCTACCTCTTATGCTGATGACGGCCTGTAGCAGTGATAGTCACAGTGATCTTTCGGCCTATGTAGCTGAAGTGGAGGCGCGCAAGGCCGGACGGATTACAGCGTTGCCGGAGATCAAGGGGTATGAGTCTTATGCCTATAGCAAGCAGGACTTGCGTGATCCGTTCAAGGCGTCGATCGAGGAGTCTCTTGCGGATGTAACTGCAGATGATGGCCTGCAGCCGGATATACAGCGCAACAAGGAGCCGCTGGAAATGTTCCCGCTCGATTCGTTACGTTTTGTCGGACATCTTGAACAGGAAGGTCGTGTCTGGGCGGTGATTACGGCGCCAGACACCATGGTGTACCGGGTTGAGGAGGGGAATTATGTTGGGCAAAGTTTTGGCCGCATCGTGCTCATCAGCGAAACACAGATTGATGTAAAAGAAATTGTCCCCAGTGGATTGGGTGGATGGACTGAACGCGATGCCACATTGATGCTGGCAGAATAAGATTCATGGAGTGCTCTAGAATGAACGCGGTTACTAAATTGCAGACAGGCAGCTGGTCAAGGGAGAAGCAGATGCGAAGCGCTATGAAGTTTGGTCGCTGGCTGGTTGCGTTCGCCGGAATTGTGTTGATGGCGGGTGGGGCCGCACAGGCCGCCTCTCTGACGCTGGATGAAATCACCTATGCGTCGTTGCCGGGTGACAACATACAGGTGCGTTTGAAGCTTTCGGGGGAAGCCCGGACGCCGGGAACCTTCACGATTGATAATCCTGCGCGTATTGCATTCGATCTGCCGGACACTGCGCTGGGGAATGTGCGCAAGAATCAGACGATTGGTATCGGTGTGGCGCGCGGTGTGCAGGCTGTTGAGGCTGGTGGGCGCACACGTGTGGTCATTAACCTGGTTCAGCTGGTTCCTTACCAGGTGCAAACGGAAAATGACACGATTCTTATAACCCTTGGGGTGACCGGAAAACCATCCGCATCCACCACGGCGGCTACTGATGCGGTCAAGAGTGTTGGTCGTGTTGCCCAGGGCAATAAACTGAAGAATATCGATTTCCGCAGGGGTGAGAGGGGTGAGGGGCGAGTAATAGTCGACCTGTCGAATTCTGCAATTGTTGCCGATATCAATGAAGAGGCTGGGAAAATTGTTGTCGAATTTTTGGCAACCACGCTACCGGAAGAATTGGAACGCAGACTCAATGTTGTTGATTTCGCTACGCCTGTACAGACTGTCGATACCTTCATGCGCGGCAATAATATTCGCATGGAGATAGGTGCCAGCGGTAATTTTCAGCATCTTGCCTATCAGGCTGGCGAGATTCTGACTATCGAGGTGCAGCCGGTTACGGTGGCCGAGGAGGAGGCCTTGCGGAAGGAAAAGGAGCACTACACGGGTGAAAAGCTTTCCTTGAATTTCCAGAATATCGAAGTTCGTGCCGTACTGCAGCTACTGGCCGATTTTACCGAACTTAATCTTGTTACCAGTGATACGGTGCGAGGCAATATCACGCTGCGTCTGAAGAATGTTCCGTGGGATCAGGCGCTGGATATTATCCTGAAGGCCCGTGGTCTCGGTATGCGACAGATGGGCAATGTGGTGATGATTGCCCCTAATGACGAGTTGGCGGCACGAGAAAAGCTGGAACTGGAAGCGCAAAAGCAGTTGCGCGAACTGGCACCGATGTACAGTGACAGTGTTCAGGTAAATTATGCCAAGGCTAGCGATTTGGCCGAATTACTCAAGTCCAAGGAAAATTCACTACTGTCAGACTTGGGAAGCATTACCATTGATGAGCGAACCAACAAATTGTTGGTTCGGGATACAGCGGAGAATCTGGCTGCAATACGGAGGCTGGTCAGTGAGCTGGATATACCTGTGCGGCAGGTGCTGATTGAATCCCGTGTAGTACTGGCAACGGATAACTTCAACAAGGAAATGGGCGTACGCTTTGGTGTCACCAAGACTCCAGCGTTTCCGCCAACAGGCGATGCAACAGTAGTGTCGGGGAGTCTCAGTGCAACCACCAATATCTTGAATGGTGAAACTATTCAGGCGCCTGCCCGTTATAACGTTAATTTGCCGCTGGATAATATGACCGGAAAAGGTGCCAGTATTGGTTTGGCATTAGCTCGATTGCCTTTGGGCACACTGGTTGAACTGGAACTCGCAGCCGCACAAGCGGAAGGGCAGACTGAAATTGTGTCGAGTCCCCGCGTGGTAACCGCCAATCAGAAAGAGGCGACTATCGAACAGGGTGTTGAGATTCCCTACCAGCAGGCCAGTTCCAGTGGCGCCACCAACATTACCTTCAAGAAGGCAGTACTCAGTTTGAAGGTGACGCCCCAGATTACTCCGGATGATCGCATCATCATGGATCTGAAGGTGAATAAGGACAGCCCGGATTATGGGCGTTCCGTACTGGGTCAGCCCCCCATCAATACTCAGAATGTCTCGACACAAGTACTGGTAGAGAATGGCGAGACCATTGTCCTGGGTGGTGTCTATGAGCAAAACAGGCAGCATCAGATTAATAAGGTACCTTTCTTTGCGGATATCCCCTTGATTGGTGTCTTGTTCCGCAATAAGTACCAGAAGGATGAGAAATCGGAGTTGCTGATATTCGTTACACCGAAAATCCTGAAGGACACTTCCGCAGCCCGTTAATCGGGTGGTTAGCCACAAATCCGGTAATGTCAGCTAAAAAGAGCATCTTTCTTGTCGGCCCCATGGGGGCCGGCAAGACTACTATTGGGCGGCAACTGGCCAATGTGTTGCGTCGGGAGTTCAAAGACAGCGATCATGAGATCGTGCGTCGAACCGGTGCCAGTATTCCGCTGATTTTTG
>DYFR01000010.1 GCA_020725115.1 Thiohalomonas denitrificans
CCCGCGACCCCCGGCGTGACAGGCCGGTATTCTAACCGACTGAACTACCACTCCAAAAAACAACTTCATACGTGGTGGGTGCTGAGGGACTTGAACCCCCGACCCTCGCCTTGTAAGGGCGACGCTCTACCAACTGAGCTAAGCACCCCAGACTAAAGGCGCGCTAGTTTACTGCATCTTTCAAGGCTTTGCCAGCCTTAAAGCTGGGATTTTTTGCAGCCTTGATGTCGATGGTTTCGCCAGTGCGCGGATTGCGGCCACTGCGGGCAGCACGCTCACGCACAATGAAGGTTCCGAAACCAACCAGATTAACCTGCTCGCCATTTTTCAGCGCACTGGTCACAGCTTCGATCATGGCGTCCAATGCACGGCCTGCGGCTGCCTTGGAAATGTCGGCGCCAGCAGCTACCGCATCGATCAACTCTGACTTATTCACCCGGTATCTCCCCTATTATTTCGCTGTTCAAAAAAAACACCGCCTCAAGACTTGGGCGGCCGGCGATTCGAGGGCAGTTTTATACCAACTGCCCCGAGAAGCTGTCAAGCAAGGATTTGACTTGCTTCGGCTCTGACCTGATTTTGCTACGGAAAAACACCCCGCCGATAAGCGGCGGGATGCGGATTATATATCAATGCGGACGGATAGTCCCCTGCGCTTCGGACTCTCCCGGCTTCGATTTCTCGACGACAACCACCTCTTCAGGCAAGGACTCCGGCATGTTCACCAGTGCCAGCTGCAACACCTCATCAATCCACTTCACCGGATGAATATCGAGATTTTCCTTGATACTGTCCGGAACATCGGCCAAATCACGCTGGTTCTCATCCGGGATCACAACAATCCTGATACCACCACGCTGTGCCGCCAGCAGCTTCTCCTTCAAGCCACCAATAGGCAGCACCTCGCCACGCAGGGTGATCTCGCCGGTCATCGCCACGTCCGCACGTACGGCAATTCCGGTCAGGGCCGAAACCAGCGCGGTACACATGCCGACACCGGCACTGGGGCCATCCTTGGGTATGGCTCCCTCGGGTACATGAATGTGGATATCCTTTTTCTCGTAGAACTCCGGATCGATGCCCAGCTTGCGTGAACGGCTGCGGACCACGCTCATCGCTGCCTGGATCGATTCCTTCATTACATCACCCAACTGGCCAGTGACCGTGTGCTTACCCTTGCCGGACACCACCGCCGTTTCGATGCTGAGCAATTCACCGCCCACCTCGGTCCATGCCAGACCAGTCACCTGCCCCACCTGATCCTTCTCCTCGGCACGGCCGAAACGGAAGCGGCGCACGCCGAGATATTTCTCGATATTGGCCTCTGTTACAGTGGCCTTGCCCTGTTCCGGATGCAGCAGTAAATCCTTGACCACCTTGCGACATACCTTGGAGATTTCTCGCTCCAGATTGCGCACCCCGGCCTCGCGTGTGTAGTAACGGATGATCGCCTTCAGCCCCTCATCACCAATCTCCAGCTCACCCTCCTCCAGCCCATTGGCCTTGATCTGTTTGGTCAACAGGTAGCGCTGGGCGATGTTGAGCTTTTCATGCTCCGTGTAACCTGGAATGCGGATCACCTCCATACGATCCAGCAACGGCGCTGGAATATTCATGGAGTTGGCGGTAGCCACAAACATCACATCCGACAGGTCATAATCCACCTCCAGATAGTGATCGTTGAAAGTATTGTTCTGTTCCGGATCCAGTACCTCCAGCAGGGCCGACGCTGGGTCGCCACGAAAATCCATTGCCATCTTGTCGATTTCATCCAGCAGAAACAATGGATTACGCGTCCCTATCTTGGATAGATTCTGTACAATCTTGCCCGGCATGGAGCCAATATAGGTGCGGCGGTGGCCGCGGATTTCCGCTTCATCACGCACGCCGCCCAACGACATGCGTACAAATTTGCGATTGGTGGCACGGGCAATGGATTTGCCCAGTGAGGTCTTGCCCACACCCGGCGGACCGACCAGGCACAACACCGGCCCCTTCAGTTTGTTGACGCGCTGCTGCACCGCGAGATACTCGAGAATGCGCTCCTTGACCTTCTCCAACCCGTAGTGATCTGCCTCCAGCACCTCTTCAGCCACGGCAAGATCGTTGCGTACCTTGCTGCGCTTCTTCCAGGGCACGTTAACCAGCCAGTCAATGTAGTTGCGCACCACCGTGGCCTCTGCTGACATGGGCGACATCATTTTCAGCTTGCTGAGTTCGGTGGTGGCCTTGGTCTTGGCCTCCTTGCTCATACCAGCCTTCTGAATCTTCCGCTCCAGCTCTTCCATCTCATTGGGCGCATCTTCCAGATCGCCCAACTCTTTCTGGATCGCCTTCATCTGCTCGTTCAGATAGTATTCGCGCTGGCTTTTCTCCATCTGACGCTTGACCCGGGTACGGATGCGCTTTTCCACCTGCAGCAGATCAAGCTCCGACTCCAGGCCGGCGATCAGATGCTCGAAGCGATCGCGCAGATCGACGATCTCGAGGATCTTCTGCTTTTCATCGATCTTGAGTGCCATATGCGCAGCGATGGTGTCGGCCAGACGGTTGCTATCCTCGATACCAGCAAGTGAGGTCAATACCTCGGGCGGTACCTTCTTGTTCAGCTTCACATACTGTTCAAACTGATTCATCACCGAACGTGACAATACCTCTGCCTCACGCTCATCCAGCCGCGGCGTATCAAGCATGCTGATCTGGGCGGAAAAGAATTTCTCGTTGGGCAGAAAATGGATGATTTTGGCGCGCCTGATGCCTTCCACCAGCACCTTGACGGTACCATCCGGCAATTTCAGCAGCTGCAGGATATTGGCCAGCGTACCCACGCGGTAAACATCATCCTGCTCAGGATCGTCCTGAGCAGCACTCTTTTGTGCCACCAGCAAAATGTGTTTGTTTCCCGCCATGGCATCCTCCAGGGCAAGAATCGATTTCTCGCGCCCGACGAACAGAGGAATCACCATGTGCGGATAGACCACCACATCGCGCAGGGGCAGTACCGGCATTACCTGCAACTGGTCGGTTAATTCTGATGTTTTGTCCTGGTCTGTCATTATCGATTACCTCTCACCCGGCCTGAAACAGGTCGTCAGGGCGTATTCACGATCGAGCCATAACGGCCCGCTACAAATCTGTTGAAGATATGTGGATGTTGCACAGGGTTTTCAAGCAGCGTCAGAAAAGGCACGGCCGCCTCAAGGGCGGCCGTTGGTCAGTAGTTATTCGCTGGCCGCTGCCGAGCGTTCACCACCTTCATACAGTAATAGCGGCTCGGACTCTCCCTTGATCACACCCTCGTCAATCACCGCCTTGCTGACATTGTCCAGCGACGGCAGATCGTACATGACATCAAGCAGGATCGATTCAAGGATGGAGCGCAGGCCACGGGCACCGGTCTTGCGCTCCATGGCCTTGCGCGCCACTGCCGAGAGAGCCTCGTCGGTAAACTCCAACTCGACCCCTTCCATCTCGAACAACCGGGAGTACTGTTTTGTCAGCGCATTGCGCGGCTCATTCAGTATCTGCACCAGCGCCGCCTCATCCAGCTCTTCCAGCGTCGCCACCACCGGCAGACGGCCGACAAACTCGGGGATCAAACCATACTTGATCAGATCCTCTGGCTCGACATCAAACAATACTTCGCCGACATTGCGCTTGTCTTCCTTGCTTCTTACCTCGGCGGAAAAACCGATACCACCCTTCTCGGATCGACTACGGATCACCTTCTCCAGGCCAGCGAAGGCACCACCGCAGATGAACAGAATGTTGCGTGTATCCACCTGCAAGAATTCCTGCTGCGGATGCTTGCGTCCACCCTGGGGCGGAACCGAGGCAACCGTACCTTCAATAAGCTTGAGCAACGCTTGCTGCACGCCTTCACCGGATACGTCACGGGTAATGGACGGATTGTCGGATTTGCGCGAAATCTTGTCGATTTCATCGATATAGACTATGCCCGTCTGTGCCTTGTCCACATCGTAATCGCATTTCTGCAACAGCTTCTGGATGATGTTTTCCACATCCTCACCGACATAACCGGCTTCCGTCAGCGTAGTCGCATCTGCGATGGTAAAAGGTACATTGAGCAAGCGCGCCAGAGTCTCGGCCAGCAGTGTCTTGCCGCTGCCGGTAGGGCCGATGAGCAGGATATTGCTCTTGGCAATCTCGATATCGTCTTTTTTCTGGCCGGCATCAAGGCGTTTGTAGTGATTGTACACCGCCACCGACAATACTTTCTTTGCCCGCTCCTGACCAATGACATACTCGTCCAGAATGGATTTGATTTCGCGCGGCGTAGGCAGCTTGTTGCGACCACCGGAGGTCTGCTCTTCCTGCACCTCTTCGCGAATGATGTCATTGCACAGTTCGACGCATTCGTCGCAGATGAAGACCGACGGCCCTGCAATAAGCTTGCGTACTTCATGCTGGCTCTTGCCGCAGAAGGAGCAGTAAAGCAGTTTGTCGCTATCGCCCGTGCTGTTGGAACCCTCGCTCATGGGCTGTCCTCGCGTCTTTCGTTTACCTGTTTACACCATGCAGGTTTTCAGCCGGATTTTCAAGCCGACCACCTGCCGGGTTTCCGCTTGTACTGCCGCGTGCCTTTACCAAAAAATCAAGGCGTTCAGACACGCTTGTCCAGCACCTTGTCTACCAGACCGTACTCCTGGGCGGACTTGGCACTCATGAAGTTATCGCGCTCTGTGTCCAGCTGAATGCGCTCCAGCGGCTGCCCGGTATGGTGCGCCAGGATGCCGTTAAGGCGTTCACGTATATATAGAAGCTCACGGGCATGGATTTCCACGTCGGAAGCCTGGCCCGAGAAACCGCCCAAAGGCTGATGAATCATGACCCGCGAGTTGGGCAGGCAGTACCGTTTGCCCGCCTCACCCGCCGCCAGCAGCAAGGACCCCATACTGGCCGCCTGGCCAATGCACATGGTGGTCACATGGGGCTTGATGAACTGCATGGTGTCGTAGATCGCCATGCCGGCGGTAACCGAACCACCGGGGGAGTTGATATAGAGATGGATGTCCTTGTCCGGATTGTCTGATTCGAGGAACAGCAACTGGGCCACGATCAGATTGGCCATATGATCTTCGATGGGGCCAACCACGAAGATTACCCGCTCCTTGAGCAGGCGCGAGTAGATATCAAAGGCACGCTCCCCGCGCCCCGTCTGCTCGATCACCATGGGAACCAGCCCCAGGTTGCGTATTTCCTGTGCTCCGGCCATAGGCACCTTATCGGTAATCATGCGTATTCCTTTAATAGGCTACTGCGCTTATGCGCGGTTCATCAGGTCATTGAAACCCTGCGGCTTCTCCGTTACCTGCGTCTGCCCCAGCACCCACTCAACCACGCGCTCCTCCAGTGCCAGCGACTCGACTTCACCCAGGCGACTCTTGTCGGCGTAGTACCATTTCACCACTTCTTCCGGCTGATCGTAACCGGCAGCCATTTGTTCCACCATCTTGCGCAGGGCATCGGCATCAACCTTGAGATTGTGGCGCTGCACCAGTTCCGCAAGGATCAGCCCCAAACTGACACGTTTTTTAGCCTGCTCCTCGAACATCGCCGGGGAAATGGAGCCACTCTTGTCGGCCGGCAGTTGCAGATTCTGAAGCATTTGCTGTGCCAAAGCCTGCGCCTCTTGCGCCATCAGCGCCTGAGGAACATCGATCTTGTTGATCTCCAACAATTTATCCATTACCTGCTGCTTTACCAGGCTACTCACCCGCTGAGCCAGCTCGCGCTCCATATTGGCGCGAACTTCCTTGCGCAGTGCGCTCACACCACCCTCAATACCGAATTTATCTGCAAAGGCGTCATCCAGCTCCGGCAACAGCGGCTCTTCCACCTGTCTGACGGTAACCTTGAACTGAACCGGCTTGCCGGCCACTTCCTTATAACCATAGTTCTCCGGGAACTGCAGGTCGAGGGTACGCTCCTCGCCGGCCGTTACACCCAGCAGGCCTTCTTCAAAACCGGCGATCATGCGCTTGCCCCCCAGGGTCACAGGGACATTCTCGCCCTTGTTGCCCTGGAATTCGGCCCCGTCGACGGTGCCCTTGAAATCGATGGTAACGCGATCCCCATCGGTAGCCGCGCGATCCGCAATCTGCCAGCCGGCATTCTGCTTGCGCAGGGTTTCCAGCATGGTGTCCACATCGGCATCGGCCACGGTACCGACCGGCTTCTCAATGGCAACGCCGTCAAGGCTGGCCAGCACGATCTCGGGCATCACCTCAAAAGTGGCAATGTACTCAATCCCCTTGCCCTGCTCCATGCTCTTGGGTTCGAAGGAGGGATAACCCGCCGGACGCAGCTTTTCCTGGGTCACGGCCTCGAAATAGCTGGATTGAATCACGTCACCCAGCACCTCCTGACGCACCTGCTCGGCATAGCGCTGCTCAACCATCTTGAATGGCACCTTGCCAGGGCGAAAACCCTTGATGCTGGTGGTGCGGGCCAGCTGACGCAGGCGGTTAGCCACTTCCGAAGCAATACGCTCTTCGGGAACCTGGACAGTCATGCGGCGCTCGAGGCCGGCGGTCGTCTCAACTGAAACCTGCATTGCAACTCCTTAATTCCAATAGCAAATAATCATATTTATGAAATTCTGTCGTCCGCTAACGGAGACTCCATGCGGTGCGTCAAGGGCAGACACGGTAACCCACGGTACTGGTGCGAAAGGAGGGACTCGAACCCTCACGGAGCGATCCACTGGAACCTAAATCCAGCGCGTCTACCAGTTCCGCCACTTTCGCGAATCGGGGGATTATAACGATTCCTACTGGCACGATATAGCCCTGATACGGCGTTATGACAGCAGAATGCAGCAAGATGGAGTGAATGAACTGAAAAACAGGGAGGGGAAGATGGTGGGCCGTGTAGGATTCGAACCTACGACCAAGAGATTAAGAGTCTCCTGCTCTACCAACTGAGCTAACGGCCCTTGCGAGGGCGCAGATTAAACCAAATTCATTTGCGCTGATCAAGGGAAAATTTCCATCGACCGTCCACAGCGGCTGCACGCTATTTGATCTCTATCAAGGCATAAAACACACATCATGCCCATATTTGCCACAGGAACTTTACTGTGGACGGGTTCGGGCGTTATCCTTCGCCCATGCTCAATGGCCGCCTGAAGGCGCCGGACACCAGCAATAATCGACGGGACAGGAGCAGCAACCATGCCGCGCATGAACGCATTCGACCAACTGCTGACCGGGCAATCTCCCGAGTTTTGTGCCCTGATCCGCTCCGCCCAGGTGGTTGCAGCCACCAACGTCACAGCCCTGTTACTGGGTGAAAGCGGCACGGGGAAGGAGTTGTTCGCGACAGCCATCCATCAGGAAAGCCGCCGTGACCACGGCCCCTTCGTCGCCATCAACTGCGCTGCCCTGCCCGAGGGACTGGCAGAGTCCGAGCTGTTTGGACATCGCAAGGGGGCCTTCACCGGTGCTGTTCGGGAACATCCGGGACGCATCCGCTCCGCCCATGGCGGCACCCTGTTTCTCGACGAAATTGGGGAATTGCCGCTTGCCGTACAGGCCAAGCTGCTGCGCTTCCTTGAATCCAGCGAACTGCAGTCCGTAGGGGATACCGAGGTCGAACGCGTCGATGTGCGCGTCATCGCCGCCACTCATCACGACCTGCACCAGCGGGTAAAACAAGGTCTGTTCCGCGCCGACCTTTATTACCGTCTCAACGTGGTGCCACTGGAACTGCCGTCGCTACGCTCACGTTCAGGCGATATCCGCCTGCTGCTGGATACCCTCACCGCGCGTATTGCCACACAGCATGGTCTCCAGATACCGCACTATCGTCCACGTGCACTGAAAGCGCTGGAGCAGTACCGCTGGCCCGGCAACATCCGCGAACTACGCAACTTTGCTGAGCGTATGGTGGTGCTGTTCCCAGGTGGCGAGATCGATTTCGAGAATCTGCCGCACGAAATCCGTATCCCGCAGATCGACGAACCGACACTGTTCACGCTACCCGATGGCGGTATCCGGCTGGAGGATCTGGAACAACAGATGATCCGCCAGGCCCTGTACAAGACGCGTGGCAACCGCAGCCATGCCGCCCGCCTGCTTGGTCTGACCCGCGACACCCTGCTCTACCGCTTGAAGAAATACGCTATTGATTAAGCTCAGCTACTGCTGAAACGACAAGGGCGGCCCGAGGCCGCCCTTGTCGTTTTGTGACCACAGGGTTAGTGGTTGTGATGCATCTTGCCATGATCCATGGGCGTGCCCATGCCACCACGTACTTCGAATGTTACCGGCAAACTGCTGCCGTCCTTGAACTTCAGGGTGATATCCACCTTCTCACCGGCCTTCAGCACACGCTTCGGCTTCATCAGCATCAGATGAAAATCGCCCGGCTTGAATTCGAGCTGGCCATGGGACGGAACCTCGATGGATCCCTGCCGCACCATCCTGGCCATGCCTCCCTCCATCACGGTACGATGCAACTGCACCTCTCCGGCAGCAGCACACTCTGCCCCCACCAGCACCAGCGGCTGGGTCGAGTGATTGTGCAACATCATGAAGGCGCCCAGCGCCGCTGCCGTTGGTGGTGCCTCACGCACCCAGGGATTTTCCACCATCGCCCCCATGCCGGCAGCTCCCGCCAGCGAAGCATAAAATCCCATCAGGACAACCGCCATCACTCGAAACATCTTCACCATCACCTTTCTCCTTAACGACGTAAAATCAAACCACCTAGTTCAACTTGAATTCCATGCCAAAGCTCACCCGCAAGGGACTCGGCACATCGCGCGGCGGTAACGGCAGCGGTAATGCAGCATTGACGGCATCCACCGCCGCCTTGCGCAATACCTCATGGCCCTCTTCCACGGCGACGTCACTTATCTGACCATTCTCGTGCAGAAAGAATGATACCTGAATCACCCCCTGCAACCCGCGTCGGCGGGCGGCACGAGGGTAGAATTTTTGCTCTTCGATATGGGCCAGCAACTGGCCCAGATAACTCCGGCGCGCCTGCTCCATCTGCTGCGGATCACCCGCTGTCTCTGCCGGTGCTGGCGCGGACTCGACCACAGGCTCGGGCTCGCGTGCCTGCACCGTTTCCACTGGTCGTGTTTTTTTAACCGGCTTCGGTTCCGGTGGACGCGGCTTGGGCGGTTCCGGCGGTTTCGGCTGTGGCTTCACCTCCGGCACGGGGGCCGGCGGCTGGGGTTTTGTTGCAACACGAAAGCTGAGCCGGGTTACTCCTGCCGGCTTTCGCGCCTTGCCGTCATCTGCACTGAGTGCGAAATTCCCGGGCCAGAACAGCATCAGATGCAGGCCCAGGGAAAGGACGATTGCCCCCGTCCAGATAGCCGTCTCGCGCAGAGTCATTGTTCTTCGGTAACAATGTCTACGCCTTCCGCCCCGGCCTTGCGCGCGGCATCCAGCACACCCACCGCCAGCCCCAGAGTGGCGGTACGATCACCACGAATACGAACCACCTTCTCGCTGTGTGTCGCAAGCTCGTTCTGCAGTCGCATCTCAAGCTCGGAGATATCAATAAAATGATCCCGCAGCAGAATGCGCCCCTGCGCATCCAGCACCACCTGCACATACTCGTTGTCGTCCGGCTCACCACTCTGCGCCACCGGCAGATCGACCTTGATGCTCTCCTCACGCACGAAATGCGAGGTCAGCATGAAGAACACCAGGAGCAGAAAGACAATATCAATCAGCGGCGTCAGATTGGGCACATGACTCAGGCGCCTGCGCCCCTCAAACTGCATGCACCACCCCCTCACGGTGATGCACCGGCTCAGCGGACTCCACGATAGCGCAATCCGGCAGCTGCTCCAGCACCAGCGAGGCGCAGCTGCGCATGGCCTGGGCACGACGGTCGGCCATCCCTTCCAGCACATGCAGCATCAGCAGGATAGGAATGGCCACCGCCAGACCGACACCGGTAGTCAGCATCGCCTCCCAGATACCACCCGCCAATGCCTGCGCATCGACCCGGCCACCGGCCTGCTCGATCACCATAAAGGCCTTGATCATGCCGATGATGGTGCCGAACAGGCCGAGCAGCGGCGCGGTATTGCCCAGCACGCCAAGGGTGCGGAAGCCGCGCTCCATGCGCTGCAACTCTTCCGAGCCGATGCGCGAGGCTACCCGCCCAAGATCCTTCACCCCGGCGGCGCCAGCCTCCAGCATGCCGCGGACAATGGCAGCCTCCGGCCCCCGCAACGGTTGCAGCAACACTTGCGCCTCGTTACGGCGCAGCGCCTGCGACAATCTCCCTTCGAAGTCGCGCGGAACACGCCCCAACAGGGCAAAACTTGTGAAGCGTTCGAGCAGCAGCGCCACCGCCAGTATGGAATAGGCCAGGAGCACCCATACCACTACCCCGCCCTTGGCCATCACCTCTTCGATCGTCATAGGCGCTCGTTTTCCTCCAGTTGATGCTCAATCGACAGTTTATCTTAATACTTTACCTCAAGTCCGGCCGTCCATACTCGTCCGGGATTGACGGTAATAGAAATATCCTCGGCATTGAATACACCGTCATAATTACCATCGGAGGAGCCTCGGGCAGTGGTGTAATACTGTTTGTCCAGGAGGTTATCGATACGCCCGAAGAATGACCACACCACGCCGCCACGGCGCATGTCGTAGTTGACCAGCAGGTTGTAGACCTCATGGCCGGAAATCTTCACCAGATTGGTCTCATCTGCGTAGTAGGATGTAATGGCGCTTGCCTCACCACTGATACTCCAGCCCGGCGCCGGCCGGTGGGTCACGATCACGTTGAGGCGGTGGTCTGGAACACGGGGGATATTGTTACCGGCATTATCATAGACCGTACTACTCCAGACGGTACAGCGTCCTGCAACCACCGTCGAACACGTGCGCAAGTGGAAATTGTCATATCGAGTATAGATAGCATCCATGTACGTATAAGCCATATCCCATGACCAGCTACGGGCAGGATCGCTGCGCAACGACAGCTCCAGGCCACGATGACGCATGTCGCCCACATTGTCGTAGATATTGTCCGTACCGGTAGTGTATTGACCTGCCGTGGCACGGATGTGATTGATGCGGTCCAACTGAAACACGGACATATCCATATCCACTGGCGTCCCCGCCCAATCCATCTTGGCACGCAGACCAAGCTCCATATTCAGGGAGTGCTCGGGGCGAAGATCCGGATTGGCCAGTACACGGCTGGTAGGCGTATTGCTGCCGACGAACAGCTGATTGGCATCAGGCGCGCGGAAACCGGTCGACAGGTTGGCATAGTAGTCGAGATTTTCCCGTGCGGCATAATTCCCCCCCAGCCGCCAGGAGGCTACATCAAAGGCTTTGCTGCCATTTTTAGATGCACTGAGAAAATCTGAATAGCCAAGATCGATATGATCGACGCGGCCATTCACAGTCAGCGTCAGCGGATCACTGAGGCGGAATTTCAACTCGCCATAAACAGCCTGAACCTTCTCTGCAGTACTGTTATAGCTGCTGTCACTGCCTACTGCTGGCGAACCGAAGACCCCAGTGTTATCGACCACTGTCGTACGATTGTCGTACAGGTTATCGCGCATATCCAGCCCGGCCATCCAGGCTGCCCTCTCGCCACCGGAACGATATTCAGATTTCACCCCGCGCTGGGCCTGATCATAGTCATTGAAATAATTGTAATCGTCTGTTCCGCGTATCGGCGATGAAGAAAACCGCGTGTGATCGGCGAAAAAATATCCGTTAACCAGCAGGTTGCTGGTGGCATCGGTATCCCTGGCGTAGGTGAGATAGTATTTGCCCAAGCGCACGTTATACCTGTTGGCATAGTCGTTATAGGCTGGATCCTTGCTTTCGGGATCTGTTGCTGCGGCAGTTACACCTCGCACGGTTCCATGACTGTTCTTTAACCGGTGTGAATTCTCGAAACCGAAAGTCAGATCACTTTCGTCCGTCAGATAATACTGCAGCTTGCCATTGGCATAGTCGGCGCGATAGGCGGAGTCATCGTGATAGCCGTCAGCCTCGCGGCGAGATATCTGGGCATGACCGTTGGATTTTTCACCGGCAAACCCGGCCCGCGCCAGCCCCTTCTTGTAGCCATAAGCACCAGCCTCTGCGCCGAGACGATATCCTGCCTGCTTCGCGCCGCGCTTGGTGGTGATAATTACCGCGCCGGACAGGGCATCATCGCCGAACAGATAGGAGGCGCCGCCCTTGATGACCTTGATGGACTCGATATTATCCAGATCGATGTTGACGCGCCCGGTTCGCTCGAATACCGGCACACCGTCAATGACAATGGCCACACCTGGCTTCTCACCCATATACACCTGGTTTTCTACACCACGGATGTGAATCTTGAGGGAGTCACCGCCCTGTACCTCAGTGGTTACACCAGGAACCGATTGCAACAATTGCTGGATATTCTCCACATGAGAGGCATCCACCGCATCCCCGCCAATTACCCCGATACTGGACACTTCGTCTCGTTTCTGTTCAAAGCGATCATCGATAGTGGTCGATTCCACATGAATTACACCAAGACTATCGGCCAACACATTGGATGACGCCAATACAGCACCACACAACATACCCGCCAAAGGAACTGAGCTACAGACACGACTCATCACATTCACCCCATTAAGTTGTTGTTATCAACAGCCACAACCAGACATCAATCAACCAGACTGTGGCAACCAGTCTCGCGGCATTTGTGCATTGCGACATTGATCACGATCAACCGCTCCCCGCACACACAAGCAGGCCGTCACTGCTGCATGATCCATGCCCGGACATAAGTTATTGATACGACTGTGTCACCCATGTTGAGTGCAACATTCAATGCGCCATAAGACGCATTCGACTACGCCAAATGCCGCAAATATTTATTTTTTGCCTGATGGCTTTACGTTTGAACACGCCGCCAGCACGCAATCATTGTCTGATACGGCATTTCACACGCATATGTGTTATTTCACACACGCTGAAGGAAGAAACAAATACCAACACACCAGAACTCAATTAGTTATATATTGGCACGCGTTATGCTCACAGCAGCGAAACGTGTGCGCCAATAAAAATACTCGCTTGACCATGATCAACGACGGAGCTTCCTGACCACTTCAGTATCCTGCATGACAAATACACATCGCATCAGCAACCAACCTGTTTTCTGGAATCACACATGAATCGAATCCATCATCTACTGACAGCGCTTTTTCTATGCATCGCACAACCGGCACTTGCCGCCACATCGTTGTGGTGGTCAGAGACCATGCCCCATGCCGAGCACGGCACCTCGCGTCACTCCCATGGCGGACCGGTGGAGATCAGGCGTGGGGTGTATTACAAGAATCTGTGGTTACGGATCGGCAATGGCCCGGCGGATGCACGCTATATGGATAGTGCCATTGCCGGAAAGCTCCTGTTGGTGGACGTAAAAGGAGAGGTGAAGGAATTTTCCGGCGGCAATGTGCATGGCTCCTACGGCGTGAATTTCGCCATGCCGGATGAGGGCTTTTACAATATCTATCTGGTAAACGAGTCGATCCGGGATGGGCTGCGGCAGATAAACGTAGCCAAGTCAGAGGTGCTGAAGCACAGCTGTCGCGAGGGCCACGATCATGTGAAGCCACTGATGGCACCGCGTCAGCTCGACACGATACCTCTGGAGATTGTGCGCGAACGTTTCCCGGCGGAAAATTTCCATACCCTGTTCGGCTACGGTGACACCATCACATTTCTTGTGTTGCGTCAGGGCGTGCCGCTCGCCGGCGCCGAAGTTACCCTGCACACGGGGCGCGGCTGGCGCAATACCGTGCATACCGATGCGGAGGGACGCGCCAGTTTCATGATGATTCGCGATTACTATCCGCCTTGGCACGAGTTTGAGCGCCGCCACCGTCAGGACTATGTGGTAAGTGCCGTGTACGCCTCTGATGCATCTGGCGAGACCGCCGCCGGCCGCTACACCGCGACACGTTATGTGTCCACGCTCAACGGCAGCTATTATCCGTCGGAGCGCGATTACCGTTCCTATGCCTACGGCCTGCTGCTGGGAACCTTCGCCCTTGCCTTCACCGGCATCGCCGTCTACCTGTACCGTCGCCGCCGCCAGCGCCGCTTCCACGAGGTTCGCTTCGATGAAAAGAATTAGAGACGCCGTCAACGGCGTCGACCTGCGGCGCTTTCGTTTCTGGTTGCAGCTGTTCTTCTTCGTGCTGCTGGTCTATGGCGGGTATATGGCAGTGAACCTCGGCCAGTATCTGCCGACCTTTGCCTGCGGTTTCAATGATGAGGGCCGGGGCGGCATCTGCTATCTGTTACCACTGCAGCATCAGCTGGCGATGTCCTGGGGCACGCTGTTCGGCTGGGCCGGCCTGATGGTCTTGCAGGGCTTCCTGTTCTTTGCCCTGTGGTTCTTCGTGCTGAACAAGGGCTGGTGCGGCTATGTCTGCCCCTTGGGTACCATCCAGGACTGGATCACCAGCCTGCGCACGCGCCTGGGTATCCGCTACTCGCGCTATACCGAAGGACAGTTTCGTCGCCTCAGCCTGATCAAGTATCTGCTGCTGGCCTTGATGATCCTGATTCCACTCGGGATTGGCGGCGCCCTGCTACCCCACGACATGGGCACACCGTTTTGCGACATCTGCCCCGGCCGCATGATCATCCCCATGTTTACCGGTGATTTTTCCCAGCTCACCATCGATTTTTCCAGCAAGACAACCATGGTGATGACGGCTCTCGGCATGCTGGTCACCGGCCTGTTTCTGGCCGGTGCCTTCTTCAAGAAGCGTTTCTTTTGCTTCTTCTGCCCCATGAGTGCCCTTCACTACCTTCTCTCCAAGCCGGCCCTGCTCAAGCTTAAGAAGGATGGCGCCAAGTGCACCCGCTGTGGCGACTGCTACCGGGTGTGCGACATGGAGATACGTGAAATCGCCGACGAAGTGAAGGAGCCGCGCATCATGCAGGACGACTGTATCCTGTGTCTGAAGTGCGTGGCCCACTGCCCTGAACAGGGTGCCCTCAAGGCCACCTTCGCCGGCATCCCCATCTTCGAATCTACCGAACAGGGCTTCATCAAGCGCATGACCAAGGGACATAAAGATGAACAACACCACGAGTGATGCCACCGCACCGGCCTACAACCGCAGCCGCCAGGCGCGCGAGGCGGAGACCCTGCTCGACCGCATCCAGGACGACTTTCCCGACAACCCGCAGGCGATGCGCTATTTCTACGATCTGTTCCGCAACGTCTATTGCCAGGGCGAACCGGTCAAACACGAGGGCACGCTGGTCGGCACCACCTGCATCCACGCGCCGGAAGAGCTGATCTACGCCTTCGGCGCCACGCCGGTACGACTGTGCAACGGTTCCTATCATTACGACCAGATCGGCGCCGACTTCATGCCGGCCAAGTCCTGCCCCCTGGTCAAGGCCACCCTGGGCTCGCTGCATGCCAAGGCCGCTGTGCCCAACACCGCAGCCCTGGAGTTGATCGTCAATCCCACCACCTGCGATCAGAAGACCAAGGCAAGCGCAATGATCGAGGCCATGGGCTACAAGGTGCACGACCTGGAGCTGCCGCCGGCCAAGGAAAGCGAGGAGGCGCGGCTGTACTGGCAGCGTTCTGTGCGACGCCTGGCCTTGCGCCTGCGCGAGTTGACCGGGCGCAAACTCACCCGCAGCAATCTGAAGACGGCCATGGCCCGCACCGCCCGCGCCCAAACCGCCTTCCGCACCCTGCATCAGCTGCGCAAGAGCGCACCCGCATTGTTCCTCGGCAAAGATGCCTTTCTGGTGACCAATGCCTATTTCTTCGACGACCTCGACCGCTGGACTGCGGCCGTGGAGCAGCTTAATACCGAACTGCAACTACGACAGATGGAAGGTTTCCAAGCGGCACAGAAACGCGCCCCGCGCATCCTGTTCACCGGCTCGCCGCCCATCTTCCCCAATCTCAAGCTGCCGCTGCTCATCGAGGAGGCCGGCGGCGTTGTGGTGGCCGATGAAACCTGTTCCGCCAACCGCATGCTGTACGACATGACGGCGGTGGACGAATGGCTGCTCAACGACATGGTGGACGGTCTGGCCGATCGCTATCTCAAGCCCTGTACCTGTCCCATATTCACCCGCAACGACGATCGTCAGCGCCGTCTGCTGCAACTGGCGGCGGACTTCAACGTGGACGGTGTGGTCTATCAGGCCTTCGCAGGCTGTCAGGTGTATGAGATGGAGTACCGCAGCATCGCCGATGTGCTGGCCGCGCAGGGGATACCCATGCTGTACGTGGAAACCGATTACAGTCCCGACGACATGGGACAGTTGTCCACCCGAATCGAGGCCTTCCTTGAATCGATCAAGACCCGCAAGAGGAACAAGCAATGAATTATTTTGCCGGTATCGACATCGGCTCCACCGCCATCAAGGCTGCCGTGGTCGATCAGGACGGGAAATTGATCGGCACCCGCATCACCCCCACCGGCAGCATGTTCCACAAGAACGCCATGGAAGCCTTCGAAACGCTGCTGGCACAACACGGCATTGCCCGCGAGGCGGTGAAGTTCGTTACCGCCACCGGCTACGGTCGCAAGCTGTTCAAGGAGGCGGACGATTCCATCAGCGAGATCACCGCCAACGCCATCGGCGCCTGCGAGGCGGGACGTGCCTTCGGCGGTGTGCGCACCATCATCAACATCGGCGGCCAGGACTCCAAGGCGATCCAGATCGACGTCAACGGCAACGTCTGCAACTTCGCCATGAACGACAAATGTGCCGCCGGTACCGGACGTTTCCTCGATGTGGCAGCGCGCAACCTGGAGATCGATCTGGAAGAACTGGGCGAGTATCACTTTGGCGGCAGCGGCGCGCCCCTTACCATCAACAGCACCTGCGCGGTATTCGCCGAATCGGAGATCATCGGCCTGCTGGCCAAGGGGCATGGCAAGCAAGAGATTGTCGCCGGCATTCACTATTCCATCGCCCGCCGCACCGTGCGTCTGGCCAAGCGCGTCGGCATCGAGGATCGCGTCTATTTCGACGGCGGCCCGGCACTCAACAAGGGGCTGGTGGCGGCATTGCAGGACGAGCTGGGCCGCGAACTTGTGATTCCCGAGCAGCCGCAAACCACCACTGCCTTCGGTGCCGCGGTACTGGCACGCAGCCAGTATCTGGCGGAGTAACGATGGAGCCCATCGAACAGACTCTGGTCACGTTGCCGCTGGCGCTGGCGCTCGGTCTGGTGTTCGGTTTCAGCGCCTGCACCATCAGCTGCCTGCCCTATCTCGGGCCGGTGTTTCTGGCCAGCGAGGGCGGTATCCGCCAGTCCTGGCGCACCGTGCTGCCATTTTCTCTCGGCCGCCTGTCCAGCTATGCCGGGCTGGGACTCGTAGCGGGCATCGCAGGTCAGTACATCGGCAATGGCGTAGGCGCCAGTCCGGTACGCTGGGTGCTGGGCTGTGCCGCCATCATGGTCGGCATTGCCCTGTTGCTGCGCCAGACATCCGGCAAGAGTTGCACTGCCCCGGTGCCCGCGGAACAACCGCTGCGCCATATCGCGCGCACCGATGCACCGCAAACACTCATGCCCGGAGGTCTGTTCCTGATGGGGGCCGGTATGGCCCTGACACCCTGCGCTCCCCTTGGCACGGTGCTGTTCTCCGCCGCCACCACCGCCAGCGCCAGTCATGGCCTCGCCCTCGGTCTCTCCTTCGGCCTCGGTGCCATCGCCCTGCCTGCCCTGGTCTTTGGTGTCGGCGTGGCCTACATCGGCAGTCGACTGCGCGAACAATTGCGTCACTGGCGCCATGGCGTGCAGCGTCTCAGCGCCGTGCTGCTCATCGTCGTCGGCGGCGTGAATCTGCTGGGCTGAGAAATAACCTGAGCGCACACGAAAAAGCCCGCATCAGCGGGCTTTCTGTATTAGATGGGGTGGACGATGGGACTCGAACCCACGACAGCCGGAATCACAATCCGGGACTCTACCAACTGAGCTACGCCCACCATTGAACGTGTAAATATTGGCCACGAAGGGCCGCCGGGATTGGCGCGCCCGGCAGGACTCGAACCTGCTACCCTCGGCTTAGAAGGCCGATGCTCTATCCGGATGAGCTACGGGCGCCGGATGGCCGAGTCCGCGTATCCTATCGAAAAACGGTCCATTTATCGAGTTGGTCGGGGTAGAGGGATTTGAACCCCCGACATCCTGCTCCCAAAGCAGGCGCGCTACCGGACTGCGCTATACCCCGAGTTCAGGAGCCGGCGCCCAACCCGCTACGGGACGCACGAAGCGGGCGATAATACGCGCCGGCCGCTGACGAGTCAACGGCTCGCCGCAGTGTGGCTCGACCCGTCGAAACGAGGCGCATTATAGCGGAAAAACACCTCTCCGCACCGTGGTTATCTTGGCGAAACCGCGCCCGGCATGAGACCATACACCGCTTTCCTCACAGGCAACGGCAAGGTTATGAGCGCGCAGATCATCGACGGCAAGGCCATCGCATCCCGACTCCGCCAGCAGGTCAAGCAACGCGTCGATGAGCGCATCGACCGCGGCCTGCGCGCCCCCGGTCTGGCCGTAATCCTGGTGGGCAGCGATCCCGCTTCGGAGGTGTATGTGGCGCACAAGCGCAAGGACTGCATCGAGGTGGGCTTCGATTCCCGTGCCTATGATCTGCCCGCCGACACGACACAGGCGAAGCTGCTCGCCCTCATCGACGAGCTGAACACCGACAGCACGGTAGACGGCATCCTGGTACAGCTGCCCCTGCCCGCCCATATTGATGCCGAGGAAGTGATCGAGCGCATCCATCCGGACAAGGATGTGGACGGATTTCATCCCTACAACATCGGCCGCCTGGCACTGCGCATGCCGGTGCTGCGCCCGTGCACGCCGCGCGGCGTGATGGTGCTGCTGGAGAGCCTGGGCCAGCCCATCAAGGGCATGCACGCCGTGGTGGTCGGCGCCTCCAACATCGTCGGCCGCCCCATGGGCCTGGAACTGCTGCTGGCCGGCTGTACCGTCACCACCTGCCACCGCTTCACTCGCGACAGCGCGGCGCTGGTACGCCAGGCCGACATCGTGGTGGTGGCCGTGGGCAAGCCCGGTCTGGTCAAGGGCGACTGGATCAAGCCCGGCGCCATCGTCATCGACGTCGGCATCAACCGCACGGCTGAAGGCAGGCTCATCGGCGACGTGGAGTTCGAGGCTGCCAGCGAACGCGCCGGCTGGATCACCCCGGTGCCCGGCGGCGTCGGTCCCATGACCCGCGCCCTGCTGCTGCAGAACACCCTCGACGCCGCCGACAAGCTGCACAAATAAGGCAGCTTTGGCATTATCGGCGGGACCACACTACCAAGAGCCCGCCGATATGGAACTGCTCGCTCTGCTGCTCGCCGCCCTGTTCATCTGGGGCGTGTTCATCTACAACGCCCTGGTACGCGATCGCAACCGTGTGCTCGCCGCGTGGTCCGACATCTCCGTCCAGCTCAAGCGCCGTCACGACCTGCTGCCCAAGCTGGTCGATGCCGTGAAGCAATATGCCGCCTATGAGCAGGCCACCCTCAGCGCCGTCACCGAACTGCGTACCCGTAGCGAACAGGTGACCACCATCGCCGAGAAGGGCCGGCTGGAAACGGCGCTCGCTGCCGGCATGCACAAACTGTTGCTGCTGGCGGAGGCCTATCCCGAACTGAAGGCCAACCAAAGTTTCCTCGCCCTGCAGCGCGACATCACCGCCGTGGAAGACCACCTGCAATACGCCCGCCGCTATTACAACGGCGCGGTGCGCAATCTCAACACCCGTATCGACTCCTTCCCCGATCTGCTGCTGGCACGTCTGTTCCGCTACACGCCTCACGAATATTTCGCGCTGGAAGCGGACGCCGAACGCCACGCCCCGGAGCTACGCTGATGCGTCACTGGTTACTGCTGTTGCTGCTCATCGCCGTCGGCGCTCATGCCGACGAGCGTATCCTCGACTTCCACAGCGACATCGTCGTCTACAGCGACGGCAGCATGCGGGTGACCGAGACCATCCGCGTACGTGCCGAGGGCAGTCAAATCAAGCGCGGCATCTACCGCGATTTCCCCACCGATTACCGCGACGCACGGGGCAACCGCTATCGCGTGGCATTTGATGTCGTCGAAGTACTGCGCGACGACCGTGCGGAGGATTACCACACCGAGCGTCGCGGCAACGGCGTGCGCGTCTACATCGGCCACGCCGACCGCCTGCTGCGCCGCGGCGAATACACCTATACCCTGAGCTACCGCACCAATCGCCAGCTCGGCTTCTTCGCCGAACACGACGAGTTGTACTGGAACGTCACCGGCAACGGCTGGGCCTTCGCCATCGATCATGCCGCGGCCACCGTACAGTTGCCGCCGTCCCTGGGCGATACCGCATTGACGGTGGAGGCCTATACCGGCCCGGCCGGCAGCCGGGGGCAACACTATCGCGTCGCGCAGCCGGAGCAGGCCCTGGCCTGGATTGAAACCAGCCAGCCGCTGGCCGCCGGCGAGGGGCTGACCCTCGTGGTGGGCTGGCCCAAGGGCCATGTACAGGAACCGACGCAGCAGGAGCAACTCGGCTACCTGCTCGACGATAACCGCGAGTTGCTGGTGGCCGGCGGTGGCCTGCTGCTGCTCGCCCTCTATTACCTGCTGGTGTGGCACAACGTCGGCCGCGACCCCGCCGCCGGCGTGATCATTCCGCAGTACGAAGCGCCACCGAAGTTCTCCCCCGCCTCGCTGCGCTTCATCCGCCGCATGGGCTACGACCACAAGGCCTTCGCCGCGGCCCTGGTCGGGCTAGCCGTCAAGGGGCTGCTGCGCATCGACTTCGTGAATGGCCATTACACCGCCCACCGCGAAAAGACCCCGGCCACCGATCTGGCCCCGGGAGAACAGGCCATCCTCAAGCACATGTTCGCCTCCTCCGACAGCATCACCTTCAAGCAGGACAACCATCGCCGCATCAAGACCGTCATCGATGCGCACAAGGAGGCGTTGAAACGCAACTACGAGCGCATGTATTTCGCTACCAACAGCGCCTGGCTGATCCCCGGCATCCTGTTGTCCCTCGCCACGCTGATCCTGGCGGCCATGCAGTTGCCGCAGGGCGAAGAGGCCTTTGCCGGCGTGTTCATGCTGGTGTGGCTGAGCGGCTGGAGCGTCGGCGTGGTGGTACTGCTGTTCGGTGTCCGTAATGCCTGGCGCAATGCGTTTGCCGGCGGCAGTTTCATCGCCGCTCTGGGCATCACCGCCTTCGCCGTCCCCTTTGTGGCCGGTGAGGCCTTCGGCATCTGGGCACTGATCCATTTCACCTCCCTGAACATGGTGGCCGTGCTGCTCGGCATCATTGCCCTCAACCTCATCTTCTACCATCTGCTCAAGGCCCCCACCCTGGCCGGGCGCAAACTGCTGGACAGGGTCGAGGGCCTGCGTCTGTACCTCGATGTGGCGGAAAAGGACGAACTGCAACTCAAGCACCCGCCGGAGAAGACCCCGCAACTGTTCGAGCGCCTGCTGCCCTATGCCATGGCACTGGATGTGGAGCAGCGCTGGGCCGAACGCTTTGCCGCCGTGTTCGCCCGCCTCGGCGCCGAGCGGCAGGACTACCAGCCGTCCTGGTACCGCGGCAACCAGTTCAGCAGCCGCAACCTGGGCGGCTTTGCCGGCAGCCTCGGCAGCGCCATGAGCAGCGCCATCTCGTCTTCCTCCACCGCGCCCGGATCCAGTTCCGGCGGCGGTGGCGGCGGCTCGTCCGGCGGCGGCGGCGGTGGCGGCGGCGGGGGTGGCTGGTAACGCCCTGAAATGGTGCGTGTCGCACCCTCGTTTTCCTGTTGCCTGGCGGTGCCCGCGCGCGCTATTTTTCGCACTTTCGAACCCACCCCATAACAACAACCTGTACACGAGGTGCCCATGCTGCTCTGGTTCGTGATTGCCTATCTGGTGATTTCCATCGGCATCGGCCTGCTGGCCGCGATGAAGGTGCATAACTCGCGCGACTACTTCGTCGCCGGCCGCCACCTGCCCATCTTCGTGGTATTCGCCATGGTGTTCGCCACCTGGTTCGGTGCCGAAACCGTACTCGGCATTTCCGCCACCTTCCTCACCGACGGCCTCGGCGGCCTGGTGTCCGACCCCTTCGGTGCCGCCCTGTGTCTGATCCTGTTCGGCCTGTTCTTCGCCCGTCCGCTGTACCGCATGGGCCTGCTCACCATCGGCGACTTCTACCGCCGCCGCTACGACCGTCCGGTGGAAATGATCACCTCCATCTGCATCGCCCTGTCCTACCTGGGTTGGGTGGCGGCGCAGATCACCGCCCTCGGCGTGGTGTTCAACGTGCTCACCGAAGGCTATGTGTCGCGCGAAGCCGGCATGATCATCGGCGCCTCGGTGGTGCTGGTCTACACCCTGTTCGGCGGCATGTGGTCGGTGGCGATCACCACCGCCGTGCAGATGGTGATCATCGTCGTCGGCCTGCTGATCATCACCTGGATGGTGGCGGATCAGGCCGGCGGCGTCGTCACCGTGGTGGAGCACGCCGCCGCCAACAACAAGTTCGACTTCTGGCCCGCCTTCAGTACTCCCGAACTGCTGGCCTTCGTCGCCGCCTGGATCACCATGGGTTTCGGTTCCATCCCGCAGCAGGATGTGTTCCAGCGCGTCAACTCGGCGCGCACCGAAAGCAGTGCCGCCAACGGAACCATCTTCGGCGGCGTGGCCTACCTGCTGTTCGCCGCCGTGCCGCTGTTCCTGGCCTACTCCGCCACCCTCATCGATCCGCAGATGGTGGAAAACCTGATCGATGTGGATCCCGAACAGATCCTGCCCAGCCTGATCTACCATCACCTGCCGCTGTATGCCCAGGTGATCTTCTACGGCGCGTTGCTGTCGGTGATCATGAGTACCGCCAGCGGCACCCTGCTGGCGCCCTCGGCCACCATCGCCGAAAACGTGATCAAGAACCTGCTGCCGGCCATGGACGACCGCCACTTCCTGCGCATGACGCGCATCGTGGTGGTGTGCTTTGCCGTACTGGTCACCGTCTACGCCCTCAGCACCGCCGCCACCATCCATCACATGGTGGAGAACGCCTACAAGGTGACCCTGGTGTCGGCCTTCATCCCGCTGGTGGCAGGCATCTACTGGAAACGTGCCACTACCCAGGGCGCCCTGACGGCCATCGTGCTCGGCATCGGTTCCTGGCTGCTGATGGAAATCTTCCTGCCCGAGGGTGACAGCATGTGGCCGCCGCAGCTGGTGGGCCTGCTGTGCGCCGCCGTCGGCATGGTGCTCGGTTCGCTGCTGCCGCAGCGCTACGGCCGCGCCGTCGTGGTACAAGCCTGATGACGATCACTGACATCCTGCGGGAAGATGCCGCGCTCGACGAGCGTTTCGAGTGCCTCCTCGCCGACGTCACCCAGCAGGGCTGGGCAGTGCAGCGTGATTTTCTGAGCACCGAAGACACGGCCATGCTGCGCGCCGAATGCGACATCCGCTGGCGCGGCGGCGACTTCCGTCACGCCGGCGTCGGTCGCGGCGCCGAACTGAAAATACGTCCCGAAGTGCGCAGCGACCACGTGCACTGGCTCGACCCCAGCGTGCCGGACACGCCGCAGCAGCGGCGCTACTTCACCACCATGGAAGGACTGCGCCAGGCGCTGAACCGCAGCCTGTATCTCGGCCTGTTCGACTTCGAGGCCTTCTTCGCCGTCTACCCGCCGGGCAAGTTCTACCAGAAACACCTCGATCGTTTTCGCGGCAGCGAGGACCGATTCGCCGGGAGCGAATCGGGGCGCCCGGAGGGCGCGCGCAGTGCCACCGCCATGGATGGCGGCGGTCAACGAACCGTTACCGCGGTGTTGTACCTGAATGACGACTGGAAGGAAGAGGAAGGCGGCCAGCTGCGCCTGTACCTGGACGAGGCCGGCAACGGCCCCTGGGTGGATGTGCTGCCCCAGGCCGGCACCCTGGCGGTGTTCATCACCGAGGGCCGCTGGCACGAGGTGCTGCCCGCAACGCGCGAGCGCATGAGCCTGACGGGATTCTTTCGCACGCGGTAATTCGGGTTTCGGCAACCCATGGCGCAACTATATGGGTACCAACAAGACCTCTCTCGCCAAGAACGCCAAGCGCGCCAAGGAGGCAGAGTCGCATCGGATTTCTTGGCGCGCTTGGCGAGATCAAACTTCTTTAGCGCCGGCCTACCAGCACCACCGGCTGGTACACCTAATGTGGGGCGCCGCGGTTTCCGTCTTCGGTTCTATACTCGAAACTATTTGTTGACCTAATCGCCGCCGTCTCCCCCGCAGCCGACGCCGTCACTGCCTCCGCTGTCGCCACCGCATCCCCCGCCACAACCGATGTGCGAGGCGCAGTAGCCCCTGTTCTGCGCCCCCTGCCCGACCATGCAGTTCAGCGTGTAGCGAAAGCCGTCGGGAATATTGAGTTCACCGTCGATGGCGAACAGCAGAGGCAGGCGTGCCGGATTTTTCGGGTCGATGCCGTCATGGGCGCAGGCCAGGCGCCAGGCACGCCTGATGCTGTCCTGCGCCATGGTCGGCGCGGCCATGGCCTCGGCGGGGGTGTGGTGCAGAAAGCGGCCCAGCGCCCGGCGACAGAACTGCTCGTAGGCGCGGGTGAAAAGGATGAAGGCATGCCAGGCGTCGTCCACCGCCTGTGACGGCATGGCGACCATGCGACGGCCGGCACGGTTGCACAGATGGAAGTATTCGCGCAGCGCGGCGAACACCAGTTCCTCCTGGGCCTCAGTGAGGCCCGGACGCACGGCGCGAAACTTGTTGAATACCGCCGGGTGGAAGACGTATTCATCAATGAAGGCCGTGCGGCGGCGTCTCGCCGCCGCACGCCGCATACCCCAGGCCACCCCCAGCACGACGGCGAGAGGCAGGAGGAAAATCCACTCCGTCACGCCAGCCGATTACAGCGGTGCGCTGGAGTAAATCGCCACCAGGCGGTGCTGTTCGCCCGGCGCCAGGCTGCGCACGTCGTCGGCCGCGTTGGCGGTTTCGACGCAGACCATGCCGGTCCAGCCTTCCGGCCCGAAGTCACCCATCTTGTCGGCCTTCTCGTTCCACGGATTCCACACCACGGTGGAGCGGCTGCCGCTGCACTGGATGACGATGCTGCGGTTCAGCGCCGGGTCCCTGATCTCGCAACGGTTGCCGGTTCCCAGATAGACACGGTCGGTCTCGCCGGCGAAGGTGACCGCGCCCTGCTGGGTCTTGCGCTTGCCACCGTCCACCTTGTCCAGATAGTCGCAGCCATCGAGGCCGAGAACGGACAGGCGATGGATGTCGCCGATCTCGAAATAGGTGTGCAGCGCCTGGCCCAGGGTGAAGGCCTCCTTGCCGGTGTTGGTGGTCAGCAGTTCCACGGTCAGCGTCGGACCGACGGTGACGATGGTGCGCACGTCGGAGGCATGGGGCCACTGGGCGCGGGTGGCCTCACTCTGTTCGATCTGGAATTCCAGGCGATTGGAACCGTCCGGCAGGGTGGTAGCCTGCACCAGGCGCCAGGGTACGGTACGGGCGAAACCATGGCCGGGGAATTTCGGATTGTCCGCGTGCGGGCCGAACCACGGCCAGCATACCGGCACACCGCCGCGTATGGACTTGCCCACGGCCAGCCTGGCCTGGCGGCTCAGCCAGATCAGCGGCTCCTCGCCGCTTCTGGCATAGGTCATGACATGGGCGCCCTGCAGGGCAATGGTGGCGCGGGCGTGGACATTATTCACCTCCGCCAGCACCAGGCCGCCGGCCCCGGTAACGAACTTCACCCCGGCACCACCGAAATCACGATTCAACTGCTCGACGTCTGACATGCTCCACTCCGTTATTGGTATGCAATCGCAACAAACTACCCAAAGCCGCGCCCCGTCACAAGCTTGACACAGGTGCCGGATCTCTGTGTTTGGCCGGCCATCCCAGGAGAGCCGCCGTCGGGGAAGGTGAACAAGGCGGGTCGCCCGCGGAAACCCGGGCTAAATGTCTTTATCAAACGGCCGATAGTTGAACCAAGGCCGACCGTAAGGGAGGAATACATCATGCCCTACGAAGAATACGTAAGACTCATTGAGCAAAAGACACTGCAAAACGCACGTCTGGAGCGCCTGCTGCTGCAAGAGCGCGCGGCCCATGGGCCGCTGGATATGGAACAGGAAAAAGCCGTGAGGCTGCTGGCCATGGCGGGTCTCGGCGGCAGCTACTGACAGCGATTGAGCAACCGTGCCAATTCGCTGTTGAGCTTGTCCAGGTCAAGGGGCTTCTCGACAATGCCGTCCATGCCTGCCGCCAGAAATCGCTCCATGTCAGTCTGCATCACGTGGGCTGTCAGGGCCACGATGGGAGTCCGTGCCTTGCGCTGATCGGGCAACTGCCTTATCCGCCGCGTCGCTTCCACTCCATCCATTTCCGGCATCTGCACGTCCATCAGAATCACGTCGAAATCATCGCCGCGCAGCGCCTCCAGCGCCTCACTGCCGTTACTGGCGAAGCTGACACGACAGCCCTGCTGCTGCAACAAACCGGCGGCCACCTTGCGATTGATCTCGTGATCCTCGGCCAGCAACACATGCAGCCGCAAACCAGTGGCCGTCACTGGCGCCGGCTGCTGCGTGGCAGCGACCGCGAACTGCAGCGGTAACACCATCCGGAAAGTACTGCCTGCTCCGGGACTGCTCTCCAGCGTGAGGCTGCCATCCATCGCCTCCGTCAAACGCTTGCAGATGGCCAGTCCAAGCCCGCTGCCTCCGAAGCGGCGTGTAATGGAACTGTCGGCCTGTTCAAAGGCGATGAAAATACGCTGCTGCATCTCCGGGGCGATACCGATACCGGTATCGGAAACGGCGAACTCCACCCTTGCCACATCGCCTTCGACAGCAAGACAGCGCACCAGCAAGACCACCCTCCCCGCCGCGGTAAACTTGATGGCATTGTTGAGCAGATTGAGCAGCACCTGGTGCAACCGGTTGGCATCGCCATGCAGCCGGGATGGCACATCATCGGCCACCTCGGTAATCAGGCGCAGGTGCCTGTCTGCGGCCTGCGGTGCCAACAGCACAAACAGGTTGTCCACCAGACGATGCAATTCGAAATCCACCGGTTCCAGCTCCAGCTTGCCGGCCTCGATGCGCGACAGTTCCAGTACATCACCGAGCAGATTGCTCAGCACACGCCCCGAACTGGTAATGGCATCGACATAGTCGCGCTGCTGCTCATTCAGGGTGCTGTGCTCCAGCAGCTGTGCCATACCGAGTATGCCGTTGAGCGGAGTGCGTATCTCGTGGCTCATGGTGGCCAGAAAGGTGCCCTTGGCGGTATTGGCGCGCTCTGCCGCCTCCTTGGCCAGGCGCAATCGATAGCGATCACGCAACAGCGTGTACACCAGCCCCCCCAGCAGCAGGGCCAGCAGCAAGCCACCAAGCAGCATCGCGGGGATGTAAGGCAGATGCGGTTCCCAACCGTCACGAGGTATCGCAGCCAGCTGCCAGTAACCTTCCGGCAGGGTCACATCAAGCATGGCCGGGGCGTGTTCGAATATGCTCGCATCACCCAAAAATACTGCGCCTTCCTCACCCAGACCATCCGTGCCGCGCAGCGCAAATTCCAGCCAAGAATCAGGCTCCAGCAGACCGGCATCACGCAGCAATGCATTGCTGTCGATCACGATGCTGGCCAAGCCCCAGTAAGTACCCGAGTTCGATATGCCTTGCGGCGGCGTCAGAAAGATGGGGGTACGATTGATGAAGCCCTGCCCACCCTGCACCAAATCAACCGGACCGGCCAGCACGGTATGGCGGTTTTCCATGGCCCGCAACACTGCGGTTCGTTGTACGGGCATCTCCAGATAACGCAGTCCGAGCGCACTTTCGTTGCCCTGCAGCGGATACATGTGGGAAATGACGTTGTCGCGGGCCAGACCGATATTGCGGATATGGTGGCTATGGCTCATCAGCTCATGGGCCAGACCGTTGAACTCCTCGCTGCTGATGTCGCCATGCGTGGCGATATATGCCACCAGGCCGCGGGTGAGAAACAGGGTGGAGTTGATGATGCCCTCGAGCCGCGCACGCACGGTGCTGAGTTGCGACACCGCCTGGGCACGATGTTCCTCGCGCACCTTGTCCCGCTCCAGCTCGACCACCCACAAGGTAATGCCAAACAGCACCGCAGCCACGGCGCCGCCGATCAGCAGCGAAAAGAGATACGGTTTGAGGGGTAAACGGTCCATGTCGCGTGGTATTGCCTGAGTGTCTGCTTCGTTATCGTTGAACCCGCCATGGCCAGTGGCTACATGCGCCGCCAGGTCGTGCCGCCGGCGCCATCCTCCAGCACGATACCCTGCGCCTTCAACTCGTCGCGGATGCGATCCGAGGCAGCCCAGTCCTTGTTCCGACGCGCCGTCAGCCGTTCGTTGATCAGCTGTTCGATGTCCGTGTCGGCCAGCCCGCCGTCGGGCGTGCCACCCTGCAGGAATGCCTGTGGCTCGCGCTGCAGCAGGCCAAGCAGTCCGGCCAGGTGACGCAACAGCGCCCCATGCGCTGCCGCAGCGGCATCATCGCCGCCGCGCAGGCGATTCACTTCACGCGCCAGGTCGAACAGTACCGCCAGCGCCTCGGGGGTGGCGAAATCATCGTCCAGGGCGGCATAGAAGCGTGCGGCATGATCACCCCGTGCTTCGTCCACTGGCGGCAGCTCCAGCCCACGCAATGCGGTGTACAGGCCGGTGAGTGCCGCCTTGGCGCCATCCAGGTGCTGATCGGAATAATTGAGCGGGCTGCGGTAATGACTCGCCAGGATGAAATAGCGCACCACTTCCGGGTCATATTTCTTCAACACATCGCGGATGGTAAAAAAGTTGCCCAGCGACTTGGACATCTTTTCGTTGTCCACACGCACGAAGCCATTGTGGATCCAGTAATTGACGTACTGACAGCCGCAGGCCGCCTCGGACTGGGCGATCTCGTTTTCGTGGTGCGGGAACTGCAGGTCGAGGCCGCCGCCGTGGATATCGAAGTGGTGGCCCAGCGCCTGGGTGGACATGGCGGAGCACTCGATGTGCCAGCCGGGACGGCCCGGACCCCAGGGCGACTCCCATGCCGGCTCACCCGGCTTGGCCGCCTTCCACAGCACGAAGTCCAGCGGGTCATCCTTGGCCTCGTCCACCGCCACGCGCTCGCCGGCGCGCAGGTCTTCCACGTTCTTGCCGGACAACTTGCCGTAGCCGTCGAATTTGCTGACATCGTAATACACGTCGCCGTTACTCGCCGCATAGGCATAGCCCTTGTCCACCAGCGCCTGAATCATGGCGAGGATTTCCTGGATGTGCAGGGTGGCGCGCGGCTCGAGATCCGGGCGCTGCACGCCGAGGGCGTCGGCGTCCTCGTTCATGAATTCGATGAAGCGTTCGGTCAGCTCGGTGTACGGCTCGCCGTTGTCATTGGCGCGCTTGATGATCTTGTCGTCGATGTCGGTAATGTTGCGCACATAGGTCAGGTGGTCGGCGCCGTAGATCTTGCGCAGATAGCGGCTGATCACATCGAACACCACCAGCACCCGGGCATGGCCGATATGGCAGTAGTCATAGACCGTCATGCCGCACACATACATGCGCACCCGCTGCGGATCGATGGGCCGGAACGGCTCCTTGCGCTTGGTAAGGTTATTGTGGACTTGCAGGTTGTGCTGGTAGCTCATGGTTTGATTATCCACCGCGGCCGGTCGGGACTGGGAGTGGCGTGCATGATATCAGCCCGGCGGGGCAGGCAGAAGGCGGCCGGCCGCCTTCTGCCCGCTGGCCGGGACTGTTATCATTGCGCCTCATTCAGGATTCAGGGAGCCTCAGCCTATGTATCGCCTCACCATTCTCCTGCTTGCCCTGCTGCTCGGCCTGAGCGCCACGGCCTGGGCCGATACCGACAATCCGCGTGTACGCCTGGTCACCAGCAAGGGCGACATCGTGCTGCAGCTGGATCGCACCAGGGCGCCCAAGACGGCGGAAAACTTCCTGCGCTACGTGCAGGACGGCCATTACAATGGCACCATTTTCCATCGCGTCATCGATAACTTCATGATCCAGGGTGGTGGCTTTGATGCCGACTTCGCACAGAAGCCTACCCGTGCCCCGATCATGAACGAGGCCGACAACGGCCTGCGCAACACCATCGGCACCATCGCCATGGCCCGCACCGGCGACCCGCACTCGGCGACGGCCCAGTTCTTCATCAATGTCGCCAACAACGACTTCCTCGACTTCCGCGAGAAGACCCCGCGTGCCTGGGGCTATACCGTGTTTGGCCGCGTGGTAGCGGGCATGGACGTGGTCAAGGCAATCAAGGAAACCCGTACCGGTGCCGGCGGCATGTTCCCCAAAGACGTGCCGCAGGAGACCATCACCATTCAACAGGCGATCATCGTCCCCGACGCCGCCCAATAAATCAGGAGTCAGCATGTTCAAGTTACACACCAGCCACGGCATCATCACCCTCGAACTCGATGCCGCCAAGGCGCCCAACACCGTAGCCAACTTCGAGCGCTATGCGCGCGAAGGCTTTTACGACAGCACCATTTTCCATCGCGTCATCGACGGCTTCATGATCCAGGGCGGCGGCCTCACCGCCAACATGGTCAACAAGCCGACCCACGAACCGATCAAGAATGAGGCCGACAACGGCCTGAAGAATGATCGCGGCACCATCGCCATGGCACGTACCGGCGATCCGCACTCGGCCACCGCCCAGTTCTTCATCAATGTCGCCGATAACGGCTTCCTCAACCACCGCGCCCCGACCCAGGACGGCTGGGGCTACTGCGTGTTCGGCAAGGTGGTGGAAGGCATGGACGTGGTGGATCGCATCAAGGGCGTGGCAACCAGCAATGCCGGTTTCCATCAGGACGTGCCGGCCGAGCCGGTGGTGATCGAGAAGGTCGAGATCGTCGAGTAGCCTGATGGCAACACTGTTCGTCTCCGACGTACACCTGCAGGGTGAGCAGACGCCGGCCAACGGCCTGTTGCGCCGGTTTCTGCAACATCGGGCCACAGCGGCGGAGGCGCTGTACATCCTCGGCGATCTGTTCGAGGCCTGGCTGGGAGACGATCTGATCCTGCCGGAACAGCAGGGCATCATCGATGCCCTGCGCTCCCTCACCGACAGTGGCGTGCCCGTCTACCTGATGCACGGCAACCGCGACTTTCTGCTCGGCGCTGACTTCGCCCGCCGTACCGGCTGCACCCTGCTGCCGGATCCCTGTGTGATCGATCTGTACGGCAGCCCTGCCCTGCTGATGCACGGCGACCTGCTGTGCAGCGATGACCTGCCCTACCAGCAGATGCGGCGCCAGCTGCGCGATCCGCAGTGGATAGCCGCTTTCCTGGCGAAGCCCGCCGCGGAGCGTGTCGCCTTCGCCCGCCAGTTGCGTGATACCAGCAAGGAAGAGATCGGCCGCAAGGCCGACTACGTGATGGACGTGAATGGGGAAACGGTGGCGGCCTATCTGCAGCAATACCGGGTAAGCCGTCTGATCCACGGTCACACCCACCGTCCGGCCGTGCATGAATTGCCCGACGGCAGGCAGCGCCTGGTACTGGGGGCATGGCATGACAGCGGCAGCGTATTGTGCTGTGACGGGGACGGCTGCCGGCTGGAAGAATACCGGCACGGGGGATCAGGGGCAGGAGACAGGGGCTAAGATTTCCGTGCGCCCCGCGCGCACGCCTGCCCCGCATCTTGTACCCAGCACCTCGTACCTGGCGCTGTTCAGTGCCCCGGCGCGTAGTTCTGATAACCCTTGGGCAGGCTGTACAGCGCTGCATCCAGCGGATAGTCGGTGCTGAAGTCCAGCAGCAGCTGCCCCTTGCCCAGCATGTCCCGCTCCTGGATCGGCAACCCGAACTGCAACTGCCAGGTTGGCGCATAGATGTTGAGCGCAAGGTCGCAGGGATCCTGCATGTCTGCCGGCACCTCGGTCAGGATGCGCGCCCCCTCGCCCGCCAGCACGGTGCGGAAGGCCGCCAGTGCCGCCACCACATCGCTCAGCAAACCCTCGACAGCCACCATCTCGTAACACTGTTCACCATTGACACTGAGCCGGTGCTGCTGCGGCACCCTGCCGGCGACGGCAGGCAATGCCTCCTCCGTTGGCATCCGCGTGTGCGTTCTGTCCAGCGGGATGGGTGACTCCACAGCCACCGGCTGCGCATGGATCTCCAGCACCGTGCGATCGCTGTGTGTGACGCTGTAGATGATGTTGCGCTTGCGATCGAACAGCACGAAATTGCTGTCGGCGTCACCGTCGTCCATGCGCAGAAAACGCGGGCTGACGATGAGCCGCGAGCTGTAAGGCTCCCCCCCCGGTTCGGTCACCTGATACAGCACCATGGTTGCACCCTGCCCGGCGGCAACCGCCAGACCACCCGCCAGCAGCAGCACACCTGCCAGCCACACCTGTCGCCACACCATCATCGTCCTCACCCCACGCCCTGCAGATAGGCCAGTTCCGCCTCGGAAAATCCGGCGCGGCGCCGTGCCTCCAGATGAAACGGCCCCTTCAGCGGCCCCTTCATGTATTCATCGATGAGACGCCGGTAGCTCGCCTCCACCTCCAGATTCCGCTCTGCGCACAGATGGCGGAACCAGCGATCGCCGATGGCGACATGACCAATCTCATCACGCAGGATGATGTCGAGCAGGGCACAGCCCTCATCATCCCCGACTGCGCGCAGCTTGCCCTGAATGCCCGGATTGACGTCCAGCCCGCGCGCCTCCAGGCAGCGCGGCACCAGCGCCATGCGTACCAGCGGATCGTGCGCGGTCTTCAGCGCCATCTCCCACAGGCCATTGTGGCCGGGCCAGTCAGCATAATCGGCATCAAGGGTGTTGAGATGGGCGCGCAGCAGCTCGAAATGGCTGGCCTCCTCCTCCGCCACGCGGATCCAGTCGGCGTAATACGCCGCCGGCATGGCGCGGAAACGGTACACCGCATCCCAGGCCAGATTGATGGCATTGAACTCGATATGGGCCAGGGCATGGAACAGGATGGCGCGCCCCTCGCGGCTGTCGGGGCGGCGCTGCGGCAGATCGCGCGGCATGACGAGGCGCAGGCGGGCAGGCAGCCCCGGCGTTTCAATGATCTGTGCCGTCGTCGTTGCCGCCAGGCTGAGCTGACCGTCACGCCAGGCCTGCGCCGTGGCGCGGGTCAGGGCCACCTTGTCGGCCGCCTCGCAGGCTTGCAGACAGGTGAGGGCGGCATCAAACAGATTGGTTTCGGCCATGGCGCGCCATTCTAGCCTGAAGGATTCATCCTAAAAACATCGGTCAGTCCGCAAATGAACGCGAATGGACGCAAATTTAAAGACCTTCACTCTCGCCAAGACGCCAATTGACGTGTTCAGGCTCATATTGATTCGCGCTCATTCGCGTTCTTTCGCGGACTCATGCTCGCTTGAGCGCCAGCACCAAGTCCATCACATTGCTGCCGGTGGGGCCGGTCTGGATCAGGTCGCCACTGGCCTCGAGAAAGTTGCCGGCATCGGCACGCGCCAGGCATTCCCGCGCATTGAAACACTCCAGTTCGCCGCGCGAGATGGTTTCCCCGTCCACCAGGGCGCCGGCATCCTCGCCGGGGCCATCGCTGCCGTCGGTGCCGGCGGCCAGCAATACCACAGGGGAATCCGCCAGCACCTGCGCCGCAGCCAGGGCCAGGGTCTGGCAGCGCCCGCCGCGGCCCGGCCGTGGCGGCAGGCGCACCGTGGTTTCACCGCCCCACACATGCAGGCCAGACGGCCCGGTCAGCACATGCTGCGCCAGGGCTTGGCCGGCAGCAGCGGCATCGCCCTGGATAAGCTCGTCATGGCGATATACCGTCAACCCGCGCATCTGACCGGCGGCGACCGCCGCCGCGCGGGCATCACGGTTGCTGCACAGGATTTCGGTATGTATGGCAGAGAACTCCGTGGCCACCGGCAGCGGCGGCGCTGCGGCCAGCTGGGCAGCCAGCCAGGGCGGCAATTGCGCCGGCGCTTCGGCATCAGGCACGGCATCCCGCGCCGGCACCAGCAATCCCGAACCGATGGTTGCCGGATCATCGCCCGGCACATCGGAGATGAGCAAATTGAGCACCGGGCGACCGGCGACATGCCGGGCCAGCCGCCCGCCCTTGATGCAGGACAGGCCACGGCGCACCCGATTGATGCGCCCGATATCCCAGCCGCTGGCCAGCAGCCAGTCGTTGGCCGCCTGCAACTGCGCTGCGTTCAGCGTGGCCGGCAACACCTCCACCAGCGCCGAGGCGCCGCCCGAGATGAGAAACAGCAGGGGCGTGTCGGCGGGTGTCGCAGCAATGAAATCAAGCAGGGCCTGGCCGGCGGCGAGACTGGCGGCACCGGGCAGGGGGTGATCCGCCTCCAGCACGCGAATGCGGTGCTCCGCTGCGTCGGCATAGCCGTGCCTGGTGATCACCAGCCCGGCCGCGATGCCTTCCCCCAGCGCCTCGATGGCCCCCTGCATCATGGCGGAGGCCGCCTTGCCGATGGCCACGACATGGATCGGCCGGGTTGCGACATGACGCGACAGACGCTCGCGCACCACAACGCGGCCATCCACCGCCCGCAGCGCGGCGGCGTAGATATCGAGCAGCAGACGGCGGTTATCAGTATTCATTGCGACAACGGTTTTCCGCCGGTACCACGCCGGGTGCCGGTAGCAGGCATCAGAGGAAAATCTCAGGCGGTGCGGTAAGGTGAGCGGCGGCGCAAGCCACCGCCCGGACGCGGCGCGCGTTCCTTGGCCTCGTTCACGCGCAGGTCACGGCCGCCGAAGTCCTTGCCGTCCAGATCACGAATGGCCTCGTCGGCCCCGGCCCCCATTTCCACAAAGGCAAAGCCGCGGAAGCGGCCGGTATCGCGATCGTTGACGAACTTCACCGAGGTCACCTCGCCGAAGGCCGCAAACAGGTCGCGCACCTGCTCCTCGGTGGCACTGAACGGCAGGTTACCCACGTAGATGGTCTTGCCCATGCTCCTCTCCTCCCGCCTCGCCAGGCACGGTATTGTCGTTATGGCCGTACCACTCCGGGCACGGTTGCAACGAGCTTACGCCAGATACCGGCAGAGGTTCAACGCGTGCCGGAAGCGGCCTGGAATACCAGGGCATATGTCATGTACTGCGGCATTCCGGCAGGGAGCACGACTCAGATCAGCGCCAGACCGCGCGCCAGATCCGCCTTGATGTCGTCCACCTCTTCCAGTCCCACGGAGATGCGGATCAGCCCTTCGCCTATCCCCGCCTCCGCCTTCTGCTCTGCCGACAGGCGACCATGGGTGGTGGTGGCCGGATGGGTGATGGTGCTCTTGGCATCGCCCAGGTTGGCGGTGATGGACAGCATGCGCGTGGCGTCGATCACGCCCCAGGCCTGCTCGCGCCCGCCCTTCACCTCGAAGGCGACGATGCCGCCGTAGCCCTTCTGCTGGGCGGTGGCCAGGGCATGTTGGGGATGCGAGGCAAGACCCGGGTAATAGACGCGGGCGACCTGAGGCTGCTGCTCCAGCCACTGGGCCAGCGCCAGGGCATTGGCACTGTGCGCCTGCATGCGCAGCTTGAGCGTCTCCAGCCCCTTGAGGAACACCCAGGCATTGAACGGGCTCATGGTGGGGCCGGCGGTACGCAGGAAGCCGAATACTTCCTTGCCCACCAGTTCCTCGCTCCCCACCACTGCGCCGCCCAGGCAACGACCCTGGCCGTCGATGTATTTGGTGGCGGAATGAATCACGATGTCGGCGCCGAGGGCGAGCGGCTGTTGCAGCGCCGGGGTACAGAAACAGTTGTCCACCGCCAGCAGGCAACCGTGGCGATGGGCGATCTCGGCCAGGGCGCGGATGTCCGCAATCTCGGTCAGCGGATTGGACGGCGTTTCCACGAACAGCAGGCGCGTGTTCGGGCGGATCGCCGCCTCCCAGGCATCCAGATCGGTTTGCGGCACGTAACTGGTCTGCACGCCGAAACGGCCCATGAAGCTGTCGAACAGCACCACCGTGGAGCCGAAGATGGCCCGCGAGGAGACGATGTGATCGCCGCTCTTCAGCAGCCCCATGCAGGTGGCAAGGATCGCCGCCATGCCGGAACTGGTGGCCACGCAGCGTTCACCGCCTTCCAGCGCCGCCAGGCGCTGCTCGAAGGTGCGCACGGTGGGATTGGTGAAGCGCGAATAGATGTTGCCCGGCTCCGTACCGCCGAAGCGCGCCGCCGCCTGCGCCGCGCTGTCGAAGCGGAAACTGGAGGTGGGGAAGATGGCCTCGCTCTGCTCACCCTCACCCGTACGCATCTGGCCGGCACGCACCGCCAGCGTGCCGAAGCCCCACTCGTCGAAATCCTGTTGATCCATTTCGTCACCTGCACTATCGAAAACATAAATCCCACCGCCGAGGCGCAGAGTACGCAGAGACATATCATCAATCGAAACTCTGCGTACTCTGCGTCTCGGCGGTAAAAAGCCTTTCGCAGGTACAAAAAAACCCGCCGGCCTGGGGCCAAAGCGGGTTTTTCGCCCTCTCTTTAGCCGTATTTGTTAAGCGCCCGCAAGCTGAGTCAAATCGGCGCTGAGACTGGAGATTAGGTAATCACCGCCCGCCTGTCAATCAGGCGTTGTTATGCACCTCGATGATGGCACCCTCTTCGCGCTCGCGCTGCTCCTTGGAGGTATCACAGCGCTGCTGTTCCAGCGCCGCCAGATAGTCTGGGGTTACATCACCGGTGATGTAGCTGCCATCGAACACCGATGCCTCAAACTGCGTAACGGCCTTGTTCTTCTTGTGCAGCACGGCGTCGACCAGATCATCCAGATCCTGATACACCAGCCAGTCGGCGCCGATGGCCGCCGCAATCTGCCGCTCATCACGGCCATGGCCGATCAGTTCCGATGAGGTGGGCATGTCGATGCCGTAGACATTGGGGAAACGCACCGGGGGCGCCGCCGAGGCGAAATACACCTTGTTGGCACCGGCATCGCGCGCCATCTGGATGATCTCCTTGGAGGTGGTGCCGCGCACGATGGAGTCGTCCACCAGCAGCACGTTCTTGCCCTTGAATTCCAGCGAAATGGCGTTCAGCTTCTGGCGTACCGACTTCTTGCGCTGCTTCTGGCCGGGCATGATGAAGGTGCGGCCGATGTAGCGGTTCTTGATGAAGCCTTCGCGGTACAGCACACCCAGTTCGTAGGACAGTTGCAGTGCCGAGGTGCGGCTGGTGTCCGGGATCGGGATCACCACGTCGATGTCGTGTTCGGGAAATACACGCTTGATCTTGTGCGCCAGCTTCTCGCCCATGCGCAGACGCGCCTTGTAGACGGAGATGCCGTCGATGATGGAATCGGGGCGGGCGAAATACACGTACTCGAAGATGCACGGTGAATACACCGGCACATCAACGCACTGGCGGGCATGAAAGCTGCCGTCCTCGCCGATGAACACCGCCTCACCCGGCATCACGTCGCGCAGACGGTCAAAGCCGAGGGCGTCCACCGCCACGCTTTCCGAGGCGATCACGTATTCATCGCCATCGCAGGTAGTCCGCTTGCCGATGAACAGCGGACGGATGGCATAGGGATCGCGGAAGGCGACAATGCCGTAGCCGATGATCATTGCCACCGCCGCATAGCCGCCCTTCACGCGCGTATGCACCCGCGCCACCGCATCAAAGATGTCGTCCGGCAGGATGCGCAGCTTGCCCTGACGCTGCAGCTCATGGGCAAAGACATTGAGGAGGATTTCCGAATCGGAACTGGTGTTGATGTGGCGCAAGTCGTCACGGAACACCTCTTCCTTCAGCTTGTCGGCATTGGTGAGGTTGCCGTTGTGGGCCAGGGCGATACCGAAAGGAGAGTTGACGTAAAACGGCTGCGCCTCGGCGGAGGAGGAGCAGCCGGCCGTGGGGTAACGTACGTGACCGATGCCCATGTTGCCCTGCAGTTTGAGCATGTGACGGTTCTCGAACACGTCGCGTACCAGACCGTTGTCCTTGCGCAGAAACAGGCGACCGCTGTCGCAGGTCATGATGCCGGCGGCGTCCTGGCCACGATGCTGCAATACGGTCAGACCGTCATACAGTGCCTGGTTTACCGGGCTTTTGCCCACCATGCCGATAATGCCGCACATCGTAACTACCTCTGTTTCAATATGGACGCCGGGGCGTCTTTAGTAACGAATGTTCCTGGCAATTTCCGGCGGTAGCCAGGCGCGCGTCCACACCGCCATGTCCTGGAAATAGTGCAACAGCGCCGACTGTTTCCACCACGGATCGCGCGGCACATTGGTAAACCCGGCCAGCAGCACCAGCACCGTCACCAGCACGATGCCGCGCGCCAGGCCGAAGACGATACCGATGACGCGATCGGTGCCGGACAGGCCGGTCTTCTTGATCAGCTGTACCGCCAGATAATTGATGAAGGCGGCCACCAGCAGGGTGAGGAAGAAAAGTATGGCAAAGGCAACGATGAGGCGCAGTGAGGGGGTTTCGATGTGCGAACGCAGCAGGCGTTCCAGATTATCGCTGAACATCAGCGCCACCCACACTGCCAGCACCCAGCCGGCCAGGGACAGCGCCTCGCGCGTGAAACCGCGCCACAGGCTGATGAGGACGGAAACCCCGAGGATGCCGAGAATGACGAAATCGACCCAGTTCATTAGGTTGGGGCTGGAGGTATCTGCCGGAAAGGGCGCAATTCTAGCAGAGCGCCACCGGCAGCAAAAGAAAAGCCTGTCAGGGATGCGGCACCACGATGCCGCGCTGGTCAATCTTCGCCAGCTTGGCCTGGATCGCCTCGGCGTCGGCGCGCGACAGCGCCGGACCGACACGCACGCGATAGGAGGTGCCGCTGGTCAGCTTTACCTGCTCCACATAGGCCGGATAGCCCTTGCCGCGCAGGTTGTCGCGCAAGCGGGAGGCATTGGCCGATTCGGCGAAACTCCCCACCTGCACCGCCCAGGCTGCTGCTGCGGCAGGCTTGGGGCTTTGAGGAATCTCTGCCGGTTTCACCGGCTGCACCGGGGCGGCGGGTTTGGGTTGGGGGGCAACCGGTGCTGGAGCCGGTTCCGGCACGGGGGTGGCGGGTGCGGCGGCCAGGGGCGGCAGCTCATGCTCTACCACGACGGGAGCCTCCGGGCGCGGCGGCGGTACCTGCAATGGAATATCCACCATGCCGACACGGTTCTCCGGCGGTTCCGGTACATTGCTGCCGAACAGCGGAATGCCGGAGCGCTTGTCGCCCTCCAGCACCATGGGCAGAAAGATCACCGCCAGCGCCACCAGCACGATGGCACCCACCAGACGTTTTTTCAGCTGCTCGTTCAAGGTCAGTCTCCGTACCACACCTGGGCCCAGGAATATGGGCCCGATTATACGGGGCGCGCCAAAGCCTCCGCCACCGTATGGAAAGATCCGAATATCACGATGCGGTCACCGGGCCGGGCCGCCTGCTGTGCCAGCGCAAGTGCGGTACCGACATCAGCGCAGAAGGTAATGCGCTCAGCCGCCACAGCCGCCGTCGCCAGCGCCTGGCCCAGCTGCGCGGTAGCGGCACCGCGCGGCACGTGCAGCGCCCCGGGATACCAGTGATCGACGGAGCCCTGCAACTGCGCCAGGGCGCCGGCCATGTCCTTGTCCGCCAGCATGCCGACCACCGCCAGAGTGCGGCCGGTACAGGGCATGGCCACCAGATTGGCCGCCAATTCCCCGGCCGCCTGTGGATTGTGCGCCACATCGAGGATACGCGTGACGATGCCCGCTTGCACCTGGAAGCGCCCCGGCAGTTGCACCGCCAGCAGGCCGGCGCGGATCTGTGCCTGATCGAGCGGCAGGCGCCCGGAAAGGGCTTCCAGCGCCATCAATACGCCGGCGGCATTCTGCAGCTGGGAACGGCCACGCAGGGCTGGCAGCGGCAAGGCGCGGCGTTCGCGTCCCCCGCCCCACCAGCGCCAGCCTTCTCCTCCGGCCTCGGCACCGAAATCCTGGCCGTAGCGATACAACCGTGCGCCCAGGGTGGCGGCATGGTCCAGCAGGGACTGCGGAGCATCGAGGCTGCCGTAGATGGCGGGACGGCCGCCACGATAGATGCCGGCCTTCTCGAAGGCTATGGCCTCCCGCGTGCCGCCCAGCCACTGGGCATGGTCGATGTCCACGGTGGTCACCAGGGCGACATCGGCATCCAGCACGTTGACCGCATCGAGCCGCCCGCCCATGCCCACTTCGAGGATTGCCACATCCACGGGGCTGCACCAGAAGATATCCAGCGCGGCCAGGGTGCCGAATTCGAAATAGGTGAGAGAAATGTCGCCGCGTGCCTGGTCGATGCGCTCGAAGGCCTCGCACAGGGTCGCGTCCTCCACTTCGCCGCCATCGAGGCGGACGCGCTCGTTGTAGTGCAGCAGGTGGGGTGAGGTGTAGGCGCCGACACGATAGCCGCCGGCGCGCAGGATCGCCTCCAGCATGGCCACGGTAGAACCCTTGCCGTTGGTGCCGCCGACGGTGATCACCGCAAAGGGCGGCGGCGCGAGATGCAGGCGGCGCAGTACTGCCGCCACCCGTTCCAGACCCAGTTCAATTTCGCTGGGATGGAGGGTTTCCTGCCAGGCAAGCCAGGCATCGAGTGTCGGAAAACGCACGGGAAAAGTTACAAGTCCCAAGTTACAAGTGACAAGTTAAAAAGACACCGCGGTTTTGCTTGTAACTTGCCACTTGCCACTTGCAACTGCCGTCAAGGCGCCGGCTGATGGGTCAGCTTGGCCAGCAGACCTGCGATGCGATCGCGCATGTCGCGGCGATCGACGATGAGGTCGATGGCGCCCTTCTCCAGCAGGAATTCGCTGCGCTGGAAGCCTTCGGGCAGGGTTTCGCGCACGGTCTGCTCGATGACGCGCGGACCGGCGAAGCCGATCAGCGCCTTGGGCTCGCCGATGTGGATGTCGCCCAGCATGGCGAAGCTGGCGGAAACGCCGCCCATGGTCGGGTCGGTGAGCACGGAGATGAACGGCAGGCCGCGTTCGGACAGCTTGGTCAGCGCGGCGGAGGTCTTGGCCATCTGCATCAGGGAGAACAGGGCCTCCTGCATGCGCGCGCCACCGGACGCGGAGAAGGAAACCAGCGGAATCTTGTGTTCGATGGCGGTATTCACCGCGCGCACGAATTTCTCGCCCACCACCGAGCCCATGGAGCCGCCCATGAAGCTGAACTCGAAGGCGGCGGTGACCAGGGGCACGCCCTTCACCTGCCCCATCATCACCACCAGGGCATCGTTTTCCTCGGTGGCCTTCTGCGCGGCCAGCAGGCGATCCTTGTAGCGCTTGCTGTCCTTGAACTTGAGGATGTCCATCGGCTGCAACTGGCCGGCAATCTCCACCCGCGGCTCGGGGTCGAGAAAGGTCTCCAGGCGGCGGCGTGCGCCGATGCGCAGGTGATGACTGCACTTGGGACAGACATCCAGGTTGCGCTCCAGTTCGGCGCGATACAGCACGGCGTTGCAGTCGGGGCACTTGGCCCACAGCCCTTCCGGCACCGAACGGCGCTGGCCGGCAGTGCCTTCGGTGCGGATGGTCGAGGGGAGAAATTTCTGTAACCAGCTCATGGTGGGGAGTCCTTCGCTGCCGCCGGGTTTATCGGGCGCCGTCGAGGGCGCGGCGCAATTCACCGATAAGGCCGGCGGTCTGGGCCAATAGTGTATCAGGATCGTCGCGCAGTTCCTCGATGCGGCGCACCAGGGCGCTGCCGACAATGACCGCATCGGCCACCTGGGCCACCGCCCGGGCCGACTCGGCGTCCTTGATGCCGAAGCCGACGCCCACCGGCAGGCCGGTGTGGGCGCGGATGCGTTCCACCTGGGCGCGCACGCCATCCATGTCCAGGTGGGCGGCACCGGTGACGCCTTTCACCGAAACGTAGTAGATAAAACCGCTGGCCACCTGGCAAATGGTGGCGATACGGCTGTCGGCGGTGGTCGGCGCCAGCAGAAAGATGGGGTCGATGCCATGTGGGCGCAGCTCGGCCAGGAACGGCGCGGCCTCTTCCGGCGGCAGATCCACGGTCAGTACACCGTCCACGCCTGCCGCCGCCGCGTTGGCAGCAAAGGTGGCATAGCCCATGACCTCCACCGGATTGAGATAGCCCATCAGCACCACCGGCGTGCCGGCATCCCGCTCGCGGAAACGGCGCACCATGTCGAGTACGTTCTTCAGACTGACGTGGTGTTGCAGGGCGCGCTCGCTGGCGCGCTGGATCACCGGGCCGTCGGCCATGGGGTCGGAAAACGGCACCCCCAGTTCGATGATGTCGGCGCCCTGCTCCACCATGGCGTGCATCAGCGGCACGGTAATCTCCGGACGCGGATCGCCGGCGGTGATGAAGGGGATCAGGGCCTTGCGGCCGGCTGCCTTGAGATCGGCAAAGCGTTGTGCGAGGCGGCTCATCGTTCACCCCCGGCGAAGGAAACAAAAGAGCGGTGACTCTCGCCAAGACGCCAAGCGCGCCAAGGAAAAACAGCCTCAACACGAAGGTTCGGAGTACGCGGAGAGCAAATAACGTGATGTGGCTCCGCCTTTCCTGGCGCACTTGGCGTCTTGGCGAGAACTTCGCCTTTAAGCATTTGCGTCATACCTTGATCCCCTCCAGCTCGGCCACGGTGTGGATGTCCTTGTCGCCACGGCCGGACAGGTTGACGATGATGATCTGATCCTTGCCCAGGGTGGGCGCCAGCCTGGCCACATAGGCCAGGGCATGGCTGGATTCCAGCGCCGGGATGATGCCCTCGGTGCGGGTCAGATCGTGGAAGGCGGCCAGCGCCTCCTCGTCGGTGGCATAGACATAATTGACACGGCCACACTCCTTGAGCCAGGCATGCTCGGGACCGACGCCGGGGTAGTCCAGGCCGGCGGAAACCGAGTGCGACTCGATGATCTGGCCGTCGTCATCCTCCATCAGGTAGGTACGGTTGCCGTGCAGTACGCCGGGGCGACCGGTGGCGAAGCGCGCCGCGTGATGGCCGCTGGCGATGCCCTCGCCGCCCGCCTCCACGCCGTACATCCGCACCGATTCGTCGGCGAGGAAGGGATAGAACAGCCCCATGGCATTGGAGCCGCCGCCGACGCAGGCCACCAGCACGTCGGGCAGGCGCCCTTCCTGTTCCAGGCACTGTTCGCGCGCCTCGCGGCCGATGACCGACTGGAGGTCGCGCACCATCGCCGGGTAAGGATGAGGCCCGGCCACGGTGCCGATGATGTAAAAGGTGTCGTCGATGTTGGTGACCCAGTCACGCATCGCCTCGTTGAGTGCATCCTTCAGGGTCTTGGAGCCGGAGCTGACCGGGACCACCTCGGCGCCCAGCAGGCGCATGCGGAACACGTTGATCTTCTGCCGCTCCACGTCGGTGGCGCCCATGTACACCACGCACTTGAGGCCCAGGCGCGCCGCCACCGTGGCAGTGGCCACGCCGTGCTGACCGGCGCCGGTCTCGGCGATGATGCGGGTCTTGCCCATGCGCCTGGCGAGCAGGGCCTGGCCGATGGTGTTGTTGATCTTGTGCGCGCCGGTGTGATTGAGATCCTCGCGCTTCAGGTAAATCTTCGCCCCGCCCAGTTTTTGCGTCCAGCGCTCGGCCAGGTACAGCGGCGAGGGCCGGCCGACGAACTGTTTGAGGTCGTACTCGAACTCGGCAATGAAATCAGGATCGTCCTTGTAGCGCTCATAGGCCAGGCGCAGTTCTTCCAGCGGCCCCATCAGGGTCTCGGCCACGAAGCGACCGCCATAGGGGCCGAAATGGCCGCCGGCATCCGGCAGCTGCTGCAACTCGGCACCGCTCATGGGCTTATCGGTTTTGGACACGCTCTACCTCTCGCATAAATGCCGCCATCTTGTCGGCACTCTTGATTCCCTTGGCCTGCTCCACCCCGCCGCTCACATCGACCGCGTACGGTCGGGCAACGGAAATGGCCTCGGCCACGTTGTCCGGCGTCAGACCGCCGGCCAGGATCACCGGCTGAGCCAGCCCCTGCGGCACCCGCTGCCAGTCGAAGGCCATGCCGGTACCGCCGGCCTGACCCGGCGTATAGGTATCCAGCAGCAGGCCCTGGGCGCCGGCATGGCGCTGCGCCTCGGCCATGACATCGAGACCGTCACGCATGCGCAGGGCCTTGAGCCACGGCCGCCCGAAGGCGGCGCAGTACGCCGGAGCCTCGTCGCCGTGAAACTGCAGCACATCCAGCGGAACGGCCTGCAACACCGCCCGCACCTCGGCCGCGGGGGCATCCACGAACAACCCTGCCACGCTGATGAAGGGAGGCAGCGCCGCGCACACTGCCTGCGCCTGCGCCACGCTGACTGCACGCGGACTGGAGGCGTAAAACACCAGGCCGATGGCATCGGCCCCCAGGCGTGCGGCCTCCACACCGTCCTCGGGGCGGGTGATGCCGCAGATTTTGATTCGAACCCTCATGGAGCCGTGCAGATTACCAAACCAGCGCAGGGGGCGGAAGCTGCGGGATGGCGAACTCCTCCGGGTAATCGATGCGGACCAGGTACAGGCCCCAGGGCTGGGCGGTGACGCCGCCGGCGCTGCGGTCACGCGATTCCAGCACCTCCCGGCTCCACTCCAGCGGCTGCTCGCCGGCACCGATGGCCAGCAGCACGCCGGCGATATTGCGCACCATGTGGTGCAGAAAGCCGTTGGCCTCGATATCCAGCAGGATGAACTCCCCCTGCCGCCGTACCTCCAGGCGGTAGATGGTGCGCACCGGGCTTTTCGCCTGGCAGGCCACCGCACGGTAGGACGAAAAATCGTGCTCGCCCAGCAGGGGCAGCGCCGCCGCGGCCATGCGTTCGGCATCCAGGGCGCGGTAATCGTAGCTGACCTTGCGCGACAGCAGGGCCGGACGCTGCTGGCGGTTGAGGATCACGTAGCGATAGGCGCGGCGCCGGGCGGAAAAACGGGCATGAAAGCCCTCCTCTACCGGCTGCGCCCAACGCAGGACCATATCCGGCGGCAGGTGGGAATTGCCGCCCATCACCCAGGCACGCATGGGGCGCTCAACCGTGGTGTCGAAATGGATCACCTGGCCGCTGGCATGTACCCCGGCATCGGTACGCCCGCCGCAGATCACCTCCACCGGATGGTCGGCAATGCGCGACAGCGCCGCCTCCACCCGCGCCTGCAGGGTGTTGGGGTCGTGGGACTGCGCCTGCCAGCCGCCGTAGCGGCTGCCATCGTATTCAACACCTATGGCAATTCGCATAACGGAACTTCGAATCGGTTAAAACGTTAAGGCGTAAAGAACAGGTAAAAACCGCATCCGACGCAGAGACGCGGAGGCGCAGAGAGATACTGTACTCCGCGTCTCTGCGTCTCTGCGGCAAGAATTGGAAGTTCATTGTGTTCTGTACGCCCTGACGTTGGCGACTATCGGTCTAAAAACAAAAATCCCCGGCGGGCAGCCCGGCCGGGGACGTGTATTGTACTGCGTTGACGATCAGGAAAGCTGGTTCAGCAGTTCCTGGGCCTGGGTCTTCTGCTTGTCGTCGCCTTCCGCCAGCACCTCATTGAGGATGCTGCGTGCGCTGTCGGGTTCGCCCATGTCGACATAGGCCCTGGCCAGATCCAGCTTGGTGCCGACGGCATCCAGATCCCCCATATCCATATCGCCAAAATCGCCCAAATCTCCCAGACCAGATTCCTCGTCCCCCACAGGCAGGGTAGCGGCCGGCTCCATATCCAGCGCAGCCAGGCCAGACTCTGCGGCATTTTCCGCCGTATCCCCGCCCAGCTCCAGATTCAGGTCGCCCATATCCAGGTCGAGCAGGCTCTCTTCCTTCTGCTTCGGGGCGGCGGGGGCCTCTGCAGACGTTTCAAGCGCCGCATCGCCAAACTGGAAGTCACCCAGGTCGAAATCCATCGACTGCTCCGGGGCCTCATCCGCGGCGGCCGCAACCGGCTCCGGGGCGGCGGATATTGCCTGCGGTGCTGCTTCGGGGGCCATCTCGTCCAGACCACCCAAATCGAAATCCATCTCGGCCAGTGGCGAGTCCTCGGCCGCAGCCCCCTTCCTGGCCACCATCGATGCAGGCTCGGCAACGGCCGCACCTTCATCCAGATCAGAGAAATCAACACCGAGATCCAGATTGAACGCAGCACCGCCTCCTTCGGAGGAGGATTCCATGTCTTCTGCCAGCGCATCCAGGTCGATGCCGATATCCAGCACATCATCACTGGCGCCGTGTCCGCCCAGTTCCAGCCCGGCACCCGGTTCCGGGGCAGCGCTGAACATCGGATTATCCGGGCACAGCTCATGTCCCATCATCAGGACCTTGCTCCACAGCGGGCCGGAGCCTTCCAGCGCGGTAAACACCTCGTCAGCCAGCGGCTCAAAGGCGGCACGATCCTTGGTGGCGTAATAGACTTCCAGCAGCTTCACCTTGGTATCGTGGCGCTCGGGCTGGCTCTTCAGCGCCTCCTTCAACAGTTCTTCGGCCTGCTGGTAGCGACCGTAGGCCATGTAGACATCGGCCTCGGTCAGTGGATCCACCTCGGAGTCTGCGCCCTGTGCGCTGTTCATGCCGCTGACGGCCAGATCGCTGAACAGCGAACTCTCTTCGGACGGAACCCCGGAAGTGGTCTTGGAATTGAGCACCGAGGTGCCGCCGGCGGTGAGTATGCTCTCGCTGAAGCCGGGGCCACCCGCGCGACGGCGCTTGAAAAACAGGCCCAGCAATACCAGCAATGCCAGCACCACCGCACCCAATCCGCCCAGCATCAGCGGATCCTCCATCACTTCATCCAGAAAGCTGGGCTGCGCCACAGGCAGCGGCGGGGCCGGACGCACCGGCGCTGGCCTGGCTGCCGGGGCAGCCGGCTTGGTCTCTTCCACGGCAGGGGCCGCCTCGGCAGCAGGCGTCCCGGCGACGGGAGCCGCCTCTTCCGCAGTGGCCGGTTCCGGCGTCGCTGGCGCTTCTGCCGCTATCGGTGCGGCAGGCTCGGCATCCACCGGGGCAGACGGCGTGGTGGTCACTGGTGCCTCAGTACCCATCTGCTGCTGCAGGGCGGCAAGGTCGGAATCCTTCAGCGACAGCAGGCGCTGCATGGAGGCAAGCTGCCCTTCCAGTTCCTGCATGCGATTGCGCAACTGCTCGTTTTCTCGCACCTGCGCCTCGGTGCTCTCCTGCGCCAGCAGCAGTTCCTTGCGTATATCCGCGTCGGCCTCGCTGCTGGTTGCCGTACCGGCGGCCGCCTTCCCCGTACCTTCCGGTGCCACCAGCTTGAGGCGCGGCTCCACTGGTGCGGCAACGGCGCGTGCAGCCTGGGCACTGGAGGGGGTGGCTGGTCGTGCAGCGGCATCACTGGCCGCGCCCTTGACGTAATCCTGCCAGGCACGGTTCTGGGCGCTGATGGCGCGCACCGCATCGGCATGGCTCATGGCCGTGATCAGCGCGGGGTCATCCAGGCGCAGCACATAGCCCATCTTGAGCCGGTTGACGTTGTTGTCGTAGAAGGCCTCGGGATTGGCCTTGAGCAGTGCCATCATCATCTGCTGCGTGCTCACCGACTTGTCGGGACGCATGCGACTGGCGATGGACCAGAGGGTTTCGTCGGCCTTGACCCGGCCGTAGCTCAGGCTGCCGGCAACGGGCGCGGGCGCAGCCTGCGCAGGCGCCGCACCACTCACGATAACCGGTGCGGCAGGTGCTGCAACCGGTTTGGTGGTGGCAACAACCGGTGCCTGAACCACCGGCGGCTCTTCCTCGCCCATGCCCGGCGGGTCGATAAGGACGGTGTATTCGCGCAACAGGCGCCCTGAACGCCAGCTCGTCTCCACCAGGAAACTGAGGAAGGGCTCGCGGATGGGTTCGGTGGAACTGATACGGATGAAGTGGCGCCCGCCGCTCTGCTCCACATTGAAACGCAGGAACATCAACGCCGCCGGCCGATCCAGCCCGATCCGGGCGAAGGTTTCGTGGGAGGCCAGGCCAACCTTGAGGGACTCCGCCTCGTCCGCAGAAACGGACAACAGTTCGATGTCTGCCTTGAACGGCTGATTGAGGGCGGAGTGGAGCTTGATATCCCCCATCCCCAAGGCAAAGGCCACTGACGGCACAACGAGTAATAGCGACAGCAACGTGTTAGCCAGCTTTCGCACCATCCTCACTCCCTAGTTATCCCCTGGGACCAGCGTCCTCGTGACGGGCTTTTAGTATTCCTGAACGGGCAGTTGAGACATGTTCCTCTCAACAAGCTTTATGTATCGGCAGTAACTTTAACTCACATATAGTCTTTTACCAAGACCTGAGCGATTTGAATACAGTTTAATGCGCCCCCCTTGCGCACATTATCCCCCACCAGCCACATATCCATGCCATTTTCATGGGAAATATCCTGTCGTATCCGGCCAACGAATACGGCATCGTCGCCCGAGGCATCGGTCACCGGGGTGGGCATATCCTCCGCCACGGCCACGCCCGGAGCCTTTTTTAACAGCTCCCGCACCCGGGTCGCTGTGATCATGTCGCGGGTTTCGATGTGCAGCGCCATGGCATGACCATAAAACACCGGCACGCGTACGGTAGTGGGGTTCACGCCGATAGCCTCGTCACCAAGGATCTTGTGCGTTTCCTGCACCATTTTCATCTCTTCCCGGGTATAGCCGTTGGGCTCCAGCGCGCCGATCCGGGGTAACAGATTGAAGGCGATTTGCCTGGGGAAAATGTGCGTTTCGATGCCCTGCATATTGAGCAGACCGGCAGTCTGCCGCCCCAGCTCCTCCATGCCATCACGCCCGGCACCGGACACCGCCTGATAGGTGGCGACGTTGATGCGAGTAAGGCCGGCGGTATCGTGGATCGGCTTGAGCGCAGTCAGCATCAGTACCGTGCAGGCATTGGGGTTGGCGATGATGCGCCGTGCCTGCCAGCCCGCCAGGGCCTCGGGGTTGACCTCGGCCACCACCAGAGGCACATCGGCCTCCATGCGGAACAGGCCGCTGTCATCGATCACCACACAGCCGGCGGCCGTGGCGCGTGGCACATAGGCGGCAGAAACATCGGCGTCGGCGCAGAAAAAGGCCAGCTGTACCCGGGAGAAATCAAAGCTTGCCACATCGCCCACGCGCAGGTGGCTGCCCTTGAACTCCACCCGGCCGCCGGCCTGGTCGGCCGTGTCCAGGGGATAGAGGGTGCCGACGGGAAAGCCGCGCTCGGCAAGAATGGAAATCAGCGCCTCCCCCACCAGGGTGGAGACGCCGACCACGGCCACATCAATGCGCTCTGCCATCATTCAGCCCGGAATATGCTCACCGCAGAGGCGCAGAGTACGCCGAGGAAGACGTTTCATTGCTGAACCGCCCGCGGCAACCCCTCGGTTATAGAACCGCTCGCGGAAAACATCTCGGCGTTCTCTGCGTCTCTGCGGCAAAATTGTTTTGCGCGTAAAACTCAGCCTTCCAGCAGGATGCGCAGCATGCGGCGCAGCGGCTCGGCGGCGCCCCACAGCAGCTGGTCGCCGACGGTGAAGGCGGACAGGTAGTCCTTGCCCATGTTCAGCTTGCGCATGCGGCCCACCGGCACGGTGAGGGTGCCGGTGACGGCAGCCGGGGTCAGCTGCTCCATGGTGATCTGACGATCGTTGGGCACCACCTTCACCCAGTCGTTGTGGGCGGCGATGATGCCGTGGATCTCGTCCAGCGGCACGTCCCTGGTCATCTTGATGGTCAGCGCCTGGCTGTGGCAGCGCATGGCGCCGACGCGCACGCACAGGCCGTCGATGGGGATCTGCCGATCGGAGCGGCCGAGGATCTTGTTGCACTCCACCTGCGCCTTCCACTCCTCCTTGGACTGGCCGGACTCCAGCGCCACGTCGATCCACGGGATCAGCGAACCGGCCAGGGGTACCGGCCAGGCATCCAGCGGGTAGCGGTCGGAGCGGATGAAATCGGCCACCTTGCGGTCGATCTCCAGAATGGCCGAGGCCGGGTCGTCGAGCAGGGACTTCACCTCGCCGTTGATGGCACCCATCTGCTGGATCAGCTCGCGCATGTTGCGCGCGCCGGCGCCGGAGGCCGCCTGATAGGTCTGCGGAGCGATCCACTCGACCAGGCCCTTGTCGAACAGGCCACCGATGGCCATCAGCATCAGGGACACGGTGCAGTTGCCGCCGACGTAGGTCTTGATGCCCTTGGCCAGGCCGTCCTTGATGACGCCCTTGTTGACCGGGTCGAGGATGATGATGGCGTCATCCTTCATGCGCAGGGTGGAGGCGGCGTCGATCCAGTAGCCCTTCCAGCCGGCAGCCATCAGCTTGGGATACACCTCCTTGGTGTAGTCGCCGCCCTGACAGGTGATGATCACGTCCATCGCCTTCAGTTCGTCGATGCTCATGGCGTCCTTGAGCGGCGGTACGTCCTTGCCGATGTCCGGCCCCTTGCCGCCGGGATTCGAGGTGGTGAAGAACACCGGATCGATGAGGTCGAAATCCTTCTCCTCGCGCATGCGCCCCATCAGCACCGAACCGACCATACCGCGCCAACCGACTAAGCCTACCCGCTTCATGTCTCGTTCCTCTTGAAAAAAAACCATTTAACGCAGAGACGCAGAGGTCGCAGAGAAAAACAACACCGCCATCTTTTCTCTGCGTCTCTGCGCCTCTGCGTTGGATGTTTAATTCAATGCCGCCACCACGGCGTCGCCCATTTCGCTGCACGAAACCTTCTTGGTTCCCGCCGTGTGGATGTCGGCGGTACGCATGCCGTCCGCCAGTACCTGGCGCACCGCCGCCTCGATGCGCGCCGCATTGGCCTCGTCGCCGAAGGTGTAGCGCAGCATCATAGCGGCCGACAGGATCGTCGCCAAGGGATTGGCGATGTTCTTGCCGGCGATATCCGGGGCCGAACCGTGGATCGGCTCGTACATGCCCTTGTTGTTCTCGTCCAGCGAGGCCGAGGGCAGCATGCCGATGGAACCGGACAGCATGGAGGCCTGATCGGACAGGATATCGCCGAAGATATTGCCGGTGACGATGACGTCGAACTGCTTGGGCCACTTCACCAGCTGCATCGCCGCGTTGTCCACGTACATGTGCGACAGCTCGACCTCCGGATACTCCTTGCTGACCTCCAGCACCACCTCCTTCCACAGTTCGGAGCATTCCAGCACGTTGGCCTTTTCCACCGAGCACAGCTTCTTGCCGCGCTTCATGGCGATGTCGAAGGCCACGCGCGCCACGCGGCGCACCTCGGACTCGGAGTAGATCATGGTGTTGAAACCGACGCGCTCGCCGTTACGTACCTCGATGCCGCGCGGCTGGCCGAAATACACATCACCCGTCAGCTCGCGCACGATCATGATGTCCAGACCGGACACCACCTCCGGCTTGAGCGAGGAGGCATCGGCCAGTTCCGGATAGAGCAGCGCCGGACGCAGGTTGGCGAACAGGTTCAACTCTTTGCGAATACGCAGCAAACCGCGCTCCGGGCGCAGCGGACGGTCCAGCTTGTCGTACTGCGGGCCACCGACGGCACCGAGCAGCACCGCATCGGCGGCGCGCGCCAGCTTGAGAGTGGCCTCCGGCAACGGGTCGCCGGCCGTATCGTAACCGGCACCGCCGATGGCAGCCTCCTCCATCTCCAGGTTCAGCTCCGGCATCGCCTTGAGCACCTTCACCGCCTGCGCCACGATCTCCGGGCCGATACCGTCGCCAGGCAGAACTGCAATCTTCTTGGTCATCACGAATCCTCTTATACAAAACACTTGCCGCAGAGACGCGGAGCCGCAGAGTAAAAACCGAATTAATTCTCTGCGCCTCTGCGTCTCTGCGACAGTACTGGAATTAAAACAGCCAGGGCGCCTCCTGGCGGCGGCGCGTCTCGTAGGCCTTGATTTCGTCCACATGCTGCAGGGTCAGGCCGATGTCGTCCAGTCCGTTGAGCAGGCAGTGCTTGCGGAAGGCATCGACCTCGAACGGGATCACCTCGCCGCCCGGCGTGGTGATGGTCTGCGCCGCCAGGTCCACCGTCAACTGGTAGCCCTCCGTCGCCGCCGTTTCCTTGAACAGCCGGTCGACGATGGCGCCGTCCAGCTTGATGGGCAGCAGGCCGTTCTTGAAGCAGTTGTTGAAGAAAATGTCGGCGAAGCTCGGCGCGATGATCACGCGGAAACCGTAATCTTCCAGTGCCCAGGGCGCATGTTCGCGCGATGAGCCGCAGCCGAAGTTGTCGCGCGCCAGCAGGATCTTCGCGCCCTGATAGCGCGGCTGGTTGAGCACGAAATCCGGATTGAGCGGGCGCCCGGAGTTGTCCATGCCCGGCTCACCATGATCGAGATAACGCCACTCGTCGAACAGGTTGGGACCGAAGCCGCTGCGCTTGATCGACTTGAGGAACTGCTTGGGAATGATGGCGTCAGTGTCCACGTTGGGACGGTCCATCGGCGCCACGATACCGGTCACCTTGTTCAATTTTTCCATATTAAAACCTCTTCAACGCAGAGACGCAGAGGACGCAGAGAAAAGCTCATTAACGATGTTTCTCTGCGTCCTCTGCGCCTCTGCGTTGGGTTGCATACTCAAAACTCGCGCACATCAACGAAATGGCCGGCGATGGCCGCCGCCGCCGCCATCGCCGGGCTGACCAGGTGGGTGCGCCCGCCCTGGCCCTGCCTTCCTTCGAAGTTGCGGTTGGAGGTGGAGGCGCAGCGCTCACCCGGCTGCAGTCGGTCGGCATTCATCGCCAGGCACATGGAGCAGCCCGGCTCGCGCCATTCGAAACCGGCGTCGATGAATACCTTGTCCAGACCCTCGGCCTCCGCCTGCTGCTTGACCAGGCCGGAACCCGGCACCACCAGCACCTGCTTGACGTTGGCCGCCTTCCTGCGCCCCTTGATCACCGCCGCCGCGGCGCGCATGTCCTCGATGCGCGCGTTGGTGCAGGAGCCGATGAATACCACGTCCACTGGAATGTTGGTGATCGGGGTGTTGGCCTCCAGCCCCATGTATTTCAGCGCGGCGCGCATGCCGGTGGCCTTCACGGCATCCTGTTCCTGCGCCGGATCCGGCACCTTGCCGTCCACCGCCACCACCATCTCGGGCGAGGTGCCCCAGGTGACCATGGGTTTGATCCTGCCGGCGTCGAGCCGGACGATGCGATCGAAATCGGCGTCGAAGTCGGAGTGCAGGTTGAACCAGGAGGCCACCGCCTGATCCCACTGGTCCCCCTTCGGGGCGTAAGGCCTGCCGTAGAGGTAATCGATGGTGGTTTCGTCCACCGCCACCATGCCGGCGCGGGCACCGGCCTCGATGGCCATGTTGCACACCGTCATGCGCCCTTCCATGGACAGGGCGCGGATCGCCTCGCCGCCGAACTCGATGGCGTAGCCGGTGCCGCCGGCGGTGCCGATCTCGCCGATGATGGCCAGCACGATGTCCTTGGCGGTGACGCCGGGACCGACGTGGCCGTCCACCGACACCAGCATGTTCTTCGATTTCTTCTGCACCAGGCACTGGGTGGCCAGCACGTGCTCCACCTCGGAGGTGCCGATGCCGTGGGCCAGGGCGCCGAAGGCGCCATGGGTCGAGGTATGGGAGTCACCGCACACCACGGTCATGCCGGGCAGGGTGCCGCCCTCCTCCGGGCCGACCACGTGCACGATGCCCTGGCGCACGTCACCCATGGGGAAATAGGTCAGGCCGAACTCGCGCACGTTGGCGTCCAGGGTCTCCACCTGGATACGGGCGACGGGGTCGGCGATGCCCTTGCTGCGATCGTCGGTCGGCACGTTGTGATCGGGCGTGGCCAGCACGGTGTCCCTGCGCCACGGCTGACGCCCCGCAATACGCAGGCCCTCGAAGGCCTGCGGCGAGGTCACCTCATGCACCAGATGACGGTCGATATACAGCAAGCAGGTGCCGTCATCGTCACAGCGCACCACGTGGGCATCCCACAATTTGTCGTACAGCGTCTTTCCAGCCATAGCCTGTTCCTCTTACGATGGGGCCATCCTAGCCCCGCCGCTCGCATGACACAAATTCATTAATTTCATATACTGGATTCCAATATGGAATACTCAAAACCTGACGCAGAGGCGCAGAGACGCAGAGAACGAACAATCAACTCATGTTTTCTCTGCGCCTCTGCGCCTCTGCGTTAAAGTCTTTCAAAATGGACATCAGCGCCCTGCAAGCCTTTCTCGCCGTCGCCGACAGCGCCTCCTTCTCCCAGGCGGCGGAGCGGCTGTTCCTCACCCAGCCGGCGGTAAGCAAGCGCATCGCCGCGCTGGAGGCGGCGCTGGGCACGGCGCTGTTCGACCGCGTCGGTCGCCAGGTGGGGCTGACCGAGGCGGGCCGCGCCCTGCTGCCGCGGGCGCGGCGCATCGTCGACGAACTGGAGGACAGCCGCCGCGCCATCGCCAGCCTGTCGGGCAAGATCGAGGGACGACTGTCCTTCGGCACCAGCCATCACATCGGCCTGCACCGCCTGCCGCCGGTGCTGCGCGCCTACCACCAGCGCTACCCGCAGGTGGCCCTGGACATCCAGTTCATGGATTCGGAACAGGCCTGCCTGGCGGTGCTGCGCGGTGAACTGGAGCTGGGTGTGGTGACACTGCCCACCGCCACGCCGCCCAACCTGGAGACGCAGGTGGTCTGGCACGACGACCTGGCGGTGGTGGTGGCCGCGAGCCATGCACTGGCGGCCAAGTCGCGCCCCACCCTGCACGACCTCGCCCAGTGGCCCGCCATCATGCCGGCCCACGGCACCTACACGCGCGAGATCGTCGAAGCCGCCTTCCGCCGCGAGGGGCTGACGCCGCAGGTGAGCATGTCCACCAATTATCTGGAAACCATCAAGATGCTGGTGGCGGTCGGCCTGGGCTGGAGCGTGCTGCCGCGCACCATGCTCGACGCCCAACTGGCGGCGTTGAAGCTGCCCGCCCTGAAACTGGAGCGGCAACTCGGCCTGGTCACCCACACCAACCGCAGCCTGTCCAACGCCGCACGGGCCTTGCGGCAGCTGTTGCTGGAAGGCAACAGTGCATGAATCCGCTCGCGCTGTGGCATGCCGATCCACTGGATGCCGAGGCGGCACGGACACTGCTGGAGCGGGCACAGCAACGCCAACGTCGCGGCCAGCGCCTGCGCCGCTGCCGTACCTGTGTCTTGCAGGAACTGGTGGCCCGTTGCTGGCTGGGTGAAGACATCGACGCCTTATACCGTCACGCCCTGCCGCTGCTGCGGCAAAGCGCTCATGGCCGCGCCCTGCTGGAGATCGTCACCGGACAGCTCCTGCTGAGCCGGCGCCTGAACGGCGCACGGCAACACCTGGAAGACGGCTTTCACCTCGCCAGCCGGCTGTTCACCCCGGCCGACTACCTGGCGGTGCTCAACCGCCGGCAGCAACTGGCGCACCTGCCGCTCGGCGAGACGTCGCTGCCGGCGGCGACGCTGGCGGAATTGCTCACCACGGCACAGGTGATTGACCGGCTGGAGGGCGACGGACGACGGCTGCGCGGGAAACATGATCCGACGGATTTGTATGGATAAGGCAGATACAAGATGCAAGAGAAAAGATAAAAGGAGCCACGCATCACTTTCCTCTTGTATCTTTCCCCTTGTATCTATTCTTTAAGCCACCGCCAACCGATCACCAACGCCGCTGCGCTCAACCCGGCGGCAATGACGAAGGCCGCCTCCGCTCCCAGCGATTCCCACACCACACCGCTGTAGTAGCTGCCGAGGGCACCGCCGGCGCCGAAGGACAGCGAGGCATACAAGGCCTGGCCGCGCCCTTGCAGGCGACCGGGAAAGTATTTGTGGAACAGCGCGATGGCGGTGGCGTGATAGACGCCGAAGCTGGCCGCGTGCAGGGTCTGCGCCGCCAGCACGACGGGCAGTGACTGCGGATAGTGACCGATGAGCAGCCAGCGCAGGGTGGTCAGCACCAGACTCGCCAGCAGCAGACTGCGCAGCCCGTAGTGCGCCACCAGGCGCGGCATGATCAGGAACATCCCCACCTCGGCCACCACGCCCAGGGCCCACAACTGGCCGATGGCGCTGCGCGTGTAGCCGTGCGCCTCCATGTACAGGGTGTAGAAGGTGTAATAGGGGCCGTGGCTGGCCTGCATCAGGAAACACACCGCGAGCAGCGCCAGCACCTGCGGTTTGAGCAGCACGCGGCGCAGCGACTCGGCGTTCAGCGCATGCGGCGCGCCGTCCAGGCGCGGCGCCAGCAGGCTGGCGCCCAGGATGCCGACGAACAGGGCCAGCATCACGCCCGGCACGATGCCGGCATCGAAGCGATCCAGCAGCGGCCCCATGCCGGCCACCATGACGATGAAACCAATGGAGCCCCACAGGCGGATCGAGCTGTAACGGTGCTGCTGCTCGCCCAGATGGCTCAGGGTGTTGGCCTCGAACTGCGGCAGCACCGCGTTCCAGAAGAAACTGAACAGCACCATCACCAGTGCCGTCGGCCAATAAGCTTCGACGAAAAATATGGCGGTAAAGGTCACCAGCGCCAGCAAGGCCCCGGCACGCACCACCGTGAGACGCATGCCGGTGTGATCGGCAATCCAGCCCCAGATGTTGGGCGAGACGATCTTGGTGGCCATCAACAGCGCCATCAACTCGCCGATCTCGCCCACACCGAAGCCCTGGTGCTTGAGATACAGGCTCCAGTAGGGCACCAGCACGCCGAGGCTGGCGAAGTGGAAGAGATAGAAGGTGGATAGGCGCCAATACATTAAGGCAGTTTCAAGATACAAGAGGAAAGATACAAGTCAAAAAGTAACAGCCTTTCCTTTTCACTTTGTTCTTTTATCTTTCACACTTCTGACCACATGCGCACCAGGTTGATGTAGGCGTGATCGACGGCGTCGGTCTCCGGTGCGCCGGGGTTATCGGCCAGCAACTGGTTGCGGGCGCCGGAGAGCTCGAACAGGATTTCGCGCTGGGCCGGGTCGCGCACCATGCTCTGAATCCAGCCGATGGAGACCAGGCGCACGCCACGCGTCACCTCGGCCACCTGGTGCAGGGTGCCGGAAGGATAGATCACCGCGTCGCCGGCCTTGAACTTGACCGGCTTCTCGCCGAACGAAGTGCGCACCACCAGCTCGCCGCCGTCGTATTCCTCCGGCTCGCTGAGAAACAGGGTGAACGACACGTCGGTACGGTAGTGCGGCCCCTGCCCCATCACCGGATCATCCACATGCCAGCCGTAGGCCATGCCCGGCGTATAGCGGGCGAAGATCGGCGTACCCAGCTTGAGCGGCAGTGCCGCAGTGCGAAAGGTTTCGCTGCGGTACAGTGCCGTAACCACGATCTGCGCCAACGCGTCGCGTTGCGGCTGCTCGCGATCCAGCTCGGTGTTGTGCTTGACCTTCTCCGCCGCGCGGCCCGCGGTCAGTTTGCCGTCGACGAAGGCCGACTGGTCCAGCACGCGGCGCATCGCCTCCAGCTCATTGGGCAACAGGACTTCAGGAATGTGCAGCAGCATGGAGAACCTCTGAAACAAAAAGCCGCCGCAGAGACGCAGAGGCGCGGAGAACAACCAGGTTAATAACTCTGCGTCTCCGCGTCTCTGCGGCAGGTTGTTTTATTAACCGGCGCTGGCCGGGATGATCGGCGTGGCCGAGTGCACCTCGCCGTTCTGGCCGCGCTGGCGCAGGAAGTGGTCCATCAGCACGATGGCCATCATCGCCTCGGCGATGGGCGTGGCGCGGATGCCGACGCAGGGGTCGTGACGGCCGGTGGTCACCACCTCCACCGGCTCGCCTGCCAGATCCACGCTGCGGCCCGGCAGGCGCAGGCTGGAGGTCGGTTTGAGGGCAATGGAGGCGATGATGTCCTGGCCGCTGGAAATACCGCCGAGGATGCCGCCGGCATGGTTGGACAGAAAGCCCTGCGGCGTCATTTCGTCGCGATGCTCGGTGCCCTTCTGTTCCACACAGGCAAAGCCGGCGCCGATCTCCACGCCCTTCACCGCATTGATGGACATCAGGGCATGGGCCAGATCGGCGTCGAGACGATCGAAGATCGGCTCGCCCAGGCCGGGCGGCATGCCGGTGGCCACCACGTTGATGCGGGCGCCGACGGAGTTGCCCTCCTTGCGCAGGGCATCCATGTATTCCTCCAGCTGCGCCACCTTGGCGGCGTCGGGGAAGAAGAAGGCGTTCTGCTCCACCGCGGCCCAGTCGAACTGCTCTGCCTTGATGGGGCCGAGCTGCATCATGTAGCCGCGGATCTCGATACCCTGGCGGTGCAGGTATTTCTTGGCGATGGCGCCGGCGGCAACACGCATCGCAGTCTCGCGCGCCGAGGAGCGACCGCCGCCGCGGTAGTCGCGGAAGCCGTATTTCTGCTGGTAGGTGTAGTCGGCATGGCCGGGGCGAAACTGCTGGGCGATGTCCGAGTAATCCCTGGAGCGCTGATCGGTGTTCTCGATGAGCAGGCCGATGGGCGTGCCGGTGGTGCGGCCCTCGAACACGCCGGAGAGGATGCGTACGGCATCCTCTTCGCGCCGTTGGGTGGTATGGCGCGAGGTGCCCGGCTTGCGCCGATCCAGATCGCGCTGCAGATCCGCCTCCGACAGTTCAAGGCCGGGGGGACACCCGTCGACGATGGCGCCCAGCGCCGCGCCGTGGCTTTCGCCGAAGGTGGTGACGGTAAACAGTTTGCCGATGCTATTGCCTGACATAGTGGCGCCTATTGTAACGGTTAACGCTGAAATCGTCCCCGTGTTTCAGAATCCAAGATAGAGTCCGATGCCGTAGTAACCGATGTAGTCGGCATAGAACTGGCCGTGGGGCGCGTGGCCGCGGTAGCCCTCCAGCATCAGCCGCACCCGACGCTGCCCCGGCTGATAGGAACCGAACTGCAGACCGACCTTGAGACTGACATCGGGGCTGAAGTCGTGCTCCTCCCAGGCCTTGACGTCCAGACCTCCAACCCAGTGTCCGGCATTCCAGACCGGACGGTTGGTGCGAAACTCCAGGCCGCCGTGCAGCCCGGCAGGCTTGAGGTCGGCCGGCTCACGGTGAAACAGGTATTCGCCGCCGAAATACGCGCGCCACACCTCGCGCTGCTCCGACAGCAGAAACTCCACTGACTCAAAGCTCAGATTGACGCGCTCGGGGCTGGCGCGCAGCAGAAACTCATCGCCCAGATGTGAGCTTTGATGATAGATGCGCAGTCGTGCCGAAGTGGTGCCATTACGCCAGGTGATCGGCACACCAATGGTGTAGTCGGCATTGATCAGATCGGCCGAAGGGCTATCGAGATTGAACTGGGCAAACAGTGCGCCGGACACGCCCACCTGCAGGCCATCACCGGGATGCTGTCCCTGTTGGCGGTAAAAACCAAAGGTTTCGCCATAGCCCACCGCGGCGGCATGGGCATCCGCAATGGGGGTACTGTAATAACGGTAGCTGGTGAAAAACTGCGGCTGCTTGGGATCGGCCAGCAGGGGCAGAAACAGATCGCCCACCGGAAACGGCGCCGAGCCGGGAGTCAGGCCGAGAAAGCTGTAGATGGCCCCGGCCGGCTCTGCGCCACTGCTTGGCGTACTGCCGACCACCACAGTGATGCTCTTGAGCCGATCAAAGGCAGGCAGGTGCTGCTCGACTTCGACGCGGCGCGCCCCGTCATCTTCCGACAGGGCAATGACGGCGACACCTCCGCGCACCTCAAGGCGATAGCTGCCCCGCGGCCAGCCCAGATCGCGCTCCAGAAAATAGCTGAGCTGGCCGGCCAGATAGGCATCCTGCTCAACAGGCGACGGTGCGGCCACCAGTGCGCCGCCGTAGCACAGCAGCGCCAATAGCAGCAGCCGCGCGCCCCGACCCATGTCAGATCACTTTGGAGAAGCGCTGCCCGGCCTTCTCCCGCAGGTAGCGGTCGAAGGTCATGCATATATTGCGGATCAGCAGCTTGCCCGCCGGCTGCACCTGGATACGCCCGGCATCAAGGCGGAGCAGGCCATCGACCTGCATGGCTGCCAGTTCCTGCAGTTCGGTGGCAAAGTAGGTATCGAAGTCGATGCCAAACTGCGCGGCCACCAAGGCCTTGTCGAGATGGAAGTGACAGATGAGCTGGGTGATCACCTCGCGCCGCAGCACGTCGTCGGTGTCGAGTTCCACGCCGCGGAACACCGGCAGCCGGCCGGCGTCGATGGCCGCGTAATACTCCTCCAGCTCCTTCATGTTCTGCGCGTAGCAGTGGCCGACCTGGCCGATGGAGGTGCTGCCCAGCCCCACCAGATCGCAATCGGCGTGGGTGGAGTAGCCCTGGAAGTTGCGGTACAGGGTACCGCTGCGCTGCGCCACCGCCAGTTCGTCGTTGGGCCTGGCGAAGTGATCCATGCCGATATAGACATAGCCCGCGGCGGTAAGCTTCTCGATGGTCATCTGCAGGATGTTGAGCTTTTCCTGCGGTGCCGGCAGCTCCTCGGCATTGATGCGGCGTTGCGGCTTGAACAGCTCGGGCAGATGGGCATAGTTGAACACCGACAGGCGATCGGGAGATATCTCCAGAATCTTGTCCAGGGTGGCGGAGAAGCTCACCACGCTCTGGAACGGCAGGCCGTAGATCAGGTCGATGCTGAGCGACTTGAAGCCTTCGCGCCGCGCCGCGTCCAGCGCCGCCATGGTCTCCACCTCGGATTGCAGGCGGTTGACCGCCTTCTGCACGCGCGGGTCGAAATCCTGCACCCCCAGGCTCATGCGGTTGAAGCCCAGCTTGCGCAGCAGGGCGATGGTATCCACCTTCACCTCGCGCGGATCGATCTCGATGGAGTATTCACCGCTGTCGTCATTGCGCAGGTTGAAACATTCGCGCGTCTTGTCCATCAGCGCGGTCATCTCGCCGTGGCTGATGAAGGTGGGCGTGCCGCCGCCCCAGTGCAGCTGATCGACGGTACGGTTGCGGTCGAACAAGGCCCCCTGCAACTCCAGTTCGCGGTGCAGCCGCTCCAGATACGGCGCGGAACGGGTACGATCCTTGGTCACCACCTTGTTGCAGCCGCAATAGAAGCAGACGGTGTCGCAGAAGGGGATATGGAAATACAGCGACAGCGGATTGCCGCGCTTGTTGCTCGCCTCGGCGTAGCGGCGATAGTCGTCGGCGCCGAAACCACTGTGAAACTGTACCGCCGTCGGATAGGAGGTGTAGCGCGGCCCGGACTTGTCGTAACGCTTGATAAGCTCAGGGTCGAAGACGATCTGCTGATCTGTGCTGCCTTGTTGCGTGCTCATGCCACTCCTCCACACCGGCGCCCGGTGCTTATTCGCTCTCGGTATCGAGGCCTTCTTTATGGGTCTTGTTGATCATCGCCAGCAGATCCGCGAAAGGAATGCGGCTGCGGAAGCGATTGACCATATCCATGAACGGCAGATCGGTCTTGCCAAACTCATAGCTGCCGTCGGCCATGGAGGCACGCAGATCCTTGAGCATCTGTTCCATGGTGTTGAGGTAGGGAGGCACGTTGCCCATCTCTTCCGCATCATATTCGTAGCTGGAACGCAGCTCGTCCACCTCGACCATGGCATCGTCAACCATCTTCACATACTGCTGGGCCGTCTTCGGCCGTAAACTCAGTGCCATAAGTGCAGACTCCTAAAAAAAACAATCTGCCGCTGAGGCGCAGAGACGCAGAGTATGCTGTATCACTCACATTCTCCGCGGCTCTGCGCCTCTGCGGCGGGTTTATTAACGCACCAACCGGAACAGGCTGCGGTATTCGCGCACCTGCTCGGCGGTGAGCAGAAACACGCCATGACCGCCGTGCTCGAACTCCAGCCAGGTAAAGGGAACTTCGGGAAGGCGCTCGGCCAGGGCATGCCAGCTGTTACCCACTTCGACGATCAAGATGCCGTCGCGGGTCAGATGGCTGGATGCCTCCTGCAAGATGGTGAGAACCAGGTCAAGACCGTCGCTGCCTGCAGTAAGCGCCAGTTGCGGTTCATGACGGAACTCCGGCGGCAACGCCGCCATGTCCTCGGCATCGACATAGGGCGGGTTGCTGACGATGATGTCGTACTTGCGTCCGGCCAGGTTCTGGAACAGGTCGGACTGAACGGGATGCACCCGCCCCTCCACACCATGTTTCTGTATGTTGATCGCGACCACCTCCAGTGCCGCGGTGGAGATATCCACGGCATCCACCTCGACATGAGGCAGATATTCGGCACAGGCAATGGCAATGCAACCGCTGCCGGTGCACAGGTCGAGCATGCGCTCCACCCGGTTGGGATCGATCCACGGTTCGAAGCCGGCCTCGATCAACTCGGCAATGGGCGAACGCGGAATCAGCACACGTTCGTCGACATGGAAGGTCATGCCGGCAAACCACGCCTCGTGGGTCAGATAAGGCGCAGGCAGGCGCACCTCGACACGCTGCTCAAGTATGTTCAGCACCGCCTTCTTCTCCGCGCCGGTGAGGCGGGTATCCAGATAGGGATCGGCAATATCCGGCGGCAGGTGCAAGGTATGCAGCACCAGATAGGCCGCCTCATCCAGGGCATTGTCAGTACCGTGACCAAAGTACAGCCCTGCCTCGGCAAAGCGGCTCATCCCCCAGCGGATGAAGTCGCGCGCGGTGTGCAAACTCTCCAGTACGTCGCTGCGATCCATGGCTCAATCCTGCGGTTTCTTGGCATGTTTGGGACGGAAGGCGCTGATCACTTCCGGCCGGGTTTCCAGATATGGGCCTTCAATCAGATCGATGCAATAGGGCACGGCGGAAAACACCGCATCCATACAATCCTTGATGGCCGACGGTTTGCCCGGCAGATTGATGAGCAGCGAGCGGCCGCGGATACCGGCGATCTGGCGCGACAGGATGGCGGTGGGCACGAATTTGAGAGAAACCGCGCGCATCTGCTCACCGAAACCATCGAGGAGCTTGTCGCACACGGCAACGGTGGCCTCGGGGGTAATATCGCGCGGCGCCGGGCCGGTGCCGCCGGTGGTCACCACCAGGCAGCAGCCCGCCTCGTCACACAACTCGCGCAATATCGCCTCCACCTGCGCCTGCTCGTCCGGCACCAGTCGTTCTACGGCCTCCCAGGGAGTGGCCAGGGCCTGCTGCAGCCAGTCACGAATGGCGGGGCCGCCGAGATCCTCGTATTCGCCGCGGCTGGCGCGATCCGAAACGGTAACAATACCGATACGTACGTTCTGCATGGCAATTCGGACTGGTGGGGTCGGGCCGGGTATTGTAACCGCATCCGCGCCGCTTGGGGTCCCATGTCCGTCGGGGCAGGTGTAAGCCCGCCCCGGGGGCATCAGAAGTCGTACACCAGGGTAATCGCACTCACGCTGTCGGTATGCTCGACGCCGGCGGGCACGTCGCTGTTGTGCTTCACCGTAAGCGACAGCTTCAGGGCAAACTGGCTGTTAATCCGCACGCGGAGGGCGGATATCGACTCGGTGTAGGTATTGCTCTCACCGCTCTCCACCAGCAGTTCCTCGGTAAAACGGGCAGTGGGACTGATATCCCACCCCAGCCTGGCGGCACCGCGCAGGATGCCCTCGTCGCGTTGCCGGCCGCCGGTTTCGCGGCTGTGCCGCCCACCGGCACCGATTTCCAGGTCCAGTTTCACACGGGCAGCGTCCACCAGGCGGCGGCCGTAACCGACTGCCTCGGACAACTGGTAGTCGTAACCGCTGAAATGATCGTCCTCGTAGCGCACGGTGACGAACACATAGTCGGCGGGGCTAAAGCGGTAGTCGCTCTTGCCGCTGGCCAAATAGCGCTCGGAGGTAACGGTATCGCCGTCCGAGATGCGCAGGCCCTCCAGGCGGCCTTCGTTGCGCCAGGGGCCACTCAGGTAACGCAGCCTGACCTTGGCATTGACACTGCGGGTATTGGTGTTGCCGCTGGTGGTGACCATACCCAGTTCGGCCTCGCCGCCGAAACCTTCGGCCTCCGCCGCTGCCGCTACACCCATCCAGAAGATCGTCGTCAGCGCCACCAGCGGCGCCCATACAGGAATAAAATTTCGCATGACCCGGTCAGGCTACCGACCGAGACCGGTCAATTCAACCCGAAATTTTCGGCGGATATACCTCCAGCGCTCTCAGGCGGGGGCATAGTCGCGCAGCCGCACCGGCAGGCGCTTGCCGCCCCAGTCACCGGGCTGCGCCTCGAACACGCCGGCGCAGGCGCTGCCGCAGGAACGACACTTGCCGGCGGCATCCAGATGCCAGGCGGTGATGCTGTAGCCGTCACGGCCAATGAGCTTGCTGCCGCAGTGGTGACAATACGTGCCCTGCCCCTCCGGGTCGTGCACGTTGCCGGTAAAGGCATAGCGCACGCCGTTGTCCATGGCGATGCGCCGTGCCATGGTCAAGGTCGCCGCCGGGGTCGGCGGCCGATCCAGCATCTTCCAGTCCGGATGGAAGGCAGTGAAGTGCATGGGCACGTCCGGCCCCAGTTCCTTGACCACCCACTGCGCCATCGCCGCGATCTCTTCGGCCGAGTCGTTGAGGCCGGGGATCAACAGCGTGGTCAGCTCCAGCCACACCCTGGTCTCGTGCTTCAGGTACACCAGAGTATCGAGCACCGGCTGCAGATGGCCGCCGGTGACCTTGTGGTAAAAGTCGTCGGTAAAGGCCTTCAGGTCGACATTGGCCGCGTCCATGTATTGATAGAACTCGCGCCGCGGCTCGGCACAGACATAACCGGAGGTCACCGCCACCGACAGGATGCCGTGCTTGCGGCATTCCCTGGCCACGTCGATGGCGTACTCATGGAAAATGATCGGGTCGTTGTAGGTATAGGCCACGCTGCGGCAGCCGAGGTCGGCGGCGGCGCGGGCAATCACCTCGGGCGTGGCCTGATCGAGCAGGGTGTCCAGCTCGCGCGACTTGCTGATATCCCAGTTCTGGCAGAACTTGCAGGCCAGGTTGCAGCCGGCGGTGCCGAAGGACAGCACCGGCGTGCCGGGCAGAAAGTGATTGAGCGGCTTCTTCTCGATGGGGTCGACGCAAAAGCCGCTGGAGCGGCCCCAGGTGGCCAGCACGATCTTGCCGCCCAGATTGCCGCGCACGAAGCACAGCCCGCGCTGGTTTTCCTTCAGCTTGCAGTAGCGCGGGCACAGGTCGCACTGCACGCGGCCGTCCTCCAGCGCGTGCCAGTATCGGGTAGCGACGATGCTGGACGGCTCGACGCCGTCGAAGTTGGCTGTTTCCATGACCGCTCTCCACCGTGAACCCGGGCCGCCGGGGCGCTATAGTGCTATCCATAGAGGATAGAGGATCAGGAGTCCGTCATGCCGAATATCCGCCAGCCCGCCGTCGCCGGCCTGTTCTACCCCGCCGATCCGATCCAGTTGCGCCAGATGGTGCAGGAATTCCTGCGGGATGCCAAAAGCGGCGACGGCAACCCGCCCAAGGCCATCATCGCCCCCCATGCCGGCTACATCTATTCCGGCCCGGTGGCGGCCAGCGCCTACGCCCGCCTCTCCCCGCTGCGCGGTACGGTGACGCGGGTGGTACTGCTCGGCCCCTCGCACCGCGTCGGCTTTCTCGGCCTGGCCAGCAGCAGCGCCGACTGTTTCCGCACCCCGCTGGGCGATATACCGCTCGATCGCGCCGCCATCGACAGTATCAGCGCCCTGCCCCAGGTGCATGCCCTGGACGAGGCCCACACCATGGAGCACAGCCTGGAGGTACACCTGCCCTTTTTGCAGGAGGTGCTGGGCGAGTTCGCCCTGGTGCCCCTGGTGGTGGGTGATGCGGCTCCGCAGGAGGTGGAAGAGGTATTGGAACAGCTGTGGGGCGGATCCGAGACGCTGATCGTGATCAGCTCCGACCTGTCGCACTACCACGACTACGCCACCGCCCAGGCCATGGACCGCCGCACCGCGCAGGCCATCGAGGATCTGCGCTACCAGGACCTGCGCAGCGAAGGCGCCTGCGGCAGCAACCCGGTACGCGGCCTGCTGCTCGCCGCCCGGCGTCTCGGTCTCCAGGCCGCCACCGTCGACCTGCGCAACTCCGGCGACACCGCCGGCCCGCGCGACCAGGTGGTCGGCTACGGCGCCTGGCTGTTCCGCGAGGCTGCATGATCAGCGCCGCCGGCCGGCAGACCCTGCTGCAAATCGCCCGCGACTCCATCCGTCACGGCCTCGAACACGGCCGCCCGCTGACGGTACACGCCGCCGACTACCCGGAAGAACTGCGCCCGCTGCGCGCCAGCTTCGTCACCCTGCACCGTCACGGTGAACTGCGCGGCTGCATCGGCATCCTCGAAGCCCTGCGTCCGCTGGTGGAGGACGTCGCCTACCATGCCTGGGCCGCAGCCTTCGAAGACCCGCGCTTCGCGCCGCTGGCGGAATGGGAACTGGAGGGACTCGACATCCACATCTCCATCCTGAGCCCGCCGGAACCGCTGCAGTTCGAGAGCGAGGCCGACCTGCTGCGACAACTCCGCCCCGGCAGCGACGGCCTCATCCTGCACGACCGCAGCCGCCGCGGCACCTTCCTGCCCAGCGTATGGGAATCCCTGCCGCAGCCGCGCGATTTCTGGCAACACCTCAAGCACAAGGCCGGCCTGCCGCCGGACTGGTGGTCGGATACCCTGCAGGTGGAGCGCTATACCACGGAGAGCTTCGGGGAAAATTAAATACCGCCCGGCAAAGCCGGGGGCAGTTTACTGCTGCTGCACCTTCGCCGGCATGCACTCCCCCACCGAGCCCGGCATACACACCACACCACCGCCCCACACTGCGTAATCCAGCTTGGCGCCACTGAGTACGGTGCTGCTCAGATCCACCGTACTGAGATCGGCATAGGACAGATCGGCGTTCTCCAGGTTGGCATTGCTCAAATCAGTGTTGCGCAGGGTGGCACCCTTGAGGTTGGCCTGGCGCAGGTTGGCGCCGCGCAGGTTGGCCAGCGTCAGGTTGGCGTAGGAAAGGTCAGCAGCGGCGAGGTTGGCTGCACGCAGCACGGTGCCGGTAAGGTTCGCATTACGCAGAGTGGCACCGGCCAAATCGGCATTGGGATACTGGCGCCCTTCCAGACGGCAGTTACTCCAGTTGATGCCGGGCGCGGGCGGCGCTTCGCATTGCGGATCGCTGGGTTTGGAACCGGAGGGCACCAGAAAGGGGATCGCCACCAGGGCAACCAGGATCAGGGCGACAACCATATAGTCGCGCCGGCTGATCAGTGAGTGTGCCCCTGCATCCCCGTCCCGTGTGGCATGGACGAAAACCGCTGTGCCGCCACTGCGCCTTTCACTGCCCTGCGGCGGCTCACCCTTTGCGTCATGCCGCTCATCAGCCCAGCGCCGCGCCGCCGCCAGATGCTGCTGTGCATCCTCGTCACCGGGGTTGGCGCGCGCAATACGGATCACCTCGGGAACCAGTTCAGGAACTTGATTGATACGCTGCCATTCCTGCCGGTCGTGACTCACCTCATCCCGTTCGCTGATCCGATCGAGCAGGATGTAACGGGAGATCAGCCCGGCCGGAAAGGGTCCCTTGACCTCCTTGCCGCGCCGCACGTACCAGTTCTGTGTTTCTTTCATGGCCCGAGCATACCCTTGTTGTTGTGAACCGCTGCCATGGCAATGACTTATACTGCAACATGGTAACACCGCCAAGACGTTTTAAGGCCCGCTGACAACAGATGCATATCGGTCATTCCAACATCGGTGCCACACTCATCCTCGCCGGCTCCGTCACTGCGGGTCGGCAGTGGCAGGCTGGGCAGACCCTGAACGCCACCGTGATCGAGGCCGAGAGCGATGGCCGGCTGCTGCTGCAACTGGAGGGCCAGGGCAAACCGGTGGAGGCGCGCAGCCCGTTGCCGCTTGCCCCCGGTCAGCAGGTGAAACTGATGGTGGCGATCGAGGCCAGCCGCATCGTGCTGCGCCTGCTCGATGCTGAAGTCGAGCAACCGGCCATGCAGCAGGCATGGCGCAGTGCCCTGCCACGGCAGATGCCTCTGGCCAGCGTACTGCACAGCATCGCCCGCCTGCTGCAACTGCCGCCGCCGCCCACCGGCCCCCACACCCACCATCCCTCAGCAACAGGCACGCCTCCCGCCTCGCCATTGTCAGCCGCCGGCCAGCCGCCGCCGCTTCCGGACAACCGGCCGCCTGGTGACGTGGCACGCCCGCAACCCATCACAGCCACAGCAGCGTCGACACAGGCACCGGACAAACTGCCGGCACTGGCCGAACAGTTACTGGGCCGTATCGGCGATCCGCAGCGTCTCGCCACAGCGGACGGACTGCGACAGGCGCTGCTCAACTCCGGGCTGTTTCTGGAGGGGCGACTGGCCCGCGGCGATATCAGCGCAGTGCAGGATGATTTCCGCGCCGGTCTGCTGCGCCTGCTTGGCGCCGTCAGGGAACAGACTGCCATAGCCACAGCACCAGGCGCATCGCGTGGCGGCAGCACTCCCCCGGGCCCGCAGCTGCCGGCCAGCATGCTGCTGGAACTGTCACAACAGATCGAGGGGGCATTGGCACGGGTCAGGGTGCAGCAATTGCACACGCTGGGATCGCAGTCCGGCCCCGATCCCGCCTGGTTGCTGGAACTGCCACTGCGTCACGGCGCAGAGATCGACATACTGCGTCTGCGCATACAGCGCGAGGATGGCAACAGGAACAGCAACGCTGCAACAGGATGGTCCGTGCGACTGCACTTCGACAGTCCGCGGCATGGCAGCGTCGACAGCGTCGTCACACTGCTCGGCGGCAAGATCGGGGTCAGCTTCTGGGCCGATCAGCCTCAGACTGCTGAACGCGTCCAGCTGCATCTGGAAGAGTTGCGCGGCCAGCTGCAACACGCCGGCCTGGAAGTGGAGCATCTGCGCAGCACTACGGGGCGCGCCGCCAGCACAGATGAACCCATTCCCGGCGGCCTGCTGAATCTGAGCGTATGAACAAGCGCCACCCACCGCCGAAAAACGCCGTAGCCCTGCATTACGACGGCAAGCGTGCGCCACGCATCAGTGCCAAGGGGCGCGGTGCAGTGGCCGAAGAGATCATTGCACTGGCCGAGCAGCATGGCATTCCGCTGCAGCGGGATCGGGAACTGGTGGAGTTGCTGGCACAACTGGAGCTGAATGAAGAAATACCGCGTGAACTGTATCTGGCCGTGGCGGAGGTGATTGCCTTTGCCTATATGGTAACGGAACGGTTTCCGTCGGGGTGGGGGAATAAATAATTCAAGATTCAAGATTCAAGATTCAAGATTCAAGATTCAACAAAGCATGTCCCTTTGCATTTTAATCTTGAATCTTGAATCTTGAATCAATCCCCGCCGAGCCGGTGCATCATCGCTACCAGTTCCGCTTCGCCGCGCGACAGGCCACAGACCTCGATCAGATCATCCACCGGCGCCCCTTTGTGTGCCATCTTGATGGCCTGGGAATATGAACGCACCTCCGGATCTTCCTGGTCGAACTGCTCCTGACGCAGTCCCAGCGCTTCCTGCCGCTCAGACAACTGCCGCAGGCGCCGCTCCAGCTGATTGACCCGGTCACCCATGCCCACTGCCGCATTGCACAGGGCACGCAGGTCATTCTGCAGGATGCGTACTGCAGCATCCTGTCGCGCGGCGCTACGCCGTTGACCGACCAGGCCTGCCACAGCAATCACTGCCAGTAGAACCACTGCCGCCATCAGCCACAGGTTTTCCATCACACAACGTCCTCAAACATACACATCGATATGCGGTGCCCCATCATCCTGTTCACCATCACCGGATGTCACCTCGTCAGCGGGTTCATCATCGGCCTGTGGCGGAGTGTCCTCATCATCTTTCGGCGGCGGCTGATGCCGGCGATCGCGCTCCCCGGGAGGCGTGCGGTGCGGCCGAATTGCGGGACTCGACGGTGGTGGCGTGACAGGTCCGATCTCGGCCATGGCTGCCCGTCTCAGGAATTATCCTTTTCGTTGAGCAGTTTTTTCAGGTCTACCAGAATCAGCAGACCATCATCGCGGTTGCTCACGCCCTGAATGAATTTCGCGCTTTCGTCATTACCGACGTTGGGGGCCACTTCAATGGCGGAGGCACGCAGATCAACCACTTCGGCCACACTATCCACCATCATGCCAACCACTTCATCACCGACTTCGAGGATAACGATACGACTTGCCTCGTCAATCGCCTTCGGTGCCAGACCGAACCGCTTGCGCGTGTCGATTACCGTCACCACGTTGCCACGCAAATTGATGATGCCGAGTACGAAACCGGGTGCCCCGGGCACCGGTGCGATCTCGCTGTTGCGCAACACTTCGCGCACCCGCATTACGTCAATACCGTATTTCTCTGCATCGAGCCGGAACGTCACCCACTCGGTCACCGGATCGTTGCCGGTCTGCATCGTTTGACTCATCTCACCCCTCCTCGCCCTGTCCTTCGCTGCCGGAATCCGGCATGTCTTCCAGCCCGCTGGCCAGCACGTCGGCAAATACCGGCGGATCCAGCAACGCACACATATGTTCGATCACCGTACCGGCCAGCCAGCGCCGTCGGGTGCGGCTGGTACGCCAGCGCACCTCGTCAGGCCGCAACGTGACCACCTGGGCCAGTTCGTCACAGGCCAGACCCCAGCTGCCGTCTCCGATGAATACCACATGACGCAGACGCTCCTGCCACGGCACCAGGGCTACCTGCCGCTCCTCCGGCATCACCAGTTGCGCAGTATCCACCACCGGCACGCTGCGCTCGCGGTATTGCATCAGCCCCAGATACCAGGACACATGTCCCGGCAGGGGCGTGACTGCGCCGTCCTGCCACTCCTGCACACCGGACAGCTCCAGCAATGGCACCGCCAGCGTCAGCCCGGCCACCTTGAACAGCAGGGCCTGAAAGGTGTCATCACCCCAGGCCGGGCGGCCTTCGCTGCGCTGCGGCGCGGCAATCGTCTGAGCCAGCGGCAGCGGGGTGGAAACGACATCAAGATCAAGCTCCGGCGGCAACTCACGCAACAGTGCATCAAAATAGACGCTGAGTGCGTCTTTTTCGGCCACCAGCAGCTGCAGCTTGTCCTGTTCCATGGTCACAGTCCGCCCGCCAGCTGGCCATTGCTGTTGCCACCCAGCAGCGTGGCCAGCAGTGCACTATAGGCAATAACGCCGCGGGCGTGAGGATTCAGATAGGACAGCGGCATACCTTCACGGCTGGCCTCGCGAAACTGGGTATCCACTGGAATCACTGATCGCCACAACACGTCCGTGTAATTGTTGCGCAGGGACTGCAGGCTTTCCAGTGAGGCACGGGTGCGGCGATCGAACATGGTCGGCACGATGATGTAATTGAGCGGCCGCTTGCGCGCCTTGGTCACCATCATCAGCGTGCGCATCATCCGCTCCAGTCCCTTGAGAGCGAGGAATTCTGTCTGCACCGGCACCAGCAGATGACTACTGGCCGCCAGTGCGTTGATCATCAATACCCCCAGCACCGGTGGGCAATCGATAAGTACATAATCGAAACGACTGGTCAGCTGCAGTAACGCACGACCAATCACCAGGCCCATGCCCTCCCTGGCGCCGAGTTGCCGATCCAGCGTGGCGAGCGCAGTGGAGGCCGGCAGCAGTGACAGACGCTCGAAGCGCGTGTCGCGCACGATAGCGGATACCGGCTGGCGACTATCGTCCTGAAACAGGGAGTAGACACTGTGCTCGATGCTGTCGGGGTCGTAACCGAAATAGCTGGTGAGCGAACCATGCGGATCAAGATCCACCATCAGCGTGTTGTGGCCACGCGCCGCCAACAGGCCTGCCAGGGTGACGGCGGTAGTGGTCTTGCCCACACCGCCCTTCTGATTGGCTACCGACCAGACCTTCATCCGCCCGCCCCACCCGTCGCCCGGCTGCGCTGGATATCAAGGGCGCGGCGCGCCTTGTCGTCGGCCAGGATCACCAGCACGACGCGACGGTTCTTGCGCCGCCCCTCCGCGGTAGCATTTTCCGCAATGGGCCGGAATTCACCGTAGCCGATGGCCGCCATGCGATCCGGCTGCACACCGTTGTCCATGAACAGGTGCACCACACTGGCGGCACGGTGCGCCGACAGCTCCCAGTTGGAGGGGAAGCCCGCAGTGGCGATGGGCACATTATCGGTAAATCCCTCCACCTGGATGTAGTTGGGATATTTCCTGAGGATACCGGCCAGCTGACTCAGCACCGGCATGGCGTCATCCTCCAGGTGTGCACTGCCGCTGTCGAACAGGATGCTGGTGTTGATCTCAATCTCCACCCACAACTCATTACGCGAGACGTTGATCAGATCCTTCTCGATCAGCGGCATCATGGCACGCTCAAAATCGGTGGCGATTTGGCCCAGCTCATTCGACTCTGCCATTTGCGCCAGCTGTTCGATGACACCGGGTGCGACTGCCGAGGAGGCCTTGTCCGACTTGATGGGTGAGGGTTCACCACTGACACCCTCCTCGCCCACCTGGATTGGCTGTAATGCCTTCGGTGGGGTATTGAAGGCTGCCACCATGGTATCGGACAACACACGGTACTTTCCTTCATTGATGGACGAGATAGAGTACATCACCACAAAAAAGGCAAACAGCAGCGTAATGAAATCCGCGTAGGAAATCAGCCAGCGCTCAATGTTCTCATGCTCTTCCGGACGTTTTCTGCGTGCCATGCCGATCCCTAGTGCAGATAGCCCTGTAACTTGGTCTGGATATTGCGCGGATTTTCACCTTCGGCGATGGAAACAATGCCTTCGATGATCATCATGCGAAACTGGCTCCGGGAATAAATAATGCTCTTCAGTTTGTTGGCGATGGGAATCAACAGCAGATTGGCAGCGCCCACACCGTAGATGGTGGCGACGAAGGCCACGGCGATACCATGGCCCAGCTGACTCGGATCGGCCAGATTGTTCATTACCTGGATCAGGCCCATCACGGCGCCGATGATGCCGATGGTTGGAGTGTATCCCCCCATGCTGGCATACACATTGGCCGCCTGCATGTCGTGATGCTCCTTGGCATCCACCTCCACTTCCAGGATGCCGCGCATCACCTCCGGCTCGGAGCCGTCCACCAGTAACTGCAGACCCTTGCGGGCGAAGTCATCGGGCTCGGTTTCGGAGGCGGCCTCCAGGCCAAGCAAGCCTTCCTTGCGTGCAATATTGCTCCAGTTGAGCAGCTTCTCGATGGTCTCGTCAGCAGGCAGCACCGGTGGACGGATGATCCAGCGCAGCACATGCAGGGCGCGAATGAAGGTGTGCATCGGAGCCTGCAGCATGATGGCGCCCATGCTGCCGCCCAGCACGATTACTGCCGCCGGTCCATTGAGCAGCGCACTGGCCTGGCCACCTTCCATGTACTGGCCCAGCAGCAGCGCACCAACACCGAAGATCAGACCGATGAGACTGAGAATATCCATGTCACACTCTCTGGCTTATTGCCGTTCCAATCTCGGACAGGGGCAGGATGGCATCGGCCAGACCCGCATCGGCTATCGCGGCAGGCATGCCGTACACCACGCAGCTCGCCTCATCCTGAGCCCATATGCTGGCGCCCCCCTGCTTGAGCAGGCGTGCACCCTCGCGGCCATCGGCACCCATACCCGTGAGCACCACTGCCAGTGCCTGACCGGGGAAGATGCGCGCCACCGAGCTGAAAGTAACATCCACCGACGGCTTGTAATTCTGGCCTGGTTCGCTCTCGGTAATGCGCACCGTGGTACGCCCGGCACGCTGTTCCAGTACCATCTGCTTGCCACCCGGCGCCAGCAGTGCCAGGCCCGGCTTGAGTTCGTCGCCATCCTGCGCCTCACGTACCTCGATGGCGCATTGCTGATTGAGGCGTTGGGCAAAGGCCGGGGTAAAGCTGCCTGGCATGTGCTGAATCAGCACCAATGGCAGGGGAAAATTGCCGGGCAACTTGGTCAATACCTGCTGCAACGCCACCGGCCCACCGGTGGAGGTACCGATGGCCACCAGGCGGTACTGACCACGCCGCGCCGCCGGCATGACGGTATGCGCCGGACGTGCGGCGGCTGATGCAGAGGCTGCCGTGGCTGGGCGTGCCGTCGCAGTGGTTACGGGCCGCTGCGGGCGCAATACCCGCTTGTTGCTGCCGATGGAATACACTCGCTCGCACAGCAGACGCTTGGCCTCTTCCTGATCGCGCGAGATGTCCTCGAATTTTTTCGGCAGATAATCCACCGCACCGGCATCAAGGGCATCCAGCGTTGCCTTGGCTCCGTCAGTGGTGAGCGAGGAGAACATCAGAACCGGCGTGGGTGTGGCACTCATGATGCGGCGCGTAGCGACAATGCCGTCCATCACCGGCATCTCGATGTCCATGGTCACCACATCGGGACGCAACTTGGCCACCTGCTCCACAGCCTCGGCACCATTGGCCGCCGTGCCCACTACCTCCAGGCGCGGGTCAGCATTCAGCATCTCGGTCAGACGACGCCGGAAGAAGCCCGAATCATCAACTACAACAACCCTCACGGGCATCCGCAGTTCTCCTCAATTCCGTCCTGTTCGTATCTATACCTGGCGCCGGGCATAGGTCTTCATCAGCCCCGGTACATCCAGAATCAGGGCAATCTTGCCATCACCGGTGATCGTGGCACCGGCGAGACCAGGCGTGCCATGCAGCATGCTGCCCAGCGGCTTGATCACCACCTCTTCCTGTCCGATGAGATAATCCACCACAAAACCCACCAGCTGGGTTCCGATATGCACGACTACCACGTGCCCCGTTTCCGGCAGGGGTACTCCGCGGCAGCCATCAACCAGCCAGCGTGCCAGATAATAAAGAGGCAATGCCTTGCCGCGCACCATGACCACCAGTTGACCGTCGACGACATTGGTCTTGGTCAGATCCAGGTGAAAGATTTCATTGACGCTTACCAGCGGCAGGGCGAAGGTCTGCTCGCGCAACTTGATCATCAGCGTCGGCATGATCGCCAGCGTCAGCGGCACCTTGATCGACAGGCGTGTGCCTTTACCCTTCTCCGAACTTATATCGATACTGCCGTTGAGCTGGGCAATGCGGGTCTTGACCACATCCATGCCCACACCACGACCGGACACATCGGAAATTTCTGTTTTGGTGGAGAAACCGGCGGCGAAAATCAGGCCAAATGCATCCTTGTCATCGAGGCGGGCGGCAGCATCGGCATCCATCATGCCCTTTTCCACCGCCTTGCGCCGTAACACCTCCGGATCCATGCCGGCACCGTCATCTTCGATGATGAGCAGGATATGATCGCCTTCCTGTTCGGCAGCCAGCAGCAGCGTGCCCTGACGCGGCTTGCCTGCCTGCTCACGCACGTCCGGCATTTCGACGCCGTGATCCACCGCATTGCGCACCAGATGCACCATCGGATCGGCCAGGGCCTCGACCAGATTCTTGTCCAGGTCGGTGTCCTCGCCCTGCATGACCAGGTTGACATCCTTCTTCAGGTTGCGCGCCAGGTCGCGTACCACACGCGGGAAACGGCCAAATACCTTCTTGATCGGCTGCATGCGCGTCTTCATCACCGATGTCTGCAGATCGCCGGTGACCACATCAAGATTGGCCACCGCCTTGACCATCTCTTCGCGTGCCTGATTGATGTCGCCCACATGGGCCAGGGTGGCGATACGGTTACGCACCAGGACCAGCTCGCCCACCATATTCATGATGTCGTCGAGGCGCTTGGTATCGACGCGCACCGTGGTCTCTGCCTGAGCAGCGGCCTTGTCTCCCGCGGGCTCGGCGGCAGCGGGGCGGCTTGCCGCTGCCGGAGCTGCTGCCGGCACCGCATCCGGTGCAGGGACAACAGGCGTGGCCGCCGGCGCTGGCGCCTTGAACTGGCCTTTGCCGTGCAACTCGTCGAGCAGGTTCTCGAACTCCTCCTCGGAAATCTCGTCACTCGCAGAAGCAGAAGCAGAAGCAGAAGCAGAAGCAGAAGCAGAAGCAGAAGCAGGGGCAGCGGCAGGCGCAGCCACAGTCACTGCCGCAGCATTGAATTTTCCCTTGCCGTGCAATTCATCCAGCAGCGCATCAAACTCGTCCTCGGTAATTTCATCGCCGGAAGATGTCGCCACCTCCTCCGCGGCCACAGGTTGTGCAGCGGCCGCCGCGGCAGAAGGATTTTCCAGGGCATCCAGCAAGGCCTCGAACTCTTCGTCGGTGATGTCACCCAGCTCTTCCTCCACCATGGAGGCTACCGGCGCGGCCGCGGTCACCGATACGGGAGCCACAGGTGGAATTGCCTCCACCACAGGGGCAGGGGCCGCAGCAGCAACAGGCGCAACAGCGGCCGGCTGCCCCGCATCGGGATGGGCCAAGGCATCCAGCGCCTGCAGCAACTCCGGAGGAGCCGGAGCCGGCTCCTCCGTCGCGCGCAACTGATCGAACTGCGCATTGAGCACATCCAGTACCGGCAATACGGTATCCATCAGCTGCGGCGTAACCTGCATGGCGCCATTGCGCAGCAGGTTGAATACATCTTCGGAACGATGGCATACCCCCACCATGGCGTTGAGGCCGAGGAAACCGGCACCACCCTTGATGGTATGAAAACCACGGAACACCGCGTTCAGCAGATCGTGGTCGTCGGGGCTACGTTCCAGTTCCACCAGCTGCTCGTTGAGCTGCTCCAGAATCTCGCCCGCCTCGACCATGAAGTCCTGCAGGATTTCATCATCCGCGTTCAATGCCATCGATGTGCTCCGTTAAATCTAGAATCCGAGACTCGACAACAGGTCATCGACCTCGTCCTGCCCGGCGACCGTGCCGACATCCACGCCAGGCACCGGCGGCCCACTGGCGGCGATACGATCCTCTTTCTTTTCTTCCGCCCGCTCCGGCACCATGCCCTGACCGGAGATACGGATCAGCTCCACCAGATTGTTTTCCACCTCATCCACCAACTGCACCACACGATGAATGATCTGGCCGGTGAGATCCTGAAAGTCCTGCGCCATCAGCACTTCCTGCAGATTGTTGCGCAGCTTCGGGGTGTCGGTGCAGATACCGTCAAGAAACTCGCCCAGACGGCGGCTCAGGTCGCGGAATTCGTCAGGATTCATCTTGCGTTTGGTGAAACGACTCCACTCCGACCTGAGTGAGGATGCCTGTTCCTCCAGGGATTCGCATATCGGCATCGACTCCTCCACCGCCGTCATGGTGCGGTTGGCCGACTGTGCGGTCATGCTGACCACGTAATTGAGCCGTTCCCGCGCATCCGGGAAGTCTTGCGCGGTCAGCGTGGCGATACGGGAGTCGAGGCGAAAACTCTGCAGGGCCTCATGGAACTCGCGCGTCAGGCGACCCAGCTCCTGGAACAGGGTCTTCTCGCGCAGGCTGGTGAGCTCATCAAGCAGGCGCGCTGCCTCTTCGGAATTGCCGGACTCAACGGTCTGGGCCAGGGTGCGCACCCGAACGATGTATTCCTCGCTCAGGGTGCCGGTTTCATTCGCCATTATCTGTATCATCCTCTGCTGCTGTCCTGCGGGAGGTGCGGCTTACTGGCTGGCTTCGATGCGCTCGAAGATCTTTTCCAGCTTTTCCTTGAGGGTCTGTGCCGTGAACGGCTTGACGATATAGCCGTTAACCCCGGCCTTGGCTGCCTCGATGATCTGCTCCTTCTTCTGTTCGGCAGTGACCATCAGTACCGGCAGCGTGGCCAGCTTGGGATCGGCACGTACCGCCTTGAGCAGATCGATGCCCTGCATGCCGGGCATGTTCCAGTCGGTAACCAGCAGCTCGAAACTGCCGGATTGCAGCATCGGTAATGCCGTCAAGCCGTCATCGGCCTCGGCGGTATTGGTAAAACCAAGGTCACGCAGCAGATTCTTGATAATGCGACGCATCGTGGAAAAATCATCCACAATGAGAATCTTAATGTTTTTATTCAAGACAACCTCCTGACTCAAGCTTCCGGCCAGACCACCGGAACCACTCCGCCTGTTAGCATTTTGCCTATCTTAACCCGAATGTTTGACGTATTGCGCGCCCTCGGCCAGCGCCGTGCGCAACCGCAACAAGGCCCGGCCATGGATTTGACAGACGCGGGACTCGCTCACCCCGAGGACAGCACCAATTTCTTTCAGATTCAGCTCCTCGTCATAGTAAAGAGACATCACCAGCCGTTCCCGCTCCGGCAGTTCGTCTATGGCGGCGGCCAGGCTCAGCTGCAACTGGCTGGCCTGCAGGCCATCCTCAATGCCGGGACCGTCGTCAGCCAGGCGTTCGAGGATGGATTCATCCTGGCCACCGGCCATGTCGTCCAGACTCAGCAGACGGTGGCTACTGGAATCAAGCAGTATCTGGTGATACTCGTCGCTGTCGATACCGAGGGCCGTGATGATTTCGTGTTCGGTGGCCTCACGCCCTTCACGGTGTTCGATTTCGCGTATGACCTCGCCCATTTCACGGGACTTGCGATGTACCGAACGCGGGGTCCAGTCGGTACGCCGCACCTCATCCAGCATGGCGCCACGGATACGGATGCCCGCATAGGTCTCGAAGCTGGCACCCTGACCATCACGGTAATTGCGCGCCGCCTCCAGCAACCCGATCATGCCGGCCTGGATCAGGTCATCCGCCTGGATATGCTCCGGCAGGCGTCCCAGCAGGTGATAGGCAATACGCTTGACCAGCGGGGCGTACTGTTCCACCAGATCATCGGACCAGGTGGTCTCGTGCTCAATGGCGTAGGCTGCCAGACCGTTCATTACATCCCCCAATCCGCGGTTTCACTGCGCACCAGCCGCTCGACGAAGAACTCCAGATAGCCACCGGCAGCGGTGGGCATGGGCCAGGTATCAGCCTTCTTCGCCAGCGCGGTAAAGGCCTGTGCTGCCTTGCTGCGTGGATAGGCCTCCACCACCGGGCGCTGTTTCTGCACCGCCTTGCGCAGGTATTCGTCATAGGGGACGCTGCCCATGAAATCGAGTACCACATCCTCCAGGAAGCGGTCGGTCACCTTGACTATCTTGGCGAACAGCTCGCGCCCTTCCTGCGGGCTGTTCGCCATGTTGGCCAGCACACGGAAGCGACGCACCTTGTGTTCCTTGTTGAGCAGCTTGATCAGGGCATAGGCATCCGTGATGGAGGCCGGTTCGTCACACACCACCACGATCACTTCCTGCGCCGCCTTGCTGAAACTGACCACGCTGTCGGAAATGCCGGCGGCGGTATCCACCAGCAACACATCGACATCGGTGGACAGCTCGCTGAAGGCACGGATCAAACCGGCATGTTCCGCCGGTGCCAGCTCGGCCATGCGCTGGATGCCTGATGAAGCCGGGATGATGCGTACCCCCGCCGGCCCCGGCACCAGAACCTCTTCCAGGGTGCGTTCACCGGACAACACATGGGACAGGTTGTACTTGGGCTGCAGGCCGAGCATCACATCGACATTGGCCAGCCCCAGGTCGGCATCGAACACCAGCACCCTGCGCCCCATGTGGGCCAGGGCCACGGCCAGATTGACCGAGACATTGGTCTTGCCCACGCCGCCCTTGCCGCTGGCGACAGCCAGCACCCGCACCGGCTGTGGCCGACTCATGCGTCGCAGGCCGTCGGCCTGATCCTGTTTGGTATCGGACATCAATCTAGCTCACCATGCGACCGAAGGCCTCGGCCAGGGTTTCTTCCTCGGGAATCTCGTGGTTATTGCCCTGCATCAGCGCCACGCTGCGGCTGACCAGCTTGTTGGCCCGTGCCGGATGCAGATCCTCCGGTACGCGCTGGCCGTCGCTGACATAGGCCAGCGACAATTTCTGCTGCACGATCACCGACAATATTTCGCCGAGGCTGGCCGCCTCATCCATCTTGGTCAGGATGCTGCCGGCGAGTTCCATGTGGCGAAAGGCGCGCACGGTTTCATCCAGCGCCGCACGCTGTGCCGTGGCCGAGAGTACCAGATAACTCTTCACCCGCGGCGCCCCCTGGCGCAACATGCCCAGCTGCTCGGCCAGGCGCATGTCGCGCTGGCTCACGCCGGCGGTATCGATCAGCACCAGCTGCTTGTCATGCAACGTATCGAGTACGGTACGTAACTCCGCCGCATCGTTGGCCACATGCACCGGCACACCGAGCAGACGGCCATAGGTACGCAGCTGCTGGTGGGCGCCGATGCGAAAACTGTCCGTCGTCACCAGTGCCACGCGGCTGGGGCCATTGCGCAGAATGAAACGCGCCGCCAGCTTGGCCACGGTCGTAGTCTTCCCCACCCCCGTGGGCCCGACCAGGGCAACCACACCGCCGCGGGTCAGGATGTCATCCTCCATCACCCGAACCTGGCGCGCCAACAGGCCAAGGGCATGGCGCCAGTGGTGTTCATGATCATGCTCATAGGGAACCTGATCAGCCAGCTGGCGACACAGCGCCGGGGCCAACCCCAGCTGCATCAACCGCTGCAACAATTTGGCGCGGGCTGGGTGACGCATGCTCTGATCACGCCAGGCCATGCCGGTGAGCTGGCTCTCCAGCACGCCGCGCAGGGTCTTGATCTCCTCACGCATGCCAAGCAGCGCCGGGTCCTGACTCCATTCGATTTTTGCCAGTGGAACCGGCCTGGATACTGCCGCCGTTCCGGTGGCGGTCACCGGCACCTTGCTCTGCAGCGCGGAGGCCACGGCATCGGCAAACAGCTCGTTGCGCTGCGACCCGGCTGCGGGTTCCGCAACCGATGGCGGCAGCGGAGCGGCCCGGCGCGGCTCGTCCGCCACAGCCATCTTCTGCACCAGCGCCTCGTCGTAATCCACCGCCGCCACAATCTCGACACCGCCATCCACCTTGCGGTTGGAGAGTATGACCGCATCCGGCCCCTGTTCGTCACGCACCATACGGATGGCCTGGCGCATATCGGCGGCGAAGTAGCGTTTGATTTTCATCCCATCGACCCTCGCGCAGACCTGCCGCGCAGTCGCGGCTAGCCTGCCTGGTTACCTACCGTGGCCACGATTCTCAGTTGCTTGCTGTCCGGAACCTCGTTATAGGCCAGGACATGCATGCCGGGAATCGTGTGCCGCACAAACCGCGCCAGCAAATCACGCAAGGGGGCGGACACCAGCAGCACGGCCGGCTGCCCGGCCATCTCCTGCTTCTGACTGCTCTGTGCCAGACCACGGTGTATGCGTTCAGCCAGGCCCGGCTCAATCCCAGCGCCCCCTTCATCTGACGCTCGAATACTCTTTAGCAATATCTGTTCCAACTCTGGCGCCAGCGTAATTACCGGCAGTTCGCTCGCCAAGCCATTGATTTTCTGGACTATCATTCGACCGAGGGCAACACGGATCGTGCTCGTCAAAATCCCGGCATCCTGGGTACGGGGAGCCTGCTCGGCCAGGGTCTCGGCGATGCTGCGCATGTCGCGGATGGGGATCCCCTCCGCCAGCAGGTTCTGCAACACCTTCACCACCACCGACATGGGCAGCAGCTTGGGTACCAGATCCTCCACCAGCTTGGGGGCTCCCTTGGCCAGTTGCCCCAGCAGATGCTGCACCTCCTCATGGCCCAGCAGTTCATGGGCATGGGATTGCAGCAGCTGACTCAGGTGGGTAGCCACCACCGTATTGGGATCGACCACGGTATAGCCCAGTCCCTGCGCCTCCTCCCGCCGGCCCGGTTCGATCCACACCGCCTCCAGCCCAAAGGCCGGATCAGTAGTCTTGAGGCCGGTGAGCTGGCCGTAGACCTGCCCCGGATTTATCGCCATCTCGCGCTCAGGGTGGATGTCTGCCTCGCCTATGGTCACGCCCAGCAGGGTGACACGGTAGGCGGTGGGCGAGAGATCGAGGTTGTCGCGGATATGCACCGGCGGTACCAGAAACCCCAGCTCCTGTGACAGCTTCTTGCGCACCCCCTTGATACGGGCCATCAGCTGGCCACCCTGGGTCTTGTCCACCAATGGGATCAGGCGATAACCGACCTCCAGCCCGATGGGGTCAACCAGCGGCACATCGTCCCAGCTCAGTTCCTTCATCTCGGCGCTGGGCTCGGCCGAAGGTGCCACCGGCGGCGGTGCCGCCTCGGCGGCGGCTTTCGTCTGTTGCTTGCGGTACATCCACCAGGCACCACCGCCGATGATCGATGCCAGCAGGAGGAACGGCAGATTGGGCATGCCCGGTATCAGACCCAGCAGCAGCAACACGCCAGCGGTGACCGTCAGCACGCGTGGATTGGAGAACACCTGCGTCACGACCATCTCGCCCATATCGCGCGAGGCAGAGACCCGGGTGATGATGATGCCGGCGGCAGTGGACAGTATCAGCGAAGGGATCTGCGCCACCAGGCCGTCACCGATGGTGAGCAGGGCATATACCTGGGCGGCGTCAGCCATCGGCATGCCGTGCTGGGCAACGCCGATGGTCAGGCCGCCGATGATGTTGATGATGGTAATCAGGATGCCGGCCACCGCATCGCCGCGCACGAACTTGCTGGCGCCATCCATGGAGCCGTAGAAGTCCGCCTCACGGGCAATCTCATCGCGGCGGGTTCGCGCCGTGTCGGCATCGATCAGCCCGGCATTGAGATCGGCATCAATGGCCATCTGCTTGCCGGGCATGGCGTCCAGGGTGAAACGCGCACTCACTTCCGAAATGCGGCCGGCACCCTTGGTCACCACGGCGAAGTTGATGATCACCAGGATGACGAATACAACCAGACCGACTGCATAATTGCCGCCCACCACGAACTCACCGAAGGACTCAATCACCTGGCCCGCGGCACCGGTGCCGGTATGCCCCTCCAGCAGCACTACGCGGGTGGAGGCAACATTGAGCGCCAGACGCAGCAGCGTGGCAATGAGCAGCACAGTAGGAAATACGGCAAAGTCCAGCGGGCGCAAGGCATAGACCGTCACCAGAAGAATAATCAGCGACAACGCGATATTGAAGGTGAAGAAGATGTCGAGCAGAAATGGCGGCAGCGGCAACACCACCATGGACAGCAGGATCAAGACAATGATCGGCGCACCCAGGCCGGAGGCCAGCAGCATGCGTGTGGTATGAAGAACTCCGCCATATTGCGCCATGTCGTTTTACCTAATCAAAACCGTTCTGCCGCAGAGACGCGGAGATTTGGCCTGCAAACACCGGAGCGACGACGATGATTCCCTCATCGACACACATATATCCCGATGCTCGCACATTCATTTCTCTGCGCCTCTGCGCCAATATGTGTTTACGCATCTACTCGTCCCGCCGCAGATCGTCCGGGATCGGCAAATCAGGCATGTTCACCACACCTTCGCGGCTGTACATCGGCCCCTGGCGCAGGTGATAGACATAGGCCAGCACCATCGCCACTGCGCGGTACAATCCGACCGGGATCGGTTGATCCAGCTCGGTGCTGTGATACAGCGCGCGTGCCAGCGGTGCGGCTTCCAGTACCGGCACATCGTTCTCCTGCGCCACCGTGCGTATTTTCAGCGCCACCAGGTCAGTGCCCTTGGCCACGACCACCGGCGCATCGCCACGGGCCTGATCGTAACGCAGCGCCACGGCATAGTGGGTCGGGTTGGTCACCACCACATCCGCCTTGGGCACCTCGGCCATCATGCGGCGTTGGGCAATCTCCATCTGCATGCGACGGATACGCCCCTTCACTTCGGGGCTACCCTCGGTCTGCTTGTGCTCGTCCCTCACTTCCTGTTTGGTCATGCGCATCTGGCGCTGGTGATCCCATAACTGGAACGGCACATCAATCAGCACCACCAGCAACAGGGTGGCGCTCAATACCAGAAACGCCCACGACAGCAGATCGCCCACATGGGCCAGTCCCTGCGGCAGGGACTCACGCCCCAGGCCGAGGAACTGCTGGCCAAGCATCTTCAGCAACAGCAATGCCGCCAGCGCCACCAGCAGGAATTTGGCCATGCCTTTCAGCATCTCGACCAGACCACGCCAGGCAAACACACGTCCCATCCCCTTGATGGGGTCGAGTTTGTCCCATTTGAAACTTATCGCCGAGAAGGCCCACCCCCCCAGCGCCGCAGCCGCCGCGATGGCCACCACCACCATCAGGGCAAAAAACGGCATCAACGTCAGCATTGCCTCGACGACCGCCTCCAGAAAACGCGCTGGCAGTGCCGTGGTATCCATAACCTGCTCCCGGCTCAGGCTCAGGCCGCGCTGCATCTGCGCCGCCAGGGAACGGGTCAGCGATTCACCCATGATAATCAGTGCTGCAGCCGCAGCCAGCAGCGCCGCCACCGTGTTCAGCTCACGCGAACGCGGCACCTGCCCCTTTTCACGCGCATCCTGCTCGCGTTTGGGTGTTGCCTGTTCTGTACGTTCCTGGCCGTCACTCTCCGCCATCGGCTACTCCCCGGAAAGCAAACGGACAATAAGCCCGAAACCGTCGGTGGCCAACGATTCGAACTGTGGAATCACGGCGGGCAGGGTGAACAGGATCACCACAAACCCCATCATCAACGCCACCGGGAAACCGATGGCAAAAATATTCAACTGCGGCGCAGCACGCGCCATGACGCCAAAGGCAATATTCACCACCAGCAATGAAGCTACGGCAGGCAGCGCCAGCCACAGCGCCCCGGCAAACATCTGGCTGCCCCAGCCGGCCAGTGTCCACAGGCTGTTGCGGGTCAGGCCATCCGCCGACACGGGCAGGACGGTAAAGCTCTCCGCCACCAGCTCAATCATCACCAGGTGGCCGTTGAAGCCAAGAAACAGCAGTGTTACCAGCAACAGATAGAGCTGTGACAACACTGGCACCTGGGTACCGTTTTGCGGATCCACCATGGAAGCAAAACCGAGTCCCATCTGCATGGCAATGATCTGGCCGCCGGTAGTGACAGCATTGAACACCAGTTGCATGGAAAACCCCATCGCCATACCGATCAGTATCTGCTGCAGGGCGATCAGCACGGCCTCCAGACTGAGTGGGTCAACCGTCGGGCCGGCCGGCAGCACCGGCGCTATGATGGAAGTGATAGCCAACACCAGCATCAACCGTACCCGCACCGGGATCAGGATAGAGCCGAAGATCGGCATCGCCACGATCATTGCGCCAATGCGGAACAGCGGCCACAGGTAGCTGCCGAGCCATCCTGCGATTTCAGCGCCGGTAAGATGCATGTCAACCTAACAGCGAGGGTATGCTGTTGACCAGCCGCCTAGTGTAATCAAGCAGCAGTTGCAGCATCCATGGCCCGGCAATCATCAACACCGCCAGGGTCACCAGTATCTTGGGGATAAAACTCAGAGTCATTTCATTGATCTGGGTCGCCGCCTGGAACATCGCCACCAGCAGACCAACCAGCAAGGCCGGAATCAGCAGCACCAGGATCATTACCACCATCACCTCAAGGGCCTGCTGAAAAACCGTCAGTACTGATTCCGGAGTCATGATGCGCTGCCGTCAGACATAGAAACTGGCAGCCAGGGTGCCGACCACCATGGCCCAGCCATCCACCAGCACAAACAGCATCAGCTTGAACGGCAACGAGATGATCATAGGCGACAGCATCATCATGCCCATGGACATAAGTACGCTGGCCACCACCAGATCGATGATGAGAAAGGGAATAAACAGCAGGAAACCAATCTGGAAAGCGGTCTTCAGCTCACTGGTAACAAAGGCCGGCACCACCACTGACAACGGTACATCGTCCGGGGTGGCGTATGCCTCATTGCCGGACAGTCGACCGAACAGCTGGATATCACCCTCCCGCGTCTGTGCCAGCATGAAACCACGCAGCGGCACACTGGCCTTCTGTAATCCTTCCTGCAAATTGATTTTGTTATCCATGTAAGGCTGCATCGCCTCGGTGTGAATACGATCAAATACCGGAGCCATGATAAAGAAGGTAAGAAACAGGGCCAGGCCTATCAGTACCTGGCCGGATGGTGCCTGCATCAAACCTACCGCCTGACGCAGAATCGCCAACACAATGATGATGCGGGTAAAGGCCGTCATCATCATCACGGCGGCGGGCAGAAAAGTCAGCGCCGTCATCAGCAACAGCACCTGAATACTCAGGCTGTAGGTCTGGCCACCTGCCGGATTGGTGGTAACCGTTACTGCTTCCAGACCCGTCTGGGCCATAACACCAAAAGGCAGCAATGCTGCCAGCAGCAACACCGCCAGGCGCAACCGGTTCATGAGCGCCCTCCCCGCTTTAACGCCGTGCTCAGGCGTTCGGCAAAACTTTCATTGTCAGATGGCGATGCACTCACGCTAACCGGCTCATCCAGTACATGCAGTGTCTGCACCCGGCCGGGGGCCACACCAAGCAACAATTGTCTGGAACCAACCTGGATCAGTACTACACGCTCGCGCTGCCCCACCGGTACGCCACCCAACACCCGCACCACACCACCGCCGACCTGGGTCAGACCACCGATGCGTCGCATCAACCATGCCATGCCAACGATGAGAAAGAGCACCAGAACCAGGGCCAGCAACACCTGCAGCAGACTTGTCGCACCCACCGGCTCCACCGGAGCCGGAGCAGGGCGGCCGACATCGGCAGCCCATGCCGGCACGCTCCATAGCGCGATCAACAACCACATCAGGACGCTATGGCCAGTCTTCATTTCAGCTTCTTCACTCGCTCCACCGGGCTGATGACATCAGTCAGACGGATACCGTATTTCTCGTTGACCACCACCACCTCACCATGTGCGATGAGGGTGCCATTGACCATTACATCCAGTGGTTCACCGGCGAGGCGATCCAGTTCCACCACCGAGCCCTGATTGAGCTGCAGCAGATTGCGGATGCTGATGCGGGTGCGTCCGATCTCCAGCGAGATGGTCACCGGCACATCCAGGATCACATCCAGGTTCACCTCTTCTGACGGCAGCGGACGATGCTCATCCTGCAAATCCTGCAAGGGTGCCTTTTTGTAATCAGGCTTGGCTGCCGACGCCGGCTCTTCTTCTGCTTCTGCCCCCGCCTCGGCCAGTGCTGCGGCCCACTCATCCATCACATCGCCGTCTTTATCTGTCGTATCGTTCATGGTTTACCCCCGCCCAGTTTCGGCGCGCCCTTTGCCAGGCCGCTCCACCTGTTTCACTATCTTGATCGCCATATTGTCATTGGCGACTCCCAGCGTGCCGCGAAAGACCGGAATGCCTTCGGCGCGCAGAGTCACCATCTCCGGCATTTCAATGGGAATGATGTCGCCGGCCTTCATGTTCATGATGTCGCGCAGGGTCAGCTCCGTCTCTGTCAGCGTGCTGTCCATCGCCACTTCGGCAGTTCGAACCTCTTCCCGCAATGCCACCATCCAGCGCTCATCGGTATCGGTACGGTCACTCTGCACACCGGCATCGAGCATTTCGCGTATCGGCTCCAGCATCGAATACGGCATGGTCATATGCAGATCACCGCCACCACCTTCCAGTTCGATATGGAACTTGGAGGCGACAATCACCTCGGTAGGGCTGACGATATTGGCGAATTGCGGGTTGACCTCGGAATTGATGTACTCGAAATCCACATCCATCACCGGCGCCCAGGCCTCGCGCAAATCCTTGAATGCCAGATTGAGCAGCATCTGGATCACACGCTGCTCGGTCGGGGTAAATTCACGGCCTTCAATCTTGGCATGGTAACGCCCGTCACCACCGAAGAAGTTGTCCACCACGATAAACACCAGCTTGGGATCAAGCACCAGCAGCGCGGTGCCGCGCAGCGGCCGTATCTTGATCATGTTGAGACTGGTAGGGACATACAGGGTGTGCACATATTCAGCGAACTTCATCATCTCCACGCCGCCGACAGAGATTTCTGCTGAACGACGCAGCATGTTGAACAGACTGATGCGGAAATGGCGTGAGAAGCGCTCGTTGATCATCTCCAGGGTCGGCATGCGGCCACGGACGATGCGTTCCTCACTGGCAAAATCGTAGGTACGAGCCTCGCCGTCCACCAGCCCCTCGTCGGCCTCGGTGTCGATGTCGCCGCCCGAGACCCCGTGCAGGAGGGCGTCGATTTCGTCTTGCGATAGCAGGTCGTTGATGGCCATGGGTGTCTACTGCATGACAAACTCGGTGAAATAGACGGCCTCTACCTTGCGTTCCTTTTCGTAGGTATCGAGGATGAGCTGTATCTTTTCCAGAATGAGGCCGCGCAACTGCTCCTTGCCTTCCGGCGTACTCACGACCTCATACTTCTGTCCGCCCAACAGCAGCAGGATGTCATTGCGGATGGCCGGCATGTGGGTCTCCATCGCCTTCAATGCTGCCGGATCGTGACTCATCACCTGCAGATTGACCTGCAGGAAGCGCACCGGGGCGCCCTGACCGAAATTGACCACCAGCTTGTCCAGGGCCAGATAATGGGCGGGTTTGACCGCCACCGTCTTGCTGGTCTTGCTGTCAGCCGCCGTTTCCTCGGCCGGTTCACCCTTGAGGAGAAAGAAGGCCGCCGCACCACCGCCCAGCGCCAGCACCAGTAATGCGATGGCGATATAGATGATCAGGCGCTTCTTGCCGGCAGGTTTCTGCTGCACATCAAGATCCAGCTCTTCGTCGCGTTCTTCTTTTTTCGCCATGCCCCTTCCCCCACTCGGTTTGACGGATTCAAAGCAAGCTGTATGCCAGCCGGGAATTCGAATATTATTTCTTTTTATTACAACAAGTTATAACAAAGCCCAATCAATAGAGACGCCCCCGGACGTTACCCGCCGGAAAATTGGCGCCCGAGCTATGTCGGGACAAACAGCGTGCTGCGATAGTACTGCAGCTCTGTAATGGATTCGCGGATGTCATCCAGTGCCTGATGGGCACCGCTCTTCTGCAAACCGGCCGCCACGGTCGGATACCAGCGCCGCGCCAATTCCTTGATCGTGCTGACATCCATGTTGCGGTAATGGAAGAAGGCCTCCAGCTCGGGCATCCAGCGTGCCAGGAAGCGACGATCCTGGCAGATGCTGTTGCCGCACATGGGCGACTTGCCGGCCGGAACATGCTGTTGCAGGAACTCAATGGTGGCGCGCACCGCCGCCGCCTCGTCGAGAGTACTGGCACGAACCCGCGCCACCAGGCCGGATTCGGTGTGGGTGCGGGTGTTCCATTCATCCATGCCGGCCAGCACCGCCTCTTCCTGGTGCACGGCCAGCACCGGCCCTTCGGCGAGGACGTTGAGCTGGCTGTCCGTGACGATGGTGGCGATCTCGATGATGCGGTCGGACAAAGGTTCCAGCCCGGTCATTTCCAGATCGATCCAGATGAGATTGTCGGGATTAGGCGCCATGGATTCGACTTGCTCCGTGTGGGGTCAGGTTGCGGGCTATTCTATCAGAAGCTAACCTGCCCCCCCGCCGTCCACCGGAAGACTACGCCACCCATGAATGGATTTACCCTGCTGTTCCTCGCCGCCCTCGCCCTCACGCTCACCACCCAATGGTGGCTGGCCCGGCGCCAGCTGCGCCACGTTGACGCCCACCGTCCCCAGGTGCCCGCCCCTTTCGCTGCGCATATCCCCCTGACCGACCACCAGCGCGCCGCCGATTACACCCTGGCCCGCACCCGACTCAGTCAGTGGGAGCGGCTCTACGGCAGCGGCCTGTTGCTGCTGTGGACCCTGGGCGGCGGCCTCGAACTGCTCGACCGGCTCTGGCATATGGTGCAGCTGCCGCCCCTGGCCAGCGGCATCGGCATCCTGCTCAGCGCCTTTCTTCTGATGGGACTGCTGGAGTTGCCCTTTACCCTGTACCGCACCTTCCGGCTGGAACAGACATTCGGCTTCAATCACACCACTCCCCGGCTGTTTGCCAGCGACCTGATCAAGCAGGCGCTGCTGTGGCTGCTGCTCGTTGGGCCACTGGCCGCGGCGGTGCTGTGGCTGATGGCCGGGACGGGACCATGGTGGTGGCTGTACGTCTGGCTGGTATGGATAGGTTTCAGCCTGCTGCTGCTATGGGCCTATCCCGCCTTCATAGCCCCCCTGTTCAATACATTCGAGCCGCTGCAAAACACCGCACTGCGCGAGCGTATCGAGCGGCTGTTGCAGCGCTGCGGCTTCTCCGCCGCAGGTGTCTTCGTCATGGACGGTTCACGCCGCTCCGCCCACGGCAACGCCTATTTCACCGGCCTCGGCCGTAACAAGCGCATCGTATTTTTCGATACTCTGCTGAACACCCTCGACGACGACGAAATCGAGGCGGTGCTGGCCCACGAGCTGGGGCACTTCCATCATCGCCATGTGCAACAGCGTTTCATCGTCAGTGCCCTGCTCAGCCTGGCCGGTCTGGCCCTGCTCGGCGTGCTGGCCGAGGCGCCCTGGTTCTATCACGGTCTGGGCGTGAGTCAGCCCTCGCTGCCCATGGCGCTGCTGCTGTTCCTGCTGGTGGTGCCGGTATTCACCGCCTTCCTGCAACCCTTGCTGGCAGTGCGCATGCGCAAGCACGAATTTGAAGCCGACGACTTTGCCGCACGTCAAAGCAGCGCCACCCATCTGATCCAGGCGCTGGTCAAGCTGTATCAGGAAAACGCCAGCACCCTCACCCCCGACCCTCTCTATTCGGCCTTTCACGATACGCACCCACCGGCACCGGTGCGTATCGCCCATCTCACTGCCGGGAGATAACACCATGCCCGCCGATATGCTCGCCAGCCAGCAGTGCCAGCCCATCGCACGCGGTACACCACCCCTCGATGGCGCAACGGTAACCGCACTACGCCCCCAATTGCCGCACTGGAGTCTCGCCGAGGATGGCGGCAGCCTGTACCGTGAATTCAGGTTCCGTGATTTCTACGCCACCATGGCCTTCGTCAACGCCCTGGCCTGGATAGCCCATCAACAGGATCACCACCCGGATCTGCAGGTGGGCTACAATCGCTGCCTGGTTACCTGGAGCACGCACGCCGTCGGCGGCCTGTCCCGCAATGACTTGATCTGTGCCGCCCGCACCGATGCACTGGAACCCACCGCATGATCATGCCCCCGTCTGATATTCAATGAGCAAACGTAAACTGACGCGCCAGCAGACCTGGCGCATCGACAAGATTCAGGAAGAACGACGCCAGCGAGCCCAGCGCAAGGCTGTCGACCTGGAACAGTGCGACGGTGAGCCGCTGGGTTCGGAGCAGCCGGGCCTGGTCATTGCCAATTACGGCGCGGCACTCGATGTGGAGGCCGCCGACGGCAACGTCCACCGTTGCCGCCTGCGGCAGAATCTGGAACTGCTGGTGCCGGGGGATCGGGTGATCTGGCAAAGCATCGGCCAGGGCACGGATGGCGTGGTGGTCGCGCTTGAGCCGCGCCGCACCCTCCTCGCCCGCCCTGACGCCCTGGGCGAGCCGCGACCGCTGGCGGCAAACATCGATCAAATCATGGTTGTCGCGGCGCCCCGCCCCGCCTACAGCACCGACCTCATCGATCAGTATCTGGTCGCCGCCGAAAATACCGGCATCACCCCGCTGATTGTATTCAACAAGGTGGATCTGCTGGTTGATCCGGCCGACACGCAACGCATCGAACAGGACCTCGCCCGCTACCGCCAGATCGGCTACCGCGTGATCCAGGCCAGCACCGTGGCCCAGCACGGCCTTGACGAGGTGCTTGATGCCCTGCGAGGCAAGAGCAGTGTGTTCGTCGGCCAGTCCGGTGTTGGAAAATCCTCCCTGGTGAAAATGCTGCTGCCGCAACACGAAGTGAAGGTCGGCGCCCTCACGGAGCGCAGCGGCCTGGGCCGTCACACTACCAGTTCGGCACGCTACTACCATCTGAGTGACAGCGGCGCCATCATCGATTCACCCGGTGTGCGCGAGTTCAGCCTGTGGCACATGGAAGCGCCTGAACTGGCGCAGGGGTTTATCGAATTCCGCAACTTCCTCGGCAGCTGCCGCTTCCGTGACTGCAGCCATCGCCATGAACCCGGCTGTGCCCTGCAGCAGGCCGTCACCGACGGCAGCATCAGTGCCGAGCGACTGGCCAGCTATCACCGCATGGTGGAGGACGGTGCAGGAACGAGGGATGAAGGGCGCGGGGCAAGAAACTAGATAGTAATCTCCCCCACTCGCTACCTTCCCGGCGGAGGACCGAGTACGCCTTCAATGGCGCTTTCCACATCAGTGCCACCGGAACGGCCCGGCGCCTGACGCGGAGTAATGGCAGGAGACAGTGACGGAGCGGGCGTGATGACGGGCGCAACTACGCTCGGTACTGGCGGCACGGCCGGAGCCGGTTCAGACGGTAGCGGTTCGGACACCGGCGCTGCCGGCGTCACATCATCGAGACCGATGGCCCGCTCCGTGGCCTTGTTCAGCACCACGATACTGATGCGGCGGTTCACCGGATTGAACGGATTGGCCTTGTCGAACATCACCGAATCGGCCAGACCGACGACACGCCCAAACTTCTTGTTCGGCATACCGGCCGTGGTCATTTCCCGTCGTGCGGCATTGGCGCGATCAGCCGAGAGCTCCCAGTTGCTGTAGTCGGTACGTTCGCGGCTGTAGGGCGTGGCATCGGTATGGCCGGTGAGACTGACGTGATTCGGTACTTCATTGATGGTACGGGCGAGCTCGCGCAGGATGTCGCGGGTATAGGGCTTCAGCCGGGTGCTGCCGAGATCGAACATGGGTCGGTTTTCCCGATCCACGATCTGGATACGCAGGCCTTCGCTGGTGATATCCAGCAACAGCTGTTCCTTGAAATCCTTCAGCATGGGGCTGGCCTCGATCTGCTCCTTGAGCTTCTGCATCAGCTCATCCAGCCGCGCCTTGTCCTCGATAATTTCAGCAATGGTCTCCGCCGCGGGTGTTGCGGCGGCATCACGCATCGGCTCACCCTCGCCGCGCGGCACCTCCAGCGCTCCCCCCAGCTTGATCATCGAGGTGGAGGCGCCACCCGGCCCCTGGATGGCACTGGGATTCTGGAAAAAATCCGAGATAGCCGCCTTCTCTTCCTGGGTGGTTGAGCCGAGCAGCCACATCAGCAGGAAGAAGGCCATCATCGCCGTCACGAAGTCGGCATAGGCCACCTTCCAGGCCCCGCCATGATGACCATGGCCGCCCTTCTTGATCTTCTTGACGACGATCGGCTGCTTTTTATCTTCCAACGCCATCTCCCGCCGGTCGTACGCTTACTTCTTCTTGACGTGTTCTTCCAGTTCGACAAAACCGGGACGCACAGTGGAGGGCAGCGCCTTGCGGCCAAACTCGACGGCGATCTGGGGGGTATAGCCATTCAGCGTCGCCATGATGCACACCTTGATGCAGCCGAGGAATTTGCCTTCTTCTTCGGCACGGTGTTTGAGTGCACTGGCCATGGGGCCGACAAAACCATAGGCCAGCAAAATGCCGAGGAAGGTGCCCACCAGGGCGGCACCGATCTTCATGCCCAGTACCTCGGGCGGCTCACCCAGGGAGCCCATGGTAATTACCACACCCATGACGGCCGCCACGATACCGAAGCCGGGCAGGCCGTCGGATACGGTGGTTACCGACTCACCCGGCAGCATCGCCTCGTGGTGATGGATATCCAGCTCCAGATCCATCAGGTTTTCCAGCTCGAAGGGATTCATGCTGCCACCCACCATCAACCGCATGTAGTCGGTGATGAAATCAAGGGCATGATGGTCGGCCAGTACCTTGGGATATTTCTTGAATATCTCGCTCTGATTCGGCTCTTCGATGTCATTTTCCAGCGCCATCAG
>DYFR01000011.1 GCA_020725115.1 Thiohalomonas denitrificans
CGGCCACGGCATCCCCTGGAAGGGCAACTACTCCTCCTGGCTGGAGCAGAAGGAAGAACGGCTGGAGAAGGAACAGAAGCAGATCGACGCCCACATGAAGGCGATGAAGCAGGAACTGGAATGGGTGCGCTCCAATCCCAAGGCGCGCCAGGCCAAGTCCAAGGCGCGCATCGCCCGCTTCGAGGAACTCAACTCCGTCGAGTACCAGCGCCGCAACGAAACCCATGAGATCTTCATCCCGCCCGGCGAGCGCCTGGGCGAGAAGGTCATCGAGTTCACCAACGTCAGCAAGAGTTTCGGTGATCGCCTGCTCATCGACGACCTCAGCTTCCAGATCCCGCCCGGCGCCATCGTCGGCATCATCGGCCCCAACGGCGCCGGCAAATCGACCCTGTTCAAGATGCTGCAGGGCAAGGAACAGCCGGACTCGGGCAGCATCGACATCGGCGCAACGGTGAAGATCTCCTCCGTCGACCAGAGCCGCGAGGGCCTGGCCAACGACAAAACCGTGTTCGAGGCCATCTCCGGCGGAGCCGACATCCTCACCGTCGGCCGCTTCGAGATGCCGAGCCGCGCCTACATCGGCCGCTTCAACTTCAAGGGCGGCGATCAGCAGAAGATCGTCGGCAACCTCTCCGGCGGCGAACGCGGCCGCCTGCACCTGGCCACCACCCTGATCCAGGGCGGCAACGTGCTGCTGCTCGACGAACCCTCCAACGACCTCGATGTGGAAACCCTGCGCGCGCTGGAAGACGCGTTACTGGAGTTCGCCGGCTGCGTGCTGGTGATCTCCCACGACCGCTGGTTCCTCGATCGCATCGCCACCCACATCCTCGCCTGCGAAGGCGACTCGCATTGGGAATTCTTCGCCGGCAACTACCAAGAATACGAGGCCGACAAGAAACGCCGCCTCGGCGAGGAAGGGGCCAAGCCCAAGCGCATCCGCTACAAGCCGATCAGCCGCTGAACGGCGGCCGCTGGGTTACGCTGACGCCCCCATCCTGCGACTCGCTCAACGTAGGATGGGTAGAGCGCAGCGAAACCCATCAAGCCACTGTCGACACAACGCATAACTACAATCACCACCGCCCGGGTGAACCGAACTCGGCCACATGAACGAATCCCCCGACATCGAACAGGGTGCCGGCCTGGTCGCCCTAGGCTTCTTCGCGGTGCTTGGCTGGTACCTGTACCGCATGATCAAGGGCTGGGGCCGGCTGGTGGAAAACCGGCCGGTCTAATCCGTTCACACCCCGCACAGGATGGATGGAGCGCACCCCACTCAGTGCGATGCATCAGCATACAGAGGGAGTTTCGCTTCGCTCCCCCTTCCTGCGCCGCCCGGGCACTTCCCGTAGGATGGGTAGAGCGCAGCGAAACCCATCAAACCGGCACAATCCGCTGCCAGACATTGCTCCACCCCCGCCCATCCGGTAAGGTTCCCCGCAACAATAATCAGGGACACCGGACGTGACCGATCGCATCGACGCCTTCATCGCCCGCTGGGCCGCCTCCGGCGCCAGCGAACTGGCCAACTACCAGCTCTTCCTCACCGAACTGTGCGAACTGCTCGACGTGCCGCGCCCCGACCCGGCCACGCCCGACAACAGCGCCAACGCCTACGTCTTCGAACGCGCGGTCACCTTTCATCACGGCGACGGCACCACCTCGTCGGGCCGCATCGACCTCTACCGCCGCGGCTGCTTCGTGCTGGAGGCCAAGCAGGGCGCCGATGCCAGCAACGAAGCCGCCCTTTCCGCCGCCGAACAGGCCAAACAGAAGAAGGCCAAACAGGGCACCGCCAGGCGCGGCACCGGCAGTTGGGACGACGCCATGCTGCGCGCCCGCGGCCAGGCCGAGCAGTACGCCCGCGCCCTGCCGACCAGCGAAGGCCGCCCGCCCTTCGTGGTGGTGGTGGACGTGGGCCACAGCATCGAGCTGTATGCCGAATTCACCCATAGCGGCGCCACCTACGTCCCCTACCCCGACCCGCGCAGCCACCGCCTCAAGCTGGCCGACCTGCGCAATCCCGAGGTACAGGAACGCCTGCGCACCCTCTGGCTCGACCCGCTGGCCCTCGACCCGGCGCGCCGCTCCGCCCGCGTCACCCGCGAGGTGGCGGCGCAATTGGCGAAACTGGCCATCTCGCTGGAGAGAAGCGGCCACGGCGCCGAAACCTCCGCCCATTTCCTGATGCGCTGCCTGTTCACCATGTTCGCCGAGGACGTGGGCCTGCTGCCGGCCAAGGGCTTTCAAAACCTGCTGGAATCCCTGCGCGAGACGCCGCAGCACTTCGTCCCGCTGGTGGAAGAGTTGTGGCGGACGATGAATGCCGGCGGCTTCTCCACCACCCTGCGCGCCGACATCCTGCGCTTCAACGGCGGCCTGTTCGCAGAAAGTCGGGCGCTGCCGTTGACCTGCGACCAGATCGAACTGCTCATTGAGGCGGCCAAAGCTGACTGGCGCCACGTCGAACCCTCCATCTTCGGCACCCTGCTGGAGCGTGCCCTCGACCCGCACGAGCGCCACAAGCTCGGCGCCCACTACACCCCGCGCGCCTACGTCGAGCGGCTGGTCTTGCCCACCGTCATCGAACCGCTGCGCAAGGACTGGGACGCGGTGCAGGCCGCCGCCATCACCCTGCACCGCCAGAGCAAGGAGCAGGATGCCATCGACGAGGTGGAGAACTTCCTCAACCGCCTCGCCCACATCCGCGTCCTCGACCCCGCCTGCGGCTCGGCCAACTTCCTCTACGTCACGCTGGAACACATGAAGCGTCTCGAAGGCGAAGTGCTCAACCTGCTCGCCGAGCTGGGCCACACCCAATTCCAGCTCGACACCGCCGGCCTCACCGTCGACCCGCACCAGTTCCTCGGCCTGGAGGTCAACCCGCGCGCCGCCGCCATCGCTGAAATGGTGCTGTGGATCGGCTACCTGCAATGGCACTTCCGCACCCACGGCAACGTCCGCCCGCCAGAGCCGGTGATCAAGAACTACCACAACATCCAGTGCCGCGACGCCGTGCTCGCCTGGGACAAGGTGGACTACGTGCTGGACGACCAGGGCATCCCCGTCACCCGCTGGGACGGCCGCACCACCAAGCCGCACCCGGTCACCGGCGAAGAGGTGCCGGACGAATCCGCGCGCGTGCCGCTGGAGCAGTATCACAACCCGCGCAAGGCTCAGTGGCCGGAGGCGGATTTTGTGGTGGGCAATCCACCCTACCTCGGTGCCAGAACGATACGACTGGCCTTGGGCGATGGTTATCTGAACGCATTGCGCAGCGTCTACGAAAATGTGCCGGACAATGCGGACTACGTCATGTACTGGTGGGATCGTGCCGGCGATCTGGTTCGCGCAGGCACAGTGTCACGCTTCGGCTTCATCACCACCAACAGCATCAATCAGTCCTTCTCCAGAAAGATTCTGGAACACCACATGACTGACAAAAAGCCGCTGTTCATTCGCTATGCGATTCCGGATCATCCGTGGGTCGATAGTGCTGACGGCGCCGCTGTGCGTGTTGCAATGACGGTTGCAGACGCCAGCGGGACACAGGGCGAACTGCTCAACTCGTCCAACGAGACGACCGGCGCTGACGGTGAAGTCGAGGCCACGTTCTTCACCCGCAAGGGGCTGATTACACCGGGGCTCACCGTAGGAATCGATTTTGGTTCGGCTGCCGTACTGACGGCCAATGGAGGCATCAGCTCGGTGGGCTATCAGCTCACCGGCAAAGGGTTTGTCGTGGAAGAGTCCCAAGCAAAAATGCTCGACCCGGCATTTGGCACTCCAGACGCCATAATTCGACCGCTCATGAGTGGAGGTGACATTACGGGCGGGACACGAAACCTGTATGCAATAGACGCGTGCAAATACACAACAGACGAATTGATGCGGAACTCGCCCGCGATATACCAGTGGCTGGTTGATCGGGTTAAACCTGAGCGAGATCACAATAACCGCGAAGCGGTGAAACGCAATTGGTGGATATATGGCGAGGCACGAAATACCTTTCGCCCCGCGTTGGAAAATATTTCTACGGCTTTGACTACGTCACTGACTGCAAAACACAGAACCTTTGTGACTGTCTCACCGAGTACCATTTGCGACAGCACAACGGTAATGTTTGCGCTCGACGACGCCTTCCTGCACGGCGTCCTCTCCAGCCGCCTGCATGTCGCCTGGGCACTGGCCACCGGCGGCCGTCTCGGTGTCGGCAACGATCCGCGCTACAACAAAACCCGCTGCCTCGAGACCTTCCCCTTCCCCGAAGCCAGCGACGCACAACAGGCCCGCATCCGCGCCCTCGCCGAACAGATCGATGCCCACCGCAAGCGCCAGCAGGCCCAACACCCGGAGCTGACGCTCACCGGCATGTACAACGTCCTCGAAAAACTCCGCGCCGCCACGATGGGTTCCGCCGCGCTGCACCCATCCCACGAATCCGCGGCGAACGCCCACGGTGCGGAAATAAATCATCGAACTGCCATCGAATTCACCGCCAAGGAAAAACTGATCCACGAACAGGGCCTCATCTCCGTCCTCTCGCAACTGCACGACGACCTGGACGCCGCCGTGTTCGACGCCTACGGCTGGTCCGACCTCGCCCCCGCCCTGGTCGGCCAACCGGGCGGCACCACCCCGCTGCCCGACAAACCCGAGGCCCAGACCGCCGCCGAAGAGGAACTGCTCACCCGCCTCGTCGCCCTCAATGCCGAACGCGCCGCCGAGGAATCTCGCGGCCTCGTGCGCTGGCTGCGCCCCGAATTCCAGGCCAGGGGAGTTGCCCAGGCGGTGCAGACCGAAGCCGAGGTGGAAACCGAAGAGGCGGCCACCGCCCCGCAGCCCAAGGCCAAGCAAGCCTGGCCCAAGGGCCTGCCCGATCAGGTCCAGGCCGTGCGCGCCGCCCTGCTCGAACTCGCCCGCCCCGCCGACGCCGAAGAAGTGGCCCGCCGCTTCCAGCGCGCCCAGACCCCGCGGGTACAGGAAATCCTCGACGCCCTCGCGGCATTGGGACAGGTGCGGGCCACCGATGGGGAACTGTTTCTGGCCGGCTGAAGGACTCAGCCTTGATATTTTCGGCTATTGACCGATATTAACTTATAGGTTAAATATGCGCGTCCGACGACTGCTACAGGGAAGGTACACGGTCCTCGCCGTCTGCGATAACCGCAATGCTTGTACGTTAATCGACTTTTTTGAAGGTTTGGGCGCCAATCTGGAGAAAGACGCCCACCACATGCTGGAACTGTTGGAACGGGTTTCCCAGCACGGGCCGCCGAGAAATACGGACATCAGCCACCAGATAGACGGCGAAATCTGGGAGTTCATCAAGGGACGGCTGCGCGTTTTCTGGTTTTACGATGAAGGACGCGTGGTGGTCTGCACCCACGGCCTGGTGAAGAAGGGACAGAAGACTCCCAGATCTGATATCACCCAGGCCGCCAGCCGGCGCAAAGAATATTTGGCGGCAAAGTGTGCGCGAACACTGGAGATCGAGGAGGACGAGTGATGGCAAACGGTAGCTTCAAAAAACTGCTGGCCAAGGCCAAAGAGCGCGACGAATATTGGGTCGCCAAGGCCATCTCCGACTTCACCGACGATCTGCATCGCCTCATGGAACTGCGGGACGTGAACAAGGCCGAATTGGCCCGGCGCATCGAAAGCAGCCCGGCCTATATCACCAAGGTCATGCGCGGCGATACCAATTTCACGGTCGAATCCATGGTTCGTCTGGCCCGCGCGCTGGATGGACAACTCTGCATCCACGTCGGCCGCAACGAGGATACCGTACGCTGGTTCGACGTGTTCCGCACACCAGTCATGCCGCCTGCCGCAGAGAACTGGGTCAAGGTCGAAGAAATTGCCATTCAGGGAGATGACGATGAGCCGAGCGCCGCTGTCGCTTGAACGCTATTTTTATACTCGCATCCACATAGAGGCGAATCGCGAGTTCACGGACAAAGACGCCCGCAAAGGCGCTATCGACTTGGACGTGAATGTTCGGGTCAGCGTATTGAAGAACAAAGACGATCCCGAACTGTACCAGCTCGTCCTGGCCACGAACCGGCTCGACGCCAAGGAAGGGCGGCTGCCCTACATCATTGATGCCGAGGTCGTAGGCGTGTTTCGACTCGATCCTGCGTTCAAGCACGATGACCGCGAAAATCTGGTCAGGAACAACGGTGCGTCGATACTTTATGGTGCGCTACGCGAGTACCTGCTGATGCTGACCGGGCGCGGCCCCTGGGGCGAGTTCCAGCTCCCGACCATCAGTTTCCTGCATCCGGCTGAGTCAAAAAAATCCAAGGTGTAGCGACATTCCGCAGCAGAAAAACATCACCACGAAAAGATGAACCGGACGCGGCGTCGCCCGGCTCTGCCCGGTACTCCTAGGTCGTGTTCGCCGCGCGTCGGGCACCGATGGCGGGGCGAAGTATAGTTCCGCCACATCTGAGTCCGCCATATTGCTCCCTCATAACTCGCCATCCAACACATCGCTCCCACGCTCTGCGTGGGAGCGCAGCTTCCGGACGCTCCGCGTCCGCCACGCGACGCAGAGCGTCATGAACGGCATTCCCACGCGGAGCGTGGGAACGATAAGAAAAAGTCATCGTCAAAGATGCTGAGAAGTTCCAATACGAGGCCGGACACAAATAAGAAGAACAACCAACCTATACCGGCTACGGCATAGGTGATGACGTCCGCTGTACCAGTTGCGATAACATAGCCGGCGGCCACATAGGGCAAGACGGCGAAGGCAATCTGAACCAGCGCCAGAAGAAAACGGCCGGAGAATCCGAGGAACCGAAGCAGTACGCATTATCCAGCAGCGATTGAAGCGCTCGCACCATCTTTGGAGGCCACCAGCCATGCTGTTTGACCGGCGTAGTGTGACGTATGGGATAGTTTGGGCCATATGGATGGCCGTCGCCCTCGTGGTGGCGTCGAACCAACTGGCGGCGCCGGGCTCGCTGGTCTGGTTTCTCGTCGTGGCCCCGCCGGTCATCGCCGCCGTCCTGCTCTTTGGCGGTGTGGTGCTGATGGCAATCCTTGCGCTATATGCCTGGTGCCTGACGCCTCCCAAGAGGCGGTAGCACCGGCTCACACCTCGATCTTCAACACCACCTTGTGGATCAGCCCGTCGCTCACCAGCGGGGCGTGGGCATCGTCGGGAAAAAAGATGCAGAAGCTGCCGGCACGGGCCGTCACCCAGCTGAACGGCTCATCGTCGAAGAACTGAATGTCCTTTTCGCTGCTGAAGGCCGCCACCGGCCGGCGACAGGCCTGCAACGGCGCCCAGCCCATTTCGTCGCTCCCCGCGATGACGTACTGGATGTCGATGTAGCGGCGATGGCATTCGAGGCGTGCCTGGTCACGTCGGCGTCCGTGCACGGCAGAGTAGATGGCTACCAGCTTTTCGCCATCGAGATTGAGGCGCCCGCTCTCGGGCGGCTGCGCCGGGAGGCGGCGCAGGTAGTCGAAGGCCGTGGTGAACAGGGGGTGCAGGCCGGTGTAACGGCGGGAATTGTCCAGGGTGTCGAGGATCACGCAACGTCTCCAGTAGTCATGACGACCTGCATCATTGTGCCTTTGCTGCGTCTTGTGCGCCATCATTGACCCAGCGTAACTACTCGCCCCCATTGTGGGAGCCCGGTTTACCGGGCGATGGCGGCCGTTCCGGCGCCGCTTTCGCCTGATGAATCGGGCTCCCACCACATCGTGTCGGACGCGGAGCATGGGAGGGCGAGTAGTTACGACCCAGCCATTTGACGCCGCACCGTCGCATGGGCTAAAACCGCATGACCGGCACGCCGCGCGCGTCCGCCCCCAGCCCGTCATGACAACGAGGTATCACCGTGGCCCAGACCAAGATCCTGCTCGACGAAAGCGAAATCCCCACTCACTGGTACAACGTCGTCGCCGACATGCCCAATCCGCCGGCGCCGGTGCTGGGGCCCGACGGCAAGCCGATTACCCCCGACGCGCTGGCGGCGATCTTCCCCATGTCGCTCATCGGGCAGGAGGTATCGGCGGAACGCTGGATCGAGATTCCGGAACAGGTGCGCGAGATATACCAGATGTGGCGCCCATCACCGATGTTCCGCGCCCACCGCCTGGAGCAGGCGCTCGGTACGCCGGCGAAGATTTACTACAAGTACGAGGGCGTCAGCCCCGCCGGTTCGCACAAGCCCAATTCCGCCATCGCCCAGGCCTATTACAACAAGGAGGCCGGCATCAAGCGCCTGGTCACCGAGACCGGCGCCGGCCAGTGGGGCTCGTCGCTGGCGCTGGCGGGACAGATGTTCGGCCTGCAGGTGCGCGTCTACATGGTGAAGGTGAGCTACGAACAGAAGCCGTTCCGCCGCTCCATGATGCAGACCTGGGGCGCCGAGGTGTTTGCCAGCCCCACCAACATGACCAATGCCGGCCGCAGCGTACTGGAGAAAGACCCGACCAACCCCGGCTCGCTGGGCATCGCCATTTCCGAGGCGGTGGAAGAGGCGGCCTCGCGCGCCGACACCAACTACGCCCTCGGCTCGGTGCTGAACCATGTGATCCTGCACCAGACCGTCATCGGCCTGGAGGCCAAGAAGCAGTTCGAGAAGGTGGGCGACTACCCGGACATGATCTTCGCCCCCTGCGGCGGCGGCTCCAATTTCGGCGGCGCCGCCTTCCCCTTCCTGGCCGACAAGGCGGCGGGCAAGAACGTGCGTCTGGTGGCGGTGGAACCCTCCTCCTGCCCCACCCTGACCCGCGGCCACTATGCCTACGACTTCGGCGACTCCATCGGCATGACTCCGCTGCTCAAGATGTACACCCTGGGCCACGACTTCATGCCGCCGTCGATCCATGCCGGTGGTCTGCGCTATCACGGTGACAACGCCCTGGTGTCGCAGCTGTACCACGAAGGCATCATCGAAGCACTGGCCGTGCCGCAGGTGGCCACCTTCGAGGCCGGCGTGCAGTTCGCCCGCGCCGAAGGCATCATCCCGGCGCCGGAATCCTGTCACGCCATCCGCGCCTGCATCGACGAGGCGCTGCAGTGCAAGGCCTCGGGCGAGGCCAAGACGCTGTTCTTCAACCTCTCCGGTCACGGCCACTTCGATATGGCGTCCTACGACAAGTATTTCGCCGGCGAGCTGGAGGACTATGCTTATCCCGAAGAGGCCATCCGTCAGGCGCTCGATCATCTGCCCAAGGTGGGGTAACACCTTTTTTCCGCAGAGACGCAGAGGATGCGAAGGATCGCCTGCATGTGGGAGTCCGGCTATGCCGGGCGATAGCGGCGCTCGGACAGGCCCCCTCGCCCGATAAATCGGGCTCCCACGATAGAGGCATCGCCTTGCGGTAAAACCCAGTCATCAAAAGGATCGTCATGACCAAACCCGAACCGCTGGCACCCGATGCGCTGTACAAGCGCTGCGACCCCGGCCTGTTCAGTTTCGAGACCACCGCCGAGCTGCCCGATCTGACGGAAATCATCGGCCAGGCGCGTGCCATCGGTGCGGTACGCTTTGGCGTCAACATCCACCGCGAAGGCTACAACCTCTATGTAATGGGGCCGCCGGGCATCGGCAAGCACACCCTGGTGCGCCAGTTCCTGGAACAGAAGGTCGTCGACCGCGCGACACCGGACGACTGGTGCTACGTCAATAATTTTGACCAGGCACACAAGCCGCACGCCCTGCGCCTGCCGCCGGGCCGCGGCACCGCACTCAAGCACGACATGGAAAAGCTGGTGGAAGAACTGGGCGTGGTGCTGCCCGCCACCTTCGAGGGTGAGGAATACCGCAGCCGCATCCAGGCGCTGGAAGAGGAACTGAAGGAACATCAGGAACACGGCTTCAGCGGCCTGGCCGAAGAGGCCGCCACCCATGACGTCAAACTGTTCCGCACTCCCTCCGGTTTTGCCTTTGCGCCGATGAAGGATGAAGAGGTACTGGGGCCGGACGAATTCGAGAAACTGCCCAAGGAAGAGCAGACGCGCATCGAAGAAATCGTCGCCGTCTTGCAGGAAAAACTACAAATACTGATTCGGCAGATTCCGCTGTGGCGCAAGGACACGCGCGAGAAGGTGAAGGCGCTCAACCGCGAAACCTCCATGACCGCAGTCAGCCACCTCATCGACGACATCAAGCAGCGCTATGCCGATCTGCCCCGCGTAGTGGAATACCTGGCGGCGGTGGAACAGGATGTCATCGACAACGTGCGCAATTTCGTACACAGCGACGACGGCGGCGAGGGCGTGCCAGACGGCAAGGGCGAATCGCTGCACCGCTACCAGGTCAACGTACTGGTGGACAACAAGGACAGTGCCGGCGCGCCCATCGTCTACCTGGACAACCCCACCTATCTCAATCTGGTGGGTCGCGCCGAGCACATCGCCCAGTTCGGCACCCTGATCACCGACTTCACCCTGATCAAGCCCGGCGCCCTGCACCAGGCCAGCGGCGGCTATCTGCTGGTGGACGCCTACAAGCTGCTCACCCACTCCTTCGCCTGGGAGGGTTTGAAGCGCACGCTGTACTCCTCCGAGATCCGCATCGAGTCGCTGGAAAAGATGCTGTCCCTGGTCAGCACCGTGTCGCTGGAGCCGGAGGCCATTCCGCTCGACGTGAAGGTGGTGATCATCGGCGACCGCATGACCTATTACCTGCTGCACGAATACGACCCGGACTTCGCCGAGCTGTTCAAGGTGGCTGCCGACTTCGAGGGCCGCATCCCGCGCAACGATGACAACAAGCGCATCTACGCCCAGCTCATCGCCACCCTGACACGCAAGGAAAAGCTGCGCCCCTTCGACCGCCATGCCGTGGCGCGCGTCATCGAACACGGCTCGCGTCTGGTGGAGGATACCGAGCACCTCACCGCCCACATGCGCTCCATCGCCGACATCCTGCGTGAAGCAGACTACTGGGCCGGCGAGGCGGGACATGAAGTGGTCGGTGCCGCCGATATCGAGCAGGCCATCGACCATCAGGTCCACCGCTCCTCGCGCGTGCGCGAACACCTGCTGGAGGAGATCCGCCGCGGCACCATCATGATCGACACCGACGGCGGCAAGGTCGGCCAGATCAACGGCCTGTCGGTACTGTCCATGGGCGACTTCGCCTTCGGCCAGCCCTCGCGCATCACCGCCAGCGTGCATATCGGCGAAGGTGGCGTGGTCGACATCGAGCGTGAGGTGGAACTGGGCGGCGCGATACACTCCAAGGGTGTGATGATCCTGTCATCCTTTCTCGCCGCACGCTACGCCACCCATTACCCGCTGGCACTCTCCGCCAGTCTGGTGTTTGAGCAGAACTACGGCATGGTGGACGGCGACTCCGCCTCGCTGGCCGAGCTGTGCGCCCTGCTCTCCGCCATCACCGAATTGCCGCTGCTGCAATCCTTCGCCGTCACCGGCTCGGTCAACCAGCATGGCCAGGTGCAGCCCATCGGCGGCGTGAACGAGAAGCTTGAAGGCTTTTTCGATGTCTGCCGCCTCAAGGGACTCACCGGCAAACAGGGCGTGCTGATCCCCGCCAGCAACGTAAAGCACCTGATGCTGCGCCAGGACGTGGTGCAAGCGGTGGCCGACGGCCAGTTCCACATCTATGCGGTGGAGACGGTGGATCAGGCGCTCAGTCTGCTGCTGGATACGGATGCGGGCACGCAGGATGCCGACGGCAACTGGCCGGATGACAGCGTCAACGGCCGCGTGCAGGCACGCCTGTCCGAGATGGCGCACATCCGCGCCAGCTTCGGCGACCACGGCAAGGAAAAGGGAGACGGCAGTCCGGCAACGGATACCAGCGATGCCGACGCCCCACCCCGCCATGTCGACTGAAGACACCGCCCGCGTCGTGCGCCGCATCCTGCTCGCGCTCGATTCGGCGCAGGATGCCAATACCCTGGAGCTGGCGGCACAACTGGCCGCGCTGGTGCAGGGCACGCTGCACGGTGTGTTCGTGGAAAGCAGTGATCTGCTGCGTCTGGCGCAGCTGCCCTTCGCCCGTGAAATTAACCTCAACTCCGCCATGGCGCGACGGCTGGAGGCCACACAGCTGGAGCGCGATCTGCGTGCCCAGGCCGAGCAGGTGCGGCGCCTGCTGGAAAACCATGCACTGCGTCACCGCGTGGAATGGAGCTTCCGCATCGAGCGCGGCGCCCTCACCACCACCCTGGCGGCCAGCAGCGGCATCGACGTGGTCATGCTGGGCCGCTCCGGTGTCAGTACACGCGAACAACACACCGCCGTTACACCGGTACTCGTTGCCTTCGATGGCAGTGCCGCCGCCGGCCGCGCCCTGGCCACCGCCGCCGATCTCGCCGGCAGGAACCTGCTGGTGCTGCTCCCCGCGGAGCAGGCCACGGAATTGCGCGCTGCCGCCGCCACCCATCTGGCCAGCCGCGGCCTGCGCGCAAATTACCTCGTGCTCCCCGAACTGTCGCCGCAGCACCTCATCGCCACCGGCCGCCGACACCACTGCCGCCTGCTGGTCATGGCCGGCGATCCGGCGCAGCTGCTGCCGCACATGCGGCGCTCCAGCTGCCCAGTGGCAATCGTTCAGTAACAGTAGTTTCGAGTTTCGAGTTTCGACAAACATCGTGCCTTTCGGACGGCGAGCGCGAAGGATACGCTGGGCGGTATCCTGCACCGGCATCGGGAAAGCCGCGGGCTTGTCGTAGGGTGCGCATTGCGCACCGGCGGCGTGGCGTGGCGTGGCGTGGCGTGGCGTGGGGCAAATGGTGCGCGGTGCGCACCCTACAACTCGAAACTCGAAACTCGAAACTCGAAACTCGAAACTCGAAACTCGAAACTCGAAACTAAGATTTTACGAGCGGCACAAACGCCACCGGCAACACTGCCCGCTCACTCACCACTCCGGCGGCATCCTTTTCCACCAGCAGCAGCTGTTGCGGCCCGCCAGAGTCCCCGACCGGGATCACCAGGCGCGCGCCGGCCTTGAGTTGAGCAATGAGAGGGGCGGGAATATACGGTGCGGCGGCGGTAACGATGATGCCATCGTAGGGGGCGTGTTCGGGCCAGCCAAGATAGCCGTCACGCTGGCGCACCTCCACATTGATGCAACCGAGCCGGTGCAGCCGCGCGGCGGCCGCATTCGCCAGTGGCCCGACAATCTCGATGCTGTAGACCTGACGCGCGAGTTGCGCCAGCACCGCCGTCTGATAGCCGGAGCCGGTACCCACCTCCAGCACCACGGCATCAGGCGTCAGACGCAATAAATCCGTCATCAATGCGACGATGTAGGGTTGGGAGATGGTCTGGCCATGGCCAATGGGCAGGGGGCCGTTATCATAGGCCGCATCCTGCAACTCATCCGGCACGAAATAATGACGCGGCACGGCCGCGATAGCCGCCAGCACGCGCTCACTGAAGGCATCCTGCCCGATGTAGTCACGCGTGTAGCGCAACTCACGGTCGATATCCATCAACATGCGCCGCAGACCTTGCGGGTCGGGCGCAGGATACGCATTGCCGTCCTGCCCGGCTACTCCTCCCACTCGATGCTGTCCAGTGGGCCGGACCAGTCCTCGGGGTGACGCACCTGTTCGGTGTCTCCGAAATCATCCTTCTCCAGATCATCGAACGGGCCGGACCAGTCTTCCGGCGCATCGCGCCGGAGCAGTTCCATTTCGTACCAGGTATCCATTTCCAACTCTTCCACTGCGCCATCGAAATACTGAATCTCGATGATGCCCTCCTCGTCATCAATAGCGATGACCTCGAAGGACTCGCCCGCGATGTTCTTGTACCAGGCACCTATTTCAGGCTTGAATGCCGTAGCCATGTCGCACACCTCCGCTTCACGCACACAGTCCATAGTAGTCCGAATATTCCGTCATGGAAAACAGCAACTCACCGACGATAACTCTCAGGCGTTCATTGTCTTTGACTTGGGCCACATCAGACGCCTATGCTAGCCGCCTATGCTTGGTATCCATGCCGTATAAATCATAAAGATACGACTTGAATCTCGAAACTTGATGAAGCGCACGGAAAATTCTGCATCTCCGCTACGCCTCGCCCGGCTATCCAGTCTGCGCAGCCGTTATCTGGCCGCCACACTGGCGCTGGCCACGCTGCTCACGGCCTGTGCCCTGATGATGCAGCAGTACATCTCCACCGTCCGCAGCGAACGCACCCTCAGCATAGAGATCCGGCAGCAGGCCAGCCAACACAGCCGCCGGCTGCGTGAGGCCGTGTTAGAGGTGGAACACACCCTGAATATCTATCTCTCGATGCCTGGCGCGGCACAGCGTCATGCCGTGCATCAGGCGGCGGACATGGCTCGCACGCGCCACCAGCAACTGTTCGCTCTGCCCTGGCTGCACAGTCCAGAACAATCCGAGAAATTCGCTCCGCTGGCGCTGGAGCTGCAGGGGCTGCACAGCCGACTCGACCATCTGATGGAGGAGCCGCCGCCATCGGGCACACGTCCGTCTCCCGGCAGCATCTTCACCACACTGCGCCAACAGTTGCAGCAGCTTGATCAGGCACTGGAAGACTCCGCCACCGACGAGGTTTCCTTCCTGCAACGCGCATCAAGCAATGTCATAGGCAGCATCTGGCTGCTGTCACTGGGCGTCCTGATGCTGATGCTGCTCGGATTCTTCCTGTTCCAGCATTATGTACTCGGCCCCATTTCCCTGGTCTCACGCGCCCTGCGCGACGAGGCACACGGCAAGCGCGATCTCGTGCTGCCGCTGCCGGCCACGGCGGAAACCCAGCACCTGGTTGAAGCCTTCACCGAAATGCGACGGCAGGTCACAGAGCGGCAGCAGGCACTGGAACATCAGGCCATGCACGACGCCCTCACCAGCCTGCCCAACCGCATCCTGCTGCAGGATCGGGTACAGCAGGCCATCCACCACCTGCGCCGCCTCGGCCACGGCGGGCTGGCCCTGCTGATCATGGATCTCGACGGCTTCAAGGAGATCAACGACACCCTGGGACATCCCATCGGCGATGGCCTGCTGCAGCAGCTGGCCGACCGGCTGCAACGCGAGGTGCGTGACAGCGACACCATCGCCCGCCTCGGCGGCGACGAATTCGCCGTGCTGCTGGAGCAGGTCGATGAAGCGGAGGCGCGCCACATGGCCAGCCGCATCCTGCACCTGCTGGATCAGCCCTTTGAGGTGGCCGGACAGAGTCTGTATGTGTCGGGCAGCATCGGACTCGCCCTGTACCCCCTGCATGCCCATACACCACAGGAACTGTCGCGCCGTGCCGACGTGGCGATGTATGTGGCCAAGCGGGAGAAGACTGGCATCACCCTGTACGACCCGGCACAGGATCACTACACCCTGCAGCGTCTGGCACAGGCCAGCGACCTGCGTAATGCCATCAGCAATGAACATCTCTTGCTGCACTTCCAGCCGCAGATCGATCTGCACAGCGGTGTCTTCAGCGGCGTCGAAGCGCTGTTGCGCTGGCAACATCCGCAACTGGGCTACATCTCGCCCGACGACTTCATCCCGGTGGCGGAACAGACCGGCCTGATCCGCCACCTCACCTACTGGGTGCTGGATCAGTCACTGGCCCATATCGCCGCCTGGAGCCACAAGGGGCTGGCGCCAGGCAGCATCGCCGTGAACCTGTCCGCCTACAACCTGCAGGATGCCGATCTCACGCTGGAGGTGGCTCGCCTGCTGAAAAAGTGGGGCGTGCAGCCCTGGCGGCTGGTGCTGGAGATCACGGAAAGCTCGATGATGGCCAACCCCGCCCGCGCCCTGGCCACGCTGGAAAGACTCAATGATCTCGGGGTACAGATCGCCATCGATGACTTCGGTACCGGCTATTCCTCGCTCTCTTATCTGAAGCGGTTGCCGGTGGACAAACTGAAGATCGACAAGTCCTTCGTCATGCACATGAACGAGGACGACAATGACGCGATGATCGTGCGCTCCACCATCGATCTGGCACACAACCTGGGGCTGGAGGTAGTCGCTGAAGGCGTGGAAAGCCATGAGGCGCTGGAGCTGCTGCGCATCCTCGATTGCGATGCGGCACAGGGTTACTTCATCAGCCGCCCGCTACCGGCGGCGGTGCTGGAGGAATGGCTGACGTCGAGTGACTACTGCCAGGGTCATCAGGATGCCCGGGGGCCGGACGATGCGCCGGAGCCGGATCTGCCCACGACCCACTGAGAGCGGAGATACAAGTTACAAGCTGCAAGCGGATGAGCTTGCTGCGCTCCACCCATCCGACATGACAGTGTCCTTATTGTGGGAGCCTGATTTTTTTGCCATGGAAGGCATGTAACTACTCGCCCCCGTTGTGGGAGCCCGATTTTTGGCCATGGAAGGCCTTATGTGGCGAGAGGACAGGAAGTCCGAAGCCACCATCGGGCGAAAGCGGCGCCGGAACGGCCGTCATCGCCCGGTAAACCGGGCTCCCACTCAATTCCGTAGATGAGTCGTTCTGGTTTACTGGCCGTAGCTGAACTCGCGGCTGACCAGCACCTCGCCGTTACCGTCTACCACGCTCACTTGCCAGGTACCGGCCCATTCCGGCATCAGACTCTTGCTCGACCAGACGCGCCAGCGCGGGCCGTTCACATCGAAACCGACCTCGGCCATCACCGTATCGTTGTGCACCCAGCGATGCACCACACGCTGTCCCTGCATGCCGCGCAATTCAGTGAAGAAATACGCCTGAGCAGAATCAGCGGCAATCTGGCTCACCTCATCCACCGGCTCACGCTCGCTGATGCCGCTGGTCACGATGGCACGCGCCACTTCCCATTGTGCGTTAGGCGCCGTCTCCTCGGCCAGGACCGGCACCGCAGTGACCAGCAGACCCAGCGACAATACCCAAGAAATAATCCTCATCTTCAATCTCCCTGTTACGTGTTGTGTGAAAACGGTACGGACGGCACCCGTGTCGGCGCCGCAAGAGGATTTATAGACCAGAAATGCCTAAAAAACCGCGATCGCCTCGGCAGAAACCCGCCCAAACCAGGCCTGGGGCGGCACCGGCCATAGGGCGTCCCGCGGGCGCCGGGCGGCGGGCATGGCCCGCCCTATGGCTCCGCGTTACACCTCGGCGGCAAAGACGTAGGGGGTATCCTGACGCGCGCGGTAGGCCGCCACATCCTGCACCGTCCCCTCCGCCACCTGGGCGCGGGCGCGGCGCAGGGCGGCCTCGATACGACGATCGCGCAGGTGATAGCGCGGATGCAGGCCGATCTCGGCCAGCGCCGGGCAGGGCTCGCCGAACACGTGGCGATACAGCTCGGTCATCATGCCGTAGCGCCCGGCCATCAGGGTGTTGGTGGCGTTCTTGATGGCGTCGATGTCCTGCTGTCCGCGCACGAAGAAGCTGGTCACCAGCATCACCGCGATGGCGTGCAGCACGTCGTAGCGCACGTGGGCAATGAACACCAGCAGATGGCGCTGCGTCAGCGGCACGTTATGGTCCCTGGCGAAACGGATCATGCCGCCCAGCAGCAGGCTGAAGAACTCCGGCACACCCCACTCCATGCCCAGGCCCACCGAGGCCAGCGACTCCAGCGGCGTGAACTCCTCGCTGCCGGCCACCAGGCGCTGGGTCAGCACGTTGTCGGCCACGCCCGGCAGCATGGCGATGTCCTGCTGCTCGAAGGGAATGCCCAGCCCCTCGAACAACTGCCGGTACATGACGATGTGGGTGGTGGACTGGAACAGCCCGCCCATGGAGGGATAGTCCTCGACCGAGTGGCTGCCGACACCGTATTCATCGGCAACGAGCTGCGCCAGCACGATCTGGGTCAGCTCCGACAGGCGCTCATTGAGCACGCCGTAGGGCGACGCCATCACGCCGGAGAAACGCCCCAGCGACAGCGCCACGCACTGGCGCGTGTTCTTGATCTGGTTGAAATAGTGCAACGCGAAGGTGGTCAGTTGCCGCTGCGTGATGCGGCCCTCGAACACGCGCACGAAGAAGGGATGGCGCCATACCGGATGCTCCATCACATGGTTGTGCAGGTCGAGGAACATCGCCTGCAGGGCGCCCGCCTCGAACAGGCGGTGCTGCGCGAAGGGATTGCCCGGCTGGGCGGCGGCGATGGCGCGCAGCTCGTGCAGCATCTGGTACAGCGGATTGGCCGGGTCTTCCAGCTCGCGGATCACGCTGCTGAAATCCGCCTGCTGGCTCTCCTTGAAGCGGGAGAGCACCTGCTCGGCGGACAGCTCCAGCAGGTCGGGCATGGGGTGTACCGCCTCCGGCAGGCGGGTGGAGCCGTCGGGCAGGACTTCGACCAGATCGGAAAACAGAGTGCCGCCAGCGCGGCCTTGGGCGGTGATGGACATGGGGATGGGCTCCTGAATACGATGGGCGCTACGTTAACGCCTGTAGGTGGGGTCGCCAATGACAAATATCAAAAAATCACCGGAAACACCCGCCATCCGTATTGGTATCAGCGCCTGCCTCCTCGGCGAGAAGGTGCGCTTCGACGCCAACCACAAGCTGGACACCTACATCCGCGACACCCTCGGCCAGTACTTCGAGTTCGTGCCGGTCTGCCCCGAGGTCGCCATCGGCCTCGGCGTGCCGCGCCCCACGATCCGCCTGGTGGGCGATCCGGCGCAGCCGCGCGCCGTGGGCGTGCTCGACCCCGGCCGCGACGTCACCGCCGCCCTGGAAGACTACGGCCGCCGCATGGCCCGCGAACTGCCGCCCCTGGCCGGCTACCTGCTGAAGAGCAAGTCGCCCTCCTGCGGCATGGAACGGGTCAAGGTCTACCAGGACAAGGGTATACCGAAGATGGGCCGCGGCCTCTACGCCCGCGAACTGATGGCCGCGCGGCCTCTCCTGCCGGTGGAAGAGGAAGGCCGCCTCGGCGACCCGGTACTGCGCGAGAACTTCATCGAGCGCGTGTTCTGCTACCACCGCTGGCAGCAACTGGAAACCGAGGGCATCACCCCGGCCCGGCTGCTGGAATTCCATTCCCGCCACAAGCTGATCCTCATGAGCCACGGCGCCGAATACTACCGCGCCCTCGGCCGCCTCGCCGCCCAGGCCGGCAGCGCGCCACTCGCGGCCCTGGCACAGGAATACATCCACGGCTTCATGACCGCCCTCGCCCGCCCCGCCACGCCCAAGCGCCACGCCAACGTGCTGCAACACCTGATGGGTTATCTGAAGAAACAGATAGACAGCGCAGACAAGGCCGAACTGCTGGAGATCATCGACGCCTACCGCCTGGGCGAAGTCCCGCTCATCGTCCCCGTCACCCTGCTCAACCATCACTTCCGGCGTCATCCCAACGAATACGTGGCGCAGCAGATCTATCTGGCGCCGCATCCACGGGAGTTGATGTTGCGGAATCATATTTGATGCGGGCGGGCCGCTCATGGCCGGAAGCGAACAGTGCCAGGCCTCAAGGTGTCTGTAGGAGTTGTCCTACAGACATGCATTGTGCATATTGGTAATGTCGGTACCAATGGGTAACGGCCGGGTGAGAATGTTCCGATAATTTATTGTAGCCGTTGATAAAAACGACGGCTTCATGACCGACATGCAAATGTGATAGGCCGCAGCGTTGCTAAAAGTATTAATGCGGCGTCAGTCTAAATAACTGTTAGCCATCAGGTGAGGCCTTGCCGCAGACCACCACGAGCTGAGCAAATGATTGAATCAATGTATTGGCGCCAGGAGTTGCGCGCAGAGTTGGGGTGGCTCAAGAAGCATCGCAGATACCGTAGATGGTCGGAAAAGCAGCTTGTGCTGTATGAGCGTCGTCTGATGCTTGTAGCGTTTCAGGTGCGCTCCTTACTTGAGCGACCCAAAGTGAATGATCATGCTCGGAACGTACGAATCCCGGTAATCCGATACAAAAAAATCGGGAGCAAGCCTTTCACGTTTGTTGGTGGGGGATTTCCTGAAGATAGATTCGATATTTCAAATCCTGAGCCGTCAGAACTTGGCGTTCTCGATGTTTGCAACCAGCTCATTCACTATTACTGGATGCAAACATGGTCTGAAGGCACGGCGTTCAAGGGTATGCTCGTCTTTTCAGACTTCATGCGCCATAAGTGGGCTTATGAGTTCTTGATCGACGACCTCATAGATCTCTTTAGCACCTTTGCCAATGACTCCTCGGCAGTCAGTGACTTGAGTTTCCATTGGAACGAGAAGAAGCAAGACTATGTGGCTCGCAATGCGCGCTGAGCTGATGGCTAACAATTCGTCCAAGCCGACGCCGTTTCGCGGCGCGGCTTAACTCAGGCGTCAACAGCTGGGGTCAGAACACAGATATCGCTAATATTAGGGGAATCTGTGTTCTGACCCTACTTACCCCAGACATCCAACGGAAGTGCCAATGTCAAAAGACGCGGAACAAATTGAAAAAACCGCTTGGGACGACATTAAGTACTGGGCAATGTGCCTCGCAACGGAGATGCAGGCCGATGACACTGTGGCGGCCCCGACGACGGTTACGGAAGACAATCGCATTTTTACGTATAGCTCCCGCAAGAATATCAAGCTGCTAGACAGTCAGATACGGCATCTTGAAGACGCAATTGGCAGCCGCGATCTTGGAAAACTAACAAGTTGCATTGCCGCAATTAAGGCCGTCGGGTACGCAGACGAAGAGATCTACTGGCACATCGAGGAGATCGAAGGGTTATATGATCTAATTGACGTGTATGAGGCAAAGTTAGTCTATACGGCAGAACAAAATCAGATCGTCGTGCCTGAGCTTATTATTCCCGTGAGAGAGAGTCTCGCTTCTTTGGCGCGAAAGAATCCTTCAAGCCTTTATGCGATATCTTCGCGCCAGTTCGAGGAGTTGGTGGCAGAGATTTTTGAAAAACGGGGCTTTGCAGTCGAGCTAACGAAGGCGACGCGAGATGGTGGCAAAGACATTATCGCAATAAGCACTTACATGGGAATACGCATGAAATATATAATTGAGTGCAAACGATATGCGAGAGACAACAAGGTGTCGCTTGATGTTGTCCAAAGACTGTATGGGGTAAAAGTGTCGGAAAACGCCAACAAGGCCATTCTCGTGACCACCTCAGATTACACAAGGGATGCGAAGAAGTTTGGTTCACAGCATCGGTGGGATCTTGAGCTAAAAGACCGCGACGACATTTTGGGATGGTTAAAAGGCTATCAAAGATAGAGCGCGGTAGGTTGGGCTGAGGTACGAAGCCCAACATTGAGCAACAACTGGGCCCTGAACAATAGGGGACGTACCACGGATATAAACTCATCCCCGCGAGACTAACCATGAAACTCCCCGACTTTTTCCATGCCGTTCCTCCCCTTCTATTGCGTGACCCATTGGCCGCCTTTCTTGGCGCGGCCGAGGATGGCTTGCTGGAATACCGTTACAGCGATGCGGTGAAACTCGCCGGGCATTCCTGCCCCACGGTGGCTGGCGCCTGGCTGATGACCCGCCGTGCTCTTGCTGTCTTGTACGGCGATGCCGTGCCCGAGCGTGGTGGAATACGGGTGGAGTTTCGTGACCCGCAGGGTGATGGCGTCACCGGTGTCATCGCCAACGTCGTGGGGCTGCTCACGGGCGCGGCAGCGGACGGTGGATTCAAGGGCATCGGCGGGCAATTCAACCGGCACGGGCTGATGCACTTCGGCACTGCGATGGAAGGTGAAATTCGCTACACGCGGCTGGATACCGCCGCTGCGGTGGAAACCGCATATCACCCGCAACACGTTCCAGCGTGGCCGGAGACGGGCATGTTGCTGCAGAAGATTCAGGCTGGCAGCGCCAGCCCGGAGGAGCGTCGGGAGTTTGGCCGTCTGTGGCAGGAGCGGGTAAAACGCCTGCTCATCGAGTACGCCGATGCGCCGGGACTGGTAACCGTCCGGAGCAAAATCTGACAGAAGAGCGCGGTAGGTTGGGCTGAGGTACGAAGCCCAACATTGCCCTGTTCGTTGGGCTTCCTGCGTCAGCCCAACCTACATTTATCAACGTACATTTATAAACGGGACGGATTTATTTCCCGGTCGTTAGAAACGCCATATCGCGGCGCAGCCGCTTCCTAGCGCAGCAACAACACCGGCACCGTCGCGTTGCGCATCACGCTGGTGGTGGTGCTACCCACCAGGAAGCGGCGGATCACCGAGTGTCCGTAGGCGCCCATCACCAGCAGGTCGATGTCGTGTTCGGCGCGGTAATCGCACAGGGCGCGCTCGACGTCACCGCTGCGCAGGGCGGTATGGACCTCGAAGCCGGCGGCTTCGAGGCAGTCGCGCGCCCAGGCGAGCTGGCCCTGGTTGGCCTTGCTGTCGGTGCCGATCATCAGCAGATGGCAGGGCAGGCCACGAAACAGCGGGCTGCCGGCGACCATCTCCACGCCCTTGCGCGTGGTCTCGCTGCCGTCGAAGGCGATCATCACGCGACGCGGCGGATGGAAGGTGTCGGTGGTGACCAGGAGCGGACGGTGCATGGTGCGCACCACGCTTTCCAGGCGGCTGCCGATGTGTTCGTTGAGATTTTCGTCGTGCTTGCCCAGCACCAGCAGGCGGGTGTCCGGCTCCATTTCCACCAGGGTCTCGATCAGGCTGCCGTGGCGCTGGCGCGTGATCGGCGCGGCGACACCGTCGTTGATGACGCGGTGCTGCGCCTCCTCCAGCATCAGGCGGCCCTGCTCCAGGGCCAGGCGGCCGCGTTTTTCATCCAGTGCGGCGAGTTCTTCCAGCAGCGCCTCGCGGCTGCCGAGGCCGATGTTGCCGGTGAGGTTACTCTCGATGGGATATTCCGACTTGTCCAGCACGTGCAGCAGGATCAGCGGCGCCTCCAGGCGCAGGCTGGCCCAGGCAGCGTAGTCGCACACGGCGGGGGTGACGGCGGTGCCGTCGATGCAGGCGATCACATTGGTCATGTTGTTGTTCTCCTCAGTGGCCCATCAGGTTTTCTACGGCATCCGGCTTGTCGTGCACGGCGAAACGGTCGACGATGGTGGCGCTGGCCTCGTTGAGGCCGATGATCTCCACCTCGGTGCCTTCGCGGCGGAACTTCAGTACCACCTTGTCCAGGGCGCTAACCGAGGTGATGTCCCAGAAGTGGGCCTGGCACAGGTCGATGACCACCTTGTCGATGACCTCCTTGAAGTCGAAAGATTCGACGAACTTGTCGGCCGAGGCAAAGAATACCTGACCCACCACCTTGTAGGTACGGCTCAAGCCGTCATCGCTCAACTCGGAGGTGACGTACTTGAAATGCGCCACCTTGTTGGCGAAGTTCATCGCCGCCAGCAGCACGCCGACAAACACGCCGTAGGCCAGGTTGTGGGTGGCGACCACCACCACCACGGTGGTGATCATCACCGCGCTGGTGCTGGCCGGGTGCTTCTTCAGATTGCGCAGCGATTCCCAGCTGAAGGTACCGATGGACACCATGATCATCACCGCCACCAGGGCCGCCATCGGGATCTGTGCCACCCACTCGCCGAGGAACACCACCATCAGCAACAGGAACACGCCCGCCGACAGGGTGGACAGGCGGGTGCGGCCGCCGGATTTCACGTTGATCACCGACTGGCCGATCATCGCGCAACCGGCCATGCCGCCCATCAGGCCGGAGGCGATATTGGCCACACCCTGGCCCTTGCACTCGCGGTTCTTGTCGCTGGAGGTGTCGGTGAGGTCGTCGATGATGGTGGCGGTCATCAAGGATTCCAGCAGGCCCACCATCATCAGAGAAACCGAATAGGGGAAGATGATGGCCAGGGTCTCGAAGGTGAGCGGCACCTCGGGCCATAGGAAGATGGGCAGGGTATCGGGCAGCTCGCCCATGTCGCCCACGGTGCGGATATCGAGATCGAGCAGCATGGCGACGGCGGTGAGCACCACGATGGTCACCAGCGGCGAGGGGATCGCCTTGGTGAGATAGGGGAACAGATAGATGATGCCGAGGCCGGCGGCGGTCATGGCGTAGACATGCCAGGTGACCCCGAGAGTATTGGGATTCAGTTCCGGCAACTGCGCCATGAAGATCAGGATGGCCAGCGCATTGACGAAACCGGTAACCACCGAGCGCGACACGAAGCGCATCAGCGAACCCAGCCGGATATAGCCGGCAATGATCTGCAGCACGCCGGTGAGCAGGGTGGCGGCCAGCAGGTATTGCAGGCCGTGTTCCTTCACCAGGGTCACCATCAGCAGGGCCATGGCGCCGGTGGCGGCGGAGATCATGCCGGGACGGCCGCCGACGAAGGCGATCACCACCGCGATGCAGAACGAGGCATACAGCCCCACCTTGGGATCGACGCCGGCGATGATGGAAAAGGCGATGGCCTCGGGGATCAGCGCCAGCGCCACCACCAGGCCGGCGAGGACATCGCCGCGCATATTGGAAAACCAGCTATCGCGTACGGACTTAATCATTGCAGCGGGAACCTGAATCAATACAACGGCCACCACCATCAGCGCGATGGCAGCAACAGTTTCGGGGGCTGGAACGGCATCAGCGCGGCCTGCTACGGACCGCAAGAGAGAACCGGAAAGCGTGTTATGGCGGAGTGATGCGCATAAGGGGCGTGATTTTAGTGAATAACCGCGCCCGCCTCAATCGAAAGTTGCCGCAGCCGCCGAAGCGGACACCATACCGGCCCGTGGGACGGGGGCGGCGCCATTCGCCGAGAGGACTCGGCTCGCTGGGGCGCCTGTTCAATCACCCGGCTCCAGCACCAGCCGCCGTCCATCGCGCAACATCTGTTCCACTTCCTCCGCCGGCAGCGGCTTGCTGAACAGATAGCCCTGTACCTGATCGCAGCCGTGCTCACGCAGGAACTGCAATTGCTCTGTAGTCTCGACCCCCTCTGCCAGCACATGCAGGTTGAGGCTGTGGCCCATGGCGATGATGGTGCCGGCAATGGCGGCATCGTCGGCGTCGGTGGTCACATCGCGCACGAAGGACTGGTCGATCTTCAGGGTGTCAATGGGGAAGCGCTTGAGATAGCTGAGCGAGGAATAGCCGGTGCCGAAATCATCCACCGACAGCGAGATGCCCAGTTCCTTGAGCTTGCGCAGCATGGCCGCGCCGGCCTCGGCATTTTCCATCAGGCTGCTCTCGGTGATCTCCAGTTCCAGCCAGGCTGGATTGGCACCGCTTTCATCCAGTGCGCTGCGCACGGCCTGCATCAGATTGCTCTGACAGAACTGGCGCGGCGACAGATTCACGGCGACACGCAGCGAATCGTAGCCGGCATTCTGCCAGGCGGCGATCTGTTTGCAGGCGGTGCGCAGAATCCATGCACCTACCGGCACGATCATGCCGGTCTCTTCCAGTACCGGGATGAATTGCGACGGCATCACCATTCCCAGATCCGGATGATGCCAGCGCAGCAGCGCCTCGACGCCGATGATGCGGCCATCGCTCAAGGCATTCTGCGGCTGGAAATACAGTTCGAACTCCTCGCGCTCCAGGGCGCGACGCAGGCTGTTTTCCATCACCAGCCGCTCGAAGGCCGAGGCATTCATCTCGCTGCGGTAGAACTGGTAGTTGTTACGCCCCGCCTCCTTGGCGTGGTACATGGCGGTATCGGCGTATTTGATCATGTCGTCCAGCGTATTGGCGTCCTGCGGATACACGCTGATGCCGATGCTGGTGGTGATGAAAACCTCATGCCCCTGTAACTGGAATGGCGCCCCCATGGTCGCCAGCACCTGTTGTGCGATGTGGACGATCTCGGTTTCATGGTGCAGATCGGTCAGCATGATGACAAACTCGTCGCCGCCAAGTCGTGCCACCGTGTCACACTCGCGCACGCTGTCGAGCAGGCGCTGCGCCGCAACCTTGAGCAGTTCGTCGCCGATGAAGTGTCCCAGGGTGTCGTTGATGTTCTTGAAGCGATCCAGATCGATATACAGCAGCGCCACCATGCGCCGGTTGCGCTTCGCCTCCGCCATCGCCTGCAGCAGACGACCATGGAACATGGTGCGATTGGGCAGTTCGGTGAGCGGGTCGTAATAGGCCAGGTGATAGATACGCTGCTCCGCATCCTTCTTTTCGGTGATGTCGCTGAAGATGGCCACATAGTGACTGGCCTGGCCGCTGGCATCGGGCAGCAGGTTGATCGACAGCCACTCCGGATACACCTCGCCGTTCTTGCGCCGGTTCCATATCTCGCCCTGCCACTTGCCCTCGGCCCGCAGCCGCGCCCACATGGCCTGGTAGAAATCCTCGCCATGGCGCCCCGACTTGAGTACGGCGGGTGTTTTGCCGAGAATTTCCTCCTCCGCATAACCGGTGATGGTGCTGAAGGCATGGTTGACGCGCAGAATGCGGCCCGCCGCATCGGTGACCAGGATGCCCTCGATACTGTTGTCGAATACCTTGGCGGCGAGGCGGATATCCTCGTCGGCGGCACGGCGTTCGGTCAGGTCGCGCAGCACAGCGATAAACAGCGGCTGTTCATGCTGCGAGGCCTCGGACAGGGCGATCTCCAATGGGAAGATGCTGCCATCCTGGCGCATGCCCGTCATCTCGCGCGTGCGCCCCAGCGCCTGCGAACTGTCGCGGGCGATCAGATAGCGCCGCACAAAGGCCGCGTGTTGACTGCGATAGGGTTCCGGCATCAGCAGCGTCACGCTGCGGCCGATGATCTCGTCGGCGCGGTAGCCGAAGATATGCTCTGCGGCAAGATTGAAGCCGGTGATCAGGCCGTTGCCGTCGATGGTGACGATGCCGTCGAGTATGTTCTCCAGCACCGCCTGATTGCGGGCGCTGCTCTCGCGCAATGCCGCTTCGTTGTGGCGGCGTTCGGTGACGTCACGAAAGAATACCCACAAGCCCCCTTCCGATGGATAGAGATGGGTTTCGAAGAACTTCTGCAACGGCGGGTAATATCCCTCGAACTGCTCGCGCTGCTGCCGCGCCAGCGCCTGCGAAAAACGCTTGTAGAAACTGCTGGCCAGCTCCGGCGCCACATCCCACAGCTCCTGGCCCAGCGCCTCCTGCCTCGATACTTCCAGCAGACGCTCCGCCTCGGCGTTGAAATAGGTGATCTGCCAGTGGCGATCCATCGCCAGATAGGCATCGGTGGTGCTTTCCAGCAGGGAGATGATCTGGCGGCTCTTGTCCTGCAGTGCGGCCTCGGCACGGCGCCCTTCGGTAATGTCCTGCACCGTGCCGACCATGCGCAGCGGTGTGCCATCGGCGCCACGAAACACCTCGCCGCACTGGCGTACCCAGCGCTCCTCGCCGCTGCGACGCACGATGCGGTGCACGATGTTGAAGGGATGCTGGCGGGCCAGAGCCTGCTCCACCGCCGTGCGCACATCGGCGCAATCCTCCGCGTGCACAAAGGCGAGCAAGTCCTGGTAGGTGGCTCCGGTGGCCTGCGGCGACAGGCCCAGGATGCGGTACATCTCGTCCGACCACTGGCCATGCTCAGTGGTGTAGCTCCACTCCCAGTGGCCAAGCAGGGCAATGCGCTGCGCCTCGGCCAGGCGCATCTCACTCAGACGCAGGGCGCGCTCACGCTCCACATCATGCTGATGGGCCTGCTGCAGGCTGCGCGACATGGCATTGAAGGCGCTGACTGCCTCGGCCAGGGCATCATTGCCCTCCACCGGCAACTGGTAGCCGTATTCGCCGGTCGCGATACGCCGCGCCCCTTCGCGCAGGCGGTGCAGGTCGCGGAACAGCAGGCCCATCAGGGCAAAGGCCGTCAGCAGACCCAGGGCCATGAGCAACAGCACCACCCCAAGTATGTCGTAGCCGGTTGCGCCCAGGGCATGGCCCTTCTGCACCAGGCCCACCTCGACACGACCGTAGGCAGGATCGCCCTTGTCGATCAGGGCATCGGCCACCAGCGGGACATCACCCCTGCCGACGACAGCGGCGGGCATGCCGACCTCGATGAAGGCCTGCTCCCTCCCGTAAACCCTTACATAGGCCAGCCAGCGGCCGTCCACCAGAGTCCGCGCCAGCCGCTCCGTGGTCTGCAGGTCGTCGGCCATCATGCTGGGCCGCAACGCGGCAGCCATCATGTCGGCCGCGGCCATCGCCTGTGCTCGCTGCTGCCGTTCCATACCGGCCTGCTCGATGTCGTGCTGACGCCACAGCAATGCAGCCAGCAGCAACACCAATGCGACAAGGGTGCCAAGAGTGACTTTGTGGCGCAGCAGAGAACGTGGGTGCATTGATGAACGGAAAATTGGTAGGCGCTGGCAACTGCAGGCAGAGAGCCAAGGCCCGAACCGGGGTATCCGGCAAAGGGGGCTAGGCTAGCACAAAAAATTGACTTGATAGCGCAGACGCGCCGACACCCTGCAGACCTGTGCAGGGCATGTCAGGGAAGATGAACCGGGGCGGTGGTCTGCACCGCCCCGGTGAGTGCATCAGGCGGGATAGTCGGCGATGCCGGGATTGCCGGCAACGTTCTTCAGCTTCGGCGTGTTGAACTTCTTCACCCTGGCCACCTTCTGGTCGCGCAGGTAGTCGGCCACCACGTCCCAGATGGGACGGCCCGGTGACTGCGAGCCGACGGTGGCCCAGCCGGCCACCTTGTACTTCTTGTTGGCCTCGATGGCCTTGCCGTTGTCCAGGCGCATCTCGGTGACGCGGCTGCCCATGCCTGCGGTGGGGTCGCACACGTAGTCGAGGCCGGACACGCGCACCATGTCGCCGCCCTGCTGGAAGTAGGGGTCTTCGTTGAACAGGTTGTCGAGCACGTCTTCCAGGATCAGCTTCACCTCAGTGCCGTCCATCTCGCGCACGTAGGTCTCCGGATAGGTGGTGCAGGTCTGATCCAGCACGTGCTCCATGGTGATGTCCTGGCCCGGCAGCACGGTGGTGCCCCAGCGGAAGCCCGGCGACAGGGCGATCTGCGCATCGCCCACCACGCGCTGGGCGTCGCAGATGATCTGGTCGAAGGTGCCGTTGAAGTTGCCGCGGCGGTAGAGCAGTTCGCCGGCGGTAGCCAGCTTCTCGTTGAGCTGGCCCAGGTAGGGCTTGCGCACGTTGTCGATGTAGGCCTGCATAGCCGCATCGGCCGGCAGCAGATTGGAGAACACCGGCAGCAGACGGTAACGGAAGTCGCGCACCTTGCCGCCGCGCACGTCGAGGTCCATCACGCCCAGGTACTTGCCGTTGGAGCCGGCGTTGGTGACCAGGGTCTGGCCGCCGCGGTTCTTGACGATGGACGGCGCCGGCATGCCGTCGTGGGTGTGGCCGCCGAAGATCACGTCGATGCCGGAGACGACGGAGGCCATCTTCAGGTCCACGTCCATGCCGTTGTGGGAGATCACCACCACCACCTCGGCCTTCTCCTCGTTGCGCACCTTGTCCACCATCTCCTGCATCGCCTCGTCGCGGATGCCGAAGGTCCAGTTGGGGATGAAGCGCGAGGGGTTGGCGATGGGGGTGTAGGGGAAGGCCTGGCCGATGATGGCCACCTTCACCCCGCCCACGTTGCGTATGGTGTAGGGCTTGAAGGCATGGCCGGTGTTTTCGTCGAAGGACGGGAAGCCGTCGAACAGCGCCTCTTCCTTCACCTTGACGTTCTGCGCCACGAATTCGCCCTTGAAATCCTTGACGTTATCCAGCACCTCGGTATCCAGGTAGGTGAACTCCCAGTGGCCGGTCATGATATCCACGCCGAGCTGGTTGCAGGCGCCGACCATGTCCTTGCCGCGGGTCCAGTAGGCGGTGCCGGAACCCTGCCAGGTGTCGCCGCCGTCCAGCAGCAGGGAGTTGCCGTCGCCGCGCTCGGCGCGGATCTGCTTGACCAGGGTGGCGAGGTGGGCGAAGCCGCCGACCTTGCCGTACTTGCGCGCCTCGTCGGCGAAGTTCAGATAGCTGAAGGCGTGGGCCTCGATGCTGCCCGGCTTGATGCCGTAATGGGCCAGCAGCCTGTCGCCCACCAGGTGCGGCGCCTTGCCGTAGGAACCGCCCAGGCCGAGGTTGACGTTGGGCTCGCGGAAATAGACAGGCTGCAGCTGGGCGTGGGTGTCGGTGATGTGCAGCAGGCTGACGTTGCCGAACTTGGGGCTGTCATACAGGGCGGAACCGCCCTTCTTGCCGAAGGCCAGGCCCGGCGTCATGGCGGCGGCACCGGCGATACCCATCAACTGAATGAACTGACGACGCGAAATGGACATTAGAATTCCTCGGGACGTTATTTGGTCTGACGGCCGGCGGATGAACCGGCGCATGTGGCTAGAGTGGCGGCATGGGGCCGGATTATTCCACAACCGCACGGATTGTTGAGAATTAAGCTCGGTGGACGGATGCTGCGGCAAATCCCATACTGTGGCTACGGCATATAGCACGCGGCAGACCCATGAACAGCTACGACAACATTCGCCACGACCTCTCCGACGCCAGTTTTTCCATCACCACCGCCATCGAGCTGCTCAACGGCATCGAGCAGGATGGCGGGGCAGAAAACCAGGCCATCCATGCCCTCATCGCCAGGCTGGAACAGGTATGCAAGGAACTGGACGGCCTGCGTGAGCAGGTCACTGTGGTGGAAGGCCAGATCCCAGCCTGAAACCAGCGCTTTTCCCCCTCCACGCCCGGTGAATTCGGGTTAAACTTGCCGCCCCGGCCGGCCAGCCGCCGGCGGGTTGCTGCCGAGGACGCCGTACATTCATGTTTGACCACACCATCACCGCCCTGGCCGGCCTCGCTATTGTCGCCGCCGCCAGCCAGTGGCTTGCCTGGCGCCTGCGCCTGCCCGTGATCCTGCTGCTGCTGGGTGTCGGCATCCTGGCCGGTCCGTTCAGCGGCCTGCTGCAACCCGATGCCCTGTTCGGCGGCCTGCTGCCCCCCCTGCTGTCCCTGGCAGTGGCCATCGTCCTGTTCGAGGGCAGCCTGAGCTTCCGCCTCAACGACCTCACCGGCCTGGGCGGGACGGTATTCAGGCTGGTCAGCCTCGGCGCCCTGCTCAACGGCCTGGCCATTACCGCCGCCACCCACCTGCTGCTCGGCCTGCCCTGGCTGCTGGCGGCCCTGTTCGGCGCCATCGCCCTGGTAAGCGGCAACAGCGAACTGCTCCCCCTGCTGCGCCGTGCCCGCCCCGGCACCCGCCTTGGCACCCTGCTGCGCCAGGAGGCCGCGCTGCTTGCCCCCCTCGCCACCCTCATCGCCGTCCTGCTCCACGCCTGGCTGATGGCCGGCGATCAGCGCGACCCCCTGCTCGCCTTCGCCAGTGCCCTGCTGGCCGGCGGCACCCTGGGGATCGCCGGTGCCTACCTGCTGGCACTCCTGTTGCGCCATCATCTGCTGCCGTCGCATCTGGTCAACATCACCACCCTGGCCCTGGTGCTGGGCAACTTCACCCTGGCCAGCGCGCTGGAACAGGAGGCCGGCCTGCTCACCGTCATCGTCATGGGCATGGCCCTGGCCAACATGAAGGATCTGCCACTGCGCGAAAACGTGGACTTCAGGGAAAGCCTCAGCGCGGTAATCCTCTCGCTGCTGTTCCTGGTGGTGGCGGCACGGCTGGAACCGTCCCATCTGGCGGCCCCCGGCGCCGAGGTACTGCTGCTGCTCGGCATCATCCTGCTGCTGGCGCGGCCGCTGGCGGTGCTCATCGCCACCTTGGGTTCCACCCTGAACTGGCGCGAGCGCCTGCTGGCCGGCTGGATCGCCCCACGCGGCATCATGGCCACGGCCGCCGCCGCCCTGCTCACCCCGCAGCTGCTCGGCCACCAGCTGACCGACGCCGAGCCGCTGTTGCCCCTGGTTCTGCTGCTGGTGCTGGCCTCGCTGCTGCTGCAACACCTCACCGCCTACCCGCTGGGACGGCTGCTCGGCGTGGCCGAGGCGGCTCCACGCGGCGTACTGATCATCGGTGCCCACGGCTTTGCCCGCGCCATCGCCCGCGCCCTGGAGGCGCAAGGTGTACGCGCCGTGCTGGCCGACACCGACTGGGAGGATATTCAGCAAGCACGCATGGACGGCCTCACTACCTACCTCGGCCATCCGGTATCCGAACAGGCTGACCGCAGCCTGGATCTGATCGGTATCGGCCACCTGCTGGCCATGTCGCATCGCCCCGCACTCAACGCCCTGACTTGCCAGCGCTACCGTAGCGAATTTGGTGCCGACCACGTCTACTCCCTGCTCACTGCCGAGGAAAAGCGCATCACCGGCAAGAGCGCCATAGGTCAGCAGTATGCCGCCACCCGCCTGTTTGGCGGTGAACTCACCCTGCCCCAGCTATCCGGCATGCTGGGCCGAGGCGGCACGATCACCATCCTCACGCCGGAACAGGCAAAGCAACGCGACAGACTCATTGCGCTGTTCGTGCTTACCGCACACGGCACACTGCGTATTATCACCACCAGTGGAGACACCGCACTGCAAGGCGGCGATCAACTCATTGCCCTGCTGCCGTCCGCCGAAGAACAGCTCCCCCTGCGCGCGGATTCCGCCGTCACCAGTACAATCCCGACCTGACCGTCCAGGAGACGGCTATGAAATGCTTCATTTACAAAAGCAGTAAAAAAGATCAGCTCTACATTTACCTGCCCGAGAAGGACAACTTCGAGGCCGTGCCCCCCATCCTGATGGAGACCATGGGCAACGCGGAGTTCGTGATGGAGCTGGAGCTGAGTCCCGAGCGCAAGCTGGCCCGCGCCCGCACCGACGAGGTCATCGCCGGCCTGGAGGAAAAAGGCTTTTATCTGCAGATGCCGCCCAAGGATCCGCTGCTGGATATGCGGGGCGGCGGACTTCAATAACCATTCAAGATTCAAGATTTAAAATTCAAAATTGAACTGCGTCGCGGTAACCTTGCAGCCTGAATCGAATCTTGAATCTTGAATTCTCTTTATAAGGATTTGCCATGCCCCTGATTCGCCCCTTCGCCGGCCTCTGCCCCGCCCCCGACCGCGCCACCGAGGTGGCCGCGCCACCCTACGACGTGCTCGACAGCAACGAGGCGCGGCAGCGCGCGGCGGGCAAGCCATGGAGTTTCCTGCACATTTCCAAGCCGGAGATCGATCTGCCGCCGGATACCGACCCGTACGACGCCAGCGTCTATGCCAAGGGACGGGAGAACTTCGAGCGCATGCTGAAGGAAGGCGTGCTGCAACAGGACAACGCACCCGGCTATTACCTGTACCGCCTGATCATGGGCAACCACCAGCAGATCGGCCTGGTCGCCGCCGCCCGCGTCAGCGACTATGACAGCAACCGCATCCGCAAGCACGAGTTCACCCGCCCCGACAAGGAGGATGACCGCGTGCGCCAGATCGACAGCCTGAGCGCGCAGACCGGCCCGGTATTCCTCACCTACAAGCACAGCACCGTGATCGACGAACTGGTGGCCCAAGCCGTGACCTCCGCGCCGGACATCGACATCACCGCCGATACCGGTGTGCGCCACTCCCTGTGGCGCGTCACCGACAGTGCGCGCATCGACCTCATCACGCGCACCTTCGACGCCATGGACTGCCTCTACATCGCCGACGGCCACCACCGCTCCGCCGCCGCCTCGCGCGTGGCCGCCGCACGCAAGGCCGCCAATCCCAACCACAACGGCGAAGAGGCCTACAACTATTTCCTGTCGGTGATCTTCCCCGACAACCAGATGCATATCCTCGACTACAACCGCGTCATCAAGGACCTCAACGGCCACAGCCCGGACAGTTTCCTCGCCGCGCTGGATACGGCGTTCACGGTGGAAAAAACCAGTGGCCAGTACAAGCCGGCGCAGGCCGGCGAATTCGGCCTGTATCTCAAGGGGCAGTGGTACCGCCTCGCCATCAAGCCCGAACGCATCCCGCAGCACGACCCGGTGAAGCGCCTGGACGTCAGCCTGCTGCAGGACAACCTGATAGAGCCGGTGCTGGGTATTGCCGATCCGCGCCGCGACAAGCGCATCGACTTCGTCGGTGGCATCCGCGGCCTCAAGGAACTGGAGCGCCGTGTCGACAGCGGCGAAATGGCCGTGGCCCTCGCCCTCCACCCCACCTCCATGGCGCAGCTGATGGCAGTGGCCGACGCGGGTGAGGTGATGCCGCCCAAGTCCACCTGGTTCGAGCCCAAGCTGGCCGACGGCCTGGTGTCGCATTTGCTGGACTGACGCCCACATAGGCGCGAACACGTAAATCGAAAGAATCTAACGCAGAGACGCAGAGTTCGCAGAGTAGGCCAGTGTCCTCTGCGCCTCGGCGCCTCTGCGTTAGATGTTTTTAGTTTTTCTGCTTGCCCTGCTGGCGTTGCCTGGCTTCTTCCAGCTCGCGCGCCAGTTCGCGGATATCGTCCAGGCTGCGGATGGTGAGCTCACGTTCCGGCAACGGCACATGGTCTGAAGCCCGCGCGGGAGGAGCCAGAGGCGTGGACGGTCGCTGGGCCGGCGGCGCTGCGATCACAGGCGGCGGAGCGACAGGCACGGCGGGAACCGATGCCGACGCAGGTACGCTGTCCGGAATGCGCTCTGCGGCCTCCGCCGCCGCAGACTCACCCTGCTCCAGGCGAGCGGCCTCCAGCATGCGGCGCACATTTTCCGCGACATCCATTTCCGGAATCACCACCCCTGCCTCGGGCGGCACTTCTTCTGCCGCGGCCGGGACGGCAATACACAAACTGCCGCACAACCACACTACCTGCCAGATTTTTCTCACTGCACGCACTCGCCTGATTGATGCCGTTGCCCTTCCCCTGCCGGGCAGCGGCGTCCACAATGGAAACATGGACGCGCAGTATAAAGCAGACATGGCGCAGCTACTCGAACAGATGCAGCCGCGCAGCATATTGTGTCTGGGTGCTCCCTGCACACCGGCAATACGCGACTATGTCGCCGCCGCACCCGGCCGCCTGGCCCAACACCAGGCCGAAGCGCTGCCCACCGCGGGACACTTCGATCTGGTCGTCGTGGCGGAACTGCTGGAGCGACTGCCCAAGAACCGGGGCGAACAGTTGCTGGCCCGGTTGCGCGACATACATGGCGGACGCTTCCTGCTGCTGCTCACCGCAACGCCGCGAACGGAACACGCGAGCCAATGGGACGGCAACGAACTGCTGGCCCTCGGCCTGATCCGGGTGGGCAGCTATCCCGACGCCGACCGCCATCTGTACCGCTACGATCTCCATGACTACAAGACGACACCCGACTGGCTCAATCCGCGCTTCTGGGCTCACCCCGAGCGCTGGGACAAGGATTACTGGTAAACAGCGACGGCTGTAAAATGCAGCCCCCATCGCGTACAGTGTTCACACCAACCAAAGAGACAACTCACCGACCGATGCCACGTTATCTGCTGCTGTTTCTCGCCCTGCTCACTATTGCCGGCACCGCCCATGGCGCCTGCGACGACCCTGCGGCGCCGGGCGTAATCTGGCGTGATTGTGACAAGAGCGGTATCGATTTGCGCGGTGCCGACCTGCGTGGCGCCGTGCTCACCCGCAGCAGCTTTGCCGGAGCCGACCTGCGCGAGGCCCGCCTCGACCGTGCCGACCTCAACTTCACCGACATGAGCGGAGCACGACTGGAGCAGGCACATCTGTCCGGTGCCCGGTTGACCGGGGCCAACCTGCAACAGGCCAACCTGTCCGGCGCCTTGCTGCGCGGCACCCGCTTCGACCGTGCCGACATGAGCGGCGCCATCCTGCAGGGCGCACAGCTCAGTAACGCCAGTTTTTACCAGACCATACTCGACCGTGCCGACTTAAGCGGCGCCGACCTGAGTGCCGCCGAGCTGCGTCAGGCATCACTGCAACATGCCAGGCTGGCGGGGGCAAATCTGTCGCGGGCAAATCTGTTGCAGGCCAACCTGGAACGTGCCGACCTCAAGGGCGCCCGCATGGAACAGGTGCGACTGGAAAAGACCAACCTGCAATACGCAGACCTTGGCAACGCCGACCTCACCCGTGCCTCGCTGGTGGATGCACGGCTGTTCGAGACCCGCTTCGACGGCGCCAAACTGGGCGGCGCCATGTGGATCGACCGCAAGCGTTGCCGCTTCGATTCGGTGGGGACGTGCCAGTAGGGCGGAGATACAACGGAGCACGGAAAAGACTAAAACCTTTGCCACCGAGTGCACAGAGATCACAGAGGAACGAACACCCACTCATCTTCATCCCCAATAACCGCAGTTTAACTCTCGCCAAGGCGCCAAGATCGCCAAGGGAAGCACATCGTTGACAGGTTTCTGCGTCTCACCGAACGGGTGGCAGCCCGCGCTGCTCCCCCGCCTGTTTTTCTTTGCGTGCTTGGCGCCTTGGCGAGAGAACTGAGATTTTCAGGTTCATTGCGGTCGGAACATTGGGCCTTTTCCTCGGTGTACTCTGTGCCCTCTGTGGCTGAATTTTTTTGCATCCAAAATGCAAAACGGCCCTTGCGGGCCGTTTTATTTTGGGCGGGAGAGAAACTCAGGCGGCCATCTTGCGCGCCATGAACTGCAACCCCTCGCGCATCTGCAGCACCGTACCCAGCGCCGCCTCTGCCTGCTCCTCGGTCAGACCCACACTCTCCAGCAGATCCGCCGGCAGGTCGATGCCGGTGGCGTCACCCATGCCGAAGCGCTTGATCAGGCGATTGGCGATATGCACCAGATTGGGGTAGATGGCGTAGTCGCCGCGGTACTCACCGTTGTGATGCTCACGCACCGTCTCGACGATTTCCCTGGGCAGGTTCCAGGCATCCATCAGCCACAGCCCCATCTCGGTGTGGGTCACGCCGACCAGTTCACGTTCCAGTTCCAGCACCGGTCGCTCCGGCTGGGCCGCCACCGCCTTGTTGAGACGATCGAACTGCGGCGGGAACAGGTGGCCAAGCAGCAGAAAACCGAAGTTGTGCAGCAGTCCGGCCATGTAGGCCACGCCCGGGGCCGGACGCCGACTGAACTCGATGGAATTGCACAAGGTCTGGGTCAGTGCCGCCACATGCAGGGCATCGCGCCAGAAATTGTCCAGCCCCAGCGGGCCATCCTTGGGATTGCGGAACGACTTGCCCAGCGCCAGGCCGAGGGAAAAATCCATCACGAAGTCCATGCCCAACACCCGCACGATGGCCTGCTCCACCGAAGTCAGCTTGCCCTGGTAGGCATAGAACGGTGATGCAGCATAGCGCAGCAACTGCGCCATCAGGCTCGGATCCTGCTCGATGACCGCCGCCAGTTCGTTGGCATTGGCATACGGGTTATTGCGCAGCTTGAGGATCTGGGTGGCGATGCCGGGCATCGGCGGCAGTGTGTGCACCTGCTCCACCTTCTCCTTCATCCCCTCACGCCTGGCCTCGGTCGGGGTGGTCGCCGCCCTGGTCATGGGGCTGGAAATGCGGTGGCCGCGCAGGGCAGCGCCTGTCAGCCGGTTGAAGTCACCCTGCTGGGCGCGCAGGAACAGATGGCTCAGGCCGGGGGTGAAAAACACCTCATCCAGCTCATCGACGGCACAGTCAACAATGAGCTTGATGCCATAGGGCTCGCCCAGCGGCGGCAGGGCACCGGCCTCGCAGTCGGTCAGCAGCACCGCCAGTTCCTCGCTGCTGCAGGCAACGAAATTACGCCGTGAATTGCCATTTAGCACGGCCAGGTCGAGACGATGGGCGGCCGGATAGACCGCCATCAGGTAACTGGAACCGTCCTTGAGCACGGCGCTACGCACCAGCTTCTGCACCGGCACGCGGGCCGCACGCACGGCCTCCGCCAGTGACAGACCCGCAGGCGCGGCATGAACCTTGTACTGACCGCCCTTGCGGGCGAGGTAATTGCGCACAGTGGTCGGAATGTTCATTTCATCACTCCTTCGGGCGTATTGAGACGAGGGTATGCCCGATTCTCTGTGTGAAAGACTAATGTACCCCCGCAGGCAGGGATGGGATATCTATCACATATTGGCAAAACAAGGGCTTAAGCTTCATGATCCCGCCTGCCTCCGGCCCGGAACAGGGCATCCCGGCCATAGCGTTCGGCCACCCGATCCATCACGGCATCGATGCGGCTCTGCCGCTCGCGCCCCTGCGCCGCAAACATGTCCTCCTGCCCGCCGGGCGCGGCGTCAAAACCGCTCACCCCGATGCCGATCAGACGCAGCGGCGGCAGCGGGTGCGGCAGGCGCTGCTCGAACAGCCCCTGTGCCACGCGCCAGATTTCATCCGTGATATCGGTCGCCTCCGGCAGGGTTTGAGCCCGGGTCAGGGTGGAAAAATCAGCCAGGCGAGCCTTGAGCTGTACGGTGCGCCCCTTCAGGCCATGGCGGCGCAGGCGCCAGGCCACCTGGGCGGTCAAATCCAGCAGCCAGGCACGCAACACCTCACGGTCGCCGATGTCGCGGGGAAAGGTGGTCTCCTGGGAAATGGACCTGGCCTCGCGTTCACTCACCACCGGCCGCTCATCGATACCGTGGGCCAGTTGCCACAACGGCTCGGCAAAGTTGCCGAAGTGCTGCTGCAGCAGGCGCGGTGAATAGGCCCGCAACTGGCCGATGGTGGCGATGCCGAGCCGCTCGAACACCCTGGCGCCCACCTTGCCCACACCCCACAGCCGCCCCACCGGCAAGGGGTCGAGAAAGGCCTGCACCCGATCCGGCGCCACCACCACAAAGCCGTCCGGCTTGTCGATGTCCGAGGCAATCTTGGCGAGAAATTTGTTCGGCGCGACGCCCACCGAGGCAACCAGGCCAAGTTCCGCATGAATCTCCCGCCTGATGCGCTGTCCGACGGCCTCCCCCGGCCCGAACAGCCGCTCGCTGGCGCTCACGTCGAGAAAGGCCTCGTCCAGCGACAGCGGTTCCACTTGCGGTGTGTAGCGCTCGAAGACAGCGCGGATCTGCTGCGATACCTCGGCGTAATGGTCGTGCCGGGGCGGCAGCAATACAAGCTCCGGGCACAGACGCAACGCCGTCGCGGTCGGCATGGCGCTGTGTATGCCGTAGCGTCGTGCCGCATAGCTGGCCGCAGCCACCACCCCGCGCCGCTCGGCAGCACCGCCAACGATTACCGGCCGCTGCGCCAGTTCCGGTCGGGCACGGATCTCCACCGCGGCAAAAAAGGCGTCCATGTCCACATGGAGGATGGTGCGCTGCATGAGGGTGTAACCAGGGAGAACATCAAGGGCTCCAGTTTACACCCATCAATCCACAAACAGCGCCTCCAGCCGTTCCAGATCGTTGAGTACACGCCAGGAACCACCACCAGCCTCGATGCGCTGGCGCCAGTGCGTCAGGCGGTCGGTGTATTCACGCGGGTCGATGTTGTCACTGCGCAGCTTGCTCACGTTGAGCGCCACCACCTCGAAGCCCTGCATCTGCAGCGGGATGGCCTCGCGCACATAGCCTGCCGCCAGTTCCTCCTTCATATCGGAAAAGATGAGCACGGTCTTGCGGCCGGGGTTCTTCTCGTCCAGATACTCGATGGCCTGCAACAGGCCGCCGGTGATGTCGGTGTAGGCGCTGGGCTTCACATTGGCGACAAACTTGTCGACCTCCTCGCGAAACTGCCGTTTCTGCAGGTTGGCCCGGCTCGGCTGGCCGTCGAAGGTGACGCGGGCAATGATGTCCTTTTCGCTGAAGCTGCCGGTCTTGATGCGCGCCACGGCGAAGGAGTCACCGGGTTGCAGCTTGGCCAGCACGAAGTTGATGATCTGCTGCGCCTTGTCCAGCTCCCTGGTATAGGTGCCGGAGGTATCGAGCAGCATGTAGACACCGCGGCTGTGGCTGGTCTCATCGCTGCAGGCGGAGAGCAGCAGGGTCACGGCGGCCGTCAGTAACAGGAATATCCGGCTCATGACTGTCCCTCCGTGACCACGGCATTCTCCACTGCAGGCTTCTTGCGCGCATGCAGCCGCTCTTCCAGCCACAGCGGCAGGAAAATGAGCAGATCATAGAGACGGATCAGCATGGCGCCACCATGGCGGAAGACATTGCCGGCCAGACGCAGCAGGAAGGCCAGCATCTGCAGAATTCCCTGCGCCGACAGGCCCAGCACGGTACGCGAGGAGTGGATGAAGGACTCCAGCGGTATGGCGACGAACACCAGCGCAAAGGGCAGGATGAAGCCCATCCCCATTTGCGCCGCCGTGGTGATCCACTGATTGGCCGCCACCGCCGCCATCTGGCGATCACCGATAAGCGAGGCCACCAGACTGGCATCGTCCTGCGACAGCTTTTCACGCATGTAGGCCAGGCCGGCCTCCACACTGGCCAGCAGCAGCAGGATGGAAAAGGTGATCCAGATCATGCGCACGCGCATGCGGTCGTCCAGCGCCGCAATCACCGGGAACAGTCGGGTGATGCGCAGCGACTCCATCAGGAACAGCCCCATGGCGATCTCCACCAGGATGATCACCAGGGCGGCGATATTGGCCACCTTGTAGCCCATGATGAAGCTGCTGCCGCCGACCATTTCCTGCATCGGCCGGGCGATGAGGTGAAAGTTGATCACCGCCCCGCCGATGGCGATGGCCAGCACGAAGCCGGCGATGAAGAACTGCGTCAGGGAGGAGGAAGACAGCATGCGCTCGGCACGCGGGCTGCGGCTGAGGATGTCCTCGTAGGAGGCCATGTGGCGATCGATGCTGGTGGAGCGCTCCAGCAGATGGGTAACACGTTTGTCCATCTCGCCCAGCACCCGCGCCACACGGCGCCACAGCGGCATCATGCGGCTCAGGATGCGATGGCGCTTGCTGTTGTCATTGCGGTACTGCTCGATGGCACTGCGCTGGGCGCGCACCATGGACTCGTGGATGTCCTGCAGGATCTCGCCCACCACCGGTTCCCTGGGTGCGATCTTGGCCACCGCATCCACTACCTTGGCCCAGGCCGGTGGTTCCGGCGGCACCTCGCTGCTGGCATGGTAATCCTGCTCCAGCCGGGTGATGGCCTCGCTCATCTGGCGTTGCAGGGCGGGGTATTCCGCCAGGTCGCGCTGCACCGAGGCATCGATGCGCTCGAACTCACGCTCGATGATGCGCTCCGCCGCCTCACGTCCGGCGGCCAGCAATACCTCGTTATTGCGTTGTTTGAGACGCTGCTCGGCCAGCAGCACCGAACTGGCAGCCAGCTTGCAGGCATGGTGCAGCAGACGCGAGGCCGCCGCGATGGCATGGTGGGCACCGGGCCGCGCCAGGTAGAGCAGGCCGACACCGACTACCAGCCAGATCAGGCCGGACAACAACGGTGAAGCGGGCACCAACAGGAACAATTCCGAAAACGACATAGCCACCTCCATGGATAAAGCGGGGCGTATGCCGCTCCGCGTCGATTCCCGTGAACGTTATAGACTATTGGCGATAAGGACTGCTATCGGAATCACAGTTCCCGCCGTACCGGCCAGCGCTAGCCGCGGCGATAGAGCTCGACCAGCCGCCGCAGACGCGGTGCCCGATCCGCCGCCACCATGTCCCAGCTGAAGCGCCACTGCCAGTTGCCGGTAGTGGTGCCCGGCGTATTCATGCGGTGTTCCCCGTCCAGTTCCAGCACATCCTGCAATGGCACGATGGCCAGCCGTGCCACCGAGGCATAGGCCGCACGGATCAGCGGCCACGGCATGGCCTCGCCCGGCTGGCCGAGGTACTCCATCATCAGCTGCCGTACCGACTCCGGGATAGTGTTGCACCAGCCCAGGGTCGTGTCGTTGTCGTGGGTGCCGGTGTAAACAACGCTGTTTTCGCTGTGATTGTGCGACAGATAAGGGTTCTCCGGGCTGCCGTCGAAGGCAAAATGCAGGATGCGCATGCCCGGCAGGGCGTATTTCCTGCGCAGTGCCGTTACCTCGGGGGTGATGGTACCCAGATCCTCGGCCACCACCGGCAAGGGATCGAAGCGTTCCAGCAGGGTGGCGAACAGGGCATCGCCCGGCGCCTTCACCCAGCGGCCATTGATAGCGGTATCTTCGTGGGCGGGGATCTCCCAGTAGGCCTCGAAACCGCGAAAGTGATCGATGCGCACCAGATCGAACAGGCGCAACTGGCCCTCGATACGCTGGTGCCACCAGCTGAAGCCGTCGGTTTCCATCCACTCCCAGTCGTAGTGGGGATTGCCCCAGCGCTGGCCGGTGGCGGAAAAGTAATCGGGCGGCACACCGGCCACTACCGTGGGCTGGCCGCTTTCATCCAGATCGAAACACTGCCGCTGCGCCCACACGTCGGCACTGTCATGGGCGACAAAGATCGGCATGTCGCCGAAGATGGCAATGCCCTTGCCATTGGCGTGCTGCTTCAGCGCCTGCCACTGCTGATCGAAGACGAACTGTTCAAAGCGGAGCACCGCCAGCTCTTCGGCATGGCTTTGCCGCACGGCCTCGAGGGCGGCGGGATCATGATCGCGCAGCGGTGCCGGCCACTCGTTCCAGCCGCGCCCCTGTTCCACGCGCTTGAGCACGCAAAACAGCGCGTAATCCTCCAGCCAGTGACTCTCGTCGATAAAGCGCTGCAACCCGGCACGGGCCGCATCATCGGCACGGGCCTGGAAGCCCTGCCAGGCGCGCTCGATCAGTGGCGCCTTGCCGCCGTAGCGCGCATTGGGCGTCACCGCCCCTTCCAGCCAGCCCTGCGCCTGCAATCCCTCAATGCTGATCAGCTGTGGGTTGCCGGCATGGGCCGACAGGCTCTGGTAGGGCGACAGATCATCGTGGGTCGGCCCGAGCGGCAGGATCTGCCACACACGCTGGCCGGCGGCGGCAAGAAAGTCGACGAAATGCCAGGCCTCGCTGCCCAGATCACCGCAAAACCAGGGACCAGGCAAGGACGTGGGATGCAGCAGGATGCCGGCCTGGCGTCGCTGCAGCGGCGTATGGGCGATATGATGAGTCATGCGGACCGTGCCTGGTTCCATTATTGAAATGATTGTTTCACGTCCAGAAATCTCAAACCTGCCGCAGAGGCACAGAGAAAATCAGCTCACAATTCTCCGCGTCTCTGCGACGCGTGTGTCTTGTCTTTAGGACTTATGCGCCTTGGCGGTGAACTGCTTTATGCGCCTTCCTGGCCGCGGCGCATGACGCCACCCATTTGCGGCCTGCCGCCGCCGTGAAACAGTACATGGGTGATGCTCTCCGGCGGCTCTTCACCGATCAGGCGGTAAAGCTTGGCCAACTGCATGCGGTAGAGACGTTCAAAGTCGCGTACCGAGTCGGCCGGATTGTAGTCACCGAACCACCAGAACCAGTCCGAACCCTCGCACACGCCCAGCTGCAGTTCCGCTGCACGCAGATGCTCACCGCTGAGACGACCGGTGGCGACGGCCGCATCGAAGGCGCGTTTGGCATCGCCCAGCAGATCCCAGGCATGGTTCTTGTCGGTCTCGCCGATCCAGGTGGAGAAGGTGCCGTACACCCAGCTGCCGGCGACCAGTTCCGATAACGGCGTCGGTACCAGGCCGGCATCGATGCAGCCACTGAAGGTGGTCAATTCGAGTCCGGGGTGCGCTGCCAGACCGCGGTATAGCGCCGAGAGGAAGTGATAGCCGTTTTCCGGGTAGTACTCCCAGGCATTCTCGCCGTCCATGATGATGGAGACGACGCGGTTGGGTTCATCGGCACAGGCAACGGCGATATTTTCCAGATGGTGCAGCAGGTTGCCCACGGCATCGTCGGCGTGCCAGTTGGCGTAGGTGAAGCCGATCAGATCGGACAGGCCGTCGTCACGGAAAAAGCAGTGCATGCCGGTGCCGTCGACATGGTAGGGGCGGTGGATGCACTCACTGCGCGGCATGCCGGAATGGTGCAGGCTGTTGCGCAGCACGCTCTCGCCGCTGGCGGCCCAGGCAAACCCCTCCTCGGCCAGCAGGCGCACGGCGGTGGTGCTGACGCCGCCTTCGGATGGCCAGCAGCCGCGCGGCTTCATGCCGAAGTGCTGTTCGAACACGCGAATCCCCTCACGCACATGCCAGCGTGCCCGCGCCTCACCGCCCGGATATGCCGCCAGCAGGGGCAGGCGCGCCTCGGGCATGGCCTCGTGTGTTGACTCGATATCCAGCAGCAGCGGCATGATGGGATGGGCATAGGGTGTCACCGACAACTCGATGCGTCCGTTCTCGGCCAGGCGTCGGTAACGCGGCACCACCCCGTCCAGCAGTTCGCCTATCAGCTGCAGCAGCAGGCGACGATCCGCCTGGGTGAACCCGGACGCCTTGTCCAGCAACACCTGTACCCTGCTGTCGTTGCGACGTACTGTCTCGCCCAGCCAGGCCAGGTGATACCACATCAGCAGATCGGTCAGATACTGCTCATCCAGATAGGCAATCATGCGCGGCGTATCCAGCATGCAGCGGGCCAGATCGGCCAGCAGGCGGAACTGGGGGAAACGATCGATCAGGCGCATTTCATTGGCGCGCAGACAGTTCTTGATCAATAACAGGCGCTGCTCCGGATCGGCCGGCAGGGCCGGTGCCACCAGCGCCGCCAGCAGCGGGTCGCGCAGCGGCGTGCCCTGGCGCAGGTAGTCACCCACCATCAGCGCATAATCATCCAGCTGCTCCAGCAGGGTCGGCGCGAAATTGACCACTGCCTGCGCCCCCGGCACGGCCTCGATGATCGCCGCCATGTCGACGTAATCCTTGATGGCGTGCAGATAGGTCCAGGGCAGTTGATACTGACCGCTTTCCAGATCGAAATACTGCGGCTGGTGCATATGCCAGCACAGCACTACCTTGAGGCGTGACTCGGGGTTAGCGGACATAGTGCAACTCTTGACCGAGCATCTCCGGGCACACCAGCACCACGCCGCCTTCGCTCACATGAAAACGCTTCGCATCCTGCACCAGGTCTTCGCCAATGATGGTGCCGTCGGGAATGATGCAACCCTTGTCGATTACCGCCTTGCGGATGCGGCAGCGCTCGCCGATGGTCACGTCGGGCAGAATGACCGAATCCTCCACAGTGGCAAAAGAGCTGACGCGTACGTTGGAGAACAGCAGCGAGTGGCGCACACTGCCGCCGGAAATGATGCAACCGCCGGAGACCATGGAATCCACCGCCATACCACGGCGATCTGCGTCGTCGAAGACAAACTTGGCCGGCGGCAGCTGTTCCTGATAGGTCCAGATGGGCCACTCGTTGTCGTACATGTTCAGCTCCGGCGTCACCCCGATCAGTTCCATGTTGGCCGACCAGTAGGAATCGATGGTTCCCACATCGCGCCAGTAGGCCTGACTGCCGGTGACCGGATCACGGAACGGATAGGCAAACACACGATGTTTGTTAATCACGCCGGGGATGATGTTTTTACCGAAATCGCGCTCGGAACCTGCACTCTCTGCATCAAGTTCCAGCTGATCGAACAGGAACCTGGTGTTGAACACATAAATACCCATCGAGGCCAGCGCCTCGTCCGGCCGTCCCGGGATGCAATCGGGCTGCGGCGGCTTTTCGGAGAAATCGACGACACGCCACTCGGCATCCACCGCCATCACACCAAAAGATTTCGCGGTCTCCAGCGGCACCTCGAAACAGCCGATGGTGAGATCCGCCTCGTGCTCGACGTGATAGGCCAGCATCGGGCCGTAGTCCATCTTGTAGACATGATCACCGGCGAGGATCAGTACATATTCCGGATTATGGGCGCGAATGATGTCCAGGTTCTGGAATACCGCATCGGCAGTACCGGCATACCAGCTGGCACCGGTACGCTGCTGCGCCGGCAGCAACTCGACGAATTCACCCAACTCGGTGCGCTGGAAACTCCAGCCACGCTGCAGGTGGCGGATCATCGAATGCGCCTTGTACTGGGTCACCACGCCGATGCGGCGAATACCCGAGTTGAAGCAGTTGGAAAGCGGGAAATCGATAATGCGAAACTTGCCGCCGAAGGGCACGGCCGGTTTGGCACGCCACTGGGTCAGGCCCTTGAGGCGGGTACCGCTACCGCCGGCGAGGATCAGGGCCAGAGTGTCACGGGTGAGCCGACTGACGAAGCGAGGGGTTTTGAATTCAGGCATGGCGCCTCCTTGAACTTTTATAGTAATAGTTATGTGAAATCAGCTGCTTTATCAACTTCATACCCGATTGCCTGATCTATCGCAAGAGAGAAACATCGCGGGATGATAATATCGATACCATAGGCCTGTTGCTGTGATATTAATGGGCATCTGAACTTTCACATCCGGAACTGCTGAACCCGTCATGACTGAACTTCCCGAGGCATATCGCCGCATACTCGAAGCCCGCCATCACGACCCCTTCAACGTCCTTGGACGGCACGATGAGGGCGAAAAGGCCGTCATCCGCGCCCTGATCCCCGCAGCGGCAACGGCCGCCGTCGAAGGCAAGGACGGGCTGCTGCCCATGACCCGTCTGCACAACAGCGACCTGTTCGAGTGGCGCGGCGACAGCACCGCGGTTCCCCTGCGCTATCGCCTGCAATGGTGCGACAGCAACGGCGGCAGCCAGATGTTTCACGATGCCTACAGTTTCCCACAACAGCTGGGTGACTTCGACCTTTACCTGTTCGGCGAAGGACGGCATCACCATGCCTATCGCTTCCTCGGTGCCCACCCGCACAACATCGACGGCATCGACGGCGTGCTCTTCGCAGTCTGGGCCCCCAATGCCGAGCGGGTCAGCGTGGTGGGTGACTTCAACCGCTGGGACGGCCGCTGCCACCCGATGCGTACCCGCGGCGGCGGCGGCGTGTGGGAACTGTTCATCCCGGGGCTGCACGTCGGCACGCTGTACAAATTCGAACTGCGTCACCGTGACAGCGGCGCGGTGGTAGTCAAGACCGACCCCTATGGCCGCCGCTTCGAGCTGCGTCCGTCCACCGCCGCCATGGTCGATGCCGAAAGCCGCTATCTGTGGCAGGACGCCGACTGGCTGCGTAGCCGCGCCAGTCGCGACTGGCTGCACACGCCGATGACCATCTATGAGGTGCACCTGGGCTCCTGGCAGAAGGACGAACAGTGCCACTTCCTCGGTTATCGCGAACTGGCGCAGCGCCTGATCGACTACGTCAAGCCGATGGGCTTCACCCACATCGAGCTGATGCCCATCACCGAACACCCGCTGGACGGCTCCTGGGGTTACCAGAGCACCGGCTACTACGCCGCCACCAGCCGCTTCGGCCACCCGGATGATCTGCGCTATCTCATCGACCTGTGCCACCAGAACGGCATCGGCGTGATCCTCGACTGGGTGCCGGCCCACTTCCCGCGCGATGCCTTCGCCCTGGCCCGCTTCGACGGCAGCCCGCTGTACGAACACGAAGACCCGCGCCGCGGCGAACACCGCGACTGGGGCACATTGATCTTCAACTTTGGCCGCAACGAGGTGAAAAATTTCCTCATCTCCAGCGCCGTGTACTGGATACAGGAATTCCACATCGACGGTCTGCGCGTGGACGCCGTCGCCTCCATGCTCTATCTGGACTACTCGCGCCAGGCCGGCGACTGGCTGCCCAACGTCTACGGCGGGCGCGAGAACCTGGAGGCCATCGCCTTCATGCAGGAGCTGAACAGCGTGGTGCACGAGCAGTTCCCCGGCGCCCTCACCATGGCGGAGGAATCCACCGCCTGGCCGATGGTGTCTCGCCCGGTGTCCATGGGCGGCCTGGGCTTTTCGCTGAAGTGGAACATGGGCTGGATGAACGACACCCTGAGCTACATGCACAAGGAGCCGGTGCATCGGGCCTTCCATCACGACATGCTCACCTTCGGCCTGCTCTATGCCTTCAGCGAGAACTTCATCCTGCCCTTCTCCCACGACGAGGTGGTGCACGGCAAACGCTCCATGCTGGACAAGATGCCGGGCGACGAGTGGCAACGCTTCGCCAACCTGCGCCTGCTCTACACCTACATGTACACCATGCCCGGCAAGAAACTGCTGTTCATGGGCAACGAATTCGCCCAGGGCAAGGAATGGGACGACGACCAGCCGCTGGACTGGTACCTGCTGGAGCGGCCGCAGCACCAGGGGGTGCACCGCCTGGTCAGTGACCTGAACCGCCTGTACCGCGAACAGCGCGCCCTGCACTACTTTGACTTCGAGGGCCAGGGCTTCGAGTGGATCGACTGTCACGACGACCGCGCCTCCCTGCTCAGCTACGTGCGCCGCGCCGGCGACGAACTGGCGGTGGTGGCCCTCAACTTCACCCCGGTGCCACACCAGCACTTCCGCCTCGGTGTACCGCGTCCGGGCAATTATGAAGTCGTGTTCAACTCCGACTCTGCCTACTACGGCGGCAGCAATGTCGGCAGTGCCGGGACACTTGCCAGCGAGGCCATTCCCCAGATGGGACGCCAGTGGTCGGTGCAATTGCCGCTACCGCCCCTGGCCGGCATCATACTAAGATTGAAGCCTTAAGCTTTTCCGGGTTTTTGCGCAGGGAAGCGCAGAACGATAAATGTTCCTCCGCCGGGGGGGACCGCAGCCTGCGGAACAACAACGATGCACCACCCAGCCACCCGTCTGCACCGGGCCCTGCTCGGCGTCATGCTCCCCTCCCTGCTCGCTCTGGGCGGCGCCCACGCCAGCGTCAGCCTCGATACCCAGATCATTTCCGATGACCAGGAACGCCTCATCGGCTACGTCACCGCCATCGCTACGGGCGACGGCGGCGACCTCTACACTGCCGACAGCCGCGACGGCCTGCTGGTGCGCTTCGGCAGCGACGGTCGCAGCGCCCTGCCCCTGGCCGGCAAGGAGCGGGTGTTCTCCTCCAGCCGCGTGCGCGGCCTGGTGCGCCTTGGCCCGGACCGTTTCGCCGTGGCCAACGAGGGCGACGGCAAGGTAGCCATCATCGACGCCCAGGGCACGGTACTGAGCCGGTTCGGCGACGGCGGCAGTGACGAAGGCCGCCTCAACAGCCCGGCCGGCCTGGCCTGGTCGCAGAACCGCCGCCTCTACGTCGCCGACAAGCACAACAACCGCATCAGCGTGTTCGGCCCCGACGGCGTCTATATCCGCACCCTGGGCGGCCAGGACGGCGCCAGACTGGACACCCCCGAGCAGGTCTACGTCGATCACCGGGAGCGGGTGTACGTATTCGAACGGCGCAACCGCGGCACCCTCAGCGTGTTCAGCCACGACGGCGCCCTGCTGCACCGCACCGACGCCGCCACCCTGGGCAAGGCCGCCAAGGCGACCCTGCGCCTGACCACCCTGGCCATCGACCCGGCCACCGCCCTGGTCTACCTGGGCGACAGCGAAAACGGCCGCGTCTATCTGTACGACTGGGAAAGCGGCCGCCTTGAGGCCGGCTTCGGCACCAAGGGCCGCCAGCGCGGCCAGTTCAGCGAAATCTCTGCCCTGGAACTGCTGGCCGACGGTCGCCTGGCGGTCGCCGACAACGACAACAAGAAGATCGAGATCTACCGCCTGCCTCCCAACGAGCGCCCGGCGCTGGCGCGTCTGCACCTGCCCACCGTCACCCAGGCCGGGGGCCGTGCGCTGGACTGCGACCTCGCCTACCAGACGGCCGCGGGACACTGGTGCCTGAGCCGCCGCGGCGGCGGCACCCTGAGCGACGCGGACGGCGCCGTCAGACTCACCCTGCAGGACAAGCTGGACAAGCCCCTGGCCGCCGCCTTCGGCAGCGATCGCATCGCCCTCATCGACGATACCCGGCTGAAGATATTTTCTGCCGACGGCAGCCTGCTGTTCAGCTCCGGCGACAACCGCGCCCCGGCCAGCGACCCCTTCGGTACCGGCGGCAACCAGTTCGACGCCTCCACCGACGGCAAATTCGACCGCCCCGCCGACGTCTACCTGCGCGGCGAGCGCATCCACGTCATCGACAGCGCCAACCGCCGCCTGCAGATATTCACCCAGGACGGTCTGTATCTGGACAAGATCGACAACCCCAGGTCGCGCCCCTGGCTGTTCGAAGAGCCGGTGACGGTGGCGGTGGATTCCCGCGGCCAGATCTACGTCGGCGACCGCAAGTTGAAGCAGGTGCTGATCTTCGACCGCAACAAGCAGCCGGTCGGCCAGCTCGACGGCGGCGAACTGCCGGGCGAGAAGTTCAGCGATATCTTCGACCTGGAAATCGATGCCGATGACAATCTGTACGTGCTGTGCGCCACGCCGAAGAATCGCGCCACGGTGCAGGTGTTCCGCCACCGCCAGAGCGTGTTCAGCTTCGGCGCCCGCTCCGCCGATGCCGGCGGCCTCGCCAACCCCGTCAACCTCACCCTGCCGCCCAGCGCCCAGCGCGTGGTGGCGCTGTACGACCGTGAGCGCAAGCAGCTGCTGGACTACCACTACCTGCAAGCCCCCGCCGCGGTGGCCGACATCGTCGTCAGCGGCGGCACCCGCCACACCGAACTGCGCTGGGGCGCGCTGCGCAGCAGCTACATCACCGCCTACCGCGTCTACGGTGCCACCGAGGCCGCCGGCCCCTACCGGCTGCTGGTGGAAGTACCGGAGGCGCGCACCCAACTGGAGCACAACGGCCATCCGCACAGCCTGTATTACCGCATCGCCGCGGTGAGCGGCTTCGGCGTGGAGGGGCCGGTGTCCGAACCGGTGCTGGATCTGTTCCAGAGCGGCTACGGCCACTACCAGGCCGGCGCCTGGGTTCAGGCGGAGGCCGCCCTGCGCCGTCAGCACGAGGAACACGCCGGCCACGCCGAGACCAACAAATACCTCGGCCTGACCCTGATGGAGCAGCAGCAGTACACCGCCGCCCGCCAGCACTTCGAGACCCTGATCAAACAGCCCGGCCACGAGGCCGAGGGCGCACGCCTGCTGGTCGCCGCCTGGCGCGCCGCCGGTGACGAGGTGGCCGCCAAGGGCGTGGTGGAACGCGCCCTGTCCGGCGGCGCCGCGACGCAGGAACTGCGCCTGTTGTGCGGCGAGCTGAGCCTGGCGCTGAACGACGCCATCGGCGCGGTGCAGTGCCTGGAGGACGCGCTCAAGGTCGACGGCAACGACGTCAACGCCCATTTGATGATGGCCGACGCCTACATCCGCCTCGGCATCATGGAGCAGGGGCAGGCCGAACTGGCCCTGGCGCGCGAACTGGCGCCGGACAATGCCCAGGTGTGGCGCCGCAGCGCCCAGATCCAGCAGCGCCTCGGCGCCCACGAGGCGGCCATTGAACTCTACGGCAAGACCCTGGAACTGGCGCCGGACGATCTGGACAGCCGTCTGGCGCTGGCGCGCAGCCACCGCGTCCTGGGCCAGCACGATCAGGTACGCAACATCGCCCTCGCCCTCACCGCCCACAGCGCCACCGAGGGCGACGGCCACTACCTGCTCGGCGTGATCGCCCTGGAGCAACAGAAATACGGCGAGGCCCTGCTCGCCCTCACCAAGGCCACGCGCGCCGCCCCCCATCACGCCGCCGCCTGGCTGGCCCTGGCCGATACCTACGGCCCGATGAAGCAGGAACAGAACATCCCGGCGGCGCTGCAGAAGGCCATGGAGGCCGACGCCGCCTCCTTCGATGCCGCCTGGCGCCTGGGTCAGTACCAGCACAGCCAGGGCCAGTACGCCGCCGCCGCGGCGCCGCTGGCGCGGGCGGTGGCACTGCAGCCCGACAACTACGATGCCCACTATCTGCTGGCGGATGTCATGCTGCGTCAGGGCGATCTGAAGGAGGCATTCCAGCATGCCAGTGAAGCGGCACGGCTGGCGCCGGCGCGCGTCGAGCCACTGGCCCTGCTTGGCGCCGTGTCCGCACGCCAGGGCAAGAACGGCGCCGCCATCAACTACCTCAAGCAGGCCCAGGCCAAACAGCCCAACGACATGACGCTGCTGCTGCAACTGGGCGCGCTGTACGTGGACAACAACATGTTCGATCAGGCGCGCGCCACCCTGGAGCAGGCCACCCTGGTGGACGTCACCCGTGCCGAACCCCACGCCCTGCTCGGCCGGCTGTACCTCAAGCGCCGCCTGTTCGACGAGGCCATCGCCGCACTGGACAAGGCAGTCGGCATCAACCCGTCGGAAGACCACCGCCTGTTGCTCGACAGCGCCTACGCCGAGAAGAACAAGGCCCTGGAGTTCAAGTCCAACGCACCGCAGATCGTGCTCAAGGACCTGCAACTGCAACCGGTATTCACTGCCGCCTACAAGCAGTACGCCAACGCGCCCATCGGCACCATCCGCATCCACAACACCAGCGGCATCGACTACGGCAACCTCAAGCTCACCTTCGACATCAAGGGCTACATGGACTTCCCCACCGCACAGGACATCCCTGAGCTGAAGGCCAACAGCATCATCGACGTTCCGCTGCATGCCGCCTTCAACAACCGCGTGCTGGAGATCGACGAGGACACCGGCGTGCAGGTGGAAGTGGCGCTGCGCTTCGTGCGCGACGGCCGCGACGATGCCATCACCCTCACCCAGCCGATGACGCTGTACGGCAAGAACGCCATCCTGTGGGCACGCAGCAACATGGCCGGCGCCTTCGTCACGCCGCGCGACGATACCCTGCGCGATTTCGTGCGCCAGGCCATCAACGAGAACCGCCCGGCACCGGGACCGCTCAACGCCCACCTGGTCACGGCGATGACGCTGTTCGACGTGTTCTCCGCCCATGGCATCAAGTACGTCACCGACCCCAACACGCCTTATGCCAAGCTGGCGGCCGACCAGGTGGACTATGTGCAGTTCGCGCGCGAGACGCTCAAGCTGAAGAGCGGCGACTGCGACGACCTGTCGGTGCTGCTCGCCGCCGCGCTGGAAAACCTCGGCATCGAAACCGCCCTGCTCGACGTCCCCGGCCACCTGCTGCTGATGTTCAACACCGGCCTGTCCGCTGCCGATGCCGATCTCATCAGCCTGCAGGACGACCTGCTCGCCGTGCGCGACGGCCAGGTGTGGATCCCCGTCGAGGCCACCATGATCGCCACCTCCTTCGCCGAGGCCTGGACCGAGGGCGCGCGCAAATATCGCGACCACCTCGCCGCCGGCAAGCTGAAGGTGATCCCGCTGCACCGCGCCTGGGAGGAGTACGTCCCGGTCACCCTCAAGCAGGCCGACTACCGCCTCGCCGTACCGGCACAGGAACGCGTGGCCCCGCTGGTGCAGCGCGAATACAACCTGCTGCTGGAGAAGAGCCTGGACCGTCTGGTACGCCCCTACCGCGCCATGCTGGCGACCAATCCGGCCAACGAGTCGGCGCTGACGCAGATCGCCATCATCTACGCCCGCAACGGCCTGTACGACAAGGCGTTCCAGACCTTCGACGAGCTGCTGAAAAAGAATCCGGACAGCAGCGCGGCCTACAACAACCGCGGCAACATCTACTTCAGCCGCGGCGAGTTCGACCGCGCCCTGCAAAGCTACGGCCAGGCCGAACTCATCGACGGCAGCGACGCCGGCATCAAGATCAACCTGGCCATGACGCACTACAAGCTCGGCCGCCTCGACGGCGCCAAGGAAAAGTTTGCCGAGGCACGGGCCCTGGACGGTAAGATAAAGGATCGCTACGGCGACTTCGGCCGCCTGCTGGCGAACTGAGCAGATACAAGAGCTAAAGAGGAAAGATACAAGGGATGGAGTGCGCTGCGCGCAGGTTGTTTGAATTCAGGAACGGCACGAGCGCAGCGAGTTCATTCCTTGTATCTTGCCACTTGTATCTTGTATCCCTGCCTGGCAACCGCTCTGTACAGCAACATTGGACCAACACCGACCAAGGGAAAGTGACATGAAACAGATCATCGCCATCGTACTGCTGACCCTGCTGACCGCCGGTGCCTTCGCGGCCGAGTCCGCGGTTATCCCAGCGTCCGCCGCCGCCGGCAAGGCCCAGCCGGAAAGCCGCTTCAAGGGCGCCGTGTTCGACGCCCTGCGCAACCTGAGCGCCATGCTGCCCAAGCAGAACAACCGCAATGCCGACCCGCGCCAGAGCGCCACCATGGGCATCCGCGGCAGTGAAACCACCGCCAGCCTGATCAACCCCTACTGGAAAGACGACAAGGCCGACGACCCCGCCTTCCAGGCCGAGGTGCACGACTACAGCGCGGCCCAGCAGCTGCTCGAAGAGGGACAGCTGAAGGAAGCGGAAACCGCCTTCAACGCCTTCATCCAGGCCCATCCGGCCAGCGACCTGCTGCCCAATGCCCGCTTCGGCCTGGGCCTCGCCCTCGCCGCCCAGGGCGACAAAAAGAAAGGCGGCGAAGCCATGACGGCCTTCGCCAGGGACTACCCGCAGCACCCCCTCGCCGCCGACGCGCAAAAGGTCGCCGCCGAATTGAAATAAACCCATGCCTGCACAGGAGCCGCTCGCGGGCTAACGACTCCCGGGAGCGATTCGTCGCTTCACCCCCAGCCGCACCAATTTTCCGGGCACCAAAAAGAAACCCCGCCGAAGCGGGGTTTCTTTTTGCAAAACCGCGTGAACGGTTCAGTTAGAAACGATGTTGCTCGCCTGCAGACCCTTCGGGCCCTTGGTCACATCGTAGCTGACCTTCTGGCCTTCCGGCAGGGTCTTGAAACCGGTGCCCTGGATGGCGGAGAAATGCGCGAACACGTCGGCGCTGCCGTCATCGGGGGTAATGAAACCGAAACCCTTGGACTCGTTGAACCACTTTACAGTACCTGTAGCCATGATGAATTACCTTTGATAACAATTGATAGAGAAATGTGCGTACAGGTAATGAACTGGGGAATTCGAGAAGTAACCTGAAGGGAACCACTTAAACTGCCAATAACAAAGATCTGACGCGGAAGCCACTCTATGCCAATCCGCAGCAATTAGCCACAGTTTTTTTATCGGACGAAACAGCTGCTGTCAGGTGCACCGGATGCCCGGCGCGAAACAGTGATCGGCTTCTGGCCGCCCATGCCTGTCCATTGATCAGGGAGCGGATTTGCCCCCCGTCAACTGGCCCTGGTGCACCCGCTCCGGCCCCGCACCTAACCCCGATAGGCCTTGTAGTGATTGATCAACCCGTTGGTCGAACCATCATGACTGCCCACTGCGCCATCACCCGCCAGTTCCGGCAGGATGGTGCCGGCCAGCTGTTTACCCAGTTCCACCCCCCACTGATCGAAGGAATTCACCTGCCAGATCACCCCCTGCACAAACACCTTGTGCTCGTACAGCGCGATGAGCCGGCCCAGGGTGCGCGGCGTCAGCTTGTTGAACAGCAGCGTACTGCTCGGGCGATTGCCGGGGAAAATCTTGTGGTTGAGCAAGGCGTGGATTTCCCCGTCGCTCCTTCCCTGCGCCTTGAGTTCGGCACGAACCTCGGTCTCGTTCTTGCCCTTCATCAAGGCCTCGCCCTGGGCAAAGACATTGGACAGCAGGATGGCATGGTGCTCACCCAGTGGATTCTGGCTCTGCAATGGGGCGAGGAAATCTACCGGCACCAGCTTGGTGCCCTGATGAATGAGCTGGTAGAAGGCATGCTGGCCGTTGGTGCCCGGCTCACCCCAGATGACGGGTGCGGTGGACCAGGTCAGATTCTCACCATCGCGGGTGACACGCTTGCCGTTGCTCTCCATGTCCAGCTGCTGCAGATAGGCGGGAAAGCGGTGCAGGTATTGGTCGTAGGGCAGGATGGCGTGGCTCTGCGCGCCGAAGAAATTGTTGTACCAGATGCCGAGCAGCGCAAGGATCACCGGCATGTTCTTCTCCAGCGCCGCGCTGTGGAAATGGCTGTCCATGTCGTGGCCGCCGGCCAGCAGCTCCTCGAAATTATCCATGCCGATGTACACCGCAATGGACAGGCCGATGGCCGACCACAGCGAATAGCGCCCGCCGACCCAGTCCCAGAACTCGAACATGTTGCGTGTATCGATGCCGAACTTTGCTACCGCCTCGGCATTGGTGGACAACGCCACGAAATGCCTGGCGACAGCATCTTCATTGCCCGCCGCCTGCACCAGCCACTGCCGTGCGCTGCGCGCATTGGTGAGCGTTTCCTGGGTGGTGAAGGTCTTGGATGCGACGATGAACAGCGTGGTCTCCGGCTGCAGTTCCTTCAGCGTCTCGGCGATATGGGTACCGTCGACATTGGAGACGAAATGCACACGCAAACTCTGCTGCGCATAGGTCTTGAGCGCCTCGCAGGCCATCAGCGGACCGAGGTCGGAACCACCGATGCCGATGTTGACCACATCGGTGATCGCCTTGCCGCTGTAGCCGGTCCAGCGCCCGCCCCGCACGGCATCGGAGAACTCGCGCATCTTGGCCAGCACCGCCGCCACCCTGGGCATCACGTTTTCGCCGTCCACCAGGATCGGCTGGGGATCACGCCGGCGCAGCGCCATGTGCAGCACGGCGCGGTGTTCCGTGTTATTGATCGGTTCGCCGCGGAACATGCGGTCGCACCATCCGGTCACGTCCTGCTGCCGCGCCAGATCGAATAACAGGCGCATGGTTTCTTCGGTAACGCGGTTCTTGGAGTAGTCGAGCAGCAGGTCGTCGAACTGCAACGAGAAATTCTCGAAGCGCTGCGGGTCGTGGGCAAACAGGTCGCGCATGTGGATATGGGCCACATCCTGGTAATGCGCCGCCAGCGCCTTCCAGACCGCGGACTGGGTCAAATCGGTCATTCTTGTTTCCTTTCTTACTCGTTGTCTTCGTCCGGCGCATCGAGGGAATCGCGCCAGTGCTGGTCTTCCCGGTCGAACAGCCGGTTGGCCTCCAGCGGCCCCATGGAGCCGGCCGGATAGGTAGGAATGAAATCGCGCTCCATGGCCCAGACCTTGAGGATCGGGTCCACCACCTGCCAGGCCCAGCGCACCTCATCGTAACGCAGGAACAGCGAATGGTCGCCTTCGATCACATCCAGCAGCAGCGCCTCGTAGGCATCGAGCTGGCGCTGCGCCAGGCCGCAGTAGGCCGCATCCAGCCGGGTAGTGCCGGTGCGCATTTCCAGTCCGGGGATCTTGACCTGCAATTCGAAACGCAGGCACTCCTGCGGCTGGATCGACAGCAGCAGCCAGTTGGGCTTGAGCTGATCGACCTGGGTACGGCGGAACAGCTGCTGCGGCGGATGCTTGAAGCGGATGGCGATGAGCGAGGTATCGGCCGCCATGCGCTTGCCGGTACGGATGTAGAACGGTACGTTGCGCCAGCGCCAGTTGTCGATATAGAACTTGAGCGCGGCATAGGTCTCGGTGGTGCTGTGCGGCGCCACATCCTGTTCCTCCAGATAGCCCGCCACTTTCCCGTTTTTCACCGCACCGCGCGCATACTGGGCGCGGAAGGCATGGGCATGCACGGCACTGGGCGGGATCGGCCGAATCGACTTCAGCACCTTCACCTTTTCATCACGCAGCGATTCGGCATCCAGCGCCGCCGGCGGCTCCATCGCCACCAGGGTGAGCATCTGCAGCAAGTGACTCTGCAGCATGTCGCGCAGGGCACCTGCACCGTCGTAATAGTCGGCGCGGCCCTCGATACCCTTCGACTCCGCGTGGGTGATCTGCACGTGGTCGATATAGTTGCGGTTCCACAGCGGCTCCAGCATCAGGTTGGCGAAGCGGAACACCAGCACGTTCTGCACCGTGCTCTTGCCCAGATAATGGTCGATGCGATAGAGCTGCGATTCTTGGAAGCTGCGGTGCAGCTTCTCTTCCAGTATCTGCGCGCTCTCCAGGTCGTAGCCGAAGGGCTTTTCGATCACCACACGGCGCCAGCCGCTGTCTTCGGTGTTGAGTCCGCTTTGCGCCAGCAGCTCACCCACCATGCCGAACTCGGCCGGGCGGATCGCCATGTAGAACACCACATTGTCCGGGAAGTGCGTGCCCTCGCTCAGGGTCAGGCGCAAACGGTGATAGGACTCGACGTCAGCCAGATCGCCCTGAAAGTAATGCACCCGTTGCGCAAAGCGTTCCATTACCTCCGGCTTCAAGCCATGCCGCGCCCGCGGCGTCAGCACTGCCGTCACCTCGTCGCGCCATGCCTCATCGCCATATTCGCGCCGGCCAAAACACAGAATGCGCATCGCCTCCGGCAAGCGCTGCGCCTCTTCCAGGTGATACAGCGCAGGCAGCAGCTTGTTGGCCGCCAGATTTCCGGTGGCGCCGAAGATTACAAAGGTACATGAGTCGATCATCTGTTCACCGCTCCGCTGGCTTATCTCCAAAATGATCTTGCTCTCGCCAAGACGCCAAGAACGCCAAGAAAATGCACAACAGCTCTATGGATACCGCCTTACACGCTCAGCGAGCCAATACACTTCTTTCTTTGCGTTCTTGGCGTCTTGGCGAGAGTTCAAGATGTTGATTCGAGACTCTGCTTTATCCCTTCTCCACCTTATGCCCGCCAAACGCATTGCGCATCATCGCCAGCAGCTTGGCCGGATACCCTTCCGCATCCTGGCTGGTGAAGCGCATCTGCAGCGCCAGCGAGATCACCGGCAGGGCCACGCCCTGATCGATGGCCTCGATGGCGGTCCAGCGGCCCTCGCCCGAATCGGCCACCACCGGGGAAACATCCTTCAGTTCCTGATCGTCGGCCAGGGCCTCGGCGGTGAGGTCGAGCAGCCAGCTGCGCACCACCGAGCTGTGGCGCCACAACTCGGAAATTTGCGCCAGATCGAGCCTGAATTCCTGCTTGCCGCGCAGCAGCGCAAAGCCTTCGGCATAGGCCTGCATCATGCCGTACTCGATGCCGTTGTGAACCATCTTGGTGAAATGGCCGGCACCGACCGGACCGACATGGGCCCAGCCGTGCTCCGGGGCCAAGGCGCGGAACAGCGGCTCCAGCGTCTTGATGGCCGCCGGCTCGCCGCCGGCCATCAGGCAGTAGCCCTTGTCCAAACCCCACACGCCGCCGGAGGTGCCCACATCGACAAAGCGGATAGCGTGTTCGGCCAGCAGCGCGCCGCGGCGCTGGGAATCGTGGTAATTGGAGTTGCCGCCGTCAACCACGATGTCACCGGCCTCCAGCACGGGGATCAACTGATGGATCATCTGTTCGGTGGGGTTGCCGCTGGGCAGCATCAGCCACACCACACGCGAGGCCGGCAGGGCCCGCACCGCCTCGGTGGCCGACGCGGCGGGCAGCATGCCCTCCTCCGCTGCCAGCCGGTGCACGATCTCCGGCGAGCGGTTGTAGCCCACCACCTCAATGCCATGGCGGCGCAGGCGGCGCACCATGTTGCCGCCCATCTTGCCCAGACCGATCATCGCCATCTTCATCGCCAGCCCCTCCATCCCTTACATAAAAATACGCGTTGCATGCGCACCTTGCCGCCCGCTGTTGCCGGGCGTCCATGGGTGCCTGCGCGTGCCGGGGCGAACTGACCGGCCTGTTTGGTTTACCATAGGCGCCCTTGTCGAACTTTCTCACGATAACATTTAAATATGGCGCGAATCCTGTTTGCCAGCAGTGAAGCCCATCCGCTCATCAAGACCGGTGGCCTGGCGGATGTCAGCGGCTCGCTGCCGCCGGTGCTGCAGGCACTGGGCGATGACGTGCGCCTAGTGCTGCCGGCCTACCGCACGGTACTGCAGCGGCTGCCGGTACTGCCGATCATCGCTGAACTGATGCTGCCGGGCATCACCGCGCCGGTGCGCATCCTCGAAACCATGCTGCCGCAGACCAGGGTGCCGGTATGGCTGGTGGATTCACCCGCCCACTTTGATCGCGACGGCAATCCCTACCTCGGCCCGGACGGCCACGACTGGCCCGACAACGCCGCCCGCTTCACCGTGTTCGCCCGCGCCGTCGTCGAACTGGCGCAGAATCGCGCCGGTCTGGACTGGCGCCCCGATGTGGTGCACTGCAACGATTGGCAGACCGGACTGGTACCGGCACTGCTGGCGCAGGAAAAAAAACGCCCGGGCACCATGTTCACCATCCACAACATGGCCTACCAGGGCCTGTTTCCGCGCCAGACCTTCGACAGCCTGAATCTACCGGAGGCGCTGTGGCACTGGCAGGCGGTGGAGTTCCACAGCCAGCTCAATTTCCTCAAGGGCGGGCTGGCTTTCGCCGACTGGATCACCACGGTCAGCCCTACCTACGCTCAGGAGATACGCAGTGCCGACTTCGCCTACGGCCTGGAAGGGGTTCTCAACCACCGCGTCGAGCGCCTGCGCGGCATCCTCAACGGCATCGACTACAGCGCCTGGGACCCGGCCCACGACCCGCTGATCCCGCACCATTACAGTGCGACCAAGCTGGAAGGCAAGAAGAAAAACAAGGCGGCGCTGCAGGGCCAGTTCGCCCTGCCGGTGAAGCCGGATACCCCGCTGCTCGGCCTGGTCGGACGCATGGTGGAGCAGAAGGGCATCGACCTGGTACTGGCGGTGCTGCCGGAACTGCTGCAACAGCCGGTGCAGGTGGCCGTGGTAGGTACCGGCGCGGCACGCTTCGAACAAGCCTTCCGCGATCTGGCCAACCGCTACCCGGACAAGGTCGGTGCCTTCATCGGTTATGACGAGGGCTACGCCCATCTGCTGGAGGCCGGCGCCGACATCTTCCTCATGCCCTCCCGCTTCGAGCCCTGCGGCCTGAACCAGCTCTATAGCCTGCGCTACGGTACCGTGCCCGTGGTGCGCCGCACTGGCGGCCTGGCCGACACCGTGATCCACACCGACGCCGCTACCCTGGCCGACGGCAGCGCCACCGGCTTCGTCTTCGACGCCGCCAACCCCAGCGCCCTGCTCGTGGCCATCGACCAGGCGCTGGCGCTGTACCGCCGGCCGGAGGCCTGGCGCCAGGTGATGCAGGCCGGCATGCGGCGCGACTTCAGCTGGGAACAGAGCGCCCGCCAGTACCAGGAGTTGTACCGCCAGCTGCCGTAGCCCACACCGTGGGCACCGGTACTCGTGCCGATACCATTCGCCGAGGGCACTCGGCACCTGTCCTGTCAGCAACCGAAACCATGGCCAGGGGGCAATAGCGGCCCTTTCGGGTATACTACCGCCCCCTGTACGGACGGCGAACGCCGTCACAAATTCCATAATCCCGCCACGTGCGGGAAACAGGCATACCGAATGATGATCAGCTTGAACGACAAGCAACTGCGGAGCCGCGTCAAACTGTTCGGCGCGCTGTTGGGGGAAACGCTGCGTTCCCAGGCGGGCGAGAAGGTGTACGCTGCGGTGGAAACGCTGCGCAAGGGTTACATCAATCTGCGCAAGGAAGAGTCGCCGCGCCAGCGCCAGCGCCTGGGCCGTTTCATCGCCAGTCTCGATGCCGAGACCCTGACCCATGTGGTACGTGCCTTCAGCACCTATTTCAGCCTCGCCAACATCGCCGAGGAGGCACAGCAGTATCGCAGCCGCCGCCGCGCCATGCGTACCGGCGGCCCGCTGTGGACCGGCTCCTTCGACGAGGCGCTGCGTGATTTCAAGTCACGTGATGTCAGCCCGGAACAGTTACAGTCGCTGCTCAATCGCCTGGCCTACATGCCGGTGTTCACCGCCCATCCCACCGAGGCCAAGCGCCGCACCGTGATGGAAGGGCTGCGCCGCATCTTCCTGCTCAGCGAGCGCCTCGATGACCCGCGTATCGGCAGGGAAGAACAGCAGGACATCCGCGCCCAGCTGCGCACCGAAATTCTCATCCTGTGGAAGACCGACGAGGTTCGCGCCCAGCGCCCGCAGGTGCGCGACGAAATCAAGAACGGTCTGTTCTACTTCCGCGAAAGCCTGTTCCAGGCGGTACCCGCCACCTATCGCAACATGGACAAGGGTGTGCGCCGCATCTACGGCGCCGACAGCGGCATCAGCGTGCCCAGCTTCCTGCGCTTCGGCTCCTGGATCGGCGGTGACCGCGACGGCAACCCCTTTGTCACACCGGAAACCACGGTAATGGCAACGCGCCTGCATCAGCGGGAAATTCTGCGCGAATATATCGAACGCATCACTCATCTCAGTCATGTGCTGACCCACTCCCATTTGCTGTGCACGCCGAGCGAGGCCTTCCGCGCCAGCCTGGAACGTGACGAGATTTCCTTCACCGATGAGGCCTTCAGCGACAAACCGCACCGCTTCATCAGCGAGCCCTACCGCCGCAAGCTGTACATCATGCGCCACCGCCTGATGCAGAACCTGCGCACCGTGGATGCGCGTCTCAACGGCAGCGAGGTGGAAGGCGCCACTGCGGGCTATCACTCGGAAAGCGGCTTCCTGCATGATCTGTATCTGATCCGCGACTCCCTCATTGCCCACGGCGACACCCTCATTGCCGATGGCGACCTGAAAGACCTGATCCGCCTGACCGAGACCTTCGGCTTCTTCCTGGTACATCTCGACCTGCGGCAGGAATCCACCCGCCACAGCGAAGCAGTGGCGGAATTACTGGCACAACAGGCAGAGCCGGTGGACTACAGGGCTCTGGACGAAATGCAGCGCATGACCCTGTTGTCCGACCTCATCGGCCACACGCCGCTACCGGTGGAACGCACCGCACTGAGCGAAAGCGCGCGTGAAACCATGGAAGTGTTCAAGGTGATGGCGCGCATGCGCAAGGAGGTCAGCCCCAAGGCCTTCGGCAACTACGTCATTTCCATGACCCACGCCGCCAGCCATGTACTGGAGGTGATGCTGCTGGCGCAGCAGGCCGGGCTGGTGGGCCGGCGCGGCGACGAATGGTTCTGCGACATCCGTGTCTCGCCGCTGTTCGAAACCATCGTCGACCTGGAACACATCGAGCCGGTGATGAGCACCCTGCTCAACAGTTCCACCTACGCTGCCCTGCTCAAGGTCTCCGGCAACCAGCAGGAAGTCATGCTGGGTTACTCCGACTCCTGCAAGGACGGCGGCATCCTTGCCTCCTCCTGGAACCTGTACCAGGCGCAGAAAAAAATCGCCGAGCTGGCCGGTACGCGCGGCATCGGCCTGCGTCTGTTCCATGGCCGTGGCGGTACCATTGGCCGCGGCGGCGGCCCCACCCATGAATCCATCCTGGCGCAGCCGGCCGGCACGGTGCATGGCGAGATCAAGTTCACCGAACAGGGCGAGGTACTGTCCTACAAGTACAGCAACGTCGAAACCGCGGTGTTCGAACTGACCATGGGCGTATCCGGCCTGCTCAAGGCCAGCCGCGGCCTGGTCGCGCTACCGGCGCCGGATCGCAACGACCATACCGCCATCATGCAGCAGCTCGCCGATTTTGGTGAAGACGCCTATCGCGAACTGACCGATCGCACCCCCGGTTTCCTCAACTATTTCTATGAGGCCACGCCGGTAAGCGAGATCGGCATGCTCAACATCGGCTCGCGTCCGTCGCACCGCAAGAAGGGCGATCTGTCCAAGGGCTCGGTGCGCGCCATCGCCTGGGTGTTCGGCTGGGCGCAGTCGCGCCACACCATCCCCGCCTGGTATGGCATCGGTACCGCCCTGGCGCGCTGGTGCGGCGACGATCCGCAGCGCATGGAACAGCTGCAGACCATGTACCGCGAGTGGCCCTTCTTCCGCGCCCTGCTGTCCAACACGCAGATGTCGCTGTTCAAGGCCGACATGGGCATCGCCGCCCAATACGCCGAACTCTATACGAACCGGGAGATTGCCCATCAGGTATTCGGCATGATCAGCGGTGAACACGGACGCACCGTCGGCAACGTATTGCAGGTGGCACAGTTGCAGGAGCTGCTGGAAGAAACCCCGGGGCTGCAACTGTCACTGTCACGCCGCAACCCCTACCTCGATCCGCTCAACCACATCCAGATCATGCTGCTCAAGCGCTACCGCGACGCCACGCAGGGCGAAGAGGAACGCACCGTGTGGCTGGAACCGCTGCTGCGTTCGATCAATGCGATTGCGGCGGGGATGAGGAATACTGGCTAAAGGCAGATACAAGATACAAGTGTAAAGAGAAAAGGGGTGGTGTTCGCTGCGCGAACGGTTTGTTTAAATCAACCGTGAGCGCAGCGAACACCACCCCTTGTATCTTGTATCTTTCCTCTTGTATCTGCCTTTAATGTATCTGCCGCTAAGCGGCTTGTACAGGAATGGTATTGGCAGTACGGATGACCTGGTTGTTCTCGTCCAGATAGACGAGGGTCGGCTTGTAGGTGGCCAGTTCCTGCTGGGACAGGCCGACGAAGGCGCAGATGATCACCACGTCCCTGGGGGACGCCTTGTGCGCGGCGGCGCCGTTGATGGAGATCACGCGTGAACCGTCCTCGGCACGGATGGCATAGGTGGTGAAGCGCTCACCATTGGTCACGTTGTAAATCTGGATCTGCTCGTACTCGCGGATCCCTGCCAGATCCAGCAGCTTGCCGTCGATGGCACATGAGCCTTCATACTCCAGCTCCGAGTGGGTCACCCGGGCACGGTGCAGTTTGGCTTTGAGCATGGTCAGATGCATGGGTCAAGCTCGTTTCGTCACAAAACAGGGGCGCCAATTATGGGGCCTTGCCGCCCCCGGTTCAATGAAAAATCACAAGCACCGCGTTTTTTCAAAAAATTAATCCAAGTTAATCAGCAGGTTATCAATCAGGCGCGTCTTGCCCAGGCGCGCCGCCGCCAGTACCACCAGGCGCTGTTCACCCGCCGGCGGCACCACCAGGTCCTCCGCCCGCCGTACACTGACATAATCGGGGCGGAACCCCGCCCGCTCAAGGCGCGCCACCGCCTCCGCCTCCAGTGCCGCATAGTCAGTCACCCCACCCCGTAACCCCGCGGCTACCGCCTGGAGCGTGGCATAGACCTCCGTCGCCAGTTTGCGCTCGTCCGCCTGGAGATAGCCGTTGCGCGAACTCATTGCCAGGCCGTCCGCCTCGCGCACCGTGGGCACGCCGACGACCTCCAGCCCCATGTTCAGCTCACGCACCATCCGGCGGATCACCAGCAGCTGCTGATAGTCCTTCTCGCCAAACAGCGCCACGTCGGGGCGGACGATGTTGAACAGCTTGCTCACCACCGTGGCCACGCCGCGGAAGTGGCCGGGACGGAATGCGCCGCACAGGATGTCGGACAGCCCCGGCACCTCGACGAAGCTCAGGCCATCACGTCCCCGCGGATACATCTCCTGCTCGCCGGGAGCGAACAGCAGGTCGCAGCCCGCCGCCGTGAGCTCTGCCTGATCCGCCGCCAGGGTGCGCGGATAGGCCGAAAAGTCCTCGTTCACGCCGAACTGCAAGGGATTGACGAAGATGCTCGCCACCACCCTGTCGGCATGCCGGCGCGCCTCGCTGACCAGATGGATATGCCCGGCATGCAGATTCCCCATGGTGGGCACGAAGGCGACGCGCTGGCCGGCGGCGTGCCAGGCAGCGACGAGGGAACGGACTTCAGCGATGGTAGTGACGGTGTGCATGATTGTTAATGTCGAAATATCTCAACGCAGAGGCGCAGAGACGCGGAGGTCGCAGAGAAGGCTATGACTTTCCCTGTATCCTCTGCGCCTCTGCGTCTCTGCGTTAGGTTTTATCTTTCAATACTTGCGTCTTTGCGCTGAAAGTTTTTTTTACGTCAATCGACGCTGTGCTCAGGACCGGGGAAGCGTTTCTCCTTCACCGCCTGCACGTAGGCGCCGACGGCAGCGGCGACGGAACCGGCAGGGGCGAGGAAGTCCATGGAGAACTTCGGCCGCTTGCCCGGCGTGATGCCGAGCATGTCGTACAGCACCAGCACCTGGCCGTCGGTATCGGGGCCGGCGCCGATGCCGATCACCGGGATGTCCACCGCCGCGGTGATCTCGGCGGCGAGCACGCTGGGCACGCACTCCAGCAGCAGCAGGTCGGCACCGGCGTGGGCCATGGCCTGGGCGGCGGAAAGCATTTCGTTGGCACTGTCGTGATCGCGCCCCTGCACCTTGTAGCCGCCCAGCTTGTGTACCGTCTGCGGCAGCAGGCCGAGGTGGGCACACACCGGCACGCCATAATCGGCCAGCAGGCGCACCGTTTCCACCATGCCGCCGTGCACCTCCAGCTTGATGCAGTGGGCACCGCCCTCCTTCATCAGGCGCGCGGCGTTGTCCAGCGCCTGCGGCGGCGTGGCATAGCTGAGAAACGGCATGTCGCTCATCACCAGCGCGCGCTGGCTGCCGCGGCACACCATCTGCGTGTGATACACCATCTCGTCCACGGTCACCGGCAGGGTCGTGTCCTTGCCCTGCACCACCATGCCGAGGGAATCGCCCACCAGCAGGATGTCCACACCGGCCGCGTCGAGAACACGGGCAAAACTGGCGTCATAGGCAGTAAGCGAGGTGAATTTCTCGCCCGCCTGCTTCATGCGGCGCAAGGTACTCAGGGTGACGGTTTGCATGGCAGTCACAGGGTCAGCGACAGGGGATTGAAATAGTGGCGCCCGCTGCGCAGGGAACGCACCTGCTCCAGCAACTGGGCGTAGTCGGCATCGCCCTGGGCCAGATTGATGTCAGCGGCATTGACGATGAGCAGCGGCGTTGCGTCGTACTGGTAGAAGAACTGAGTGTAGGCCTCGGCCACCTTGCGCAGATAGTCCGACGACAACTGACGCTCGTAGCTGCGGCTGCGCCGGCCGATGCGCTCCAGCAGTACCTCCACCGGTGCCTGCAAATAGATCACCAGGTCGGGCAGCGGCGCATCCAGGGTCAGATGTTCGTAGGCCTGTTCGTACAGACGCAGTTCGTCGTCGTCCAGGGTGAGCTGGGCGAACAGGCGATCCTTCTGCATCAGGAAGTCGGCCACCCGCACCGGGGCGAACATGTCGCCCTGGCGCCAGGACTGCAGCTGACGCGCGCGCTGGAACAGGAAGAACAGCTGGGTCGGCAGGGCGGCGCTGCGCGGGTCCTGGTAGAAACGCTCCAGGAACGGATTCTCGTCCGCCCCCTCCAGCACCAGCTCGCTGCCGAAGGTCTCGGCCAGGCGCCGTGCCAGGGTAGTCTTGCCCACGCCGATAGGACCCTCCACCACGATGAAGCGGGGGGCGGACTGTTTCTCGACAGTGGCATCCAGACGCAGGGGACGATTCATGTCTTCAGGATATCACGCCGCCCGGCTCATCGCCGTGGGTCAGCGGCTCCAAACCGCTGCGGTCGCAATGGTTCAGCAACCCCGCCAGGGTGCGCCCGTCGGGCAGCGCCAGATCCGTGGCCAGTTCGGCCAGGGGATAGAGCACGAAGCTGCGCTCGGCCAGCCCCGGATGGGGCACGGTGAGGCGCGGCGTCGCCAGCACCTCATTGCCATAGAGCAGCATATCCAGGTCCAGGGTGCGCGGCCCCCAACGCAGGGTGCGCACACGACCCTGGGCGGTCTCGATGGCCTGCAGGGCATCGAGCAGCGCTTCGGCATCCAGGGTGGTGTCGAGCGCCGCCACGGCATTGACGTAATCGGGCTGATCCTGCGGGCCGAGCGGCACGCTGCGGTAAAAACGGGAATACCCCGCCAGATGGGTCTCCGGCAGCCGGGCCAGTGCAGCCAAGGCCCGACGCAGCTGCCGCACCGGGTCGTCCAGGTTGCTGCCCAGCCCGATGTAAGCGCGTACTGCGGACATGGTCAGCTTTCGGCGGGGGTGGACTGGCCCGGCTTGCGGCGGCGACCGCCGCGGGAGCGGCGCTTCTTGCCGCTGCCACTGCCGCTGCTGCGCTGGCCGGAGGAAAGCTCCACCCGCCCGGCCTCGTCGGCCTCGATGAAGCTGGTCCACCAGGCGGCCAGTTCATCGATCTCCTCGCCACTTTCGGCACGCAGCAGCAGGAAGTCATAGGCGGCGCGGAAACGCGGATGCTCCAGCAGGCGGAACGGCCGCCGCCCGCCGGTGGCCGTAAGCCGCTCCTGCATCTCCCAGATTTCACGTGACTGCAGGGTGAAACGTTTCGGGAAAGCAATGCGCTGTACCTGCCGTGCCACCACGGTGTCGCCGGCCTGCTGCATGGCCTGCAGGCCGCCTTCACCTTTGGCACGCAGGCGCTCGGCCTCCTTGCGCGCCGGTTCCCACAGCAGGGCGGCGAACAGAAAGGCTGGCGTCACCGTCTTGCCCTCCTGCAGGCGCTTGTCGGTATTCTCCAGTGCCCGTGCCACAAAGGTGCGCGGGTAATGATGATCCTCGTAGCGCAGCCACTTCTCGGTGTCCGGAAACAGATGGCCGAACAGGCGGTAATGACGCAGCAGCTCGTAGGTTTCCACCGCATAGCCGCTCATGAACATCTTGAGCGCCTCATCGAACAGGCGCGCCGCCGGCACCTCCTCCAGCAGGCCGCCCAGCGCATGGATCGCCTGCTCGCTCGGTTCATCGATGCGAAAGCCCAGCTTGCCGGCGAAACGCACCGCGCGCAGCATGCGCACCGGATCCTCGCGGTAGCGTGCCTGCGGGTCGCCGATCATGCGCAGGCGACCGACCTTGATGTCATCCATGCCGCCGGTGTGATCGACCACCGAAAAGTCGGCGATGTTGTAATAAAGGGCGTTGACGGTGAAGTCGCGGCGCCAGGCATCGTCTTCCAGCGTGCCGTAGACGTTGTCACGCAGGATGCGGCCGTTTTCCATCACCCCCTCGCCCTCCTCGCCCGCCTCGTGATGGGCACGGAAGGTGGCCACCTCGATCACCTCATGGCCATAGCGCACATGGGCCAGGCGGAAACGGCGACCGATGAGGATGCAGTTGCGGAACAACTGCTTCACCTCTTCGGGGGTGGCGTTGGTGCTGATGTCAAAATCCTTGGGTTCGCGCCCCAGCAGCATGTCGCGCACGCCGCCGCCCACCAGGTAGGCCTCGTAACCGGCCTTGTGCAGCCGGTACAGCACCTTGAGGGCGCTTTCACTGATATTGGAACGGGATAATCCGTGTTCGCTGCGGGGAATGATGCGAACTGCGGGGCGTGAGGCGGGAGTGTGCTCCTTGCGGGAACCCAGTCCTAATTTTTTCGCCAAAGATTGCTTGAGCCGTGAGAGCATCCGGGTATAATACCACGCGCTTTTCGCTGCCTGACAGCGACAATTCGCCTGGAGTGAATTGTCGCACCAGCCCCGCAGGGGCGAGGTGTGAAAGTGCCGAGCAACCATTACGCTCCCATCGTCTAGCGGTCCAGGACGTCGCCCTCTCACGGCGAAAACAGGGGTTCGATTCCCCTTGGGAGTACCATACTGGAAGGCCGGTCATCGTTCGATGACCGGCCTTTTGCATTTTCAGCCCCCTTCCACCCTCCCCCGGGAACCGGCTTGCAGGATCACAGACTGCCCGTCGCCGCTACGTGTACGCCCCTCCAGCACCCTCCGCAACGCCGCAACCGTATCACCGAAAGAACCCGCAAAACCTTTCGGCAGACACCATTTGTTAAGCGTGAATTAAGCCGGTGATGACACAGTAACTCCACCCCGGATAACCGGCGTTCTGCAAGGAAACACTGCCATGCAAGAAACAAACGAAGTGAAGGTATGGGATCCGCTGGTGCGAGTGTTCCACTGGAGCCTGGTGACGGCATTCATCGTCGCCTACGTCACGGAGGATGACTATCTCGGCCTGCACACCCAGGCCGGCTACACCATTATCGGCCTGGTGCTGTTCCGCCTGCTGTGGGGATTGCTCGGCACACGCCATGCCCGCTTCAGCGATTTCGTGCGCGGCCCGCAGACAGTGACCACCTATCTGAAAAGTCTGCTCACGCGGCACCCGACCCATTACCTCGGGCACAACCCCGCCGGCGGCTGGATGGTGATCGCTCTGCTGGTAACGCTGCTGCTTACCACCCTGAGCGGCCTGCTCACCTACGGTATCGGCGAGAGCGCAGCCGGCCCCTTCGCCGCCCTGGGCGGCAACCCCGGCGGCTTCTGGAGCGAGGCCATGGAGGAGATACATGAAGTTCTGGCCAATCTCACCCTGCTGCTGGTGTTCGTGCATGTCGGCGGCGTCATCGTCAGCAGCCTGCTGCACCGCGAGAACCTGGTACGCGCCATGCTGACCGGCCGCAAACCCCTGTCCCCGAGCGAGGATTGAGACATGAAACTGCCAACTGCAGTGCTGCTCCTTGCCGGGCTGTCTGCCGCCAGCGCCCATGCCGGCGTCGTGGACGACCTGTTGCAGGGCTACCGCACCCAGGGCGCCGGCCCGTTCAGTGCCGAAGCCGGTGCCGCGCTGTGGACACGCAGCGGCGGCGCGCAGACCTGTGCCACCTGCCACGACAGCAAGCTGCGCGTTAGCGGCAAACACGTCAAGACCGGCAAGGCCATCGAGCCGATGGCACCCTCGGTCAATGCCAAGCGGCTCACCGATGCCGCCTTTATCGAAAAGTGGTTCAAGCGCAACTGTGACAGCGCCTGGGGCCGCGCCTGCACTGCGCAGGAGAAGGGCGACTTCCTTACTTACATCCGCAATCAATGACGGAGGAACGGACGATGCACATCAAAAACTTTTGGCCTCTGCTGGCCGGTATAGGCCTGGTGGCTACCAGTCTGGCGGTAGTGGGTGACGATGATCGCCGCAGCGGTCCCGACGTGGCACCGGTGTCCCTGCCGCTGTATCAGCAGGAATGCGGCAGCTGCCACTTTGCCTATCAGCCCGGCTTGCTGCCGGCGCGCTCCTGGGCACAGGTAATGGCCGGCCTGTCCGATCACTTCGGTGACAACGCCGAACTGGCGCAGGCAGATCACCAGGCCATTCAGGATTACCTGCTCTATAATGCGGCCGATCGGGTGCGCGACCGTCGTGCCGTAAAGATCGCCCGCTCCCTGCAAGCAGAGGCGGCACCCCTGCGTATCACGGAGGTACCCTATGTCGTGCACAAACACCGCGAGATACCTGCCTCCCTCATCAAGGACAACGCCAAAGTGGGCAGCCTGAGCAACTGTACCGCCTGTCATACCCGCGCCGACAGCGGCTCATTCAGCGAGCGCGAGATCAACATTCCGGGGCACGGCCAATGGGACGACTAGGCATACTGACCAGCACCCTCCTCGGCGCCGCCCTGCTGGTACTGACCTTCGGTGCCGGCGCCGAGGACGATCATGATCGCGCCCGCCGCCTGCGCGACGCCGACGACATCCTGCCGCTGGAGACCCTGATAGAACGGGCACGAACCGAGCGGCCGGGACGCATCCTGGAACTCAAGCTGAAGGAAAAAAAGGGCCGCGTTCTGTATGAGGTCGAGCTGATCGATGAGCGCGGCATCGTCTGGGAACTGTATTTCGATGCCCGCAGCGGCGAACTGCTGAAGAGCAAACAGGACGACTGATGTGCGTTTGTTGCTGGTGGAAGACGATATAGAACTCAGCACGCGTTTACGCGGTGATCTGGAGCGCGCCGGTTTCGCCATCGACATTGCCGGCAACGGCATCGACGGTGAGGCCCTCGGCGACAGCGAACCTTACGATGCCGTGGTGCTCGACCTCGGCCTGCCCGGCCGCCCCGGACTGCAGGTATTGGCCAACTGGCGCAGCCGCGGCAATGCCGTGCCGGTGGTGGTACTTACCGCGCGCGATGCCTGGCATGAAAAGGTGGAGGGTTTTCGTGCCGGTGCCGACGACTATCTGGGCAAGCCGTTCCATACCGAAGAACTCGTTGCCCGCCTGCTGGCAGTGACCCGGCGCGCCACCAGCCAGGCCACCGGTACCCTGCACGGCCCCGGTCTCGTCCTCGATGAACAGCGCCAGACCGTCACCGACAGCCACGACACCGAGCATGCGCTGACCGGTACCGAATTCCGCCTGTTGCGCTATTTCATGCTGCATCCGGGACAACTGCTGTCCAAGACCCGCCTGACCGAGCATGTGTACGACTACGATTCCGACAAGGACAGCAACGTCATCGAGGTCTACGTGAACCGTCTGCGCCAGAAACTGGGCAAGGACATCATCACCACCCATCGCGGCCAGGGCTATGTATTCGGGGAGCGCGGCTGATGGCCTCGCTGCAGGGGCGCCTGAGTAGCGGGCTGATCGTCACATTGCTGGCGGTATTCCTGTTGCAGGGTGTTGTCGTCAGCCTGTTTCTGCGTCACATGACCGAGGACTATATTGCCTCGCGCCTGACGCACGACAGTGAAAGTCTGCTCGCTGCGCTGCAACCGCAAGCCGAGGGCGGTTTCACTCTGGACGTTGCGCAACTCGACGCCATCTACCAGCGCCCCTACTCGGGCCATTACTACCGCATCGAAACTGCGCAGCAAGTGCTGCGTTCCCGCTCACTGTGGGATCACGATATGGACGTCACCGCACAGTTGGCCGGCATGCAGCAGCGCCTGACACAGGAAGGGCCGGAACAGCAGCCGCTGCTGCTGGTGGTTCATGGCTACAGCAAGGGCGGCCAGACGCTCACCATCGCCGTAGCCGAAGATCTCAGCCTGATTGAACAGAGCGTGCGGCACTTTCAATGGGTATTCCTGCTGTTGTCTCTGGGCGTGCTGAGTGCACTGATTGTATTGCAGCGCTGGCTGGTGCGCCGCAGCCTGCATCCACTGGCGCAGGTACATGCCGACATCGACAGTCTGGAGCGTGGCGACATCGCAGCCCTGCCGGAACAGGTGCCCAGTGAGTTGCGCCCACTGACACACGAGGTCAACCGACTGCTCATCGCCTTCACCGAGCGGCTGCAACGCTCGCGTAACGCACTGGGCAATCTGGCGCATGCCCTGAAGGCGCCGCTCAGCCTGCTTACCCAGATCGCCGATGACCCGACACTCGGCATGACGCCGGAGCTGCGCGAGCGTCTCGCTGCCCCGATCACTGCCATGCGTCAGCTCATTGATCGTGAACTGAAGCGGGCGCGCCTCGCCGGCGGCAGCGTGCCGGGACGCCGCTTTGTGCCGGCACACGAATTACCGCCGCTGCTCGATGTCCTGCGCCGCATCCATCATGACAAACCGCTGGACTTCGACTGCCATGTCGCAGCGGAGCTGACGATATCCGCTGATCGGGAAGACATGCTGGAACTGCTCGGCAACCTGCTCGACAACGCCTGCAAGTGGAGCCGCGGGCGGATTCGCATCACAGTGGAGGCGCAGCCCGGATTTTATCTGTGCGTGGAGGACGACGGCCCAGGCTGTTCGGCCGAACAACTGGCGTCATTGACCGAACGCGGCGTACGCATCGACGAATCCACCGCCGGTCATGGCCTCGGCCTCGCCATAGCCGGCGACATCGTCGCCGGCTATGGGGGCCAACTTCGTTTTGGCCGTTCGGAGTCTCTGGGCGGCTTCCGCGTCGAGGTACAGCTGCCGCCGCCACAGGCATAGGTTCACCGCAACCCTACTTGCCCAGCACGGTGAGCAGGTCGCGCTTGTGCTCCTCCTCCTGGATCAGGATGTCCTCCAGCACCCGGCGCAAGCCGTACTCCTGCAACGACTCGGCCTGGGCGATGCGCTCCTTGTAGCGCTGGATGGCGTTCTCCTCCCCCGTCAAATCCTGCTTCAGCATCTCCTTGCTGTCGGGTGAGACCTCACGGGCTTCCACATCCACCGTCGGTACACCACCGAGAAAACTGATTTGATCGGACAGCATCACCGCATGAGCCATCTCCTCCTGCGAATGGATCAGCAACTCCTTCTGGATCGACTCGTACTCCGGCCCCGTAATCACCGCCGCATGCTGGACGTACTGGATGGCGGCCGCATATTCCCATTCCAGATCCTTGTTCAATTCCGCAATGAGCTTCTTCCTGGTGATTTTCATCATTGACCTCGCCTGTCATGTCGCTGGAACGAAAGACCGGCACCGCCCCGCGGCACCCTTGTTTCCAGTCTAGACCGTGTTTGATTCTGCACCCGGCCTGGGGTAACTTAGCCGCCCGACACCGGAGTACGACACGTGGCCAAGAAGAGCACATCAAACAGCGAAACCTTTGATTTCGAACAGGCGCTGGCGGAGCTGGAACAGCTGGTCGAGCGCATGGAACAGGGCGAGCTGTCGCTGGAACAGTCCCTCAAGGATTTCGAGCACGGCATCGCCCTCACCCGCGCCTGCCAGGGCGCGCTGAAAGAGGCGGAGCAGAAGGTACAAATCCTCACCCGCCAAAGCGGCCAGGAGGAACTGGAACCCTTCGAGGGCGAAGAGTAGCCCCGATGGATCTGCAACAGCTGCTGCGGGCCCACGCCGTCCGCGCCGAGGCCGCTCTGCAAAGCCGGCTGCCCTCCGCCGATGAACTCCCCGCCAATCTGCATGCCGCCATGCGCTATGCGGCCCTGGACGGCGGCAAACGCATCCGCCCGGTGCTGGTCTACACCACCGGCGAGGTGCTCGGCGTTCCCCTGGAACAGCTGGATGGCCCGGCCTGCGCGGTGGAACTGATCCACGCCTATTCCCTGGTACACGACGACCTGCCGGCCATGGACGATGACGACCTGCGCCGCGGCAAGCCCACCTGTCACAGGGCCTTCGACGAGGCCACCGCCATCCTCGCCGGTGACGCCCTGCAGACCCTGGCCTTCCAGCTGCTGGCGGATGACCCGGCCATGGTGGCCGATCCGGCCCTGCGCCTCGCCATGGTGCGGGAACTGGCGGCAGCCTCCGGCTCGCGCGGCATGGCCGGCGGCCAGGCCATCGACATGACCGCCACCGGCAGCCGGCTGACCCTGCCGCAGCTGGAACAGATGCACAGCCTCAAGACCGGCGCCCTGATCCGCGCCGCCGTGCGTCTCGGCGCCCTCAGCCGTCCCGGCCTCGACCCGACCCTGTTCGCCGCCCTGGACGGCTATGCCGCCGCCATCGGCCTCGCCTTCCAGATCCGCGACGACATCCTCGACGTGGAGAGCAGCACCGAGCAACTGGGCAAGCGCCAGGGCGCCGACCAGGCCCTGGCCAAGAGCACCTATGTCGCCCTGCTCGGCCTCGACGGCGCCAAGGCCAAGGCGCGCGAGGTACACGCCGCCGCCCGCGCCGCCCTCGCCCCGCTGGGCCAGGGCGCCGCCCCGCTGGCGGCCATTGCCGACTTCATTGTTGAGCGCGTCAGTTGACCCGCCGCGCCCGGCGTTTCATCATTAGCGGCTTTCCCGCCGCCCCAGGACTGTAATGCCCAGCTCGCGCGCCTATCCGCTGCTTGAACAGGTCGATACGCCGGACCAGTTGCGTCAGCTCGATCCGCCCCAGCTCAGGCAGCTGGCGGATGAGCTGCGCGACTATATGGTGCGTTCGGTCAGCCATACCGGCGGCCATCTGTCCGCCGGACTCGGCACGGTGGAGCTGACCATCGCCCTGCACTACGTCTACGACACCCCCAACGACCGCCTGGTATGGGACGTGGGCCACCAGAGCTATCCGCACAAAATACTCACCGGCCGTCGCCAGCGCTTCAACACCCTGCGCCAGAAGAACGGCCTGTCGGGTTTCCCGCGTCGCGAGGAAAGCCCCTATGACACCTTCGGCGTCGGCCACTCCAGCACCTCCATCAGTGCCGCCCTCGGCATGGCCCTGGCCGCGCGGCGCGAGGGCACCAACCGCAAGGTAGTGGCGGTGATCGGCGACGGCGCCATGACTGCCGGCATGGCCTTCGAGGCGCTGAATCACGCCGGTGACCTGGACGCCAATCTGCTGGTGGTGCTGAACGACAACGACATGTCCATTTCACCCAACGTCGGCGGGCTGTCCAACTACCTGGGCCGCATCCTCTCCGGCAAGATCTACTCGTCCATGCGCGAGGGTTCGAAAAAGGTACTCAAGAACATGCCGCCCATGTGGGAGCTGGCCCGGCGCATGGAGGAACACGCCAAGGGCATGGTGGTGCCCGGCACCCTGTTCGAGGAGCTGGGCTTCAACTACGCCGGCCCCATCGACGGCCACGATCTGGATCAGCTGATCCGCGCCTTGCGCAATCTGCGCTCCCTTGCCGGCCCACAGTTCCTGCATATCGTCACCCGCAAGGGCAAGGGCTTCGCGCCCGCCGAGGAGAATCCCTGCGCCTACCACGGTGTCACCGCCTTCGACCCGGCCACCGGCGCCATGCGCACCGGCGCGGGCGGCAGCCCCAGCTATACACAGCTGTTCGGTCAGTGGCTATGCGACATGGCGGGACACGATGAACGCCTGGTGGGCATCACCCCGGCGATGCGTGAAGGCTCCGGCATGGTGGAGTTTTCACAGCAGTTCCCGGATCGCTATTTCGATGTCGGCATCGCCGAACAGCATGCGGTCACCCTGGCTGCCGGCCTCGCCTGCGAAGGCCTGAAACCGGTAGTAGCCATTTACTCCACCTTCCTGCAACGGGCCTACGACCAGCTCATCCACGACGTCGCCCTGCAGAATCTGCCGGTGCTGTTCGCCATCGACCGTGGCGGCCTGGTCGGTCCCGATGGCGCCACCCATGCCGGCAGCTTCGACCTCAGCTACCTGCGCTGCATCCCCAACCTGCTGCTGATGGCGCCGGGTGATGAAAACGAGTGCCGCCAGATGCTCACCACCGGCTTTCGCCACGATGGCCCGGCCGCGGTGCGCTACCCGCGCGGCCGTGGCCTCGGCGCCCGCATCGACGAGACGCTGGATACCCTGCCCATCGGCAAGGGCGAGCTGCGCCGCCCGGGCAAGGACGTCGCCATCCTCGCCTTCGGTGCGCCGCTGGGCGCCGCCCTGGCAGCGGCAGAAAAGCTCAACGCCACCGTGGCCAACATGCGCTTCATCAAGCCGCTGGACGCCGAGCTGGTGCTCAGCCTGGCCGAACAACACAGCCTGCTGGTGACGGTGGAGGACAATGCCGTGCTGGGCGGTGCCGGCAGCGCCGTCAATGAATGCCTGGCGGCACACGGGATACAGGTGGAAGTGCTGAATCTGGGCCTGCCCGATCGCTTCCTGGAACAGGCCAGCCGCGAGGAGTTGCTGGCCGACTGCGGTCTGGATGCCGATGGTATACTGCACGCCATTCAGACGCGCCTGCAGGGAACACTTGCCATCCCCCCCGCCGCTGATGTAAATTCTTAGCGAATCACTCAACTATTAAGCCATGACAGCCAGATTTACCCTCAAGGTCTTAACGGACTTTGCCTCCGCCCATTCCCTGCGGGATTACCCCGGAGATTGCAGCCGGCTGCATGGTCATAACTGGAAGGTGGAAGTGGAGGTGCAGGCCGCCAGCCTGGATGAACTCGGCATGGTGCTGGATTTCAAGACGATCCGTCAGGCCGCCCGCAAGGTGGGCGACGAGCTGGACCATCGTTTCCTGAATGACATCCCGCCCTTTGACCGCATCAATCCCACGGCGGAGAACATCGCCGCGCACTTCTACCGCCGCCTGACTGAAGAACTCAACGACACGCGCGCCAAGGTTCACGCCGTCACCCTGTGGGAGACCGAACGTGCCTGTGTCCGCTACACAGAGGAAGCCTGAAGCATGACCCATGCCTGCGAGACCATAGCCGACGTCCAGAGCAGCGAGGATACGCGCCGCATCCCCATCAACAAGGTCGGCATCAAGGACATCCGCCACCCGATGCGCATCCAGGAGCGCAGCGGCGGCGAACAGCACACCGTTGCCAACTTCAACATGTACGTGAACCTGCCGCACAACTTCAAGGGCACGCACATGTCACGCTTCGTGGAGATCCTCAATCGCCACGAACGCGAGATATCGGTCAAGACCTTCAAGGAAATGCTCAAGGAGATGGTGGTGATCCTCGAGGCCGAGGCCGGCCACATCGAGATGTCCTTCCCCTATTTCGTCAACAAGGCCGCCCCGGTGTCCGGCGTGCAGAGCCTGATGGACTACGAAGTCACCTTCATCGGCGAGATCAGCAACGGCGAACCGCTGCTGACCCTGAAGGTAGTGGTCCCGGTCACCAGCCTGTGTCCCTGCTCCAAGAAGATTTCCGAGCGCGGCGCCCACAACCAGCGCTCCCACGTCACCGTGGCGGCACGCCTGCGCGGCTTCATGTGGATCGAGGACATCATCGACCTGGTGGAAAAGCAGGCCTCCTGCGAGCTGTTCGGCCTGCTCAAGCGGCCGGACGAAAAGTTCGTCACCGAGCGCGCCTACGATAATCCAAAGTTCGTGGAAGACATGGTGCGCGACGTGGCTGTGCAGCTCAACCGCGAGGAACGCATCGAGGCCTACGTGGTGGAGTCGGAGAACTTCGAGTCCATCCACAACCACTCAGCCTACGCGCTGATCGAGAAAGACAAAACCAAGAAGTAGGAGCCGAGTCCTCTCGGCGAAAATGGCAGCATAAATTCGCCCACGGAGTGGGCTCCTACATTCAGTATTTTTCCTTCAACACCATCGCCTCGCTCTCGCGCCGCATCTCCAGGCGATTGAGGAAGGACTGGCCGAGCAGCACATCCGGAGGCTGCGTCCCCTCCAGCACGATGGCGCTTACCTGGCGCAGGGTAATGTCACCGAGCTGTACGCGCTCCAGATTCACCCGGTAAACCGGCACCACATCGGAGGCGGTGCTGGCCATGCCACGTTCGCCGTGCACACGGTAATCGATGCCCAGGCGGCGCGCCTGTTCCGCGTTCATGGACACATGGGTCGCACCGGTATCCACCAGAAAACTCACCGTTTGGCCATTGATGCTGCCAGGCATGCGGTACATGCCGCGGGTGTCGGGCCAGACGTGTACCTCGACGCGCTGTGGTGCCTTATAGCTGCCGCTGATCTGGCTGCCCAGCGCCATGCGCTGCTGCCTGCCGTCGATCTCCAGCAACGCACTTTCGCTGTCTGCGGCGAGCAGCCTCACGCCCTCCGGGCTGGTGTCTCCCACCTTGAGCACCCGCCGCGCACCGTCGATCTCCAGTACCGCCCGGCCGCTGAACAGGCCGACAACGGATACCTTCTCCACCGCCTGCGCGGGCAGCGCCAGCAATAGCATGGTCACGAGCCACAGGAATTTCATTGCTTGTCTCCGGGCGTGGGAGGCGATTCAAAATTCAAAATTCAAAATTCAAAATTCAAAATTCAAAATTCAAAAAAAATAACACCAGCCGCCTTCAATTCTGAATCTTGAATTTCCTCAAACAAGCCATGCGATGCCCTGCAACACCAGCCACGCCATCACGCCGGCCAGCACATCGTCCAGCATGATGCCGAGGCCACCATGAACATGGCGATCGACCCAACGAATGGGCCAGGGCTTGAGGATGTCGAAAAAACGGAACAGCAGGAAACCGAGCAGTAGCCACTGCCAGCCGGCGGGCGCGGCGATCATGGTGATGAAATAACCCACCACCTCGTCCCACACAATGGCCGGATGGTCATGTTCGCCCAGGGCCTCCGCTGTGTAGTCGCACAACCAGACGCCGAGCATGACGGCCGCCATGACCAGGGCGAGATACGGTGCCAGCGCCAGATCACTGCACAGCCAGTACAGCGGCACGGCCACCAGCGTGCCGAAGGTTCCCGGTGCCTTGGGGGCAAGGCCACTGCCGAACCCGAAGGACAGCAGGTGGGCCGGATTGCGCAGCATTTTGATGGGTGGTTGCATTATCCTGAAAACCGCAGTTTTACCGCAGAGGCGCAGAGATCACAGAGTAGATTCATGCGCTGATGTATCCCGGCCACACCACCCATCGGGTGAAGTCCAGCAACGCCGCAATGTACTGAAACTATTGTCACTCTGCGTCCTCAGCGTCTCTGCGGTGAGTTTTTTGAATATTTCAGCCGAAGTGATCGAAACCGTGGGGGGAATTTTCCAGTAGCGTACCGTCGGGCCGATACAGGCGCAACCCGGGCGCGGCCTCGATGCGGCCGATACATTGGCAGCCACAGTCCAGCGCGGCGCACAACTGCTCCACGGCAGCGCACCGTTCTGGCGGCACGGTGAAGCACAGTTCGTAGTCATCGCCAGAGCCGAGCGCGTAATGCCAGCGCTCCAATGCATCGGGCAACAGGCGTTGCAGTGCCGACGAGTATGGCAACTGCGCCAGCTCCAGCCGTGCACCGACACCGCTGCGCGCCAGAATGTGACCGAGATCGGCCGCCAGACCATCGGAGATATCGATGGCGGCGCTGGCGATGCCACGCAGTTGCAGGCCGACCATTACGCGCGGCTCGGGCCGATCCAGCCGCTCACGCAGATAACGGGCGTCTGCATCGCTTGCCGAGTACCGTCCCAGTGCCAGCTCCAGCCCCAGGCCGGCATCACCCGGTGTACCGGTTACATAGATCAGATCACCCACCGTAGCGCCGTCGCGCCGCAACGCCATGCCTTGCGGCACGAAACCGTGCAGTTGCAATGAAATCACGCGCGGCCCGCGCACGGTATCGCCGCCCACCAGTTGCACGCGAAAGCGATCGGCCAGGGCGAACAGTCCATCGGCAAACCCCTGCAGCCAGCCCTCGTCGGCCTCGGGCAGACTGAGCGCCAGAGTGGCCCAGGCCGGTTCGGCGCCCATGGCGGCCAGATCACTCAAACCTACCGCCAGCGCCTTGTGTCCCACCGCGGCGGCGTCGGTGCCCGCCGGATAGTGGTGTCCCTCCACCAGCGCATCGATGGACACCGCCAGCTCCATCCCGGCGGGAACACGCAGCAATGCACAGTCATCGCCCACGCCGAGGGCGACGTCTTCGCGCCGCACACCGCGGGCGGTGAAGTAGCGCTCGATGAGATTGAACTCGGACAGGCTCATGGGAAAATCAGCAGGTCAGGGGCGCGTTACACGCCGGGGAGCGGGCTACTGTGTGTGACGTGGTGAACATTCGACAAGTTGCACAAGATAAAACCGTTTCTTGTTTATCTTGAGAAATATTGTTCATCCTGTCCCTGCTCTGATGGTGTGAAGTACGACTCGCAAGGTGCGCATTGCGCACCCTGCATCTAACGGGCCTTCATTTCCGCCGCGCGCAGCTGGCGCGCCACTTTGTCGAGCACACTGTTGACGTACTTGTGCCCTTGGTCACCGCCGAATATCTTGGCCAGCTCCACCGCTTCATTGATGACCACCCGATAGGGGGTATCGAGACGGGATTTAAGCTCATAGCTGCCGATGCGCAGAATGGCACGCTCTACCGGATCGACCTGGTCAAGGGGACGATCAAGCAGGGGCGTGAGCAGGCCGTCCAGCTCATTCAGGCATGCCGGCACCTCGTGCAGCAGCTCGTGGAAAAACTCCAGATCGGCCTTGCCCATCTCACGATCTTCCAGGAACTGGGTTTCAATCTCGCCCAGGTTCTGCGCGGTGAGCTGCCATTGATACAGTGCCTGCACCGCGCGCTGGCGGGCACGGCTACGCGCCTTGCTCATGGTTACCTTCGCTTCATGCACGGCCGTGCCGCGCCGATTGTTGGAGCCCGGCATTGCCGGGCGAATCATTCGTGAATCCGAGTCGGAGGAGGCCCGGCTGCGCCGGACGAACCCTCGCCCGATAAATCGGGCTCCTACATTTGACCCAGCAGGTTTACCATTTCGATGACCGACAGGGTCGCCTCGACGCCCTTGTTGCCCGCCTTGGTGCCGGCACGCTCGATGGCCTGATCGATAGTGTCGACGGTAAGCACGCCGAAGGCCACCGGCACGCTGTGCTGCATCATCACCGCCGCCAGGCCCTTGGTGCATTCACCGGCCACGTATTCGAAGTGCGGCGTGCCGCCGCGGATCACCGCACCGAGAGCGATGATGGCATCGTACTTGCCGGCCTGGGCCATGCGCTGTGCCGCCAGCGGGATTTCGAAGGCGCCGGGTACGCGCACGATCTCGATGTTCTTGTCCACCGCACCGTGACGGCGCAGGGTATCGATGGCGCCTTCCAGCAGGCTTTCGACGATGAAGCTGTTGAAGCGGCCCACCACGATGCCGAAGCGGGCGTTCTTGATCACCATGCCACCTTCGTAGGTCTTGATCTCGCTCATGATGCTTTCCTTGTTTCCGGTTAATTATGTTCTCTATACCACTGTAGGAGCCCACTCCGTGGACGAACGCTGCGGCAATCGCAGGCGCTGTTCGCCGAGGGGACTCGGCTCCTACTCCTGCGATATGTATTCCACCACTTCCAGTCCGAAGCCCGGCAGGCCGTGCATGCGCTTGGGCGAACTCATCACCCGCATGCGGCGCACACCGAGGTCGAGCAGGATCTGCGCGCCGATACCGTAGGTGCGCAGGTCGGCGCCCTTGCCCTCGCGCGGCAGGCTGACCCCCTCGTCCTCCAGCTGGTAGTCCTTGATGTGACGCAGCACATCATCGGCCGTCTCCTGCTGGCGCAGCACCACGGCAATGCCGCTGCCCTGTTTGGCAATGTACTCCAGAGCACTGTGCAAGGGCCAGCCGCAATCGCTGCGCTGATTGGCGAACAGGTCGCACAGAGTATTCTGCATGTGCACGCGCACCAGGGTCGGCTGCTCGGCGCTGATCTCGCCCTTGACCAGGGCCAGGTGCATCTCGCGCTCGATGAGGTCGCGGTAGGCTACCAGCTTGAATTCACCGAAGGCAGTAGGCAGCTTGCACACCGCCACCCGCTCCACCGTCGGCTCGTTCTGCAGGCGGTACTGGATCAGATCGGCGATGGTGCCCATCTTGAGGCCGTGCTGCCGGGCGAATATCTCCAGGTCGGGACGGCGCGCCATGGTGCCGTCCTCGTTGAGGATCTCGACGATCACCGCCGCCGGTTCCACCCCGGCCAGACGGGTCAGGTCGCAGCCGGCCTCGGTGTGGCCGGCGCGGGTCAGCACGCCGCCCGGGCGGGCCATCAGCGGGAAGATATGACCCGGCTGCACGATGTCGGCCGGTCCGGCGTTGGGTGCCACCGCCGTGCGCACCGTATGGGCGCGGTCGTAGGCGGAGATACCGGTGGTCACGCCGTGTGCCGCCTCGATGGACAGCGTGAAGGCGGTACCGTGCTTTTCGTTGTTGTTGCTCACCATCAGCGGCAGGCGCAGCTGTTCGCAGCGCTCCTTGGTGAGGGTGAGGCAGATCAGGCCACGGCCGTAACGCGCCATGAAGTTGATGTCCTCCGGACGCACCAGCGAGCCGGCCATGATCAGATCACCTTCGTTCTCGCGATCCTCGTCGTCCATCAGGATCACCATCTTGCCCTGACGGATGTCCTCGATGATTTCTTCAGTCGTATTCAGTGCCATTGTCGTTTTCGGTCCAGTGCTCGAGTTTGAGGTCACGCTCTGCGGCGCGTCTTACTTAATGTTCAGCCACAGAGGACACAGACTCGGTGTGTCATAGGGTGGGACGTGCCCACCGTAGCAGCACGGCGCCCATGGGGCGCCCTATGCCTGTAGCCTCTGTGTCCTCTGTGTCCTCTGTGGCAAATGTTTTTACTTCATAAAACCATGCCGGGCCAGGAACTCCATCGTCATGCGGCCGCCGGCCGGCTGCGCGGCCTGCTCGCCAAGCAGCAGTCTCTCCAGATAGCGGGCGATGACGTCCACTTCCAGATTCACGCGCCGCCCCGGCGCGAAATCCGCCAGCGTGGTCTCCTGCAAGGTGTGCGGCACGATGTTCAGTTCAAACTCGGCGCCATGTACCGCATTGACGGTAAGGCTGACGCCGTCGATGGTAATCGAGCCCTTGGCGGCGATGTATTTCGCCAGTTCCACCGGCGCCTGGATGCGAAAGCGCACCGAACGACCATCGTTGCCACGGCTCAGCACCTCGCCGACGCCATCCACATGTCCGCTGACCAGATGGCCACCGAGACGCGAGGTGGGCAGCAGCGCCTTTTCCAGATTGACGCGACTGCCCACACGCAGCTCGGCAAAGCTGGTGTGCGCCAGCGTCTCGCCGGACACGTCGGCCCAGAAGCCGTCACCGGGCAGCTCCACCGCCGTCAGGCACACGCCGTTGACGGCGATGCTGTCACCCAGCTGCACATCGCCCAGGTCCAGCGCCCCGCTGCGGATGCGCAGACGGTAATCGACGCCCTGCTGCTGCAACGCGGCGACCTCGCCGATAGCCTGTACGATTCCAGTAAACATTATCAAGCAAACCCAACGCAGAGACACAGAGGCGCAGAGATGTACATTTCTCTGCGCTCTCCGCGCCTCTGCGCCTCTGCGTTGAGATTTTCCAACTTCATTTCTGCACAACCTGCGCGGTAATGCGCCAGTCCTTGCCTACCGCACGCAGGTCGGTGATGTTCAGTTCGATGCGCTGCTCCATGCGTTCCAGTCCGGGCAGGCGGAACAGACCGCGCGCGGCGTCGCCCATCAGCAGCGGCGCCATGTAGATCACCAGTTCGTCGACCAGGCCCGCCTGCAGCATGGCGCCGCTCAGGGTGGCGCCGGTTTCCAGCAGCACCTCATTCACCTGACGCGTGGACAACAGCGCCAACGTGCCTTCCAGATCGACGCGATCCAGCCCGTGCGGCAGGTGCACCACCTCGGCGCCGGCCTGCTCCAGCTGCTGCCGCGCCGCCGTCTCGTCACAGGCGGTCACCACCAGCACGCCGCCGGGCTGTTTGAGCAGGCGCGAAGTCTCCGGCATGGACAGACGCGGATCCAGTACCACGCGCAGCGGCTGCCGCTCATGGCCGCCCGGCAGCGGAAAGCGCACGGTCAGATTGGGATCATCCGCCAGCACCGTACCGATGCCGGTGATGATGGCGCAGCTGCGCGCACGCAGGCGCTGCACATCCTCGCGCGCATCGCTGCCGGTGATCCACTTGCTCTCACCCGAGGCCATCGCCGTGCGTCCGTCCAGGCTCATCGCCAGCTTGCAGCGCACGTAGGGACGCTCGTCGCGCATGCGGCGGATGAAACCGGGATTGAGCGCCTCGGCCTGGGCCTGCATCAGGCCGGAGGCGACCGCGATACCGGCTTCATGCACGTGCCGCAAGCCCGCACCCGCCACCAGCGGATTGGGGTCCTCCATCGCTGCGACAACCCGGCTGACTCCGGCGGTGATCAGCGCATCGGCGCAGGGCGGCGTGCGGCCATGATGGCTGCACGGCTCCAGCGTCACATAAGCGGTAGCACCGCGTGCCTGCGCACCGGCCTGCGCCAGCGCATGTACCTCGGCGTGGGGGCCGCCTGCAATCTCGTGCCAGCCCTCGCCCACCACCGCATCGTCCTTGACGATGACGCAACCGACGCGCGGGTTCGGCGTGGTGGTATACAGGCCGCGCTCTGCCAGTTGCAGGGCGCGGGCCATGTAGGCGTAGTCGGCGGCGGAAAACTCAGACATCCGATTATCCTAAGAAAAACAGTTAAGTCCGCAAATGAACGCGAATGGCCGCGAATCAAAGCATAAGGACAAGGCCATCATATCGACCCGCCTGCCGAACGAGTAGCTACCCTTGTGTCACGCCATGAATATTCGCGTCTATTGGCGTTCATTCGCGGACTGATTGAGTTTTATTCTTTGTCACCGTCGAGCAGGGTGAGCTGGCTGCGTTTCACCTGCGCCGGCGGCTCGTTCTGCAGACGCTCGATCTCCTCGCGGAAGGCGTTGACGTCCTGGAAGCGGCGGTACACCGAGGCAAAGCGCACGTAGGCCACCTCATCCAGTTCGCGCAACTCCTCCATCACCCACTCGCCCACCAGGCGCGTCGGCAACTCTCGTTCGCCGCTGCTGCGCAGGCGATGCTGGATGCGGCTGATGGCGGCCTCGATGGCCTCGGTGCCCACCGGGCGCTTCTCCAGCGCCCGCAGGAAACCGGCACGCAGCTTGTCCTCATTGAACGGCTCGCGCACCCCGCTCTGCTTCACCATGCGCGGCATCACCAGCTCCGCAATCTCGAAGGTGGTGAAGCGCTCGCTGCAGGTCAGGCACTCGCGCCGGCGCCGCACGGCATCGCCGTCATTGGCCAGACGCGAGTCGATGACCTTGGTGTCGGGGGCGTCGCAGAAGGGGCAGCGCATAAGTCAGATACAAGAGACAAGATACAAGAGCAAAGTAAACATTCTTGTATCTTTCCTCTTTGCTCTTTTATCTAGCTTCCGTACACGGGCAGGCGCTTGCACACGTCCAGCACCTTGGCCTTCACCTGGGCGATCATCGCCGCATCACCGCGCGAATCGATCACATCGCAAATCCAGCCGGCCAGTGCGGTGGCGTCGGCCTCCTTGAAGCCACGGGTGGTGATCGCCGGGGTGCCGATGCGGATGCCGCTGGTGACGAAGGGCGACTGCGGGTCGTTGGGCACGGAGTTCTTGTTCACGGTGATGTAGGAGTTGCCCAGCCAGGCATCCACATCCTTGCCGGTCAGTCCCTGCTTGATGAAGCTGACCAGGAACAGGTGGTTGTCGGTGCCGCCGGAAACCACATCGAAGCCGCGCGCGATGAAGACCTTGGCCATGGCGCGGGCGTTGACCACCACCTGCTGCTGGTAGGTCTTGAACTCCGGCTGCAAGGCCTCCTTGAAGGCCACCGCCTTGGCGGCGATGACATGCATCAGCGGGCCGCCCTGGATACCGGGGAACACCACGGAGTTCAGCTTCTTCTCCAGGTCGGGGTTGGCCTTGGCCAGGATGATGCCGCCGCGCGGGCCGCGCAGGGTCTTGTGGGTGGTGGTGGTGGTGACGTCGGCGATCTGCGTCGGGTTGGGATACACGCCGGCGGCCACCAGGCCGGCCACATGGGCCATGTCCACGAACAGGTAGGCGCCCACCTTGTCGGCGATGGCGCGGAAGCGCTGCCAGTCCACCACGCGGGAATAGGCGGAGAAGCCGGCGACGATCATCTTCGGCTTGTGCTCCAGGGCCAGCGCCTCGACCTGGTCGTAATCGATCTCGCCGGTCTTCTCGTTCAGGCCGTACTGCACCGCCTTGTAAATCTTGCCGGAGAAATTGACCTTGGCGCCGTGGGTCAGGTGGCCGCCGTGGGCCAGGGACATGCCCAGCACGGTATCGCCCGGCTCCAGCAGCGCCATGTAGACGGCGGCGTTGGCCTGGGAACCGGAGTGGGGCTGCACGTTGGCATAGTCGGCGCCGAACAACTGCTTGGCGCGGTCGATGGCCAGCTGCTCGGCCACGTCGACGAATTCGCAACCGCCGTAATAGCGCTTGCCGGGATACCCTTCGGCGTACTTGTTGGTCAGGGAGGAACCCTGGGCCTCCATCACGCGCGGGCTGGCGTAATTCTCGGAGGCGATGAGCTCGATGTGCTCTTCCTGGCGCACGCGCTCCTGCTCCATCGCATTCCACAGTTCGTCGTCAAACCCGGCAATGTGCATCTGTGTCGTAAACATCCGGCAACCCCCCGGCCAAAATCGGTAGAAGAATCAGAAAATTGCGCGCCGGCCCCTGCGCCGGCGGAAAGGCTAGGAATATTACCCGATCCGGGCCGATATTGCATGGGACAGGCGCGGGGAAAAGGGGCGTCCCACACATGAAAAAGCCCCGCCGAGGCGGGGCCTTGAATTTATAACCCATCCACTGGTTATCTTCCCTGGGCCCTGACGGGCTTCTCGTTCTCTCCTCTCCCCCCTTTCCGGGTTGTATTTCGCTGGGCCCGATTTATCGGGCGCATGCGGCGCCTGAAAGGCCGCATCGCCCGGCAAGCCGGGCTCCCACAAAAACAGATTAAAACATCGCTTCCTTGTAGCTGTCGTCACCCACCTCGGTCAGTGCGTTCTTGATGGCGTCCGGCGACTTCATGATGTTCATGAAGCTGTTGGCGCCCATCATGGACAGATCCGGGAAGTTGATGGCGATGCGGAAACGGGCATACAGCGAATAGACATTGCGGCCCGACACCAGGATTTCATAGGGCAGATGCGCGGTGGAGCGCAGCGGCTTGAAATCGATCTCGCTCATGATGTAGTTGTCGTCCATGTCCTTCTTCTTGTCGTTGGGCGCCTTCATCGCCACGCCGAAGATCACCTCGTCCTTGCCCGGGATGTCGATGCGGTACACCTGGGTCACGCCGGCCGTACCCTTGGCCAGACGCTCGGCCACGGCCTTCACCGCGCGCTCATGGTTCGGATACATGGCGTGGGTGGACGGCTCGGTGAAATACTCCATGCCCCACATGTACTGGTACTTGCGCAACTGCTTGGCGGTCAGGCCATCCTTCGGACCGAACTCCTCCATCTTGCCCAGCGCCTTCACCATCTGCGCACTCACATCGGCCAGGTCGCCTTCCATGCGGTAGGCATGGGCCATGTAGGTCGGATTGGTATAGGCCACCTGCAGCTCGCCATTGACATTGGTCACAGACACGCGCTGCGCCGCACCGTAACCGCCGAACTTGGACTTGGCCGCATTCTGCTTCAGCGCCTCGTTGGTCACGGCGATGATGGTCGCCGTGTCATACGGGCTGTAGCTGCCCACCACCTCGAAGCCGCCGGCGCTCAACTTCTGCTGCACCTCGGCCACCACCGCCGCCATCTCACCGCTGGCCTTGTAGGCCAGCACGAACGGCTTCATCTTCTCGTCCGCCTGCGCCGCCACGGCGACGACCAGCGACAGAACTACTCCAAGCGCTCCCTTCCACACACGATTCATGATGACTCCTCGAATTATCGTTATAGGTTTCACACTGTGTTTTGTATTCACCAAGCAAACAGGGGCGACGGATCGCTCCGTCACCCCTGCTTGTTACATCAGCACAGCACGTTTCGGTTTAGAAACGGTGGCTGTACATCAGCTGCCAGTTGGTCTGGCTGTGGGCGATGATTTGTCCACCGTTACCAGTACCAACAGTACCAGTACCAGTCACCTTAACTTCAGGCGCATAAGTCAAAGAGAAATTGATGTCAGACATCTGGTTGAAGGCATAGCCAAAACCTGCGGTATAGTGGGTTTCAACAACGGCTGGAAACAGGTAATTGACATACTGATTCGGCACCGGATTGCTGGCGCCATTATAACCAGCGCGCACAGTCCAGGCATCAGTGACCTTGTAGCCAACACCCAGTTGCAGCACAGTCTGATCTTTCCACCCTTGCTCCATGGCAACATCAATCGCGCCCATGGTTGGATCGATAAAGGTCATCTTGAATTTCTTCATGACCGAAGACCACTGGACGGACTTAATGTCAGCCACCACCTGCAGCTTGTCGCTGGGCTGGTAGGACATGCCAATCGCCAGTTCTGCCGGGAACTGGAAGTCACGAACCTTGATAGTGCCGTTGAACGTATTACTGGCCGCAGCTCCATAGTTACCGGCTGACATAGCTGCGCCACCTGACAGGTCGCTCAGAGCAGTTTCACTGTGATAGCTGGCACCGACAGTCAGTTCAGGATTGACCTTGTAAGTCAAACCCAGCTTGTAGGCAAAACCATCACCCTTGGCGGCACCGTCATAGTCGCTATTGTCGGAAAAATCAAAACGGGCCCAATTCAAGCCACCCAGACCAGGCATAGCGGCCTGCCACGCAGAACTGGAACCCGTGACCATGCCATTCAGAGCCGACGTCGGTACAGCCATTTTCAGATCCATACGGGCACGCACGTAGTCAAGACTGCCACCCACGGTCAACTTGTCATTCACATTCATGGTCAGCGGTACGATGAGGCGGGCAACCCCCACTTCGGAGCGCACCTTGTCACCGGACTGAAGTGCAACATCGGAGGTCGCGGCATATTCAGTGCCCATACCACCCTGGGCAAACACACCGAAGCCATAGGCCATGTTACCGCTCTTCTTGGTCCAGCCTACGGCCGGCATATTGAAAGCATCGGCGGCAGACTTGGCCTTGACTCCACTACCACCAGAAGTAGTAGGGACGGTTACAGATACATCTGGGCCAAGGAAGCCCCAAGCCACATCCAGACGGCTGGTGCCATCGGCAGCCAGGCCAATGGTAGCCGGGTTATTGGCGACACCGGCAGTACCGTTGTCATAAGCCATGGATGCACCACCCATCGCCGTAGCGATCGGGCCATAACCTTCGAGCAACATGCCGTTGGTCGCATACGCGGCCATCGGGGCGCCGCAGGCTGCCGCGACAGCCAAAGCGAGCAGACGCTTGGAATTCTTCATTCGGGATCTCCTTGGTTAACTGTGGAACGATGTTTGTTGTTTATTGTCTTGTTAGATTGTTATATGACGCGGGACACGATATTGCCGCGGTTTTGGGGTGTCAAGTAAGCAACAGCATTTAAGTATCTGTGAATATTAATGTTTTCTTATCATCCAGCTGCGACAACAGGTTAGTAACCTTGCATTAATTGTGTGTTAGTGGAATTTGAGGAAAGTCCGCAGCACCCAGGGTGACGAGACCCAGTAACCCGCTTTGCACACCGTATGCGCCCCCACAGACACTCCTGCCCTGGCGAGGTCTTTCAGCGTTCCACCGTGTATCCCCGCCCATAAAAAAACCCGCCGAAGCGGGTTTTTTTGTGCGTCACGAACGGCGCGCTTACATGTACAGGCAGATATCCGACTCGCCGGCAAATTCGAAGAATTTGGCGGCGCCGGCGTACTCCAGCCCGTCGATGAAGTCGCTGTGTTCGAAACCGAACAGATCCACGGTCATCTGGCACACGGTGAACTTCACCTCGGCCTCCTGGCACAGTTCACGCAGTTCCGCGATGGTGGCCACGCCGTTGTTGGCGATGGTTTTCTTCATCAGGGTGGTGGCCAGCGATTCGAAGCCCGGGATATTCGCCTGGATGATGTTGGGAATATTCCAGTTGATGCCGCGGAACCACTGGGGACCAAACGGCATCTTCATCGGCATGCCGGGGTTACCCAGCGGGCTGACCTTGAGGCCGCTGATATCCTTGCGCACCAGCTGCAGGCCGTAGAAGGTGAAGAATATCTCCACTTCGTAGCCCAGGGCGGATGCGGTGGATGCCAGGATGAACGGCGGATAGGCCCAGTCAAGGGTACCCTTGGTGGCGATGATCGCCAGTTTCTTCTGATCGGACATGGTGGAGCCCCCTCCTCTATAGTTTTTGTTTTATGCCTTCTTGATCAGGAATACGAACTTGCCGCCTTCCTCGCCGGAGGACAGCAGGGTATTGCCGGTCTGCTTGGCAAAGGCTTCGAAGTCCTTCACGGAACCCGGGTCGGTGGCGACAATACGCAGCACCTGATTGGATGTCATGCCACCCAGGGTCTTCTTGGCACGCAGGATGGGCAGCGGGCAGTTCAGGCCGGAAGCGTCCAGTTCTTGATCGAAGTTCGCCATTGTTTCTTCTCCTCGGGAGTTGCGACGGTTGGTAAAAAAGGCCCAGACAGGCCCTACTATTAGAATACAAGAGCGAACTTATATGACAAACCCCGGGGGGAACGCAAGTTCAGACCGACCTACCCGAAAGGGATAGATGGGGTTCCTGTAAGGTAAAAAGCACACAAAACGCGCCTTTCTCCCGCCCGAATTCATGCAGCCTCCGGGCCGGCATCAATCGCGCAGAGGCGGCTGCGCCAGTGCGGTCAGGCCACGGCCAGACCGCCCTGCAGCCAGGCCATGATGCCGCCACGCAGATTGTAGACATTATCCTTGCCCAGCGAGGTGAGGTAGGCACAGGCCTGGGCCGAACGGGCGCCAGTGCGGCAGTAAATGACCACTTCGGAGTCTTCGGGGATCTTCTCGATGCTCATCGGCAGCATGTGCAAGGGGATATTGGTGGCGCCGGGGATAATGCCGGAGGCCACTTCCATCGGGCTGCGCACATCGATCAGCCGCACCGCCTTGCTCTCGCCTTCCAGCATGCGCTTGACGTCGAAGATTTCTATCTCTCTGAAATTGAACATGTTCAGCGATACCCTGCGGTAAATTAGTGAATGCTAATACTTTAGAGGTCCCCCCGGCCGTTTTCAATACCCCACAAGGGTGGGGATGATGCGAACCGCCGGGCATTTCGCTGGTCTCAAAGCTGGTACGATTGGCACTCACTTGCGCGGTAGGCTTTCCTTGAAACTCACGACCCGTCTCTTGCCCCTGCTCCTCCTCGCCACCCTGGCTCCCGCGCTGGCCGCTCCCGACAGCCTGGCCCTGCCCGATATCGGTGACAGTTCCGCGACCGCGCTCACCCCGGCCGATGAACAGCGTATCGGCGGCGAGATGATGCGTTCGATCCGCCAGTCGGGACGGCTGCTGATCGATCCGGAGGTGGAAGAATATGTGCAGCGCCTGGGCTATAGCCTGGTTTCCGCCGGCAACCAGCCGGCCGCCGGATTCCACTTTTTTGTGGTTCGCGACCCCAGCATCAACGCCTTCGCCATGCCCGGCGGCTATATCGGCATCCATACCGGACTGATCACCGCCAGTCGCACCGAAAGCGAACTTGCCGGCGTGATGGCCCACGAAATAGCCCACGTCACCCAGCATCACCTGGCTCGCAGTTACGAGCGCGCCAGCCAGATGAATCTGCCGATGACCGCGGCGGTCATCGCCGCCATCCTGCTCGGCGCCGGCAATCCGCAGCTGGGTGAAGCGGCACTGGCCGCCACCATGGCCGGCAGTACCCAGATGCAGCTGGACTTCACCCGCAGCAACGAACGCGAGGCCGACCGCGTCGGCATCCAGATGCTGGCCAATGCCGGTTTCGACCCGCAGGGCATGCCGGGCTTTTTCGAACGCCTGCAGCAGGAATACCGCTACGCCAACACCGGCCTGCCGGAGTTTCTCAGCACCCACCCGGTCACCCTCGACCGCATCGCCGACGCCCGCAACCGCGCCGAGCAGCATCCCGTTACCCAGAGCCACGACAGCCTCAACTACCGCCTGATCCAGGCCAAGCTGCGCGTACTGGAGGCACGCAACCTTGCCGTGCTGGCCCGACAGTACCGCGAGGCACTGGCCGAGAGCCGCGGCATCAATGATGTCACCGAGCGTTATGCCTATGCCCTGGTGCTGATGAAACAACGCGAATACGCCCAGGCACGCGAACTGCTCGGCACGCTGCGCCGCAACGATCCCGACCGCATCGCGTACATGCTGGCCCTGTCCGAGCTGGAGGCGGCGGGCAACCGGCCGGCCGCTGCCGAACGCATCTACCGCGACGGGCTGCGCCTCTATCCCAATAACGGCCTGCTCACCCTCGCCCTTGCCGCACACCTGCTGCAGCAGAAGGATCATGCCCAGGCCACGACCCTGCTGCGCGACCATACCCGCAACCGCAAGGTGACGCCCCGCGCCTATGAGTTGCTGGCCGAGGCGGAGATGCGCAGCGGCCACAAGGGCATCGCCCACATCGCCCTGGCCGATTACTACCGCAGCCTGGGCGAGACACAGACCGCCATCGAGCAGCTCAATACGGCACGCCGTAGCGGTGGGCTGGATTTTTATTACCAGTCACTGCTGGAAGCGAAGCTGGCCCAGCTGCAGGATGAAATGGCGCCGCTACGCCCACGCTGACCGCACCGCCCTGCCTACCTTGCCGGAACACCAGCGTCCTCTCCTGCTTTCCCCCCGCAGTCGGCCATCGCTGCCTGATGCAATAAAATTTCTCCATTGCGGGAATAAAGCCACAACGCGTCTCCACTATAGGTACAGGCGCGAAGGGTTGAATCCCGCCGACGAAACAGAAGCAATTCATTGTTTTCTAATACAGAGGCGATAATTGTTTATATTTTTCGTCGGGGTTGTTCCGGGCGGCAAAATCGGTATATATGTAAAAAAAGCCGCGCAACCACACTGCCACCGGCCAGCAATGACCATAACAACACGCGCACCCGCGAGTGCAACGAAAACCAACGAGGAGGAAACAATGCGGAAGCCCGCCAAACTGATAACCGCCGCCAGTGCCGTTGCGGCCATGCTCGGCGCCCTGACCCTCTCTGCCCCGGCCCTGGCCGCCGACCCGGCCGTCATTGCCGAAGGCAAGAAGATCGCCGAGAACAACCGCCTCGGCAACTGCCTGGCCTGCCACATGGTTGAAGGCGCCGACATGCCGGGCAACATCGGCCCCCCGCTCATCGCCATGCAGGCCCGCTTCCCGGACAAGGCCAAGCTGCGCGCGCAACTCTGGGACTCCACCAAGGCCAATCCCAACACCATGATGCCGCCCTTCGGCAAGCACGCGATCCTGACCGAAGATCAGATCGACAAGGTGCTTGAATACATCTACACCCTTTAATTTTCCGCCAGCGATAGGAGTCCGATCACGTGAATACCAAGCGCAGAATCTTTCTCAAGGGCACCCTGGCCGGCAGCGCT
>DYFR01000012.1:0-77795 GCA_020725115.1 Thiohalomonas denitrificans
CAAGTGACAAGTGACAAGTGACAAGTGACAAGTGACAAGTGACAAGTGACAAGCAGGATTGTTTGTCTTTTCTTGTAACTTGCAACTTGCATCCTGTAACTTGTAACTTCATTTCTACTAGCCCACAAAACCCTACACAACCCGGTAGACAGAACCGTGCCCACCTATGCCATCGGCGACATCCAGGGCTGTTATGACCAGTTGATGCAACTGCTGGAGCAGATCCGTTTCGACCCGTCCGCCGATCGGCTGTGGTTTGCCGGCGATCTGGTGAACCGCGGACCGAAATCGCTGGAGGTGCTGCGCTTTGTGCGTGACCTTGGTGCCGGCGCGGTCACCGTGCTCGGCAATCACGACCTGCATCTGTTGGCGGTGTGGCAGGACAAGCACCACCACTTCAAATCCAACGACACCCTGCTGCCGATCATCCAGGCACCCGACTGCGATGATCTGTGCCACTGGCTGCGCCGCCAGCCGCTGCTGCACCATGACACCGAACTGAATTATGTGATGGTGCATGCCGGTCTGCCGCCGCAATGGGATCTGGCGACGGCGCAGCGCCTGGCGGGAGAGGTCGAGGGGGTATTGCGCGGCAAGGACTTCATCGCCTTCATGGAAAACATGTACGGCAACAAGCCCAAGCTGTGGGCGGAAGACCTGCGCGGCTGGGACCGCTTGCGCTTCGCAGTGAACTGCTTTACCCGCCTGCGCTTCTGTACCGCCCAGGGCGAGCTGGATTTTCACCACAAGGGCAAGCCGGGCAGCGAGGAAGGCGACGTCATGCCGTGGTTTTCCGTGCCGCAGCGGCAGAGCCGCAACCAGCGCATCCTGTTCGGCCACTGGTCCACCCTGGGCTTCCACCGCGGCGACAATGTCTGCGCCCTCGACACCGGCTGCCTGTGGGGCGGTGCACTCACCGCCCTGCGCCTGGAGGACGGCGCGGCGTTTCACCTCGACTGCCCCGCCATTTGCGCCCCGGGTGCCGACTGACCTGCATATGGGGCGGACTTCAGCCCGGCAACACCCGATTCCCACTGCAGCCAGCGTGGCTTGATACATGTCAAAGGCATCACGCCACTGCGGACTTACACTCCACAGTGGGCAGTTGTGTCGCGGCAGTCCTGTTTCCGGCCGGCGTGCACCTCCCTGATGGTGGCAGGACGCTGCCCCCGTACGGAGACCTTGCTGCGATGCTTATTCGAAACCGTTCCCTTGCCGAAAATATTGTTCTGCTGGCGCTCATCATTGGCGCCCCCTACGCCCTGCTGTGGGGATGGCTGCTCTATACCGGGCGCATCGGCTTTGATGTCATGCTGTGGGTTGCCATCCTGCTGCTGCTCGATGCCGTAGTGATGGTGTTGTTCGTGCGTGGACTGATGCAGCCGCTGCGCATGGTGAGCGAGGTGATGCACTGTGTCGCGCAGGGCGACTTCACTGTCGAGGTGAACAACCCCTATCAAGGCCAGATTGGTCACATGCTGGACGACGTGGCAACCTCGGTACGCGCTAATCGCGTCATGATGGAGAGCATACTCGGCAACACCGTAAACATCGCCTCCGCCAGCTTTGAAACCGTCAGTTCATCCTCCAAGGTAGTATTCAATGTCGAGGCCGAGGAAAATCACGTACACAGCATCTCCGAGGCCAGTCTCCACATTACTGCAACCACGGCAGGAACGGCTGAAAATGCGCAGCGTGCCAGTGCTGCGGTGTCGGCGCTCAACAGTACCGTGAGCGAAGGCAACATCACCGCCCAGCAAACACTCGACAGCATGGGCCAACTAGCCGAGACCGTAGGCGAGGCGGCAGGCAAGGTGCAGGCACTGGGTGCCTCGTCACAGCGCATCGGTGAAATCACCGATGTGATCAATAACATCGCCAGCCAGACCAACCTGCTCGCCCTCAACGCCGCCATCGAGGCAGCCCGCGCCGGTGAACACGGCCGCGGTTTTGCCGTGGTGGCGGATGAGGTTCGCAACCTGGCAGAACGTACCAGCAAGGCGACCAGCGAGATCGCCGGCATGATCAATACCATTCAGAACGAGATCGCCGCCGTCACCACCACCATGCAAACCGGTGTCGACCGTGCCGACAGCAGCCGCCAGGCCGCGCTGCGCACCGGCGCAGCCTTTGATACGGTAAAGGGAGGTATCGAAACTGTCACCTCACTCATCGGCCAGATCACCAGCGCCGCCGGGGAGCAGAAAATCGCCACGGAGGAGATCACCGCCAGCATCCAGATGATCTCGGAACTGGCCAGCAACAATACACGTCAGGCTTATAGCGCCGTCGACACCATTGAGCAGATGAATAGCGTAATTGGCGATCAGCTGCGTACGCTGGACAAGTTCCAGATCCCGCACAAGGCGCTGCTGGTGGCCAAGTCCGATCACATGCTGTGGAAAAAGCGCCTCACCGAAATGCTGCTGGGTCGCTCCCAGATACGCTCCAGCGAAGTAAGCGACCACCACTCCTGCCGTTTCGGCAAGTGGTACTACAGCGATGGCAAACAGATGTATGGCAATGTCGCGGCCTTCCGCGACATCGAAGAATCCCACAGCAGGATCCACGCCATTGCACGCCGGGTCGTCGAATTGCACGAAGCCGGGAGCAAGACCGAGGCACAACACCTGGTGGATCAGCTCACCGAACCGACCGCACAGGTGCTGGCGCACCTGGACGAACTGCACCGCATGGCGGTGAAGTAAGACGCAAAGGCGTTACGGAGAAATCCAACGCAGAGGCGCGGAGGCGCAGAGAACACCAAGGTCAAATTGTTTTCTCGCGTTCTCTGCGCCTCCTCGTCAATTGGGTTTTAGGCTTTTATTCCTTCAGTCGCAGGGCGGATAAGCGACAGCACATCCGCCACACCGCTACGGTGGATGCGCTGCGCTTATCCTCCCTACAACTGCACCGCATGGCGGTGGGGCAAGACACAAGGACGTTACGGAGAAATCCAACGCAGAGGCGCGGAGGCGCAGAGAACACCAAGGTCAAATTGTTTTCTCTGCGTCTCTGCGTCTCTGCGTCAATTGGGTTTTAGGGTTTTAGGGTTTTAGGGTTTTAGGGTTTTAGGATTTTAGGATTTTAGGCTTTTATTCCTTCAGCTTCAGCAGCCGTTCGAACTCGGCCAGCGGCAGCGGCCGACCAAGGAGATAGCCCTGGTATTCATCGCAGCGCTGCTCACGCAGGAACTCCAGCTGTGCTGCCGTCTCTACGCCCTCTGCGATCACCTCCAGCCCGAGGCTGCGGGCCATGGCGATGATGGTGGTGACGATAGCGGCATCATTGCGATCATCCGGCACACCCTGCACGAAGGAACGATCAATCTTGAGCCGATCCACCGGCAGGCGCTTGAGGTAACTCAGTGATGAATAGCCGGTACCGAAATCATCGATGGCCAGGCTGATGCCGAGTGCCTTGAGCCGCTGCAGGGTATGGATACCCGCCTCGGCATGGCTCAACACAAAGCCTTCGGTTATCTCCAGTTCCAGCCAGTGCGGATCGAGCCCGGTCTCGGCCAGTACCTCGCGCACTGTTTCGACGATGTCGCCATGCACAATCTGCTGTCCCGACAGATTGACCGCGACGCGCAACGGTATCCCGCGCTCCTGCCACAGCTGCGCCTGATGGCAGGCGCTGCGCAACACCCAGCGGCCCAGCGCCTGGATCAGGCCGGTCTCCTCCGCCAGCGGAATGAAACGATCGGGCGGTATCAGCCCCAGCTGCGGGTGCTGCCAGCGCACCAGGGCCTCGGCACCGACACAGTCAATCTTCTGCAACACCGACTGCGGCTGGTAGTGCAACAGCAACTCGTCGCGCTCCAGCGCCAGACGCAGTCCGCGTTCCAGTTCGAAGCGTTCCAGACTGAGGCGGGTCAGCTCCGGAGTGTAGAACTGATAGTTGTTGCGTCCCAGTTCCTTGGCCTGGTACATGGCGGTATCGGCATTCTTGATCAACGCTTCGGCATCACTGCCGTCGCCGGGAAATACGCTGATGCCGATACTGGCGCCGATGTAGATGTCGTGCTGCTCCACCCGCACCGGTTCGCTCAGCACCTCCAGCACCTTGCGTGCCACCACACCGGCATGCTGCGGATCGTTCAGCTCTTCCAGTATCAGCAGAAACTCGTCGCCGCCGAGGCGTGCCACGGTGTCCTGATCGCGCACCACGGTATTGAGGCGATGGGCCACCACCTGCAACAGGCGGTCTCCCACCGGGTGACCGAGGCTGTCGTTGACGTTCTTGAAGCGGTCCAGATCGAGGAACAGCACACCTAGCCGGCTGCCGCCGCGACGCATGCGCTCCAGCGCATTCTGCAACCGATCCTGCAACAGCACGCGGTTGGGCAGATTGGTGAGCAGATCGTAGTGCGCGAGATGATGGATGCGCTCCTCCGATGCCTTCTTTTCCGAGATATCGGTAAACACACCGATGTATCGAATCGGCTCACCCTGCGCGTTCTTTACCGCACTCAGGTTCTGCCAGGCCGGGAACACTTCACCATCACGACGGCGGTACCACACCTCGCCCTGCCAGCTGCCGTCAGTATCCACCCGTTCCCACAACAGGTCGCAGGCCTGTGCATCAAACTGCTCGGCAGTAAGAAAATCGCGCAACAGGTGTCCGGCAGTAGCGCTGGCGTCATAACCGGTAACGGTACTGAAGGCCTGGTTGACGTCGATGATGCGGTGATCGGCGCCCATGATCATGATGCCTTCCTGACTGCCTTCGAACACGCTGGCAGCCAGGCGCAGCTGCTCCTCGGTCTGGCGCACGCGCGTGAGATCCTTCACGCCCACCAGCATGCCGATGGGCTGTTCCTGCTCATCACGGATGATACGGATCGATACCTCGATAGGGCGCCCGACAGGATTGCCCGGGTCATCGACATCCATGGTGACGTAGGAATCCTCGCGCAATCGCCGCGCCCGGCACACCGGACACTCATCCCTTTCGCCGTGCGGGTGCAGCAGCAGGGCGATGTCGTGGCCGATCACCTGCTCCTGCGCCAGGCCAAACATGCGATAAAACGCGCGGTTGGCGCGCAACACCCGATCCTCCAGGTCGAGCAGATAGACCGCATCCTCGAAAAAGTCCATCGCATACGACCATTCCTGCGCCGAGTACTGCAGCGCCAGTTCGGCACGGTGCCGCTCGGTGACATCACGCCCCAGCACCACCAGGCCCTTGCGGCTGCCGTTGGCACCGAACACCGGCACCTTGATCACGTCATAGATGTGGATCTCGCCGTGAACCGACGGGATCGCCTCTTCGCCACGCGTCACGCCGCCGGCGCGCCAGGCCTGCTCATCGGAGGCCTCACAGGCGAGAAATGCCTCGCGATACAGCGCCGCGGTGAATTCCGCCAGCTCGGAATCGGTCTTGCCGCGATAATCGACACCGACCAGATTGAATAACTCCAGATCGGCCTGGTTCGCCTCCTGCCAGCGACCCTGCCCGTCCTTGAAGCAGATGATGTCCGGTGTGGCGTTGATCAGTGTGCGCAGCCGCTGCTCGCTCTCGGCCAGGGCATGGGAGGCGTTCACCACCTCGCTGCCCAGCGGGCGGATCAATCGTGCCGTAATCATCACACCGGAAAACACCAGCAGCAGGATGGCCAGCGCCGGCAACAGCAACTGCTGCTGTACCGGCAGGTGCAGCACCTGCTCTCCCACCGCGACGATCAATCCCCAACCTTCGGCGCCGGCGACAGGTTCGTAAAACAGGATCTGCCTTGCCTGAGCCGTCGGCAGGATACCCGTCCCGCCCGCTGCCGCCAGCTGCAATGCCTGCGACAGCTCGCCTTCGGGTGAGTGCTGCTGCAAGTGACCGGACTGTGCCTCCAGGGTGAGCAGCCGTTGCTGCGACAAGCTGCCCAGATATTGCCGCACTGCCACGCCGAAGGCTGCCCTGTCAGCCAGCAGCCGCAACAACCCGTCGAGCTGGAACACCACAATGTCCGTACCAACCCGCGCTCCCTGGCGGTTAAGGATCGGGGCGGCAATGAGCAGATAGGAGTGCTCGTCTATCACGACCGGGCCATGGATGGCGGGTTGGGTGGCCATAGCCGGTACTACCGGCCAGCTCACTTGCGGCGGCACCAGTCCCAGGGTCACCGCCGGCCGGCCGGCGGCATCCAGCCGCAACAGTCCGGCCACATCGGCCGACTGGCCGAGTGCATCCTGCAGGCGCGGCGCGCTGAAGGCGACCAGTTCCTCACGCGACATCTCACCACGGTTGTACTGTTCCAGCCGATCGCGGATCACGCTGCGGCTGGTGAGCTGCATCGCCACATCGGCCAGCTTGGCGAAATACTGGCTGATGGACTGGGTCTGGCCATGCACCTGCGACTGCAGCGCCTCTTCGCCATGACTGCGCGCCTGCAGATAAAGCGGCACCCCAGTCACCAGCCCCACCACCAGTCCGGTGAACAGGATGCCCAGCATGGCGAAGGCGAGGATGCTGCGTTGCAGCTGCGCCGTTTTGTGTGTCGTCACGAAGCCGGCTCCTGCCGCTCCAGAATCAGAAAACTGAAGGCATGGGGGTTGCTGTCGTCCGCCGGGTGATCGCCGCGCTCTGTCTCGCGCCACTCGCTCCAGTCGAACTCGGGAAACCAGGCATCACCGGCCACCTGCGCATGCACCAGGGTGAGATAGATCCGGTGGCTGCGCGGCAGCAACTGGCGATAAAAGGATTCGCCGCCGATGATCATGATCTCCGGCACATCGCCGGCGACGCGCAGTGCCGCATCGATGGAGTGCACCACCGTGGCGCCCGACGCCGTATAGGCCGTGTCCGCAGTCACCACAATATTGTGCCGGTCCGGCAGCGGGCGACCGAGGGACTCGAAGGTCTTGCGCCCCATCACTACCGGCTTGCCCAGGGTGTGGCGGCGAAACCATTTCATATCGCCGGGCAGATGCCAGGGCAGGCGGTTTTCGATGCCGATGACACGATTCTCGGCCATGGCGACGATGATCGAAATTAACGGTTTCGGGTTGTTCGGCGCATCCCTGCGCCTCTCCCCTTCGAGGCTGAAGCGCCCCGTCGCTCCCGACGACGTGGTTCGAGTTTCGGATTTCGAAACATCACCTTCGCCATGCACCGCACTCATCGTTGGCACTGTCGCCTCCTGTTCGAAACTCGAAACTGTGTTTTACACTGCGACCGGCGCCTTGATGTGCGGATGATGCTCATAACCTGTCAATTCGAAATCCTCGAAACGGAAATCGAACAACGATGTTACTGCCGGATTGAGCTTCATCTGCGGCAACGGATGGGGTTCGCGCGACAGCTGCAGCCGTGCCTGCTCCAGGTGATTGAGATAGAGATGGGCATCGCCCAGGGTATGTACGAAATCGCCCGGTTTGAGGCCGGTAACCTGCGCCATCATCAGGGTGAGCAGCGCATAGGAGGCAATGTTGAACGGTACACCGAGGAAGATGTCGGCGCTGCGCTGGTACAACTGGCAGGACAGCCTGCCGTCGGCAACATAGAACTGGAAAAAGGCATGGCACGGCGGCAACGCCATCCTGTCGATCTCCGCCACATTCCAGGCGGAGACAATGAGTCGACGCGAATCCGGCGTCGTCCTGATCTGCTCGATCACCTGGCTGATCTGATCGATGTGGCCGCCGCCCGGCGTCGGCCACGAACGCCACTGGTAGCCGTACACCGGCCCCAGTTCACCATTGGCATCGGCCCACTCGTCCCAGATGGAAACGCCGTTATCCTTGAGATACTGGATGTTGGTGTCACCGCGCAGAAACCACAGCAGTTCGTGGATGATCGAACGCAGGTGCAGCTTCTTGGTGGTGACCACCGGAAAGCCCTCGGCCAGGTTGAAGCGCATCTGATGACCGAACACGCTCACCGTGCCGGTACCGGTGCGATCTTCCTTGCGTGTGCCGTGCTCCAGCACATGCCGCATCAGTTCCAGATACTGCTTCATGCTCTCCCCCTTTTTACCGCCAGAACCATCAACACGATGCCCGCCAGCAACAGCGGCAGCGACAATATCTGCCCCATGGTCAGCCAGCCGAAGGCCAGATAGCCGAGATGGGCGTCCGGCTCGCGCACGAACTCCACCAGGAAGCGGAACGTCGCGTAGCAGATGGCAAACAGGCCGGACACCGCCATCACCGGCCGCGGCCGGCTGGAATAGAGCCAGAGGATGGTGAACAGCAACACTCCCTCCAGCAGGAACTCGTACAGCTGATTCGGATGGCGCGGCAGCGGCCCGGCGCCGGGGAACACCATCGCCCAGGGCACATCGCTCACCTTGCCCCACAGTTCGCCGTTGATGAAATTGCCGATACGCCCGGCACCGAGGCCGATGGTCACCAGTGGCGCAACGAAATCCACCAGCGCGAAATAGCGGCACTCCAGCTTGCGCGCGAACAGCCACAGCGCGGCCAGCACGCCGAGCAGTCCACCATGGAACGACATGCCGCCCTGCCACACCTTGAGCAGCAGCAGCGGGTCGGCCAGAAAGGCGGAGAAATTGTAGAACAGCACATAGCCGATGCGCCCGCCGAGCACCACGCCGAGAGCGACATAGAACACCATATCGTCCACCTGCGCCGGCGTCATCAAGGCACCGGGGCGCCGTGCCCGCAGCCGCCCCAGCCACCAGCCGCCGGCGAAGCCGACCAGATACATCAGGCCGTACCAGTGCACCTTGAGCGGGCCGAGACTGATGGCGACGGGGTCGATATCGGGATAGGTCAGCATCGGTGCAGTATCCTTGACGGCAGATACAAGAGACAAGATGCAAGAGTAAAGAAGACCTTCACTTGTATCTTTCCTCTTGCATCTTGCATCTGCTTCAAAGCATCACCGCACGCGCGGTGAAGCACTTGATGTACTCGGTCTCGGGGATCGCCGGGTGCACCGGATGATCCGGCCCCTGATGGCCCTGTTCCAGGATCTGCATCTGGCGGTCGAGGTGGCGTGCGCTCTGGTGCAGCAGGTCGAGGAACACCTCGCGCTGCAGGTGGAACGAGCAGGAGGCGGCGATGAGCACGCCATCCTTGCCCAGCAGTTGCAGCGCCGCCTGGTTGATGCGGCGATAGGCCTGAATCCCCTCCTTGGCGTCCTTCTTGCGCTTGATGAAGGCCGGCGGATCGACGATCACCAGATCGAACTGCGCCTTCTCCGCACGCAGCGCCTTGAGCGCCTCGAAGGCATCGCCCTCGATGGAGTCCACCTTGCCGTCCACGCCATTGAGCGCAGCGTTGTGCTGCACCTGATCCAGCGCCCGGCTGGAGGCATCGATGCAGGTCACCTGCGCCGCCCCGGCCGCCGCCGCGGCGATGCCCCAGCCGCCGATGTAGCTGAACACGTCGAGTACCCGCGCACCGCGCGCATGACGCTGCATGCGCGCACGGTTGTCGCGGTGGTCGTAGAACCAGCCGGTCTTCTGCCCGGTGAGCAGCGGCGCCTCGTAGCGCACGCCGTTCTCCTCCACGGTCACCACCTCCGGCGCCTCGCCCAGGGCCGACTCCACGTAGCTGCCCAGCCCCTCCGGCGCCCGCGCCGGACTGTCATTGCGCAGCAGGATGATGCGCGGCTTGACCACCTTCTCCAGGGCCGCCACCACATCCTCCTTCAGCACCTCCATCCCGGCGGTATTGATCTGCACCGACAGCACGTCGTCGAAGCGATCCACCACCAGACCGGGCAGGCTGTCGCTCTCGCCATAGACCAGGCGATAGTACGGCCGTTCGTACAGGCGCTGGCGCAGCGCCAGGGCGATATTGAGGCGATGAACCAGCAGCGAGCGATCCAGCACCTGGGCCGCGTCACGGCTGACCAGTCGCGCACAAATAAGTGAGTGAGGATTCACGTAACCGCAACCCAGCGCCTTGCCGTCACTGCCCAGGATTTGTACCGGCTGTCCCGGGGTGAAGGCGGTGAGCGGCGTGCGCTCCACGTTCACCTCGTTGCTGTATACCCACAGATGCCCCTGACGCAAGCGGCGTTCTTCATTCTTCTTCAGCAGCAGCGGGGCGAGTTCCATGGTGTCGGTACCGGGGAAAGGAAAGGGCCGGCATTATCGCAGAATCGGTCACCGCGTGTTCAGGGCGATGCATTATAGCCGACAATATCAATCAACATTGAGTGCCGCCATGACCATACGCCCGCCGTCTGCCAGAGGATAATGCCCTGGCCATGGGTCAACTCCGCAATGAATGCACGCAAGCCCGAAACGTGTTAAACCTGCCCCGCAGCCGGCGTCACCGGCCGCCCGGGATCCGGAACTGTGACTGCCGACACTGTCAGTTTCGGTGTGGTTGCAAACAATACGCGGGCTTGACCCACAAGGACCACAAACCATGAGAATCATCCTGCTCACGCTGATGCTGGCCGTTGCGACGGCTGCCGCAGCTGAAACCAATTACGTCGATGACACCCTGGTGATCACCCTGCGCACCGGCCAGGGCAACGCCTATCAGATCCTGCGCACCCTCAATTCCGGCACGGCGCTGGAGATACTGGGACGCGAAGACAAGTATGCCCACGTCCGCACCCCTGATGGCACAGAGGGCTGGGTGCTGACCCAGTATCTGACGCCGCAGCCCATTGCCCGTGACCGCCTGATTCAGGCGGAGCAGAAGCTGGCACGTTTCGAGACGGAAAATCAGCAGCTGAAGAAAGACCTCGCCACACTGCGCAGCGAGAAGCGCTCGGTGGAAGGTGACCACAAGCAGATAGCCGGTACCGCCGAGAAGCTGCAGGCCGAACTGGAACGGATGAAGACGGTGGCTGCGCGGCCGATGGAACTGGAAAAACAGAACCAGGAGATGCGCCAGCGCCTGCAGGAACTGGAGCTCCATGCGAACATCGTGAGCGAAGAGAACACCGCCCTGCGCGACCGTGCCAACCGTGACTGGTTCCTGGCCGGAGCCGGCGTCCTGTTCGGAGGCCTGCTGCTCGGCCTGGTTCTGCCCAAGCTGCGCAAGCGTCAGGGCTGGGGCGAGTGGAGCTGAGAAGGGTTTAAAACAAAACACCCAACGCAGAGGCGCAGAGACGCAAAGGATTTCGGGTTGGTGCGCACCGCGCACCGCGCACCAACCCCACCCGATTCCCGGCCTCCGGCGCAGGAATGCAGAGGGATAACCATCACAAGCTCTGCGCCTCCGCGTCTCTGCGCCAAGTGTTGGAAGTTAAGATTGTTACCCCGGCAGCACCGCGCCGAACAGGTCATGCTCGCCCGCGGCGGTGATCTCCACCTCCACGAACTGTCCGGTGCGCAATCCGGCGCCGTTCTCGATGATCACCATGCCGTCGATCTCCGGGGCATCGGCGGCGGAGCGGCCGTAGGCCTCCTCCTCGCCCACTTCGTCCACCAGCACCGTCAGCGTGCGCCCCACCTTGTCCTGCAGCTTGTCGGCGCTGATCGCCGCCTGCAATTCCATGAAGCGCTCCAGCCGTTCTTCCTTGAGGTCTTCCGGTACCGGGTTGGCCAGCGCGTTGGCGGGGGCGCCTTCCACCGGCGAATAGGCGAAGGCGCCGACACGGTCCAGCCGCGCCTCCTCAATGAAGGCCAGCAGTTGCTCGAAGTCGTCTGCCGTTTCGCCGGGGAAGCCGACGATGAAAGTGGAGCGCAGGGTCAGGTCCGGGCAGGTGGCACGCCACTGCTCGATGCGCTGCAGGGTATTCTCGATATTGCCCGGGCGGCGCATGGCCTTGAGGATGGTCGGGCTGGCGTGCTGCAGCGGCACGTCGAGATAAGGCAGGATCACCCCCTCGGCCATCAGTTCCACCAGCTCGTCCACGTGCGGGTAGGGGTAGACATAGTGCAGGCGTACCCAGGCGCCGAGCGTGCCCAGATTGCGCGCCAGTTCGGTGATGCGGCTTTTCACCGGCTTGCCGTGCCAGAAACCGGTGCGGTATTTGAGATCGACCCCATAGGCGGCCGTGTCCTGCGCCACGATGAGCAGTTCCTTCACCCCCGCCCCCACCAGCTTTTCCGCCTCCTCCAGGATCTCGCCTGCCGGCCGGCTCATCAGGTCGCCACGCATGGAGGGGATGATGCAGAAGGTGCAGCGCTGGTTGCAGCCCTCAGCGATCTTCACGTAGGCATAGTGGCGCGGCGTCAGCTTGATGCCGCCGGGCGGCACCAGATCGGTGTAGGGATCATGGTGCGGCGGCAGCACGCCGTGCACCGCGGCCATCACCTCGGCCAGCGAGTCGGGGCCGGTCACCGCCAGTACCTGCGGATGGGCAGAGCGGATCACCTCTTCCTTGGCGCCGAGACAGCCGGTGACGATTACCCGGCCATTCTCCGCCAGCGCCTCGCCGATGGTGTCCAGCGACTCCTCCACCGCGGCATCGATGAAGCCGCAGGTATTCACCACCACCAGGTCGGCATCGTCGTAGGTGGGGACGATGCGGTAGCCCTCGGCGCGCAGGTGGGTGAGGATGCGCTCCGAGTCCACGGTCGCCTTGGGGCAGCCAAGACTGATGAAACCGACTTTCGGAATGGTCTTGCTCATGAAATAACAACGGGTTTGAACGGGGAACATAGAATAGCAGGGCCACCCCCTCCACGTCCCCGGCCGCTTGATCCGGCTGCGTCATTGCGGTAAACCAGACACTGGTTTGTCCCTGGAGTGACCATGAACTGCATCTTCTGCAAGATCGCCGCTGGCGACATCCCCGCCACCATCGTCCACCAGGACGAGGATGTGGTGGCCTTCCGCGACCTGAATCCGCAGGCGCCGACCCATATCCTCATCATCCCGCGCAAGCACATCGCCACCGTCAATGACCTGGCCGAGGACGACGCCGCCCTGGTCGGCCGCCTGTTCCTGGCGGCGCGCAAGCTCGCCGCCGAACTGGGCTTCGCCGACGACGGTTACCGTCTGGTGATGAATACCAACGCCGGTGCCGGGCAGACCGTTTTCCACATCCACCTGCACCTGCTCGCCGGCCGCAACCTCGGCTGGCCGCCGGGTTGACGGCAGATACAAGTGACAAGATACAAGAGAAAAGTATCAGACATCTGTAAAGCAGGACTTATCAAATGAAACCTGAATTGGTCAGCTTCAAACTTTGCCCCTTCGTGCAGCGCTCGGTGATCGTGCTGCTGGAAAAGGGGGTGCCCTTCGATATCACCTACATCAACCTGAAAGAGCCGCCGGAGTGGTTCAAGGCCATCTCGCCGCTGGGCAAGGTGCCGCTGCTCAAGGTAGGGGATACGGTACTGTTCGAATCCGCAGTCATCATGGAGTACCTGGACGAGGTCAATCCGCCCTCGCTGCATCCGGCCGACCCGCTGCGCAAGGCGCATAACCGTGCCTGGATCGAGTTCGCCTCCGGATTGCTGGCCGGACAATACATGCTGACCATGGCAGCAAAGGATGAAGCGGCATTCAACACCCAGCGTGATGAACTGCGAGCACGACTGATGCAACTGGAGCAGCAGATCACCGCCCCGCTGTTCAACGGCAGTGATTTCGCGCTGGTCGATGCGGCATTCGCACCATTCTTCATGCGGCTGAAACTGCTGGAGGGATGGCAGCCACTGGGACTGTTGCAGGGATTGCCGAAGGTGACGCAATGGGCGCGGCAATTGCTGGAACGACCCGCGGTGCAGCAGTCGGTGGTTGCCGAATTCGCCGAACTCTACCGCAATCACATTCAGGGCATGGGCGGTTACGGTGCCCGGGTGTTCTGCGCCGCCTGATCCACCACACCCGGCACGCCAGCGCCGGATACTGGCTCAGAGCTCCAGCCCGCCGAAACGCTGTGCCATGCGCTCCTTGGCCCAGCGCACCCCCAGATAGGCGCCGAGAATGAACAGTCCGATCAGTGCCAGGGCGTAATAAAGCCAGGTGTAGCCACCTTGTGTGGCCTGCAATTTCGCCATCAGCTCGGTCGATGCGGCCTGCAAACGCATGTTTTCTTCCTGCAGCGCGCCCATCCGTGCCGTCAGCTGCGCGATCTGCCCGGTGCTTTCGCTGCTGCTGCTGCGCAGGCGCGCAAGTTCTGCCTGCAACTGCGCACGCTCCTTGTCCAGCTGCTCCAGACGCACCCGCGCCGGCAGCTCGCCGGTGACGTAGACCTCATTGATCCAGCCCTCGACACCACCGGCCGTTCGCACGCGCAAATGACCGTCCTGGCGCGCCAGTACCTGCAGTTCGGCGCCGGAGGTCACCACCGTCACGGGCACATCGCTGGAGTTGGGCAGGGCGCGCACGCCCACGCGCAGAACATCGCTGATGTAGACCGTCTCAGCCATGGCGGGTGCAATGGAAAACATCAGCAGCAGAAAGAGTGCCTGTCGCATCTCCTCATTCCCTTGTCGTTATTCCCGGCCGTCAGCTACCGGATAGCAGCCCGCCCAATCATACGTGCTGGCAGCGCCGCCTGTCACCCGCATCAGGCCAGCCAGGCAAACCACAACGGCAGGCTCAGCATGCTCAACGCCGTCGTCACCGTCACCGCCATTGCATACAGGCTGGTATCAAGCTGGTAGCGATCGCACAACACAATGCCAAGTACCATGCTGGGCATCGCCGCCTCCAGCACCACCGCCGCCAGCATCTGTCCCTGCAGGCCGATGCCCGCCGCCAGGCCCCAGATCAGTAACGGGGTGAGCAACAGCTGTATCGCCGCCACCGGCAACACCAGGGGTATCTGATGGCGCCAGGTACCGGCCCAGCGCAACCCCAGGCCAAGGGAAAACAGCATCAGCGGCACCACGCCGGAGCCCAGCATGTCCAGCCAGGAATTGACAATGGCCGGCAACGGCACCTGCGCCAGGTTCAGGGTGATACCGGCCAACGCGGCCCACAGTGGCGGTACCTTGAGCAAGGTCAGCAGAGGATGCTCCTTCTGCCCGCCGCCGCCATACCACGCTGCCAGCGCTATGCCCACCGACAGCAACAGGGGCGTACAGGCCAGCAGGTCGTATTGAATGGCCACACTGCGTGCCCAGGGGCCGAAGGTCGCCTCCAGCACCGGCAGGCCGAGATAGGTGGCATTGGGAAAGGCCGCAGCCAGCAGCAGCGCGCCAACCACCCGGTTGGGCTGTGCACCGCGCCGGAACCACAACCAGGCCGCCAGCAAGCCAAAACCGACCCCGGCAGCAGCAGAGACTGCAATACGCACTGAATCCAGGCCCAGCGGTGCCTGCCACAGCACCAGCAACACCAGTGCCGGCAACAGCAGCACATAGACCACGCCGGTCAGGCTGCGCCGCACCGTTTCCGCCTCCAGTCCCAGCGGAGTCATCACCCGCCACAGCACACCGCATACGATGAGCGCGGCCGCCTGCAGAATCACGTCAACCATCAATCCATCCCCTTTCAGCTGCCCACATGCACCACACAACGGCGGCGCCCGCGCTGGCGACGGTGCTCCCACAGGTAGATCCCTTGCCAGGTACCCAGTGCCAGACATCCCCCCGCCACCGGGATAGCCAGGCTCACCGCCGTCAATGCCGCCTTGATGTGGGAGGGCATGTCGTCGGCGCCCTCCTGGGTATGGGTATAGAGCGGATCATTTTCCGGCACCAGCCGGTTGAGCCAGCGCTCCAGATCATGGCGGGCCGCAGGATCCGCATTTTCCTGGATCAGCAGGCTGGCGGAGGTATGCTGCAGAAACACGGTACACAGCCCTTCCTGTATGCCCGATTGCCGTACCAGATCAGCGACCCTTGCCGTAATTTCGTGCAGACCCTGCCCAGGAATCTCCACGCTGATTTCCCCTATCACGCCCCATCACCTCATCGTGCCATACCCATTGCCACCGCATCCTAGCAGCTTCCCCCTGCGGGGTGTGGCGGGCAAACCCGTAAAAATGTCTCGCAACTGGAAAAAAAGGGGGTTTGCGCCAGTTTTTTCCCTTGTATTTTGCAAACTATCGTTTCAAAATCACTCGCCGACGACAACTCACCGGTGAGTTGTTTCTACCATCGCACAAGGGAGATCACAGATGGCTGTAAAGAAAAAGACCGCTGCCAAGAAAGCTGTAAAGGCTGCTCCGAAGAAGGCCGCTCCGGCCAAGGCTGCCCCCGCCTCGCTGAAGGCGATCACCACCAAGCAGACCAAGACCCAGATCATCGCCGCTATCGCCGAGACCACCGGCGTATCCAAGAAGGATGTCGGTGCCGTATTCAGCACCATGGCCGCCATGGTCGAGGCGCACATGAAGAAGAACGGCTCCGGTGAGTTCACCGTTCCCGAAGTAGGTGTGAAGATCCGCCGCCACAAGAAACCCGCCACCAAGGCACGCAAGATGATCTCCCCCTTTACCGGCGAAGAGATCACCGTCAAGGCCAAGCCGGCACGCAACACCGTCAAGCTGACCGCCCTGAAGGGCCTGAAGGAAAGCGTGCTCTAAGTCCGCGTTCCTGACAGCACCCAAGAGGCCGGCGCATGCCGGCCTTTTTTATTGCGCGGCCTCATGTCCCACCCGTCTCCCACATTGAAATGGCTGATGGCTGACGAAATTAATTTGGTTCTGGTTTAATTGAAAAAACCCGGTTTTTGCATTATTCCTAAGGTCACAGGGCAAGAAACCATACGATCACTGGAGAACCGCACATGAACCAGCACTACAATCCCCTGTCCCACAAGCGCCTGGATGCCGGCACCACCTATCAACGCCCGCCACAGCGACTGCCGGAGCGCGTCCATGCCGACAGCCCGGCGACCGACGTCATGACCGACTTCGTCAAGGTAGCTGCCATGACCATCGGTCCCTGTGCCAGCCTGGAAGATGCCAACCAGCGCATGATCGCATCCGGCATACGACTGCTGTTCGTCACCGGGCGTGACAATGAAATCCTCGGTGTCATCACCTCCACCGACATCCTGGGTGAAAAGCCGATGAAGTACCTGCAGGAAGTGGGCGGCAAGCGCGAGGACATCTTCGTGCGCGACATCATGACCGGGCAGGATCGCCTGGACGTGCTGTGCATGCCCGACGTGCAACGCGCCACGGTGGGCGACATCGTCGAAACCATGAAGCGGGTTGGCCGCCAGCATGCCCTGGTGGTGGACCGCACCATCGATGATCGTCAGATCGTGCGCGGCATGTTTTCCACCAAGCAGATCAGCAAGCAGCTGGGTATCACCATCGAGACCACCGAGGTGGCCCAGACCTTTGCCGAACTGGAGGCAGCACTCAACGCCGCCTGAGCCGGTTCAGGGCGTGAAATAAAAAAGGGGTGCGCACAGCGCACCCCTTTTTTATTTGCTGCAGACAGAAGTCAGAAGTGGTGCACGAAACCAAAACTGATGGCATTGACATCAAACTTGTTGTCCAGCCCCAGCGTGGCGTCGGTAAAGGTCTGCTCACTGACATAGCGCATGTATTCAGCCGTGACCGCCGTCGTGCGGTTGCCGTACAGCTCAATACCCACGCCATAGCTGGTGCCCTTCAGTTCCTTGCTGTGGGTGGTGGTGATGGCTGCCAGTTCAGCCTTTGCATTCAATGTGGCGTAACCACCGATGACGTACAGCTTGACGCGATCCAGCGGCAGGTTGGCGCGGGCATAGATACCGGCCACACGCTGTGCCTCCATACGCAAAGTGGCAGCGTCAAACGTAGACTTGTCACCCGCGCCCAGACGACCTTCGATTGCCAGATAGTTACCCAGGTCGTAACCCACTCTGGCGATATAACCATGGCTGTTGTAGCTGTGGCCACCCGCGCCCTTGCGCTCGAAGTCGAAACTGGAAGCCGCCAGACCAAAGTACCAGTTGGCCGCCTCATCCGCTGCGTAAGCCCCCCCGCTGCACAGAGCCAATGCCATCACCCAAGCGTTGCGAAGTTTCATGTTCGTTCCTCTAGTCCCGGTTAGTATTCACGGCGGCATCCCCGCCATTCCTTGCCATCAAAACTGCAGTCGCATGCCCACGTGCACGTTGTCATCGACCTTATAGGTGCCGTGGTTCTTGATATCCGTCTCCACCTTGCGATAACCGACATAGACGAAGGCCTGGGTCAGCAACTGGTAATCCACCGCCAGATTCCATTCCAGATATCCCTCGCTGTCCATGAAGCTGGTGATCTTCGGGGCATAGAACAGGGAACCACCGATACCGATGCGTTGCACGGGGGAGAACCTGACCCGCCCACCGAAGGCGATATTGGCGCCGTTGCCCGGCTTGGTGTCGACAAACACTGCGCGTCCGCCCAGGCCGATATCAAAGTTGCCCTGCTTGCTCCAGTTCTGGCCGGCAACCTGCAGGCCTACATGCAGCAGATGATCGGTCTGGGCCGGATTCTTGGCGTAAAGATAGCCCATGTCCAGATCAAGACCACGGCTGGCACCCACGCCGCGACTGTATGTCGCCCGCAGGGCATCGTTGTGCAGATTCAGATCCAGCGAGTCGGCCATCACCTGCCCCGCCGCCATCACACCGAGTACCACACCCAATACACGCAGAACCATAAGCGCCCTCTCCATTGTCCGTTACCATGATTACCGATTCGCGCCATGCGTGCGCGCCAGCGCACAATAGTATCGGTAAATTTCCCTCATTACACCTGTCACAGGGTCATTTTTCCTGCAACCCGCACGGTTCCAGCGATGGTGATGATGCCATTGCCGCATGATTCTCTATAATCACCGAAACCATTACCCGCCGAATCACCATGAACCGCCACCTGCGCCGCTACCTGATTCTCGCCATTCTTGCCACTGCGACCATTGCCGCCGGATGGTATGCCGCCCGCCCCCAGCCCATCGCCGTGGTGGCCGCCTCCGTGCAGGCGGGGCTGGTCGAGGCCACCGTGGCCAATACCCGTGCCGGTACGGTAAAGGCATGCCGCCGCGCCCGCCTCGCGCCACCACAGGGCGGGCAAGTGGCCGAACTGCTGGTACGCAAGGGTGACCAGGTAGAGGCGGGGCAGCTGTTGCTCCGGCTGTGGAACGATGACCTGACGGCACAGGTGGCACTGGCACGCAGCGAGGCACAGGCCGCCACGGCCCGCGCCGACGAGTCCTGCCTGGTGGCCGACGTAATGCGTCGCGAGGCACAGCGCATCACCACCTTGCATCAGCAGGGCCTGGTTTCCGACGAACAGCGCGATCGCAGCAGCACCGATGCACGGGCCCGCGCAGCGGCTTGCACTGCAGCGCGGGCCAGCGCCCGCGTAAGCAATGACCGGGTGCACCTGAATCAGGCCTTGCTGGAACGCACGCATTTGCGCGCCCCCTTCGCCGGCACGGTAGCCGAGACCACCGGCGAGGTAGGTGAGTTCGTCACCCCCTCCCCCCCCGGCATCCCTACGCCGCCGGCGGTGGATCTGGTGGATAACAGTTGCCTGTATGTGGTCGCTCCCATCGATGAGATCGATGCACCGCGTGTAGCGATCAGCATGCCTGCCCGCATTCTGCTCGACGCCTTCGGCAACCATCCCTTTGCCGGCCGTGTGCAGCGCATCGCGCCCTATGTGCTGGATGTGGAAAAACAGGCCCGCACGGTAGAAGTAGAGGTTGAGTTCAATGATCCGCAGGACATCGCCCGGCTACTGGCCGGTTACAGCGCCGATGTGGAGATCATTCTTGAGCGGCGTGAAAATGTGCTGCGCATTCCCACCGAGGCACTGCTGGAGGGTCATCGTGTCCTGGTGTTCGATACCGCCAGCGGCCAGTTGCAGCAGCGCGACATCAAGACCGGCCTGTCCAACTGGCAATACAGCGAAATCATCAGCGGTCTTGCCGTCGGCGATCTGGTGGTCAGCTCGATTGACCGCGAAGGCGTGCGCGACGGCGCTCGCGCCGTACTGGAAGGCGGCGCCCCCAGGGGCACGCGATGATCCGGCTACAGGGCATTGAACGCATCTTCGACGTCGGCGGACAGCAGGTACATGCCCTGCGTCAAATCGATCTCGACATCAATGCCGGTGACTACATCTCCATCATGGGTCCCTCCGGCTCCGGCAAGTCCACCCTGCTCAACATCATCGGCCTGCTTGATCGCCCCAGCGCCGGCCGCTATCTGTTCGAGCAGCATGACATTACCGCACTGTCCGACGACGAACAGGCCCAGGTACGACGCGAACGTATCGGTTTTGTATTCCAGTTCTTTCACCTGGTATCGCGCCTCACCGCCGCCGAGAATATTGAGCTGCCGCTGATCCTCTCCGGCATGCCTCCCTCGCAGCGGCGTGAACGGGTGGCACAGACCCTCAAGGCCTATGGACTCGGCGAACGCGCCCATCACCGCCCCGAACAACTGTCCGGTGGCCAGCGCCAGCGCGTCGCCATCGGGCGTGCCACCATCATCGAACCGGGCCTGCTGCTGGCCGACGAACCTACCGGCAATCTGGATCGTGCCTCCGGTCATGAGGTGGTGGAAATACTGGAACAACTCAATGCACGCGGCATCACCCTGCTGGTGGTGACTCACGACCCGGAACTGGGCCAGCGTGCGAGGCGCCGCCTGCGTATGGTGGACGGTGCCATCGTCGAGGATACGTCACGCAGCACATGAACCCCCGCGACCATCTGCAATTCGCCTTCACCGCTCTGCGCGGTGCACGGCTACGCTCAGGATTGATGCTGCTGGCGATGGCCATCGGTGTCGCCGCGGTGGTGGTACTGTCCGCCCTGGGCGAGGGGGCGCGACGCTATGTGGTAGGCGAATTCTCCTCCCTCGGCACCCATCTGCTCATCGTCCTGCCCGGTCGCAACGAAACCACCGGTGGCGCACCGCCGCTCACCTCCGAAACACCGCGTGACCTGACCCTGGAGGATGCCGAGGCGCTCAAACGCAGCCGCCATGTGCGGCTGGTGGCACCGATCAATGTCGGCTCGGCGGCCGTCTCCTGGGGTGGCCGTGAGCGTGAGGCCGTGATCATGGGCGCCACCCACGAGATCTATGAGGTGCGCCACTTCACCATGGCCCAGGGACGCTTCCTGCCGCCGGGCGATGTGCGCCACCCACAGCCGGTGGCCGTGCTCGGCGCCAAACTCAAACGTGAACTGTTTGGCACACAATCAGCGCTGGGTGAACGCATCCGCATCGGCGATCGCCGCTTTCGCGTCATCGGTGTATTGCAGGAGCAGGGACAGTCACTGGGCATGAATACCGATGAGCTGGCCATCATCCCGGTGATGGCGGCGCAGTCGCTGTTCAACGTCAATTCGCTGTTCCGCATCCTGGTCGAGGCACCCTCGCGCGAGTCCATCGAACCGGCCCAGCGCCACGTCATCGCCACCCTCAAGGCGCGTCACGACGGCGAAGAAGATGTCACCGTGATCACCCAGGAGTCGGTACTGGCCACCTTTGACCGCATCCTCGGCGCACTCACCATGACTGTGGCCGGCATCGCCGCCATCAGCCTGGTGGTGGCCGGCGTGCTGATCATGAACGTGATGCTGGTGGCGGTGGCACAGCGCACCGTCGAGATTGGCCTGCTCAAGGCGCTGGGGGCGCCCCGCCCGGTAATCCTGCGCCTGTTCCTCACCGAGGCGGCGCTGCTGTCCCTGCTCGGCGCTGCCATCGGCCTTGCCGTCGGCCAGGCCAGCACCGCGCTGCTGCGCCAACTCTATCCTGCGCTGCCGTTCGCAGCGCCGTCATGGGCCATCATTGCCGCCGTACTGGTCGCACTCGGCACCGGCCTCGTCTTCGGCGTTCTGCCGGCGCGCCGCGCGGCGCGCCTCGACCCGGTCCAGGCCCTGGCCCGGCGATGAAAAAATTTCACTTCAAACATCCAACGCAGAGGCGCAGAGACGCGGAGAACGCAGAGATGCACAAGTCACACATACTCTCTGCGCCTCTGCGCCTCTGCGTTGAATGTATTCTTCGCAATTCCCCATGATCACCCGCGACTTCATCCGCCTGACGGTGGGCTCGGTGATTGCGCAACGGCTGCGCAGCTTTCTCACCGCGCTCGGCATCGCCATCGGCATTGCGGCCGTGGTGCTGCTCACCGCCATCGGCGAAGGCATCCACCGCTATGTGCTGAACGAATTCACCCAGTTCGGCACCAACCTGATTGCCGTCAGTCCGGGCCGCACCACCACCATGGGCGGATCGGTCGGCGCCTTCGGCAATACCCGCCCCCTCACCCTGGAGGATGCCGAGGCGCTGAAAAAGCTGCCGCGTGTCATCGGCGTGGAGCCGGTGGTGGCAGGCAATGCCCTGGTCACGGCGGGTGGGCGGCAGCGCCGCACCAATGTCTATGGTGTCGGCTCGGCCTTTCCGGAAGTATTCAATTTCCAGGTCGCCAGCGGACACTTCCTGCCGCCGGACGACCCGCGTGCGGCGCGCGCCTTTGCGGTACTCGGCAGCCAGTTGCGGCGCGAACTGTTCGGCGACGCCAACCCGCTGGGGCAGACCCTGCGCATAGGTGGTGACCGCTACCGCATCATCGGCGTGATGGACAGCAAGGGCCAGGTGCTCGGCTTTGATATCGATGACACCGTGTATATCCCCGCCGCCAAGGCACTGGATCTGTTCAACCGCGACAGCCTGATGGAAATCGACGTGTTATATGAACCGGGCGCCAATGTCAGTGAAATCACCGCGAGCGTGCGCCGCATGCTCACGGCCCGTCACGGCCGCGAGGACTTCACCATCATCACCCAGGAACAGATGCTGGAGGTACTCGGCTCGGTGCTGGGCGTGCTCACCTTTGCCGTCGGCGCCCTGGGCGGCATTTCGCTGCTGGTGGGCGGCGTCGGCATCTTCACCATCATGACCATCGCGGTGCGTGAGCGCACCCCGGAGATTGGCCTGCTGCGCGCGCTGGGTGCCGAGCGCAGCCAGGTACTGGCCCTGTTTCTGGGTGAGGCCACGGTGCTGGCCGCCATCGGTGGTCTGGCCGGGCTGCTGCTCGGCCTCGGCATCGTCTGGCTGCTCGACATCGCCCTGCCGGCATTGCCGGTACATGTCACCTGGAGCTACGTCCTGATCGCCGAACTGCTTGCCGCTGCCGTCGGCCTGCTCGCCGGGGTATGGCCGGCGCGCGCTGCCGCCATGCTGGACCCGGTAGAGGCCTTGCGCACCGAATAGGCCTGTGTTTTGATTGCGCTACCGGTCGCAGAGCCGGAGGAGTCACTCAATAAACCCATGGTGGAGGAAACAATGAAAAAAATCATCGCAGCAGCCCTGCTTTGCGCTGTCCCGCTGGGCAATGCCCTGGCCGACAATCACGGCAATCAGGCACGCATGGACAAGAGCAAGGCCGTGGTACAGGAATTCTTCGGCAAGCTGAAAGGTGAACTGGAGGCGGCCATGAAGGAAGGCGGTCCCATCAACGCCATCCAGGTATGCAACCGTGTCGCCCCCGGCATCGCCCACGAGCTGTCCAGCAAGCATGGCATGAACGTGGCCCGTACCAGCCTGAAGACGCGCAACGCGGACAATGCACCGGACGCCTGGGAAACCGCTGTGCTGAAGAAATTCGAGGAGCGCAAGGCCGCCGGTGAGAATCCGGACACCATTGCCTTCGCCGAGGTGGTGGATAACGGCGGCAAGAAGGAATTCCGCTTCATGAAGGCCATCATCATGCCGCCGGAAGACAAGATGCCCTGCCTCAAGTGCCACGGCACCAGCATCGACCCGGCCGTCGCCGGCAAGCTTGATGCCCTGTATCCCAAGGATATGGCGCGCGGCTACAAGGCTGGTGATGTACGCGGTGCCTTTACCCTGCGTCAACCCATGTAACAGTGACGCAGCAGGGAAAGAAAGGGGGCTGCGGCCCCCTTTCTTTTTGTCCGGCGCAAAAACGCTAGCAACGCCGCACTTTCCGCAGCACGTGTCCGCCCCACTGATAGATCAGCAGGCCGCAAAGAATGCAGGCTGTGCCCTGCCAAATCCGTACTTCCACCGTCTCATCGTTGATCCAGTTGCCGAGCAGCAACGCCAATACCGGTGTGATCAGGGTAATCACCGAGATCGCACCGGCGGAAAGCTGCTTCAGTACAAAGAAATACAGATTGAAACCGACCACCGTACCCAGCACGCCAAGATAAATGATGGCGCCGAGACTGCGCTGATCCAGTTGTACCGGCCAACTGCGGTCAAACAGCCCCCAGGTCAGCAGATAGGCCAGCAATGCCAGCAACAGCGCGCCGCCATTGAGGGCCATCGGGTGCAGCGTGGCGCCGGTGCGTTTCACCCACACGGCACTCGCTGCCTGCAGCACAACGCCAAACAGCACCGCGCCGATGCCCTGCCAGGCAATATGTTCCAGCGCGCGACCGGCAAGAAAGATCAGTGCCAGGCCGAAGATACCCAACAGCACGCCGGCGATGCGCAGCGGTGACAGGCTGCGCTCGTTCAGCCACCAGGCCGCCATCACGCCCGTGAACAACGGGGTCAGGCCGTACAACACCGAGATCAGACCCGAGGGAATGTACTGTGCGCCCCAATAGGTGCTCAGCATGGCGCCGTAAATGCCCAGCGCGGCGGCCAGATAGGCGCGGCGTGCCTCGCGGTGCCAGGGCAGGCCGATGCGCAGCATCCACAACAACAGCAGGCACAGCAGTGTACCCAACGCCATGCGCGCCGTAACAGCAAACAGAAAACCCGCCCCCTCGCTGCTCCATTTGATGGCCAGCGGGGTGGTGGACCAGATCAATATGATGCCCATGTAAGCAGCCGGTACCGACATGCCCTGTTCTCCACAAACAAAAAGGCCGCAGACTCGATGTCTGCGGCCCTGGTGAATCGATGCTGGTATCAATGATTAAACCGGCTTCACTCCTGCGGCACGCAGACGCAACGCATCGCGCCCCATGGCGCGGCGTACTGCGAACATCGGTCGTGCGTTCAGGTATGCCATGAGCGAAAGCTACGCTGTAGCTGTTACAGACGTCAAGGTGTGTCGTGCAAATGACCGGCCCTTTCCAGCCATGCGGCAAGCGTGGTGGAGTTAAAGCCATTCATGCGCTCCTTGCCCACCAGAATGATTGGCACCCCGGCGCCCCTGAGACGACGGTAATCCTCACGCCCCTTGCGGCTGGTTTCGATGTCGTATTCGCTAAAGGGCACGCCGCGGGATTGCAGAAAGGCCTTGGCCCTGCGGCACACGCCGCACCAGACCGCGCTGTACATGACCACCGGCTGGCCCGCATCGAACATGCCCGGCGCTACCGGCGTTGACCCCATCTCGCTGTACTTCAACTCGACATCTTCTGCCTTGCGCTCTGCCGGCGGGGCATCACCAAAGTGCACCCGGCCGCCTTCATCGATCCAGCGGTAAACGCCGGAGCCCCAGGCCGGGACAGCCAAAATGATCAAGCACAGCAGGGCCGTGCCACGCAGAATATTCATGGGCCGCTCCGTCAACCAGCGCCGGCAGCCAGCTTACCCGCCACCCATCCAAAGCAAAAGCCCCGCTGGCGCGGGGCTTTTGTGTTCCCGGCAACGGCTCAGGCAGCCTTCTTGCCCACCCAGGCCGTGTAGCCATCCATCACCTGATCGAAACCGTCGCCATAACCCGCCTCGTAGGCCTCGGTAATGTGCTGCTCGCCGCGACGCGGATTGTGCAGAAAACCGCAGGCCCAGCCATCGATGTACTGCCGATCCACACCGGCCTTTTCCATGGTGTCCATCGCCGTGAAGTAGGTGTTGTTCATAATGCCTCCTGAAATACCCTGTTAGCCAAGAAGTTGTTCCAGCCGTATAGGCCATGGGCATAACATAGTATTTCAGTAAACTATTTCAACCCCACGGGATTTGCGCCATTTTCAGCCCAGCAACACCTCCAGCTGCTTTTCACTCACCGCCCCCAGCATCACCTTCACCACCTTGCCGCCGTCCACCAGTACCAGGGTCGGCGTGGCACGGACACCGAACTGACGCGCTGCCGCCGGCTGCTGCGTCACATCCACCTTGACCACGTTGCCGTAGCGTTCGGCCATGGTGTCGATGAGCGGCGCCAGGGTGCGGCAGGGGCCGCAATGCTCGCTGTAAAAATAGAACAGCAGCTTGTCGCGCCCACGCTGCTCCGCTGTCAGCAGGGCGGCGCAATCAGGCGCATCGCGCCCCTGCATGCGCTTGCTGCCCAGCCAGATGAACAAGGGCATGGCCATGAAAACGGCCATCACGCCGATGAGAATGAACGGAAGATATTCCATGCCTCACACCGCCCTGCAGAATAGAGCGCGGCGGCGACGCCAGCCGATCACCACCACCAGCAGCGCAAACATAGCCACCAGCACCAGCCAGGGTGCGCGCACAGCGTATACCACCGGCGTCAGTACGCCGCGTACCACAGCACGCAGTCCATCACGCTCGCGGATGTAATCGGCCACGGGCGGTGAGTATTCATAATACTGCTCGACGAACCAGCGTCCCGGCGCATTGGTGAGCAGGTGGCGATCCCTGAAGTCGCGCAACGTGGCTACGTGTTCCTCAATCGGAGAGCCATAGGCCGCAGTGGCGATGAAACAACCAGAGGACGTGGCCGACGCGCCTTGCCCGCCTTTCACGGGAGCAACCCGGGTGACGGCAACTTCCACCGGGCCTGTGCTTTTGGGCAGCAACACCGTCAGCCTGACTATTGAGCCTGACGGCCCGGTCAAACGGTACTGCACCTCACCTGGCTCCAATGTCGAGACCCTCTCGCCATCAATCATCAGAAGGTGAGACCCTTCCAGGATACCGGCCTGTGCTGCCGGACCATTTTTCACCGGATACAACATATGGTTCTTGCTGGCGCCGGGGGAAAAATCGGTACCGTTGGGGTAATAGATATTGGTCCCGATATTCCCTTCCCCCAACGGCCCATAGAGCACCAGCGTCTCCTGCACCGGCTCCAGTTCGGTAACCTCGCGGCAGGGATAGCCCATGACACTCACGCCATACACGGCACGATAGCGTCGTTTGGTGAACTGCGCCGTCATGCGGGTACCGTCGAGACTGATTTCGCCCTCGAAACTGCCGCTGTCTGCCGGAATCACACAATCACCCAGCTTGTATTCCCCGCGGCGCCAGTCGCCCCGCATCAGACTGCCACTTACTTCAGCACGCATGCTGAATGCCGCCTGGGTACTGACCGGCATGATCATACGACCGACCAGCGGAACAAATATTTCCTCTGCATCGGTATCGCCGATCGATTTTGCATTATTCGACAGGGTCAGCTTTCCATCCGCCATCTGCACAACATATCTGCCGCCACTGCCGGCCCACTGGCCGGACATGGACTGGCGCACCGTGGTCTGCTCCTGGCGGAACTCCAGCTTGATAATTTCATCACGCACCTTTTGTGCATCGGCCGCGCCTGGGGCCAAATGCAGGTAGCGGTTATAGCTTTCGATGGCACCAGCCAGATCGCCGGCCTTCGAACGCACCATGCCGAGATTGAAATGAATGTCCGGCCAATCGGGGGCAAGGCGGGCAGCCTGCTCCAATTCGTGTATGGCAAGGCGCAGATCCTGCGGCGACTTGGCCATTTCCAACGCCATTTGACCGCGCAGCAGGTGACGGCGCGCCTCATCGGACACCTCCTGCGCCATCACCACCATCATGGTTGCCAACCACATCGCAAAACCGATCACCGACCACCCGAGCCTGCTTTTCATTTTCTCACCCCTGTTCGGTGCAACTGTCGCACCAACATCAATACCTGACCGAATCGTCACTGCGCCAATGGATGAACACGACGCCCATATCGCCAGTACCCCAAGGCAGCGAGCAACCCCGCCAGCACCAGCAGTGCCAGGAGTGGATACCGGATCGCCTGTACCACCGGTGCCAGAAGACTACGCACCACAGCGCGCAAACCCTCTCTCTCACGGATGTAATCGGCGATTGGCGGCGAGTGCTCATAGTACTGCGCGACAAACCAGCGTCCCGGCGCGTGGGTCAGCAGATGCCGGTCGCGGAATTCGCGCAACGTCGCCACGTGCACCTCGAACGGTGAGCCGTAGGCGGCGGTGGCGATGAAACAGCCGGATGATGTGGCCGACACGCCTTTCTTCGCGCCTACGGCGCCGGCATCTGCCTGCTGTGTCGCAACCATCGCCGCCAGATCGGCACGCGTCAACGTCAAATCCTCTGACGTCCCGCTGCCGCCACGCTCGATGCGCACCACCACCGTTGTTCCGGGCTCACCACGCAGTCGCTTGATCACATCCACACCACGCAGGCCGCGCGATACCTGGCCATCAATGGTCAGAATTCGATCCCCGCTGCGCACGCCCATTTGACTGGCCGGTCCGCCGGGGAATATCCGTATCACTTCAGGCACGGCATCAACCGTGTCAAAGCGCAGTTCCATTCCCACGCCGCCGGTCGGCAAGGTTGGCTCCAGTGCCAGTTCGGCCTGCTGCGCTTCCTTCGCGCTCACCCCCGTGCAGTTCTCCAACCCCCAAAACACCCCGGTATAGTCGGCACGATAAGTGGTGCGGGGAAACCTCAGAACGATCTGCGTCCCCATATCATTCACCTTGCCGGAGAACTCGCTACGCTCCAGTGGTACATCGCAACCGGAGCGCCCTTCGATGAAGGACTCTCGGGTAACGATGCCCTTGATGTTCGCCCCCGTGATCTGTCCCTCGAAGCGATGAATCACATCTGGCAGCTGCGAAGCATGCGCAACATCTCCCACCAGAACGCCACCATGGAAGATCACCTGCACCGGGGCAGGCCGGCTGCTTCCCTCGGCCGTAAAGCGGTCGCCCTCCACGCGTACCGTATACCCGCTCCAGATACCCGACAGTGACTGGGCCTGGGCGGTACGCTCCTGCATGTATTCGAGGGCGATGATCTTGTCGCGCACCTTGGCAGCATCGACCGCCTCCGGTGCCAGCACAAGGTAACGTTTTAAGCTGGTAACCGCTGCACCGGGATTGCCCAGTTTTTCCTGCACCACGCCGAGATTGAAGTGAGGATCCGCCCACTGCGGCGCCAGACGTGCCGCGTGTTCCAGCTCTTTCACCGCATAGCGCAGATCATCCATTGTCTTGGCCATCTCGATGGCGGTGCGCCCGCGCACCATATAGCGTCGCGCCTCTTCCGGCACGTCCTGCGCCCAGGATGACATCGACAACACCAACAACACGCCGACCAGCCACGCCGTACTAATTCTCATGTTTCTCTCCCTAACGCCCCAGTCGTCCCATCAATTCGCCGGCCCGCTGCGGATCGGCCTGATACTGCGCCTCCATTTGCTGTAGACGTTGTTCGTCCTGCGCCAGTTGCGCGCGCTCGCGCCGATGCCGCTCCAGCTCCTGCTTCAGCTTTTCCTGTTCCGCCTTGGCCCGCTCCAGTGCCTCGCGTGCCTGGCGCTGCGCATCGCTTTCCTCTACCTTGCCGGCGGCAGGCGCGACCTTCAACTTCAGATTGGCCAATTCACGCTCCTGGCGTGTAGCCTCCTGCTCACTCGCCTGCAGCTGCTGTTCCAGTGCACTGATCTGCTGTTCGGTCTGCTGACTCTGCTGCCGGTTGACCTGCTGCCGCTCAAGCAGGAGCGAGCGAAATTTCTGCTGCATCTCCACCGGCGTCGGTGCCGGCGGCTCCGGCACCCTCACAGCACCGTCCGGCAATCTGAGGCCACCGGCGCCCTGTGCCCCCAGCTCGGCCTTGGCCCGCGCCTCCTCGTTGGTCTTGGCCCGTGTCGCTGCATCGCTCCAGGCGGCACTGCCCTTGAGCTGATCCAGCCCGACACCCCCGGCCGGCGGCACCGGCTTGAGGCTCAGTCCGCTGGTACCACCACCATCGTCCAGCCCCTTGAATTCGTGCAGCGTACCTTGCATAGCCTCGCGAAATTTCTGTTCCTGCAGTTTGAGCTGCGCCTCCTTCTGCGCCTTGGCCTTGGCCTCAGCCTTGGCCTGCTGCTCGGCCTGCGCCTTGCTCTGTGTCGCGCCCGGTTTCTGCTTGGCACTCGGGCTGTCAAAGCCGAAGCAGCCGATGGAATCCGCCGGCTGCAGTTTCTGCGCGCGCGCCGCCTCACAGGCCGCCTTGGTGGGGAAACAGCAATAGGTGGACTGGCCGGTATGCTTGACGATCACCGGCGAATAGGCGATCCACCAATCAGCCTGCACGCACAAGGGGACAGCCAGCAACAGGCCACTCATGGCATGACGCAGAGTGATCATTCTTCCCCATCCTCGCGCCACCAGCGCCGCGTCGTGTTCCAGTCGATGGCCGTTACCGCGAGCGGCTCGCCCTGCCGCATCACCAGGCGTTGCCCAGCCTCGACCATCACGGCGCGGCCGCCATCCGATGGCATTGCCTCTACCATGCCGGCGAGCACCAGTAACTCGGTACTGCCATCCGCTGCCTGCCGCACGGCGAAGCGGGTACCGCGCACGGCGAGGGCCGCTGTCGGTGTACGCACTTCCATGCGCTTCATGCGGATCAGCAGCGGATTAACTGCGGCGAAGAATGCGCCACGACTCAGATCCACCACTGCATTGCCCAAATCGTCCAGCGTCAGTTGCAACTCGGTATCGGCAGCAATCTGTGCTGCGGTAGCACCATCCTGCAACATGAACTCCGCGCCGCTGTTGGCGCCGGTACGCAGGCGATCACCGGAGCGCAGCGGCGCAGCACGGTCTCCCGCCAACGCCATCCAGGCACCCTCAGCGTTGCGGCGTTCGACCTGGCCACGCTGTTCGACGACGGCAGCATTGATCGGCTGCTCGGCATTGTGTTCCAGCAGGCGTCGTGCCAATGTCAGGCTCTTGCTGGCCCGCCGCAAATCCTGCGCAAATCCGGCACACAACTCGCGATAGCCTTCGTAGTTCTCCCGGCCCACCGCCACCGCCTCGCGCGCTGTCGCCTCAGCGGCGCGATCCTTGCTACTGAGCGCCAGACGCAAGGCACTTTCGGCATCACGCAGGGTCTGCTCGGCATGTGCCACCCCGCGCGCGCACATGTCGACATCCCGCTGCAAGCGTTGCTCGCGGGCGGTGAGCACACGCAGGATGCCATCCACGGGCGCTGCAACCGCTGTCATTGCCAACATTTGCATGCCCGCCAGAACCAGAATGAGAAAAATCCCCCGCCGCATCATCTGCCCCGTTGCCAAAAAATACTGCTGCTTACGCCCATCCTCTCATGATGAACCTGCCTCACCGCCCTGTGAAGCCATGGCCGTAAAAACGGTATTGCCTGTATGCCGCACTGGGGTATCCTTAAGACCATGAGAGTCTTACGCCATTCCCTCCTCATCCTCTGCGGCATCGCCGGACTTGCCGCCTGCTCCACCAGCGATATGCTGCGCGTGGCCACCAGCGGCAATCCTTCCGCCGCCGCCTCCAATCTCGCTGCGGCGCGGGCGCAGAGCTATCAGCAGAATCCCCTCCGCCTGGTGCAGGACCTGCAACAGGCACAGCGCAACTATAAAAAGCTGACGGACTTCCTCTCCGGCAAGGCGGGCGCGCAGTGGGGCAACCGGGAAGTGGTCACCCCCAGCAACAAGCGCTACGTCAAATACACCCAGAACTACATGAGCCGCGCCATCGTGCAATTCGATCGCGGCCTGGTGACGGTGGAAACATTGGATCCGGCGCGGCCGGAACAAAGCCTGAAGAATGCCATCGTCACCACCCTGCTGACGCCGGACGACCCGCGCGCGGTGGATCTGTATTCGGACAAGAGCGTGGCCCTCTCCGGCCGCCCCTATCTGCATGGTCTGGTGTTGGATCAGCAGGGCCGCACCATCGATACGCCGGCACTGGCGGAGGGTTATGCCGAGCATCTGCTGCGCACGGCACAGCAGACCCGCCAGGTGGACACCGAGCAGGGCAGCAAACGTGTGCACTATGTACAGATCACCATGGTGCGTGACTATGAGAATCGCCAGGCCCAGCGTTATGCCGCCAGCGTCGACAAACACGCCCGGCAATACGGCGTGAGCAAGAGTCTGATCTATGCGGTGATGAAAACCGAGAGTGCGTTCAATCCTTTCGCGGTGAGCAGCGCGCCGGCCTACGGACTGATGCAACTGGTGCCGGAAACCGGCGGCCGCGATGCCTACCAGAGGGTGAAGGGCTACGCCCATACCCCGAGCAAGGACTATCTGTTCGACCCGGACAACAACATCGAGCTGGGTACCGCCTATCTCAACATCCTCGATCAGCGCTACCTGGCGCGCATCGAGCATCCGCTGACACGCGAATACTGCATCATCGCCGCCTACAACGGCGGCGCCGGCAACGTATTCAACATGTTCTCCAGGGATCGGGCCAAGGCACCGGACGTGATTAATTCACTGTCGCCGGCAGAGGTGTATCGCCGTCTGCGCGATGAACATCCGCGCGACGAGACGCGCCGCTACCTGGTCAAGGTGCTGGAGGCGCGGCGCGAGTTCGTCAACATCTGACGGCACGTTTACCGCAAAGGTGCAAAGAACTTCCAACATTTGACGCAGAGGCGCAGAGGCGCGGAGAACACGGCGTTGATGAATCTGCGTCTCTGCGTTGGATTTTTGGTTTAACGCTTCGTGTTCTTTGCGCTGTGTATTCAACCCCGCCAGGTACGGAACGGGCCGGTGTCGAGATGAATAAAATCTGAGCGGGGATAGTAGCCGACACCGCCGCCGCGCAGCTGGCGCGCGGCGCGCAGCAGATGTTGCAGTGCATCACCGGGCAGATGCACGTCGATGGCCCGGCCCTCCATGTGCAGACTCTTCTTCGCCACCCCCGTACTGGCCTGGCTCAACAGGGCATTGGTCTGCGGCGAACGATAGGCTGAAATGACTTCATAGGGACGCTCCAGCCCCAGACCCTGCTGCAGACGGAACAGCAGATCGAGCAGTCGCGGCTCCATCATGCCCGCCTCGCCGCTGCGGTGATCGCGCAACAGGTGATTGATGGCGGTGATTTCGTCGGCCACGTAGTACCCGTCCTGCCAGTAGGCGGCGCGCAGGGATTCGCCGGTATGCAGGTTGACGAAGGCCAGGCGGCGCTCGCCGCGAACGGCCAGTGCCGGACCAGCGCATGTCGCCAGTGCGGCACCCAGCCCCAACGTCAGCAAGCGGCGACGGCCAGTGGAAACGGGTGATGTTTTCATGGCGATAAATTCTACGGATTTGCCGTCCTGACCGCGACGACATCTGTCGCATTTTCCATCCATGCCCCATACAGGCGCTGATCGCGACCATAAATGTCGTCACGGAGCTGCAGCAGACCGCCCTCATCCACCCAGGCGGTCCAGTAGGTGAGGTAGATCGGTATCGGTTGCGGCAGCGTCAGACCCAGCGGCCTGCCCTGGGCGATGGCCGCCTCCAGGCCGGCACGGCTCCAGCGCTCATCGTCGGCCAGCAGATAGCGCGCCAGTTCCAGCGGGTCTTCGAGGCGGATGCAGCCTGAGCTGAAGGCCCGGGCCGGCTGGCTGAACAGGCGGCGGTCCGGCGTATCGTGCAGAAAGATACCGTAGCGGTTGGGCAGCATGAACTTGATCTGACCCAGGGCGTTGTGCGGCCCGGGTTCCTGGCGCAGGGTATGGGGAAAGCTGTCGCCGTCCACCGCCGCCCAGTCGATGGTGGCGGCATCCACCTCGCTGCCGTTGCCATTCAGGCTGCTGAACACACGCATGCCGAGCCGCGCGAGATGATCCGGCTCCTGACGCAGGCGCGGCAGGATGTCGTCGCGAAAGATGCTGCGTGGCACATACCAGTAAGGATTGAGCACCAGCGAGGTCATGGCACTGGCGAACACCGGCGTCTGCCGGTAATCACGCCCGACGATGACGCGCATGTTCAGTATCGGCTTGTCCACCTCGATCAGCTGCAGTTCGTAGCCCGCCATATTGACCAGGATATGACGCGGCTCCAGCTGTCGCGGCAGCCAGCGCCAGCGCTCCATGTTGGCCTCGATCTGGCGGATGCGTTCCTCCACCGGCACATTGAGCGCCGCCAGGGTAAGCTCCCCCACACTGCCGTCTGCATGCAGGCCGTGGCGACGCTGGAAGCGCTGCACCGCCCGGCGCAGGGTGGAATCGAACAGCTCCGGTTCGGCGCCATGCTCCCGGGTCAGATCACCCGACAACTGCAGGCGCCGGCGCAGCTGTATCACCCGCAGTTCCCGTGCACCGGAACGCAGGATGACGCCATCCGGCACCTGCGGCCAGCCACCGCGTTCCGCCACGAGGCGATACTCCTGCAGCGCACTGCGCAGGCGGCGATAGCCGGCGTGGGGAGGCGGCAGATCGGCGAGTATGCCGGCGAGGTTTTTCTGCGTCAGCCCCTGCTGCAGCAGCAAGGAGGCATCAAACGGGGTGTGCGGAATGAACCACTCGCCGTCGGCACGGCGCGGGTCAAGCCGGCCGCTGCGGGCATTGTGGCTGTAATGGAGAAAGGCGTCGGTCAGCAACAGATCCAGCTGCGCCAGTTGCAACGGGTCATCGATTTCACCGAACAGGCGTTGCTCGATGGCGGCCAGCGGATAGTCCTGTAACGGCAACCCTTCTTCTCCGGCCCGGCGCAGGATCTGCACCAAATCACCGGCCTCGATGCATACCCCCTCGTGGTCGAACCATATCGGGCGGAAGTCGCGTTGCCAGTAGAAACGGCTCACCAGATCCGGCAGTGCCAGCTGTGCGCCATCCACCCACTCGGCGCCGTTGATGGCAACCACATAACGGATCAGATCGGTGGTCTGCTCCAGCACCGCATCGGTGACTGGCCAGTGCAACGGTGCGGCATGCAGCGGCTGCAGGCACAACAGCAGCGCACAAGCCAGCAGCGCGTTACGCACCGAAGTACAGCGCATAGGGCCGCTCCAGTGCCTCGGCCAGTTGGGCCGGCGAGAAATTGCGCGCCAGCCGCAGCAGCTCCTGGCCGTCGAAATACACCGTCAGCGTCGGCACGGCAAACACCGACTGCTGCGCCGCCAGTTCCGGCGCTGCGGCACAATCCACCAGAGCCACGGCGATGCGGGGAAACTCACGCTGCAGCAATGCAATGACGCGTGGCTTGAGCACCTGGCACACAGCGCAGTCAGGGCCGCTGAAATACACGGCAGCGACAGAACTCTGCTGCAAAAAGCCTGAAAATTGCGCGCTGGATTCGAGTAGGGTCGGCATACCGTGTTTTGACGTAGGGCGGCAGGTTCGTGATAATACCCAAAGACCATGCAGGAGAATCAACTTTTGTCGGATTACAGCCAACAGGAACGGGAGCAGCTGGCCACCCTCGTCATGGGCATACTGGCCGACTGGAACATTCGTGAAGAATACCAGATCAACCTGCTCGGCCTGCCGGAAGAAACCGCCACCCGCGAGTTGACCAGGTTCAGCCGCGGCAAGGCACTGCCCGATGACAACGCGCTGCTGCAGCGCGCCGTGCACCTCATCGGCATCCATCACGCGCTGCACGTGGTGTTCCCGCTCAATCCCAAGATGCCCGGCTTCTGGCTTACCACCCGCAATCGCTACTTTCGCGGCCAACCGCTCACCGTGATGCTGGAAGAAGGTCTCGCGGGCATGGATCGGGTCTGGCGCCACCTGGACTGCACCCGCAACTGGGAATAAGCACCGCGGCGGGGCATAATCCGCCCCCACCATGGACCCGCTCACCCTCGCCGCCTTTCTCTTTGTCGTCGCCCTCGGCGCCTATGTGCAGACCGTCACCGGTTTCGCCCTCGGCCTCATCGTCATGGGCGGCATCACCCTGTTCGATCTGGCGCCGGTGGCCTACACCGCCGTGGTGGTGAGCTTCACCGCCCTCGCCAATAACATTCTCGCCCTGCACCGCGGCCTGCATTTCATTGATCGCCGCGCTCTGGCCTACACCCTGCTCGGCATGCTGCCGGCGGTGTATCTGGGCGTGCTGCTGCTGGGCGAACTGCACAGCACCTCGGTGGAAACCCTGCGCATGATCCTCGGCGTGGTGATCCTGGCGGGCGGCATCATGCTGGCACTGCGGCCGCACCCGCGACAGCATCGCGCCGGGGGATGGGTGGATGCCGGAGTCGGTGTTGCCGGGGGAATCCTGGGCGGGATGTTTGCCATCGGCGGGCCGCCGCTGGTATTTCACTTCTACCGCCAGCCATTGCAGCTGGCAGTGATTCGCGCCACCCTGCTCGCCACCTTCGCGGTGGCCACGGCAATACGCCTGGTGTACGTCGGACTGGAGGGTGATATCGATCTGCCCATGGTGCAGACCAGTCTGCTGTGCCTGCCGGTGGTGTTCCTTGCCACCGTCCTTGGCCGCCACTATCCGCCGCCCCTGCCCGACCTCGCCATGCGCCGCTTCGCCTTCGGCCTGCTCGGCGTCATCGGATTGATGCTGCTGGTTTGAATGCAGGAGCCCACTCCGCGGGCGAAAGCGGCACCTGGCCCTGGCACTGTTCGCCGAGAGGACTCGGCTCCTACCTTACTTGTCCAACCCCACCCACGGCGTGACGCCCATTTTGTAGCGGATCATATCGCTATAGACCTGCGCCTGTTCGCGTGAAGCGAATCCGGTGGCACGCACGCGGTGCCAGGTGCGGCCATTCATCTGCGCCGTCTGCACTTCGACGTTGAAACCGGCCTGCTGCATTCTCTGCTGCTCCGCCGCCGCTGCCCTGGCATCGGTGAGGGAGGCGACATTCACTACCCAGCCACCGCTGCCGGTCGGCTTGGGCGCCGCTTGTGGCGCCGGAGCGGTCGTGGCCGGCTTGGCTGCGGGTTGTGGTGCCGGGCGTGTCGCCGCAGGCTTTTCCGCTACCTTGGCAGCCGCTTGTGCCGCACGCTCGGTGACCGCCAGCGCATCGCGCAGGCCGCCGATGTCGTGCTCCAGCGTGTCCAGCCGGGCTATCACGGCATCCAGTTGCTGACTGGACTCACTCAAATGAGTCATCGGGCCGTCGATAACCAGGGCCATTTCATTGACGCGCTGGGCAAGCCGCGCCACCGTCTCCTGGGTTGAACGATCCGGCCCGACCAAAACCCCGGCCGGCTGCTGGCGCAGCTGTGCCAGTTCGGCACGCAGATCATTGATCTGCCCATGCAGGCTGAGGGCAAACCACCCGGCCACCGCGGCAATCACCAGGGAAAACACCGCCACGCCAATGCTGGAGACATCAAACATCCTGTTGTCTGCCGGCGGCCCATCGTCTGCCGCCATGATCGATACCGGTGCAGCGTATGACGGGGCCACCCCGGCAGCGGTGGAACTGGCGGGAGGCAGGTCGAACATGTCGTCGATCCCCTGCCGCGTATTGTCTTCCGCCACGGGCTCAGGCATGTCGCCGAGCATATCCAGGTTCATGTCGTCCGGCACCGCTTCGGCCTCGACATGCAGTTCCGGCACATCGACGGCATCCTCCGGCACCGTGAGATCCGGCTCAATGTCCGGCATCCCATCCACTGCCACAGGCTCCAGTTCGTCCGTCGCCAGATCTATCGATTCCGTCACCACATCGTCCGGTTCATCGAAAGTGGCGGAGTCCTCGCGCGGCTCCGGCACTGCATCTCCCTGGCCGAACTCGTTGAGAAAGGCGTCGAGCGCATCCAGATCCGTAGCGCCGTCCCCGGTTGCAGCACCCTTGCCACCATCATCGTCACCCGGAACATCACGAAAATCCGCCAACAGATCGTCTTCGTGCTGCCCATCGGGAATTTGCCTGTCGCTCATGATCTGCCTCGTTATTTTTCTCTGCCCGGCCGCCCCCATTGTAATGACCGGGCCGCTGCACCGGCACAGACTAACAACAGCCGGCGCGGGCGGCAAACCCCCGCTTCACTACGCACCCCGCTCCGCCTTGAGCAGATCACGTATTTCGGTGAGCAACTCTTCTTCGCGCGACGGCGCGGGCGGGGCGGGTGGCGCCTCCTCGTGCTGGCGGCGCAGCCGATTGATGCCCTTCACCAGCAGAAACACGGCAAAGGCGACGATGATGAAATCGACCGTGGTTTGAATGAAGCGGCCATAATTGATCGTGACTGCGGCGGCCCCCTCGTGCAGCACCGGCAGACTGATCGCCAGATCGGAAAAATCCACGCCGCCAATGAGCAGCCCCAGCGGCGGCATCACTACATCGGCCACCAGCGAGCTGACAATCTTGCCGAAGGCAGCGCCGATAATGATGCCTACCGCCATGTCGACCACATTGCCGCGCACTGCAAAAGCCTTGAACTCCTGCACCATACCCATAACTGTCTCCCCCTGTTCCGGACGGGCCGGTCGTCCCAATCAAATGTTCCGAAAAGTGGCCAGCTTGCCTCTCCTTCGTCCTGGTGGAGAAGGTCGCAACCATTCCGGAACGGCTATTCAATCAGCATCATGATGCCGCGGCTGGCACGCTGGCAACCGGGCTGATCCGGGACTGTTCTGCTGCGCGGGAGGAAGGACAGCCGCAGGCTGCTAACGGCGCTCCTCGGCACCGAAGTAACGCATCAGCACTTCGCCTATCGACGGCGGCAGATTTTTCGCGCCGCCGAACTCGGCATTGGTCAGATCGGCATGAATGAAATCCGCCTGCGCCAGGTCGGCGCCGCGAAAACGCGCGAAGCGCAGGATGGCGCCGCTGAAGCGCACCCCCACCAGACGTGCGCCGCTGAAATCCGTCGCCTCGGCATCCAGGCCGGTCATGTCCGAGCCGCTGAAATCAGCATCATGCAGCCTTGCTCCGGCCATGCCGCCGCTGCGCATGAAGCAACCGAGACAGCGTGTCCGACTCAGATCCGACTCATCGAACAAGACATCCTTGAGATAGGCGCCGGTGAAATCGGCCCCCGGCGCCCGCACCTGAAGCAGGTTGGTGCCAAACATGAAGGCATCGTTGAGCCGGGCCTGATCCATGCGGGCACCATTGAATGTGGTATGGAACAGGTCGGCGCCGGAGAAGTCGGCCGCGCGCAGATCGGCATCGTTGAAATAGGCCCACTTGAGATTGGCACCGCGAAAATCGGCACCGGCCAGCCGGGCACCACGGAAGTTCATGCTTTCCAGCTGCATGCCTGCAAAGCGTGCGCCGTCCAGCGCGTGCCCGGCAAGGGAAACCCCGGCAAAATCGCAATGGCTCAAATCGGTACGTGGTGCCGGTCTGGCACAATCGCCGTGCGGCAGGCTGGCGATTGCGGCCAGCGGTAATGCAGTCAGCAGTGCGGCAAGGAACCGTCGAATCATCATCATTCTCCCGGCAACGGGGAAAGCATAGCAGCCCGAGGCTATGGCAAGCAGCGGCCGGATACCGCTACACTCCCGTGCCATCACCCACCACCCGGCAACGGATATGGATACAGTCAGCTACGAATACCGCTTCAGCTTTCCCAATGGACGCGAGGAGCAGTTCCACATCCACCTGGACGGAATCACGCTGACACCACACGAAGCCCTGCCGCCGGTGCTGCCGGACTGGACGCGGCTGGAGTTCAGGCAATGCGAGGGCTGCCAGCTGCCCTACGGCTCCTACAGTCACTGCCCGCTGGCGGCGCATCTGTCACCGGTGGTGGAACAGCTGAGCGACGTCACCTCCATCGACCAGGTCAAGGTCACCGTGCGGGTGGATGACCGCACCCTCACCCGCAGCGCCACCGCGCAGGAAGGCATCAGTTCGCTGATGGGCATCATCATCGCCACCAGCGGCTGCCCGGTTACCGATTTTTTCAAACCCATGGCGCGCTTCCACCTGCCCTTCGCCAGCACCGAGGAAACCTTCTACCGTGCCGCCTCCATGTACATGCTGGCGCAGTACTACCGCTGGCAGGACAACCTGTCCGCCGACATGGACATGAAGGGACTGTTCCGCTTTTACGAAAAGGTGGCCAAGGTGAACAAGGGCATGGCCGAGCGCATCCGTTCCATCAAGCGCGAGGACGGCACCATCAACGCCATCGTCCTGCTCGACATGTTCGTCAAGGGCATGCCGCACGAGCTGGGGGCCACGCTGGAAGATCTGAAACCGCTGTTTGCGCCCTATCTGGCTGACACCAACATCATTTAATCCAGCGGAACTGATTCAGGCCGACATCATAACGATAGCCGACCTGAGCCAGATGCCGCTCCAACTCCACCCGCTCCACCCCCAGGCTGCGCACCAAATCATCCAGATCGGCATAATCGTTGCGCAGCTTCATGTTGATCAGGCTGTAGAGCAGGTGCGGGTCGCGCGGCAACTTCATGCCTGCACCGCCTCCATCGCCCGCTCTGCCGCACGCCGCGGCCGGCGCCCGAACATCCCCCAGGCCTTTTCGTGGAAGTAGTAACCCACGGTGTTCACTGCCGGCTCCACCAGGGCCACGGCACTGCCGATCATCACGTCGCCGGTGAGCGCGTACACCACGCCAAAGGCGACGGAAAAGTGCATGATGGCGAAGGTGATGGTCTTGGTCATGGCGGCGTCTCCCGATAAATGTTGCTTCATGCCTCAAAGGATAGCGGCGCCGTAAAATAGGTGAAATGGATTGTTTGTATCAGTTCGATAGCCAATGACTATTTATCGCCCGGCAGGTGGAATAAAGCCAACCGCCGGCCCCACTGAACAGAAACCACCACCAAGCGGAGCTCCCGATGAAAGCACTCCCCCGCCTGCTCGCCCTCGCCGCCCTGTTGCTGGCCGGCACCGTCCACGCCGACCCGCCGACCGGCTATCCCTTCGTGCCCTACGACGAAGGCCTGCGCCAGGCCCAGGCCAGCGGCAAGAATATCTTTCTCTACTTCGGCCGCTACGGCTGCGCCTGGTGCGACAAGACCAACAAGGAAAGCTTCTCCGACGCCGGCCTCAAGCAGCTCTACAGCGACAACTACGTGCTGGTCTACGTCGACGCCGAGAGCGGCACCCGCCTGACCCTGCCCTCCGGCGAGCGCATCACCGAAATGGAGCTGGGCGCGCGCCTCAACGTCTTCGCCACCCCGGTGTTCCTCTACCTGGAGCCGGACGGGACGGCGATCTTCAAGGCGCCGGGCTTCAAGACGGTGCAGGACTTCCGTGACTTCGACCGCTTTGTCCGCGGCGGCCACTATAAAAAGATGAAGCTGCTGGAGTTCCTGGCGGAGAACCCGTCGTGAGGAGGCTGGCGGGCGGGATGCTGGGCCTGATGCTGGCTTTGCCGCTGCAGGCAGAGTGGGCGTTCGCCGACTTCGAGGCCGTATCGGGCGCGCCGCAGGAAAAGCTGTTCCCCCACCTGGAGTCCGCCGGGCGCGGCAACCTCGCCGCCAGCGGGGAGCACCTGGTCGTGGTGTGGGAGGACAACCGCGACGGCAGCCCGCAGGTGTATGCCGCCCTGCGCCGCCAGGATCGCCCCGGCTTTGCCGTACCGCTGCGCCTCAGTGCCGGCAAGGAGGCCTACGAGCCGGTGGTGATCGGCCTGGGCCAAGGCCGCTTTCTCGCCGCCTTCGAGCAGGACGGCAAGGTGGTGGCGCGGGTATTCTCGGCCACCGCAACCGGTGCGCTCATCACAATGGATGACGCGGCCTCCGCCCAGATCACCCTGGCCACGAGCAACGGCCGCATTCATGCCGCCTGGGGCCGCCGCGACGGCCGATTCCTGCGTCTGGTCAGCGCCCCGCTCAGCGTCGACGGCATGAAGGTCCGCGCCGGCAGCGCGCACGCCGTGGACCTGAGTCCGGCCCAGGACGAACAGCTCTATGCCTCCCTCGCGGCGACCAATAAAGGCTACGCCATCGCCTGGGAAGACCGCCGCGCCGGCCACACCCGGCTGCTGACGGCGGTAAGCCGCGACGGCAAGGAATGGAGCGCGCCGCAGCCGCTCAACGAAATCCCGCACGGCGGCAGCGCCGCCGAACTGGGCCTGGGCCGCGGCCCCGGCGTCACCCGCGTCAGTCTCGCCGGCGACGGCGACGCCGTGGTGGCGGCCGTCTGGATGGACAAGCGCGACTTCCTCTCCGGCTACGACATCTATGCCGGAGTGAGCACTGACAACGGCTCAAGCTTCGGCCCCAACGAGAAGGCCCAGGACGCCTTCGCCGCCGAAAAGCCGCAGTGGCACCCGGCGGTCGCCATCACCCCCCACGGCGTGGTCGCCGCCTGGGATGACCCGCGCGACGACACGCCGGACATCTGGCTCTCCACCCGCCACGGTGAAAAGGACTGGAGCGACGACTTCACCCTCCCCGGCGCCTCCGGCCCCGGCCACCAGGACAACCCGGCGCTGCTGTGGCACGACGGACGCCTGCACCTGGCGTGGGTACACAAGGGCGAGGACGGGGCACAGGTGCGCTATGCGCAGGGGGAATGGGACTAAGGGGAAAGGAGAGATACAAGATACAAGTGGCAAGATACAAGTGAAGGAGCGCCATGCGCACAGCTGTTTAAATTCAACGTGTCTTGTCAGACTTCGTGGGAGCCTGATTCATCGGGCGATAGCAGCCTTGCTACAGGCACATCGCCCGATGAATCAGGCTCCCACAGAGAATTCAAAAACAGCGCGCAGCGCACTCCTTCACTTGTATCTTGCCACTTGCAACTTGTAACTGCTTTTCAATCATTCAACGGGGAGCCCCGCCTGCTTCCATTCCGGGTAGCCGTTTTCCAGGCGCCGCGCCTGGTAGCCCTGGGCACGCAGGCGCCGCACCGCCTCGAAGGCCAGTACGCAGTACGGCCCGCGGCAATAGGCCACCACTTCATTTTCCTTCGGCAGCGCGGCCAGATGCTGCTCCAGTTCGGCGAGAGGGATATTGATGGCACCGGGCAGATGGCCGGCGGCAAACTCCTCGGGCGGGCGCACATCGAGCACGGTGACCAGCCCGTCGCGGGCGCGACTCAAAAGCTCGGTGGCGGGCAACGGCTCCAGGCTGTCCTTGACCGTCAGGTAGGTGTCCACCAGACGCGACACATCGGCGAGGTGGGTCTCCGCCACCCGGCGCAGGCACTCCAGGGCGGCGATGACATCGTCGCCCGACAGGCGGTAGTGCACGTGCTGCCCCTCCTTGCGCGCGACGACCAGCCCTGCCTGACGCAGCTGCTGCAAGTGCTGGGAGGTGTTGGCCACGGTGAGGCCCGAGACCTTGGACAGCGCCTCCACCGTGCGCTCGCCCTGGGCGAGGAATTCGAGCAGCTCCAGCCGGTTGCCGTTGGCCATCGCCTTTGCCACGCGGGCGAACTGTTCGAAGAGTTGCTGTTTGAAGCCTTGGCTTGACATCGTCGGGGCATCCCCTTCAAATATTCAATGAAGAACTTGAATTATAACACCGCACTGGAGGAATCATCTTGAAACACCTGCTGCCCATTCTGTGCCTGCTCGTCGGCCTCGGCAATGCCCAGGCCGAACCGCTCACCCTGACCCACCAGGGCCTGCAAGTGGCCGCCGAGCTGGAACGCGCCGGTGACGACTGGAAGGCGAGGCCGGTGATCCTGCTGCTGCACGGCACCCTGGCGCACCACCGCATGGAGATCATCAGCACCCTGCAGCAGGCCTTCAGTGAGCGCGGCTACAGCTCCCTGGCCATCAACCTCAGTCTGGGCCAGAGTGCACGCGAGGGCATGTACGACTGCGCCGCGCCGCACCGCCACCTGCACACCGATGCGGTGGGCGAGGTCGGCCTGTGGCTGGACTGGCTCAAGGGACAGGGCGTGCAGTCCATCGTGCTGTTCGGCCACTCCCGCGGCGGCAACCAGATCGCCCGCTACGCCGCCGCCCACGACAGCGCCCTGATCCAGAGCCTGGTCCTCGCCGCGCCGCAGACCTGGAGTGCCGGCTATGACGAGAAGAACTACCAGACCCGCTACAACAAGCCCCTCGCCGCCGAGCTGAAAAAGGCCGAGGCTCTGGTGGCCAAGGGTAAGGGCGACACCCTGCTGCAGCCGGTGGACTTCATCTACTGCCAGCAGACCGCGGCCACCGCCCGCGCCTTCCTCTCCTACCACCAGCCCGACCCACGCATGGACACCCCGACGGTGCTGCGCGAGGTGCGCAAGCCGGTGCTGGTCATCGCCGGCTCGGAAGATACGACGGTGCGCGATCTGCCGCAGAAGATGGCCGAGGTGCAGCCCGGCGAACATGCCCGGCTGCTCACCATCGACGGCGCCGACCACTTCTTCCTCGACCTCTACGCCGAGGAGCTGGCCGACGCCGCGGTGGCGTTCATCGAGGCGCACTGATGCGCCTTGGTCTGACGCTGTTCCTGCTCACCTGCGGCCCGGCCATCGCCGAGGTACAGCAGGTGAGCGAGGAAGGCAGCGGCCTGCCCGGCTGGCACTGGCAGGGTGAGGGCGCCTCCTTCACCTTCAACCAGCGCCTGCCGGATCAGACCCGCGCCTTCTTCCAGGGCCGCGGCTTCCTGCCGGAACAGGCCGAGCCGCTGGCGCGGGACTGCGTATTCCAGGCCATCATCCGCAATGGTGCCGAGGCCGCCGCGCCGCTGGCGCTGAACCTGGCCGAGTGGCGCGTCACCCCCGCCGCCGGCAGCGCGCAGCCGCTCAAGCTGGAGGCGCATTGGCAGGAGGAATGGGAACATCTGGGCGTCAGCCAGCCGGCGCGCATCGCCTTCCGCTGGTCCCTGTTTCCCACCGAGCAGCGCTTCGCGCCGGGCGACTGGAACATGGGCATGATCACCCTCGGCCTCGCGCCCGGAAGCCGTTTCGACCTGGAGGTGGTGTGGCGCAGCGGCGCGCAGGAAAAGCGCCGGCGCTTCTCCGCCATGCAGTGCGCGGCGGATGCATGAAACCTGCAAACGGCAAATGGAGTCCGCGAATGAACATTTGCGTCTATTTGCGGACTGACTGAGGTTCCTGGAATGAACAGCCTCCCATGGATGGGGCCTGCCTACGACAACGGGGACCGCCCCCGATGAGGAGATTTTTCATGCTGCGTCCCTGGCTGTTGCTCGCCGCCCTGCTGCTGCCGCTGTGCGCCTTTGCCGCCGGCAAGCAGACCCTGACTCCCGTGCCCGAGCTGCCTCCCGCAGCGGACTTCACCCTGCAGGATATGGACGGCAAGACCTGGCGCCTGTCCGAGCTGCGCGGCCGCCCGGTGATCGTCAACTTCTGGGCCACCTGGTGCCCGCCCTGCCGCGAGGAGATGCCCTCCATGCAGCGCGCCTGGGAACAGCTCCGGACTGAGGGCGTGATGATGCTGGCCGTCAACGTCGGCGAGAGCGCCGACACGGTGTTCCAGTTCACCGCCAACTATCCGGTAGACTTCCCCCTGCTGCTCGACCTGGACAGCGCCGTACTCGGCCAGTGGCCGGTACGCGGCCTGCCGGCCACCTTCGTGGTCGATACGCAAGGCCGCATCGCCTACCGCGCCATCGGCGGGCGCGAGTGGGATGATCCACGACTGCTGGCGCCGGTGCTCAAACTGCGCCGGTAATCCAATCACCACTATCCCTTCCCCCGCAGGAGATATCATGGAATTCAACGACTGGATCCTGGGTCACGAAGTGCCCATCCGCCTGGGCTTTTTCTTCGGCGTGCTGCTGCTCGTGGCCCTGTGGGAGATGCTGGCGCCGCGCCGCGCGCTGACCGTATCCAAGGCGCTGCGCTGGGGCAACAACCTGGGGCTGGTATTTCTCAACAGCCTGCTGCTGCGCCTGCTGTTCCCCGCCGCGGCCGTGGGCATGGCGGCCTTTGCCGCAGAAAACGGCTGGGGCATCTTCAACCACTTTCCACTGCCCTTCGCCCTTGCCGTGGTACTCAGCGTGATCGCCATGGACTTCGTCATCTACCTGCAGCACGTGATGGTGCATGCGGTACCGGCGCTGTGGCGGCTGCACCGCATGCATCACGCCGACCCCGACTTCGACGTCACCACCGGCGCCCGTTTCCATCCGCTGGAAATCATCCTCTCCATGCTGATCAAGTTCGCCACCATCATCGTGCTCGGCGCGCCGGTGCTGGCGGTGGTGATCTTCGAGGTGGCGCTGAACGCCACCTCCATGTTCAACCACGGCAACCTGCGCCTGCCGCTGGGCCTCGATCGCGTCCTGCGCCTGCTGGTGGTGACGCCGGACATGCACCGCGTGCACCATTCGGTGGAGGACGACGAGGCCAACAGCAATTTCGGTTTCAACCTGCCCTGGTGGGACCGCCTGCTCGGCACCTACCGCGAACAGCCGCGTGGAGGACACGAGGCCATGACCATCGGTATCCACAAATACCGCAGCACGAAGGAAGTGAGTTGGCTGCCCGGCATGCTGACGCTGCCGTTCAAGGGAAAGATCAGCGACTACGCCATCAACCGCCGGCAGTGGAACAAGCCGGACTGAACTCTCAAAAATTTCACCGCCGAGACGCAGAGAAAATCCTTTTCTTAATTGTGAGAACCGATTTGTCGGGCAAAAGGGACTGTCCAGGTGCACTATCACCCGGCATGGCCAGGCTCCCACAAAACGGCCAAGATACTTTTCTCATGCTCTGCGACCTCTGCGTCTCGGCGGTGAACAGGTAGCGAAAATGAAACAGAATCTATTGCGTATCACCCTATTGCTCATGCTGGCCATCGGTATCGCCCTGGCGATCATCTACCGCGATCAGCTCGACCCCGCCGCGCTGGAGCAGTGGGTGAACAGCTTCGGCCTCGCCGGCCCCCTGGTGTTCATGGCCGCCTACGCCCTCGGCACCGTGCTGTTCCTGCCCGGCTCGGTGCTGACCCTGGCCGGCGGCGCCCTGTTCGGCCCGGTGTTCGGCACCCTCTACAACCTCACCGGCGCCACCCTGGGCGCGACCCTGGCCTTCCTGGTGGCACGCTACCTGGCCGCCGACTGGGCCGAACGCCACAGCGGCGGACGCATCGGCCAGATCAAGAAGGGCGTCGAGGAGGAAGGCTGGCGCTTCGTCGCCTTCGTGCGCCTGGTACCGCTGTTTCCCTTCAACGCGCTGAACTACGCCCTCGGCCTGACGCGCATCCGCCTGTGGCATTACGTGCTCGCCAGCTACGTCTGCATGCTGCCCGGCGCCATCGCCTACACCTATCTCGGCTATGCCGGCCGCGAAGCGGTGGCCGGCGGCGAGGGACTGATCCAGAAAGGCCTGCTGGCCCTGGCCCTGCTCGCCGTGGCGATGTTCCTGCCGCGCCTCATCAGCCGCCTGCGGCGCGGCCCCATGACCAGCGTGGAAGAACTGAAGCAGCGCCTCGACGACAACGCGGTGCTGCTGCTCGACGTGCGCCCCATCGCCGACTTCCGCGGCGAACAGGGCCACATCGCCGGCGCGCTCAACATCCCGCTGGAAGACCTGCCGCAGCGGCTGGACGAGGTGGGCCATGACCGCCCCATCATGCTGGTGTGCCGCACCGACCGGCGTTCGGCCCAGGCGGCGGCGCTGCTGGCCAAACATGGCTACACCGACGTGCAGGTGGTAAAGAACGGCATGACGGCGTGGAACGCCCGGGGCTGGCCGGTGGAGAACTGACTCGCACAGGCGCTAGCAGAGCGGCTGTTGCTGCCGAGGCACCTCCCACAACCAACAAAGACGCAGGGGAATTAGCGCATCCACCGCTTCATCGCCGCATGCTGGATGCGCTGCGTTTATCCCCCCCTACTCCAACGCCGATTGGGTTGGGTTATTCGCCCGCTCGAACCGATACAGGCAACCCTGCCGCCACATCCCGAAACGACGCCAAGGCCGCCTCCAGGTGCTCGATGATCTCCTGTTGCAACACATCGGGCGGCGGCAGGTCGTCGAGGTTATCGAGGCTGTCGTCCTTGAGCCAGAAGATATCCAGGCTGGCCTTGTCGCGGGCGATGAGGTCCTTGTAGGGATAGAACTTGAAGCGCTCGCTCTCTTTGCGCTTGTGGCGATTCTCCGTGTTGTAGCAGGCGATGAAGTCCTGCAAGTCCTCGGGTTTTAGCGTACGCGTCTTGAGGGTGAAGTGCTTGTTGGTGCGCAGGTCGTAGAACCAGACGCCCTTGGTGTGGACCTTGCCGTCCTTCGGCTTGGCATCGAAGAACACCACGTTGGCCTTCACGCCCTGGGCGTAGAAGATGCCGGTGGGTAGGCGCAGGATGGTATGTACGTCGCAGGTCTCCAGCAGCTTGCGGCGAATCTTCTCACCGGCGCCACCCTCGAACAGCACGTTGTCGGGCAGCACGACGGCGGCTTGGCCGTCCACCTTGAGCATGCTGACGATGTGCTGGAGGAAGTTAAGCTGCTTGTTTGACGTGGTCTCCCAAAAGTCCTGCCGTTCGTAGGTGAGCGCGTCGCGGTCTTCTTCGCCCTCCTCGTTGGTGATGGTCATGCTGCTCTTCTTGCCGAAGGGCGGATTGGCCAGCACGTAATCGACTTTAATCTTCGGCTCGGCGATGTTGTGCAGGAACAGGTTCATCAGGCACATGCGGCGCGTGTTGGGCACGATCTCGTTGCCGTGGAAGGTCTTGTCGCGCAGAAACTTCTTCTGTCGTGTGTCGAGCTTGGCGCCGGGGCTGGTAAGCCAGTTGTAGGCGCCAAGGAAGAAACCGCCGGTGCCGCAGGCCGGGTCCGCGATGGTTTTCATCGGCTCCGGGCGCACGCACTCCACCATCGCCTGAATCAGGGCACGCGGTGTGAAGTACTGGCCGGCACCGCTCTTGGTGTCCTCCGCGTTCTTCTGCAACAGCCCCTCGTAGGGGTCGCCCTTGGTGTCGGCGTCGAGGCTGATCCAGCTCTCCGCATCGATCATCTGCACCAGCCGCGACAGCTTGGCCGGGTCCTGGATCTTGTTCTGTGCCTTGAAGAAGATCGCCCCCAGCATTCCCGGCTCCTGCCCCAGCTTGTGCAGGATGGTCAGGTAGTGCGCCTCCAGCGGCTCGCCGGTCTTCTTGCGCAGGGTGGACCAGTCGCAGCTCTTGGGGATGTGGGTATTGCGGCTGTAAGGCGGCTGCGAATACTCGTGCGCCAGCTTGAGGAACAGCAGATAGGTGAGCTGCTCCAGGTAATCGCCGTAACTCACCCCGTCGTCGCGCAGGGTGTGGCAGAAGTTCCAGACTTTCTGGACCAGGGTGGATGCGTTCATAGTTGTCCCTTGGTTTATCTCGCCTTCTTTGCGAGAAGCCTGTTCTTGTCTACACTACCGCCCGCAGGCAAGCGTGAGACTGGTAGAGGTGGCCGCCATGGCCGCAGCCCGAACGGGTGGGATCCTCGAACTCAGGGCCTGCACCACCTAATTTACCCATACGAAATACCCGGTATGCGGCCGATTTTATGCGCCCCGGCGCATAAACCCAGTCCCTGTATTCTCGCAAAACTCTATATCCACATGATTTTTCGTCACTTTTTGTTACTCATAACCGTTTGCGTCGTTATACGCCGGCGTTTTGAGAAACAGGGCTCCCATTAGCCCCCAGAAATTCATCAAGTACCCATCAAGTAAATCAGGCCCACTGAGGAGCTAACTCACGCCGATGCAGCGCAGGGTGCGGCAGAAGTTCCAGACTTTCTGTACACGGGTGGATGTATTCATGGGGTCCCGGATAATAAAGTTTTAATGTTTTATATGATTCTCAATCGCTTACGCTGTCGACCCTGTTGTTATCTGCGGCCTCGGATAACAAGCCGCGTTGGACTGCCTGTCGACGGCCTGGGTCCGGGCCGCTCCTGCTTGCCCATGTCATGATCATTCAGCGGATTAAAGTCATGCATATACAGCGCGCCATGGCGTGTCCGTTATGTAACCATATGATTTACCGATGGTCTCCAGCCTGTAACGGACAGGCATCAAGACCGTACGGCAGCGATTCACCAGCTTTGTCCTTTATCGATTAGCCAGTAGCGACGCCAGCGCTTGTCACCTTCAAATCGGACCTGCCCCTGCTCGACCAGTTCTTCCAAAGCGCGCCGGATCGTTCGTTGCGTCAGCTCCGGCGCAGTGCGGCGCTGCACATCGGACGAGGACGACCCGGCATACCGGGCCAAATCCTCAATAATCAGGGCACGAAGGCGGTGCGGCTCGACACGCTTGAGCGTGGTTTGCCCGTCCAGCCCCCCGCCTTTGAGTAAGTCCGGGCTCACGAAGTAGCGCGTTGCCTGGGTCTTGCCGGACGACTCGACCAGTCCAAAGTCCTGCAGGCGCCCCAACCACGCCGCACGCAGTTCTTCAGTGCCATCCAGCTCCAGCCGCTTTGCCAGTTCGCGCGCCGTCAGTCCATCGGTACTGGCCATCAGCAGGCCCAGAGTGATGCGCTCGCGCTGTCGCAATTGGTAACGCGCATCCACATCGGTCATCAACCGGATCACCGCTGGCCGCAAAACCCGTCGCCCCACCGTCACGGTCACTGAGTCCGAACCCTCTCGCGTAACCGGAACCGCGCGCCCTTGCGAAAGCTGAATGTCGTACATCAGATCGAAGCCCGATCCTTCCTTTTCCATCAGCTTCAAATCATGAAACAAGGTCGCCAGGCGGTCATTGCGACGCCGACTGGCGTGCAGGATGGTTTCGGGGGTGACCCCCAGCGGCAGACGCCCCGGGTTGACGACCTCCAGACGGTCGGGGTGAAGGTTCAGGAACAGATCACCTCGCTGGGTATAAGGACGGTGCACCAGCGCATTGACCAATAGCTCACGCACCACGCGTTTGTCGTAGGCCGGCAGTTGTTCGCGATACAGCCCGTCAGGCAGCTCGTAGCTTTCGTGAAAATCCGGCAGTTCTTGCCAGATGGCTTCCACCAGCGCAATTGGCGACAACGTGTGGTCGTCCCAGCGCCACTTGTTCACCTTTTGCCCTGTCTCGTCGAACTTGATGGCCTGTACGCTGGGTGCCGTGCCGAGCCGCGCACGATCCGCCGCGTGGCCCACGATCAACACCCCCAGATTGGTCAACCACGGGCCGTCGCTCAGGCCGTAATGCGCGAGCAGCTCCTCGTCCGACTTCTCCTTCACGCCGGTCTTGACGCGGTCGGAGCGGCGCAACTCGGCACACAAGGCATGCAACCTGGAGGAATCAGCCGAACTCACTGGCACCTTCATGGTGGCCAGCATCTCCCATGGCACGCTGGGCCGGTCATTCAGCAACACCAAGACCTCGTCGCCGACCACCGGTCTGCAGGTGTCCGACACGCGGACGAAGTAGCGCCCATCGCTGGTCGAGGCCACACCCACCGAACGGGCAACCTGTAACGCAACGTATTCCCCGCCGTTGTCCGCCACCACCAACTCCGGCGCAACCTGCACATTCACGGTCAACTCTGCGACGCGCTTGCGCATCTGCTCCAGCAGGCTTGGCGGAATCCGTTGATCGGCGGGTGGCTGTGTTTCTCCGTCCTCGATGCCGATGCGCAAACACCCGCCCGAGGCGTTGGCGAAACACACGCAATCTGCGGCCAGCGCCTGCCAGTCGGCGGTCGGCCCCGACACCTTGCGCATCGACTTTTGGTCGGCGTGGTGATTCTCGCGGTTCATGCGCGCTCCTTCACCTTGCGGCGGCGATAGACCGCCTTCGGCTCCGCCACCATCGGCAGGTCGTCGTCGAACCCCACATTGCGGCGGCCACGTTGCGGTTTGGGGGCGGCGGCACGCGCGGCGCGGATGCGCTCCAGCAGCACGCTGGCCGGCTCGTCATTGGGGTCCTGCGGCACCAACTGGCCGGAGAAGGCGGCCTTGAGGATGTTTTTGCGTTGGGCGGCGGATTGTTTGAGGCTATGCACAATTGCGATTTCCTGAGCATCAAGAGCACACGACTGCGCGGATAGTGCTTGAATGAGTGCTGCGTTCTCCTGTTCGCCAGAGATTGGCACGACAACAGACCCCACTTGCTGAAGATTGAGGCCTGGTTTTCCTGCGCCATAAGCCGCTTTATTGAGTTGTCCTCGACCACCAGCACTAGCCGTTAGGAACAAATGCACATAGCTGCCAAGTGTCGTATTCACCAGCCGGATCAATGCAACGTGCTGACTGACATATGCCTCTTTGATATCCATATCAACCAGTGCCGTTTTACCAACATTGGCGCCGGTAATAGTGAGTAGTAAATCGTTTCTTGTGACGCGAGTGCGAACACCCTCGCTACTGGGCGGTGGGTCAACGAAAGCAATGTCTGCTAAATCCAAGTAGTCTTTATTGATGTTCTGTGATCGAATAAACGTCGCCCCATTCATGGCATAGTAATCAGCCCAACCTCGTGAACCACTGGTGATAAATTCCGACAACTGGTCAACGCTCGCCCACACCCATCCCTCCGGCAATGGCGGCAGGCCGGTGGTGTCGGGCTGGACCGGCTCGGGGTATTTGGCCTGCCAGTTCTTGGACGGGGTCTTGCCTTGGGCCTTGAACCTGGCGAGCTGCTTTTCCTCCCAGCGCTGGCGGCGTTCGTGCAGGATGCGGTCGAGGAGTTGCGCGCCGGTTTCGCCGGGCGGGTTATTGGCTCGCCACTCGGCGGTGAGGGCGCCCTCCACCGCCGCCTTGAGCAGCGCTTGGCGGTACTGCGCCAGCTTCTGCTGCGCGGCCTTGAGCTCGGCTACACCAGCATCGAGATCGGAGAGGAGTTCTTCAAGTTTGGTGACAATACGAACTTGTTCATTAGACGGTGGCAAAGGAAATTCTAATGAGTTAAGTACTGTAGGGTTTATATGTGGGATGCCAACGCCTTTTGTCTGTGTATTGAGTAATTCATAGTTTGAATTTACAAAATAAAATAGATAGATCGGGTCAGCAATGTCAGAGGTAAGCCTTGCTAGTGTAGAACCTATATATCCTTCAACACCCCTGCCGGATAGACCCGCTCTGGCACCATCCCATACTAATAATGTATCGGTTTTCTCACACCGAGGGATATCTTGAACAGGTGCATATTCAGCTATAGCACCTGTTTCGAAGGCTGCAATATTGATATATGGAACAACTCTCTCTTTGCTCTGTGGCCCCAACCCATCAGGTTTCTTACCTTTTTGTGTTTGAACGACTTCAGAAAAAGGAAGTATTTTCCAACTATAAGGATAATTACTCACGCCACCAACTCCTCATTCATCTCTCGCATCAGCCCATCCAATTGTTCACCGAATACAGACCACGCCTTTTGCAGACCTCCCTTGTCGGCTAGTTCGGCATAGTCGAAGTCGTCGCGGCTGATGCTGCAGCTGCTGGCGATGTGTTCCTTGATGAGGCGCAGCCATTCGGTCTGCTCGGGGGTGAAGGCGGTGGCGCGCTGGGCGTTGTGGCGGAAGATCCACTCCTGAAAACGCCTGTCCACCTGGTCGGCAAAGGGGCGCAGTTCAGTGTCGAGGCCGAGGGCGAAGCGCACCAGGGAGACCAGGTCGGTGAGCTGGCGTTTGGTATCGGCGCCCTTCACCTGTGCGGCCTGCACGCGGGCGTAGGCGCTCCACAACCGTTCGGTGGTGAGGATGAGCGGCGGGCGGGCAAGGTGGTCGTGCAGCTCCTCGATCATATCGAAGGTGAGCTGGCGGCGCTGGTAGGGTTGTTGATAGAAGAAACTCAGGGCGGCGATCTCGTCTTTGTGTTGTTTGAGGTAGTCGGTGAAGCTCTGGATGGTCTGCTGGGCCTGCGCCTCGGCCTGGGCGCTGAAGCCGGCGAAGGTGACCTGGTCGATGTTGACGTGGTCGATCAGCTGCTCGCGCTCGCGACGGGCCGATTCTATCTCATCGCGCAGCTCCGGTAGATCGAAAGGTTTACAGGCGGCGAGGAGGCGCTGCTGACGCGCCGCCTCGATCTCCTCGGGCGTCAGGGTCTCTTCCGAACGGGTGAAGCCGTTGGCCTTGGCGGTGGCCAGGGCCGTCTCGACCACCTTGTCGGGGTCGATGGCGGTGATGAGCCCCTTACCCAGTTCGGTGAGGGGGATGCCGCCGGCGGCTGTTTCGATACGCGCCTTGGCCTTGTCGTCGAGCTGCTTGGCAAGGCGCACCAGGCGGTTGGCCAGTGACAGCACCGTCTCCTCGTCGCGATGGCCGACGGCGATGCCCTGCAAGAGATCCTTGAGGGCCACACCGGGTTTCTTCTCCAGCGGGCGGCTCTCGGTCTTGAGCGACTTCTCCACTCCCACGGCGTCGATGAGGACGAAGCGAGTCTTGGCGCTGTCGGCGCTGTTGGAGACGCGGCGCAGGGCTTCGTAGTCGAGGCTGCGCACGCCGCGCCCCTTCATCTGTTCGTAGTAGCCCTTGCTGCGCACGTCGCGCATGAAGAGCAACACCTCCAGGGGTTTGACGTCGGTGCCGGTGGCGATCATGTCCACGGTGACGGCGATGCGCGGGTTGTAGTCGTTGCGGAAGCTGGCGAGGATGCTGTCCGGGTCTTCTTCGGCCTTATAGGTAACCTTCTTGCAGAAGGCGTTCCCCTCGCCGTAGACCTCGCGCACGACATTGATGATGTCGTCGGCGTGGCTGTCGGTCTTGGCGAAGATCAGGGTCTTGGGGACTTCCTTGCGGTTGGGGAATATCTCGTGCTCTACCGCGTTCTTCATCGCCTGGATTACCTGGCGGATCTGGCTGACATTGACCACCGAGCGGTCCAGCTCCCTGCCGGTGTAGAGGGTCTCCTCCTCGGTCTCGGCCCAGCGCTTCCTGCGCGTCTGGCGGTCGCGGTGGTCCACCCACTCCCTGGCCTTCAGCTCCGCGCCCTTCTGCGTGATCTCCGTTTCTATTTCGTAGACGTCGTAACCGACGTTGACGCCGTCGGCCACCGACTGCTCGTAGCTGTATTCGGCGACGATGTTTTCTTTGAAGAAGCCGTAGGTGCGCTTGTCCGGCGTGGCGGTGAGGCCGATGAGGAAGGCGTCGAAGTAGTCGAGCACCTGTTTCCACAGGTTGTAGATGGAGCGGTGGCACTCGTCGATGATGATGAAATCGAATTCCTCGATGGGGATGGCCGGGTTGTAGCGCACCACCTTGGCCTGGTTCGGCGTCTGTTGCAGCTCGTTGAGCGAGAGGTCTTCGGCGGATTCGTCGATGGGCTCGCCGGAGAGGATGGAGTACATGCGCTGGATGGTGGAGATGCAAACCTGAGCGTGCGGATCGATGGTGCTGCTGGCGAGACGCTGTACGTTGTAGAGCTCGGTGAACTTGCGCGCGTCGTCCGGCGGGGTGTAGGCCATGAACTCCTGATGGGCCTGCTTGCCGAGGTTGCGGGTGTCGACCAGGAACAGGATGCGCCGGGCGCCGCCGAACTTGAGCAGGCGGTAGACGGCGGTGATGGCGGTGAAGGTCTTGCCGGCACCGGTGGCCATGTGGATCAGGGCGCGCGGTTTGTTCTTTGCGAGGGAATGCTCCAGCCCCGTGACGGCACTGACCTGACAGTCGCGCAGGTTGCGCGTGGGCAACTCGGGCATGCCCTCGGCGAGACGGCGGCGCAGGGTATCGGGCTGGCCCAGCCACTCGGCCAGGTGTTCGGGCTGGAAGAAGTGGAATATCTCGCGCGAACGCGGCGCCGGGTCGCGGCCATCGGTAAAGCGGATGATCTGGCCGGTGGCCTCGAACAGGAACGGCAGCGGGGCGCTGTCCTTGCGCCACTTGAGGGTAGCGTTGGCATAACGCGTGGTCTGGGCTTCAGCAGTCGTCAGGCTTTCACCAGCCTCGTCGCGCTTGGCCTCGATAACGCCGACGGCGTTACGGTCCACGAACAGCACATAGTCGGCCGGGCCGGTGTCGGTGGGGTACTCGCGCACAGCCACCCCGCGGGCCGCGCCTAGATTGAGCTGCTTCATGTCCTGCACCACCCAACCGGCCTGCTCCAGCTTCTGGTCGATGAGTTGTCGTGCCCTGGCCTCCGGGGTCATCCTCTTCCTTTCCCGTTCATATGACGCTACGGACTGGCAGCCCTGCCGCCGTCGGTGGCGTAGAGCATAACACTGCTCATTACGTCACGACCCCCTGGAGCCGGGTATGGTTGAGGCGCGGCGCCCTCATGGTGCGTTGACGTACAGGGGCGGTGTGTTGGCCGGGCCGACAGATGCCGCCGATATGTCTGGAGATTATCGATATAACGACCTATCCGGCGTTCAGGCTGCGGACTGACGGACGCGCCCCAGCGCGGGGAAACCCGCCAAAACCGCCGTCACCCTCATAACAAACCTCGCCTCGCCTCTTGACTAATATTCAATTGATCTATTGAATACATTGCACATCCATCAAACGGGGCGTGCATCATGACTCTCAGTGCCATTCTGGCCGGCCTCGCCACCGGCATCGTGCTCGGCATCTTCGGCAGCGGCGGCTCCATCATCACCACCCCGGCCCTGCTCTACCTGCTCCAGGTCGAACCCAAGTCGGCCATCGCCATGAGCCTCGGCATTGTGGCCATCACCGCCACCCTCACCGCCTTCCAGCACTGGCTCAAGGGCAACGTCAACCTCAAGGTCACCGCGGTATTCGGCTTTTTCGGCATCTTCGGCACCTATGCCGGCGCCCGTCTCGGGGTGATCACGCCGGTGGTGGTGCAGCTCACCCTGTTCGCCCTGGTGATGTATGCCGCCGCCTGGAAGATGCTCAGGCCGGCGCGGCCGCACCGCTCCGTCGGCGCCGCGGCGGTGATCGGGGAGGACGTCTGCGCCTCCGGCCGCTGCATGACTCACGTGGCGGTGCACGGCATCGTCGTCGGCGCCCTCACCGGGCTGGTGGGCGTCGGCGGCGGCTTTCTCATCGTCCCCGCCCTGGTGCTGCTCTCCCGCCTGCCGATGAAGCAGGCCATCGGCAGCTCGCTGGCCATCGTTGCGATCAAGTCCTATGCCGGCTTCGCCGGCTACCTGGGTGCGGTGACCATCGACTACGGCCTGATGGCGGTGTTCACCTCTGTCGCCGTGGCCGGCAGCGTGGCCGGCACCCAGTTCGCCCACCGCGTCTCCGGCGAGGCGTTGAAGAAGGGCTTCGCCGTATTCCTGATGCTGGTGGCCAGCTACATCCTGTTCAACAACTACCTGTGAGTCCGCCGATGGAGATCACCCTGCTGCTCAACAACCCGCCCGGCGGCCGCTGCCGCCTGTACCAGGCCTATGCCGCCACACTCGCCGCACATGCCGCCGCGCGCTGCCACGAGCAGTTTGGCCGCCTGCCGCAACAACCGGAACTGCGCGCCCCTGCCATAATCATCAACGGCCGCCCGGTGACACCGGCAGACGGCGTGATCATCTCGCCGCAGGATCTCGGCCAGGTGCTGGATGAGTTCCATCCCGGTGCGCCCAGGCTGGAGACGATCCTGGAAGAGATTCTGGAACAATGCATGCAGGAATGGGGTTGAAAAACCGTATGACGACACCGACCACATCGCACCCGATCTACCTCGACTGCAACGCCACCACCCCCATCGCACCGGAGGTGTTCGACGCCATGGCGCCGTTTCTGCGCGAGCACTTCGGCAATCCCTCGTCGTCGCATCCCTACGGCCGCCGCGCAGCGGAGGCAGTGGCGCAAGCGCGTGCCGAGGTCGCCGCGCTGCTCGGTGCGCAAAGCGCGGAGATCGTGTTCACCGGCTGCGCCACCGAGGCCAACAACCTCGCCCTGCGCGGCGTGGCGCACGCGCTGCGCCACAAGGGCCGTCACCTGATCATTTCGGCGGTGGAGCATCCGTCGGTGCAGGCACCGGCGGAGCGCCTGCGCGCCGAGGGCTGGGAGGTGACGGTGCTGCCGGTGGATGCCTGCGGTCGCGTGGCGCCGCAGCAACTGGCCGCCGCGCTGCGCAGCGACACCGTGCTGGTCTCGGTGATGCACGCCAATAACGAAGTGGGCACGCTGCAGCCCATCGCCGAACTGTCACGCCTGGCGCACGCCGCCGGTGTGCTGTTCCACACCGACGCGGCGCAGGCCATCGGCAAGGTGACCGTGGATGTGCACGACCTCGGCGTCGACCTGCTCACCCTCGCCGGCCACAAGTTCTACGCCCCCAAGGGGGTCGGCGCGCTGTATGTGCGTCGCGGCACGCCGCTCGATCCGCTGCTGGTCGGTGCCGGCCAGGAACACGGCCTGCGTCCGGGCACGGAGAACGTGCCGCACCTCGTGGCCCTCGGTGCTGCGGCAAGGCTCGCCCGCGCGCACCTGCCGCAGGCGACAGAACAGCTGCGCAGCCTGCGCGATGCACTGCACGCGCGACTGGAGGCTGCCATCCCCGGCCTGCAACTCAACGGCCATCCCGACGAACGTCTGCCCAATACGCTGAACATCTCCTTCCCCGGCACCAGCGGCCGTGACCTGCTGGCGCGCGCACCCCAGCTGGCCGCCTCGGTGGGCTCGGCCTGCCATGAGGAAGGGGATGCGGTGAGTGGCGTGCTGGCTGCGATGGGCGCGGACGCCGCCCGCGCCCGCGGTGCGGTACGGCTGTCGCTGGGCCTGGCCGGCACGGAAAGTGAAATTACTGCGGCGGCGCACGCCCTGATCGAGGCCTGGCGTGCCCGCCGCTGAACCGCGATGAATCGTTACGGCAGGCGATATTCCACCAGCACCTGTTCCACCTGCACCATGCCCTCGGTCACGCGCCTGACGAAGAACTTGAGCTGCGGCGCGTACCACAGGGTGATGGTCAGGTTGTCGCCGCTGGAGCGGATGCGGAAGGTATCGAAACTGCCGGCGGGCACCTCGATGGTCTCGCGCGCCTCGACGATCCAGGTACGGTTCTGCTCGACCTGGCTGCCGTCGCGGCGCGTATAGAGAAAGGTCGCCGGCCACGACTTGCCCACCGACAGCGGCGAGGACAGCTGACCGTTGTGGGGAAACACCTCCTGCATCTTGCCGTGCAGCATGGTGGCCATCCAGCTCTTGGTTTCGAGGTCATAGAACTCGAAGCCGGCATTGCTGATCAGGCGCACCACCAGCCGCTCGCGGTACGCCGTCTCATCGACCACCGTCCAGGCCAGTGTCTCGCTCTGGCCACCCGTCGTCTTGGTAAATACCAGCCGTGTCCCCGGCTTGGGAAAGCCGACCTCTATCGGTTCACCCGTCTCGGCCCCGGCCCCGACAGCCAGCAGACAAAGCGCAAGCACCCACACCCAACGCACGACAGCCATGACGATTACCTCCCCCAAAAATTCGCTTCAGTTTACGAAAGGCGATGCTCCAGTGCATCAGGTACCGCACGGGTGACAATAGAAACCGATTTTATGTCTGGAAATCAGGCTGTTCAGCAAGCCTCTCTGTACACCAAATAATTTCTATCCATTACTTGATTATTTTTATCAGGCATATATATTAGCATTTAAGTAGGTTATTAAATGCCTACATCCCATTCAGCCTGACAGGAGGTGCAGCATGGCCGGTAGCCTGATTAACCATTTCCCCCACGATGGCGTGGTCACCGTCAATCGCGTGATCCTCAAGCCCGGGTATTCCGTCGACGATCTGCAGGAGCGCGTGGCGTTGCTGTGCGAGAACGTGAAGACCTATCACTCCACCACCGGCTTCGTCGGCGGCTTCGTCTCCCTCAACAGCGGCGCCGTCTCCAACGAAGGCTCCACCGTCGGCCAGGCGGTGGAAAGTCCGCTCAAGGGCAAGGAAGCGCTGATCATCACCTTCTGGCGCTCCTTCGCCGAGCACGAGGAATCGCACAAGTCGCCCACCTTCCAGCCGCTGTTCAAGGAGGTGCTGGAACTGTGCGAGAATGGCAATGAGGAGATTGCCTACGAGATGCTGTGGTCCGGCGCCGCCTATGATGCGGAGGAGGCCCGACAGGCACAGGAGGCCAAGGCGCGCTACGCCGCCTGATCCTATCAGCAGCCGTCATACCCACATCCGCTGCTGCAGCCGCCACCGGCCTTCCGGCCGCTGGCGGCTGTTTTATTTACGGCCGGCATAACCCGGCACCGCACTTGCCCATCGCCACGACCCCGTATTACAGTCAGGCGACAGTCACCGCATAACTATAATTACATGGGCGAGTCCCCCTTCCTGTTGATCGCAGCCACCTCCGCTGTTGCCGGTCTGGTCGCCGGCTTTGTGATGCATCGCTCCGACTTCTGCGTCACGGCCATGTTCCGCGACCTGTTCCTGCTACGTGATTTCTTCCTGCTGCGCATGCTGGTGCTGCTGGTGGTGGTGAGTGCGCCGGCCTTCGAACTGGGCCGTGCCGCCGGCCTGCTCGGCCCCTACCCCTTCCCCCTGCTCGGCCCCGGCTCGCTGGCCACCCTCATCGGCGGCGTGCTGTTCGGCATCGGCATGGTACTGGCCGGCGGCTGCGTGGTCGGCACGCTGTACAAGCTGGGCGCCGGCAGTGTGGTGGCCGCCGTGGCCTTCCTCGGCCTGCTGGCCGGTTCGGCCCTGTATGCCGAATGGCACCCGTGGTGGAGCGCCTTCGCCCGCGCCACTGCCTTCGGCCCGGCCATCACCCTGCCGCAGTGGCTGAATGTTGCGCCGGCGGCGCTGGTTCTGCCGCTGGCCGCCCTGGGCGCCCTGGGCGCCCTGTACCTCTACCGCAGCCAGCGCCGCGGCCTGCTCACCCGTCCCGGCTATGCCACGGGACACATCCCGCCCTGGCAGGCGGCGCTGATCCTGGCCGCACTCGGTTTCGTCTCCTGGCTGTTCATCGGCATGCCGCTCGGCATCACCACCTCCTACGCCAAACTGGGCGCCACGCTGGAGGCCCTGGTCTGGCCGGAACACGTGGCGGGGCTGGCCTATTTCCAGGCCCAGGGGCTCAACTACACGCCCCCTTTCGCCAACACGCCGGTGAGCGGCGGCGCCGGCCCGCAACTGGATGCCATCGCCGCCATCCAGTACCCGCTCATCATCGGCATCATCCTCGGCGCTGCCGTATCGGCGCTACTGGTCAAAGAGTGGCGCCTGCACTGGCGCATTCCGCCGCGCCACTATGCCTCCGCCCTGCTCGGCGGGATGCTGCTCGGCGCCGCGGCGCGCATGGTGCCCGGCTGCAACATCTGGCACCTGTGGGGCGGTGTGCCTATCCTCGCAGTGCAAAGCCTGCTGTTCCTGCTCGGCATCCTGCCCGGCGCCTGGATCGGCAGCAGACTGCTCGTCCGTTTCGTTATCCGTTAGGAGCATGCCATGGAAAAGGTGAACAGCATCCACCTCGACATCAGCGGCCAGATCTGCCCCTCCTGCCTGCTGCTGACGCTGAAGGAACTCAACCAGCACGCCGCGGCGGTACGCGAAGGCAATACCGAGATCGTCGTCACCACCGATGATCGCCAGGCCACCGCCACCATCCCGGACGCCGTGAGCAAGATGGGCTATGTGGCCGAGGTCAGCCGGGTGGATGCGGGCTACCGCATTCGTGTCAGCGCCAAACGCTGAGAAAGGACGACGACGTGAACCACCAGGCCGAGTACCTCAAGGCGATAGGTTATATCCGCGCCAAGGTCGATCAGATGCTCACCCTGATCGGCACGCTGCCGCTGCGCGCCGAGGAACTGGACGACAAGACCCTCATCGACCTCGACCCCATCGGCATCGTCACCGAATCCTTCGGTCAGGTGCTGGCCCACCTCAACGACACCAATCAGCAGCTCGACGTGGCGAAGCAGGAGATCCGTGCCATCTTCGACTCCATGGATGCCGCGGTGGTGGTGCTGAATGATGACGGCACGATCGACGACTGCAACCGCCAGGCGCGCGAATGGCTGCTTCAGGGCCGCGACTACGCCGGGCTCATCGGCCAGCCCCTCGCGGCGGTATGCGTGTGCAGCGACAGCATGCAGGCCGGCATGGCGCAAGGGATGCTGCATGAATGCGAATTCGAGTTCGGCGGCCGCCACCTGCAGGTCGTGGCCTCGGATATCCACGACGCGCAGCACAACAAGGTCAAGAAGGTATTCCTCTGCTTCGACATCACGCGGCAGAAAATGACCGAGGCCAGCCTGCAGATCTACGCCAAGGTATTTGCCAACACTACCGAAGGCATCGCCATCACCGACGCACAGGCACGCTACCTGGAAGTCAATGACGCCTTCTGCCGCATCACCGGCTACAGTGCGGCAGAGCTGCTCGGCAACACGCCAAAAATACTCCAGTCCGGGCGCCATGATGCCGAGTTCTACGCCATGTTGCGCCAGTCTCTGGAACAACAGGGTTTCTGGCAGGGGGAGATTCTCGACCGGGCCGGAGACGGAAGCATCATTCCGCTGCTGCTCGCCATCAACGCGGTATACGATGCCGCAGGCAACATCAGCCACTACATCACCATCGTCACCGACATCACATCGATCAAGGAAACCCAGACCCGGCTCGATTTCCTCGCTCATCACGACCCGCTCACCGAGCTGCCCAACCGTCTGCTGTTCACCGCCCGGCTGGAGCACGCCATCGAGCGGGCCGCGCGCGATCACGATATCTTCGGTCTGCTGTTCATCGACCTGGATCGCTTCAAGACCATCAACGACAGCCTCGGCCACCAGTTCGGCGATCGCCTGCTCATCGAGGTGGCACGGCGCCTGCGCGGCCTGGTGCGCAAGGCCGACACCATCGCCCGCCTCGGCGGTGACGAGTTCGTGGTGCTGCTGGAGGGACTGCACATCCCCGGTGAAGCCACTGCCCTGGCCAACAAGATCGTTGTGGCGATGCGCCAGCCTTTCCGGCTCCATGACACCGAACTGCATGTGGGCTGCAGCATCGGTATCACGCTCTACCCGGAAGATGGTCTGGATGCGGTGACCCTGCTGAAGAATGCCGACACGGCCATGTACCGGGTAAAGGATTCCGGCCGCGATGGTTACCGCAAGTTCAGCCAGGAACTATCCGAGGCCGCCGATGAAAGGCTGTCACTGGAAAACTCCCTGCGTCTGGCCGTGCGCGAAGGCCAGCTGCTGCTGCACTATCAGCCGATCATCGACCTGCGCCAGCACCGCATCATTGCCGTCGAAGCGCTGGCACGCTGGCCGCACCCGGAGCGCGGCATGATCCCGCCCGATCAATTCATCGCCCTGGCGGAAGAAAGCAAGCTGATCCTGCCACTGGGTGCCTGGGTGGCCCACGAGGCCATCGCCCAGTTCGTTCGCTGGCGTGACCACGGCATTGCCCCCGACTACATCTCCATCAATGCCTCCGGCATACAGCTGTTTCATCCCGGTTTCGCCGACATGCTGTTCGAACTGCTGCGCGCGAACGAGGTCGACGGCCGCCACCTGCAAGTGGAACTGACCGAAAACGTGCTGATGCGCGACATCAACTCCTGCCGCCATGTGCTCGACCGCCTGCGCGACCACGGCATCCGCATCGCCATCGACGATTTCGGCACCGGCTACTCGTCGCTGGCCTATCTCAAGCAGCTGCCCATCGACGACCTCAAGATCGATCGCACCTTCGTGCGCGACATTCCCGGCGATGCCAACGATTGTGCCATCGCCGAGGCCATCATCGGCCTGGCGCGCAACCTCGGCATGGAGACCGTGGCCGAAGGCGTCGAAACCGCGGCGCAGGAAAGCTTTCTCACCGGCATCGGTTGCAGCAAGGTGCAGGGCTACCACTACGCCAGGCCGCTCCCGGCGGCGGCATTTGAACAGTTCCGGCGCAAATTCGGCGGCATTTGAACAATCTTTTGCTTTCTTGCTGCCGCGGCAGCACCGTCCACCCCGCCGCGGCATGATAAAATCCCATCCATCTTCTGGATGTCAGGGCACCGGATTCAAAATGAAAGACAACAAGTTTTACTACGTAGCCATCCTGACTGCCCTGCTGGCGCTTGGCTTTCTTGCCACCACCTTCATCAGTTACTTTGTCGCGCGCGATTCGCTGTCCCGCCAGATCAGCGAGGAAGCGCTGCCGCTCACCAGCGACAATATTTACTCCGAAATCCAGCGCGACCTGCTCACGCCGGTGCTCATCTCCTCGCTGATGGCACGCGATACCTTTGTACGCGACTGGGTGATCGACGGAGAGCGGGAGACGAATCGCATCCAGGAGTACCTGCGGGAAATACAGCACCGTTACGATACCGTCACCGCCTTCTTCGTCTCCGAGAAGACACGCCGCTACTATCATCTCGACGGGGTGCTCAAGACAGTTGACCGTGCCGACCCGGCGGACAGCTGGTACTTCCGCATGCGCGAACTCAAGGCGCCATATGAAATCAATGTCGATATCGACACCGCCGACAGCACGCGGATGAGCATCTTCATCAACTACCGGGTGCTCGACAATCAGGGCGGCCTCATCGGTGTCACGGGCGTCGGGCTCTCGGTCGATTCGGTTGCCCGACTGATCGAAAGCTACCAGCGGCGCTATGGCCGTCTCATCTACTTTGTCGATCGCGAAGGTCACGTCACCCTGCACGGCAGCGGCTTCTCCGGCAGTGACAGCATCCACCAGAGACCCGGTCTGGCGCAGCGCGCCGTCAACATCCTGACCAATCCCAGCGCATCCGTCAGCTACGAGCGCGACAATGACACCACGGTTTTCGTGAACAGCCGCCTGGTGCCGGAATTCGACTGGTATCTGCTGGTCGAACAGGAGTCCGGCCCCGACACCACCCGCCTCCACACCACCCTGATCATCAATATCGTGGTTTCGCTCAGCATCACGGCACTGGTGCTGCTGGCGGCATATATCACCATCAGTGGCTATCAACGCCGCCTGGAGGAGATGGCCACCACCGACAAGCTGACCGGCGCCGCCAACCGGCAGGTATTCGATATTGTCTTCGACCATATCACGCGCAGCTTCAAGCGCCAGCCGCGCCCCGTCTGCCTCATCCTGCTCGACATCGATCACTTCAAGCAGGTCAACGACACCTACGGCCACCTGGGCGGTGATATCGTCATCCAGCGCATCGTCTCCGTGATGCGGCAGCATGTGCGCGATGGCGACACCGTGTGCCGCTGGGGCGGAGAAGAGTTTCTGATCCTGCTCGACGACTGCCCCATCGAGCGTGCCATGACCAGCGCCGAGAGCATCCGTCTGTCCATCACGACGCAGTCGGTGCTCTATGGCCGCGACAAGATCAATGTCACCGTCAGCATGGGTGTGGCGCAGCTGCGCAGCGGCGAAACTGCCGACGAACTGATCGGGCGCGCCGATGCGGCCCTGTACCAGGCAAAAGGGGCGGGGCGCAATCAGGTGCAGCGCGCGGAGGACGATTAGGGCCCGCCTTCAGGTAGTCAATCGACGATAGATGTCCGCCACCCTGAACGGCAGCTGGCGCACCTCGCTCACCACCGCATAGTTCACCGGGCCGTACATGTGCGGCAGATATTCCGCGCCGTGTTCATCGATGGTGATGCAGAAGGGATGGATGCCGCTGCGGCGGGCCTCGATCAGGGCACGACGCGTGTCCTCGATGCCATACACGCCACGGTAGTCGCTGTAGTCATCGGGCTTGCCGTCGGACAGCGTGATGAGCAGGCGGGTGCGCGCCTCGGTCTCGTTGAGCAGATGGGTCAGGTGGCGAATGGCAAAACCCATGCGGGTATAGTCCTGCGGCCGGATGCCGCTGATGCGCGCCCGCACCTCGCTGCCGTATTGCTCGTCGAAGCGCTTGATGCGATACAGCTCGCAACGCTTGCGCGTGATGCCGGAAAAACCATAGATGGCATAGCGATCACCCAGCGCCTCCAGCGCCTCGCACAGCAGCAGCAGCGATTCCCGTTCGGCGTCGTTGACCCAGCCGCGGGTGGAGCCGCTCATGTCCACCATGAAGGCCACCGCGATATCGCGCTCGACGCGATGCAGACGGGTGAATAGCCGGTCGCTCATCTCGCTGCCGTCGCGCGCATCGGCCAGCGCCTCCACCAGTGCATCGATGTCGACGCCGTCACCCCAGGCCTGCCGCTTGAGCATGCGCTCCTCGTCGCGCATCGCCTCGAAACTGCGCCGCAGGTGCGCCACCAGCCCGCTGTAACGGGCCAGACTGGTGGCAATAAAATCATCGTATACCGGCGCCACATCCTTCTCGCGCATTACGCACCAGTTCTTGCGGTAATGCTGCCGGCCATGATCCCATTCGTTGTAATAGGTGGCACCGATCTCGTGGTAGGTGCCCTGCCACATGGCATCCGGATCGGGAGTCTGTTCGGTGAACAGCGCCGGGTCATATTCGCCGGGGCCGGCCGGTACCAGGTATTCATCCGGGATTTCACCCAAATCAAGCACGATGGAGGTGATCAGGCGGGTGAGCGTCTCCGGCGGCGACAACGGAACATCGTTCAGAGTCAGCTCAAAATGTTGCCCCTCCGGTTGCTGCGTATCCGGCACTGGTTGTGCCGCCGCACGTGGCGCTGCACCCTCACGCACAGCAGGCATCTGCCGTTGTTCCTCCAGCCACTGTGCCAGGCGCACACGAAACAGCATTTTCTCGCGCTTGATGCGCGCCTGCATGCAGGCCGTCACCGCCGCCAGATTCAATTCACATTGGTAACCCGGCAGCGGTGGAGACTCGGTGTCATAAATCTTCGGCAGCAGCGTCAGGCTGTCGGCGGCGCACGCCGTGACGGACTGCAACTGCGGCAGCACTGCCTGCCAGGACTGCGGCAGCGTGGCTGCACCCAGCCGTAGCCTGATCTGTTGCAGCTCGCGCCCCAGGCCCGGCAGTTCGCGTGAGATGCACGCTTCCAATCGTACGGTTTCCAGTGTCGTGAACAGGTGCAGCGCACGCACCGGATCAGGCCAGACGGAAAAGTCGGTGCCGACGGCGGCGCGCAGCGTGCCATAGTGGATCTGCGCCCACTGCATCACCACCAGCGTCTTGTACAGGCGGAAGTTCTCTTCCACCGTCGGCAATCGCGCCAGCAGTGCCGGCAGGAACAGGGTTTCGCTGTCGGTCCAGGCGCTGTCGTCCAGGGCCAGCTTCAGCGGCCGTCCGGCGAGACCATGAACAAAGTGCAGCAACACCCCGCTCACCTCGTCGAACAGTGCGCCCGCACTGCGTTCGTGACTACGCTGCACGAACTGTTCGACATCGTGTATTACCTCCAGCGCCGGACGCAGCCCGGCCCGGTCATAGACGTCCATGGCATGCAACGCCCAGGCCTCGATTACCCGCGGCTCCTGCACGGCCAGCGCCTGCGGCGCACGGCGCGCGAACTGATGGGCAATCTCGGTGTTGGTACTGGCGATGCGCCGTGTCCAGTCCAGCACGAACGCCTGCTCGGCTGGCGCCAGCACCAGCAGCAGCAGCGCCAGCTCATCACTGCGGATGAAGCTGAACTCCGTCTCCAGATACTCGTCGAGCCGGGCCGTGATGTCGTCGGGGGTCAGCACGGCGAAAGACTCAACGCAGAGGCGCAGAGGCGCAGAGAACGCAGAGGTGTATATATCTTGTGAGAGTCCGGCTTGCCGGGCGATGGAGCCGGTCCGAATGCCGCAATCGCCCGGCAAGCCGGGTTTCCACAGGATTCGCCGAACACAGCAAAACTCTTCGTATTCTCTGCGCCTCTGCGCCTCTGCGTTGGATTTTTCATCTCCATCAAAACAGCGACGCCGACAGTTCGTTGATCGCCGTGAGCATCTCCGGATCGTCGGTGAGGGCCTGGGCAATGGCGCTGGCGCAGGCGGTGACGGCGGGAACCCCGCTGGCGATGAGCTTGCCGGCATGCACCAGCAGGCGGGTGCTGGCGCCTTCCTCCAGGCCGTTGCCCTTGAGGTTGCGCGTCATGTGGGCGAACTTCACCAGGGTCTGCGCCACGGCAACATCGACCCCGGCCTCGGTGGCGACGATGCGCGCCTCCAGTTCCGCGCCGGGGTAATCGAACTCCAGTGCCACGAAACGCTGGCGCGTGCTCTGCTTGAGATCCTTGATCACGCTCTGGTAGCCGGGGTTATAGGACACGGCAAGACAGAATTCGGGGCCGGCCTGCAGCAGGGTGCCCAGCTTCTCCATCGGCAGCACGCGGCGATCGTCGGCCAGCGGGTGGATCACCACCATGGTGTCCTTGCGCGCCTCGACGATCTCGTCCAGGTAGCAGATGGCGCCGGCGCGCACCGCCCGCGCCAGCGGCCCGTCCACCCACACCGTCTCGCCGCCCTTGACCAGGTAACGCCCCACCAGGTCGGAGGCGGTAAGGTCGTCGTGACAGGACACGGTGATCAGGGGCCGTTGCAGGCGCCAGGCCATGTACTCCATGAAGCGGGTCTTGCCACAGCCGGTAGGGCCTTTCAGCAGCAGGGGCAGGCGGTTGCGCCAGGCAGCCTCGAAAATTTCGATCTCGCTGCCGCCGGCCTCGTAATAGGGCTCATCGGTGATGTAATGCTCTTCGGGGGTGATTTCGGCCACTGCCGGCTCCTGGCTATCAATATATGGTCATGGGGTATTCCTGATTAAAAAGCTTAAGTAAATAAACCCAGCGGCACAACCCGCCGCAGGCTGACCCCGCAGGGGTAAGACGCAGGGATGCGCCGAGCGGCGACATTAAGCAATACATTCAATCTATCTATTCGCTTATCGGAAAATTCGATGTTTCTTATGTGTAATTTCCCATGGAGAGCAGGTATCTTGTCGTTCCTATTCAAAAAGGACTATTTCCCCGTGGCGTTTCGCGTCCTACTCTTGCGGACCACGATAGCCACGCGGCGCAGAATTCGCATGCATCCGTTGATGGAGGAAATTCAATGTCTGAGGTAATCGCAACCAACCAGACCATACTGGTCGTGGGTGGCGGCATCAGCGGCCTGACGGCGGCCCTGGAGGCAGCCGAGTGCGGCAAGCAGGTAATCCTGCTGGAGAAGTCGCCCAGCGTCGGTGGCCGCGTCAGCCAGCTGCACAAATACTTCCCCAAACTGTGCGTGCCCAGCTGCGGCCTGGAAATCCAGTACCGCCGCCTCAAGGCCAACAAGAACGTGCGCCTGCTGACCATGGCGGAAGTCACCCAGATCAGCGGTGAGGCGGGCAATTTCACCGTCAGCGTCAAGGTCGCCCCGCGCTACGTCAACGAAAACTGCACCGCCTGCGGCGAGTGCGAGAAGGCCGTCAGCGCCGAGTTCGACGATGAGTTCAACTACGGCCTGAAGAAACGCAAGGGCGCCTATCTGGTGTCCAACATGGCCTACCCGCAGCGCTTCGTCATCGACCCGCGCATCGCCGCTACCGATGATGGCGCCAAGGCCAAGGCCGCCTGCAAGTACGGCGCCGTGGACCTGGAAATGGCCGAGCAGAACCTGAGCCTCAATGTCGGCGCCGTGGTCTGGGCCACCGGCTGGAAGCCGTACGATGCCGCCAGGATTCAGCCTTACGGCTACGACCGCTACGACAACGTCATTACCAATGTCGAGTTCGAGCGCATGCTGGACCCGTTCGGCCCCACCGGCGGCAAGATCGTGCGTCCGTCCGACGGCAAGACGCCGCAGAACATCGCCTTCATCCAGTGCGCCGGCTCCCGTGACCAGAATCACCTCAAGCACTGCTCGCGCATCTGCTGCATGGCCACCCTGAAGCAGACCACCTATGTGAAAGAGCAGCTGGGCGATGCCTGCAAGTCGACGGTGTACTACATCGACATCCGTGCCATCGACCGCATCGATGACTTCCACCGCAAGGTGAAGGAAGACACCAACGTCACCTTCGTCAAATCCAAGGTGGCCAACATCACCGCCGGCAGCGACGGCAACGTGCTGCTCAACGGCGTCGATACCGAAGGCTACAACCGTTACCGCAACGAGCACGACCTGGTGGTGCTGGCTACCGGCATGGAGTCCACGGTACCGGCCGGCGTGTTCCCCGCGGGCATCAACATCAACGAACACAACTTCATCGAGCTCGACGGCGACAGCGGCATCTACGGTGCCGGCTGCTCGTCCGATGCGCTGGACGTGAACCGTGCCGCGCAGAACGCCACCGCCGCCGCCCTGCGCGCCATCCAGGTGGTCACTCGAGTTGCAGGTCAGGAGGGTTAAACAGTGGCTGACATGAAGATTGGAGCCTATATCTGCCAGGGCTGCGGCATCGGCGATCGCGTCGACACCGCCCAGCTGGCCAGCGTCGCCAAGCGCGAAGGCAAGGCCGCCGTTGCCAGGGAACACGAGTTCCTGTGCAACGCCGAAGGCGTGAAGATGATTCAGGACGACATCGCCAACGAAGGCGTCAACCACGTCGTCATCGCCGCCTGCTCGCGCCGCGCCAAGACCGAAGCCTTCAGCTTCGACGGCGTGTGCATCTCCCGCGCCAACCTGCGCGAAGGCGTCATCTGGGTCCGTCCCGACACCGACGAGGCACGCGAGACCACCCAGGAAATGGCCGACGACTATGTGCGCATGGCCTGCGCCGAAACCAAATACCAGAAGATGCCGGAAGCCTCCGGTGAGCAGGGCCTCACCCGCCACCTGCTGGTGGTCGGCGGCGGCATCTCCGGCATGACCGCGGCCCTGGAAGCAGCCAAGACCGGCTACAAGGTCGATCTGGTGGAGAAGACCGGCCAGCTGGGCGGTGTTGCCGGCGAGATGTACAAGAAGTATCCGGACAAGGCTCCCTACAACGTGCTGGCGGACAACACCACCGGTGCGATGGTGGAAGCGGTCAATGCCAACGGCAACATCACCGTCCACCTCAATACCTCGGTCACCAAGACCGACGGCGCGCCGGGCCGCTTCACCGTGTCCCTGGCCACCGAGAGCGGTGCCTCCAAGGACGTGACCGTCGGCGCCATCATCCAGGCCACCGGCTTCACCCCGTACGACATGAGCAAGCTGCCTGAGCTGGGCGGCGGCAAGAGCCCGGACGTGATGGACCAGCTGGCCTTCGAAAAGATGGTCAAGGCCAATGGCGGCGCCATCAAGAAGGCTGACGGCTCCGAGGCGAAAAATGTGGTGTTCGTGCAGTGCGCCGGCCAGCGTTCCGAGCAGCCGGGCCACCTGCCCTACTGCTCCGGCCACTGCTGCATGACCTCCATCAAGCAGGCGCGCTACGTCAAGGAAGCCGGCGGCGACGCCACGGTGATCTTCGACGACCTGCGTACCCCCGGTGCCGACGGTGAAGACGTCTACCGTGGCGGCCAGGAGGCCGGCGTCACCTTCTCCAAGGGCAAGGTGAGCGCAGTCGAAGCCGCAGGCAAGGGCCTGAAGGTCAACTACAACGACAGGATCCTGGCCGAAGACACCAGCATCGATGCCGACATCGTGGTGTTGGCCACCGGCATGGTGCCCAACAGCGGCCCCAACCCCTACGTGAAGCTCGACCTGGAAATGGCCGAGAAGGACGGCAACGCCGAACTGGTGGAGAAGCTCAAGGCCGAGGTGGAAAAGGCGCCGCCGTCCATCCTCAACCTGATGTACCGCCAGGGTACGGACGTGCCGCACCTCAAGCACGGCTTCACCGACTCGCACTTCATCTGCTTCCCCTACGAGACGCGCCGCACCGGCATCTACACCGCCGGCCCGGTGCGCCGCCCGATGGATGCGCACCAGGCCATCGAGGACGCCACCGGCGCCACGCTGAAGGCGATTCAGGCCTGCGAGAACGCCGCCATCGGTCGTGCCGCCCACCCGCGTTCCGGCGACCTGTCCTTCCCCAGCTTCCGCAAGGAAGGCTGCACCCAGTGCAAGCGCTGCACCGTGGAATGCCCGTTCGGCGCCATCAACGAGGACGACAAGGGCTATCCGCAGTACAACGAGGCCCGCTGCCGCCGTTGCGGCACCTGCATGGGCGCCTGCCCGGTGCGCGTCATCTCCTTCGAGAACTACTCGGTGGAAACCGTCGGCCAGCAGCTCAAGGCCGTCGACATGCCGGACGAGTTCTCCGAGAAGCCGCGCCTGCTGGTGCTGGCCTGCGAGAACGACGCCTACCCGGCGCTGGACATGGCCGGCATGACCCGTCAGGAATACAGCGCCTACGCCCGTATCATCCCGGTACGCTGCCTCGGCTCGGTGAACACCATCTGGATCACCGACGCCCTGAACAGCGGCTACGACGGCGTGATGCTGATGGGCTGCCAGAAGGGTGACAACTACCAGTGCCACTTCGTGAAGGGTTCTGAAATCGCCCATATCCGCATGAGCAAGATCGACGACACGTTGACCCAGCTCAATCTGGAGAAGGAGCGCGTGCAGACCTACGAGGTGTCCATTGCCGACATCCAGCGCATCCCGCAGATCATCAACGATATGGAAAAGCTGATCGGCGAGATCGGCATGAGCCCCTTCAAGTTCTAAGGAGACCACGATGAGCGACATGAATCAGGCGATGGTCGAGAAGTACCGCAGCAGCTTCCTCAAGGAAGTCGAGGCGAACGTCGAGGAAGGCCACTGGGTCAAGATGTGCATGCAGTGCGGCGTCTGCTCGGGCTCCTGCCCGCTCGGTCCGCACTGGGAGCATCCGCCCCAGGAAATCTTCATGATGATCCGCGCCGGCAAGCGCGAGGACGTGCTGTCCTCCAGCTCCATGTGGATGTGCACCTCCTGCTACAACTGCATCGCGCGCTGCCCGCGCGGCCTGCCGATCACCCACATCATGCACGGCCTGGCCACCTACGCGAAGCGTCTCGGCCTGCAGCCGAAGAACCAGCCCACGGCCAAGTTCTCGCAGCTGTTCTGGAACAACCTGACCAAGACCGGCCGCGTCAACGAGCTGAAGCTGGGCCTGGCGCTGTACTTCATGAACGGCATCGGCCCGGGCATCAAGACCGCGCTGAAGATGCAGGACGTCGGTCTCGGCATGCTCAAGACCGGCCGGCTCAACCCGCTGGAAATCCTTGGTGGCCACAGCATCAAGGACAAGAGCGGCCTGCAGAAGATGCTGAAGAAGGCCTTCGAGATCGAAGAAGCCCAGATCAAAGATTACAAAGGTTGAGGAGACATCCCATGGCGAAGCGAGAATATTCCTTCTATCCCGGCTGTTCTTCCCAATCGAAGGCATCGTCGGTCAATTACCAGAAGTCGACGCAGACCATCTGCGAAGAACTGGACATCCAGCTCAACGAGATCCCGGACTGGAACTGCTGTGCCGCCTCCATCGGCTACGGCGGCGGCGGCGAACTGCCGCGCATCAGCCTGTCGGCGCGCAACATCGCCCTGTCCCAGCAGGCCCACGGCCAGCAGGACATCGTCGCCACCTGCGCCGCCTGCTGGCTCGCCACCCGCGAAGCCAAGGAGCGCATCGAGCACGACAGCAAGGTCAAGAGCGGCATCGACGCCGCCCTGGGCGAAATCGGCATCAAGATCGAGGGTGCCATGCCCAAGACCCGTCACATGGTCGAGGTCCTGATCGAGGATATCGGCTACGGCGAGATCCAGTCCAAGGTGAAGAAGCCGCTGGACGGCCTGAAGATCGCCGGCTACGTCGGCTGCCAGACCAACCGTCCCTTCGGCATCGACGGCGAGTCCTACGAGAATCCCAAGTACCTCGACAAGATGATCGAAACCGTCGGCGCGGCCCCGGTGGAGAACTACGAGAAGAAGGCCTCCTGCTGCGGCGGCGCCCTGATGTTCTCCGAGCCGGAGAAGAGCCAGGCGCTGGTGAAGGACATCATCGAGGCCGCCTACGACGGCGGTGCCGACATGATCGTCACCCCCTGCCCGGTGTGCCAGATGAACGTCGAGGTGTACCAGGGTCACATCAACAAGACCTACGGCACCAAGTTCAACATCCCGGTGGTGTACTACTCCACCCTGATGGCCGTGGCCTTCGGCCGCAACGCCAAGGACGCCGCCCTCGACGGGCAGATGATCCGCGCCAGCAAGCTGGAAGACATCGCCAACAAATAACAACAAGCCTTTTCAATGAGGCTTACTGCCCCGCTTCGTGCGGGGCTTTTTTTTCCGTCATCGCAACTACTCGCCCCTCCCACGCATCGCTCCCACGCGAAGCATGGGAACGATAATATCTGATGGGAGCCCGATTTTTGGCCATGGAAGGCCTTATGTGGCGAGAGGACAGGAAGTCCGAAGCCACCATCGGACGAAAGCAGCGCCGGCACGGCCGCCATCGCCGAACGGCAAACCACCATCACCATGGTCTACTGAGCGGGGCATGCCCTCGCAAGGATTCATCCCTGCAACATCACGTCACACGTCTGCTTCATGTGCATTGCACTGCAAAACTCACGCATATATCACTATCCACTAATAAGCTTTCACGCCAAACAGGCATTGATCACGATATTGCACAGACAGCCGCAGCAATCTTACTTGCACTGAAAATGGGGCTTTGATTTTTCTGCTGTATATGTATAGTGAAGAGGCAGTGGGCGTAAGCGTACGCCGACAATGAAAAACAATCGAAGCAAAGGAGGATGTTGAGAATGGGGTCAACAAAACTATTACAGAACATGGTCCTTGCCGGAGGCCTCGCCCTGAGCGCCACCAGCATGGCCGCCACGCCGTCGGCCGCCATGCTGGCCGGCACCTGTGCCGCCTGTCATGGCACCAACGGTTCCAGCGTCGCAGTGATTCCGAGTCTCGCTGCTGCGCCGGCGGAATACTTCGTGGAGACCATGAAGGCGTTCAAGAGCGGTGCGCGCAAGGCCACCGTGATGGATCGTGTGGCCAAGGGCTACTCCGATGAAGAGATCGCGCTGATGGGTGACTACTTTGCCCAGCAAAAGCTGATTCCGATGAAGCAGGGCTTCGACAAGACCAAGCTCAATCAGGGCAAGCGTCTGCACGACAAGTATTGCGAAAAGTGTCACGAGGAAGACGGTCGCAAGCCTGATGTAGGCGGTATCCTGGCCGGCCAGTCCATGATGTACCTCACCTTCTCGATGGATGATTTCCTCAGCGGCGAACGCGAGATGGAAAAGGACATGAAGAAAAAGGTTAACGAGATGCTCAAGGAGACCGACAAGTCCAGCATCGAGTCCTTAATCCATTTCTACGGAAGCCAGCAATAAGAATCAGGGGGAACACACAATGATTTCACGTCGTAATTTCATCAAACTCTCCGGTGGTGCAGTGGCTGCCGGCACTCTCGTCGGCTGCGCCGGCGGCATGGGCCGCAGCGGTGGCGGCGGCAAGGTAGTGGTAGTCGGCGGCGGCCCCGGCGGCGCGACGGCAGCCAAGTACCTGCGCATGTTCGACCCCTCCATCGAGGTCACGCTGATCGAGGCCAATGCCAAGTACTACACCTGCTTCATGAGCAACGAAGTGCTGGGCGGCGATCGCAATCTCGACTCCATCACCTTCGGCTACGATGGCCTGCGCCGTCACGGCGTGCGCGTGGTGCATGACACCGTCACGCAGATCGATGCCGCAGCACGCAAGATCGTCACCAAGAGCGGCGCCACCTTCTCCTATGACCGTGCCATCGTCTCCCCTGGTATCGACTTCAAGTGGGGCGCCATCGAAGGTCACAGCGCCGAAGCGGCCGAGATCATCCCGCACGCCTGGAAGGCTGGTGCGCAGACGGTCACCCTGCACAAGCAACTGCTCGACATGAAGAACGGCGGCACCGTGGTCATCGCCACCCCGTCCGGCGCCTTCCGCTGCCCACCCGGCCCCTACGAGCGCGCCAGCCTGATCGCCAACTACCTGAAGAAGCACAAGCCGAAATCCAAGGTGCTGATCCTGGATGCCGGTGACAAGTTCGCCAAGCAGGGTCTGTTCATCGCCGGCTGGAAGAAACACTACGGTTACGGCACGTCCAACAGCCTGATCGAATGGGTACCGGCGGCACAGGGCGGCAAGGTCGAAGGCGTCGATGCCAAGGGCATGGCCGTGCAGGCTGCGGTGGAGAAGATCAAGGCCGATGTAATCAACGTCATCCCGCCGCAGAAGGCCGGCAAGCTGGCCTTCGACGCCGGACTGACCGAGGGTGACTGGTGTCCGATCAACAAGAAGACCTTCGAGTCCAAGATCCACGCCAACATCCATGTGCTGGGTGATGCCAGCAATGCCGCCGGCATGCCGAAATCAGGCTACAGCGCCAACGTGCAGGCCAAGGTCTGTGCCGCGGCGGTGGTGGATCTGCTGGCCGGCCGCGAGCCGGGCTTCCCCTCCTACATGAACACCTGCTACAGCGTCGTGGGAGACGACCACGGTATCTCGGTCAGCATCGTCTACACCTTCGACGAGGCCAAGAACGAGATCATCGCGGTCAAGGGTGCCGGTGGTGTCACACCGTCCGATGCCAGCGCCGAAGCCCTGCGGCGCGAGGCACACTACGCCCACGGCTGGTTCGCCAACATCACCAACGACATCTTCGGCTAACGCAGCGAAGCATGGTGACTTCCTTGAACGGGGCCGCAAGGCCCCGTTTTTCTTTGCCCGGAAATGGCCTGCCGAGACTCATCGCCGGCGGCAGATTCGGGTAAACTCCGCTAACAGAATCCATTCAGCTGACCACGCCCTGTCCCTGCCCGGGGGACACCTGACGATGATGTAAACGCATGACGATAGCTGTAAGCGAATTAATCGTGCGGTATCTGGAACGCCTCGGTATCGAGCATATCTTCGGGATGCCGGGCGCACATATCCTGCCGGTCTACGACAGCCTGTACGACTCGTCCATCGAGAGCGTGCTGGTCAAGCACGAGCAGGGCGCGGCCTTCATGGCCGGCGGCTATGCCCGCGCCTCGGGCCGTATCGGCGCCTGCATCACCACTGCCGGTCCCGGCGCCACCAATCTGGTCACCGGCATCGCCAATGCCTTTGCCGACAAGCTGCCGGTACTGGTGCTCACCGGCGAGACCTCGACCCACATCTTCGGCAAGGGCGGCCTGCAGGAAAGCTCCGGCGAGGGCGGCAGCATCGATCAGGTGTCGCTGTTCAAGGGCATCACGCGCTACAACAAGATCGTCGAACGCACCGACTACCTGGAAAACGTGCTCAATCAGGCAACCAAGATCCTGCTATCCGATCAACCCGGCCCGGTGCTGCTCAGCTTCCCCTACAACGTGCAGAAGGAGATGGTGGACGCCGCCATCCTCGACAACATCCACAGTTGCCGCCACACCCGCTCACAGCGCGACTGCGCCCAGCCCGCCCAGGCCCTGGCCGAGCTGATCCTCGCCGCCCGCCATCCGGTGATCATCGCCGGCTACGGTTGCCTGCGTTCCGGCGCGCAGGGCGAAGTGGAACAACTGTCGGCGCTGCTCAACATCCCCGTCACCACCAGCCTCAAGGCCAAGGGCGTAATCAGCGAGCAGTCGCCCCTGGCCCTGGGCAGTCTCGGCGTCACCTCCAGCGGCCACGCCTACAAGTACATCGTCGACAACGCCGACCTGCTCATCTTCCTCGGCGCCAGCTTCAACGAACGCACCAGCTACCTGTGGGATCAGACCCTGCTCAACGGCAAGAAGGTGGTGCAGGTAGACCTTGATCCGACACAGTTGGAGAAGGTGTTCCCCGCCGATCTCGCCATCCACGGCGACATCAAGGTGGTGCTGGACGGCGTGCTGACCCAGCTCGACGGACGGGAGGGCGAGGCGGCCAGCTTCGAGCGACTGCACGCCGAGATCGAGCGCTCCAAGGCCGCGGTCACCAGCGACTATGCCATCTTCCAGTCCGGCTTCGCCCTGGTGGAGCATTTCTACCGCGCACTGGAACGGCACTTTCCGCGCGGCGCCGTCATCTTCGACGACAACATCATCTTCGCGCAGAACTTCCTCAACGTCGGCAGCGGCAACCGCTACTACCCCAACTCCGGCATCTCCTCCCTCGGCCACGCCATCCCGGCGGCCATCGGCGCGCGCTTCGTCGAACACAGGCCCACCTTCGCCATCCTCGGCGACGGCGGCTTCCAGATGTGCGCCATGGAGATCATGACGGCAGTGAACTACAACATCCCGCTCAACATCGTGCTGTTCAACAACGCCACCATGGGCCTGATTCGCAAGAACCAGCATCAGCAGTATCACCAGCGCTTCATCGGCTGCGACTTCGCCAATCCCGACTTCGAACTGCTGGCCCGTTCCTATGGCATCGGCTACAAGCGGGTGGAAACCGCCGCCGATGTCGACGATCTGTTCACCGGCCACGATCTCCGCGGCGCGATCAACCTCATCGACATCGTCATCGACAAGAACCTGTTCCCCAATTACTCCTCGCGGCGGTAGCGGCTGTGGGCTGCCTTTCGCTGAAAAGGAAGGTATTCTCGCCAAGGCGCCAAGAGCGCCAGGAAGGCCCTTGTAATTACTGTTCCCTGGCGGGCTTCGCGTCTTGGCAAGCGTTATCGGGTCTTCCTGAACAAGACTGGTAATCTCGCCAAGACGCGAAGATCGCCAAGGTAAAGCAAATGAAGTGCCGTTCGGATTTTCTTGGCGCGCTTGGCGACTTGGCGAGCGTTATCGGGTCTTCCTGAACAAGACTGGTAATCTCGCCAAGACGCGAAGATC
>DYFR01000012.1:77895-93298 GCA_020725115.1 Thiohalomonas denitrificans
AAATGAAGTGCCGTTCGGATTTTCTTGGCGCGCTTGGCGACTTGGCGAGCGTTATTGGGGCTTCCTGAACAGGACAGGTGATCTCGCCAAGGTGCCGAGAACACCAGGACAACCAAAGGATTGGTGACGATGACAGAGGACGAAATTGGGAGAGCGATTGTTGACGTCGCAGTACAGATTCATCGTGAGATTGTGCCGGGCCTGCTGGAGTCCGTATATGAAGTGCTTCTGGCCCACGAACTGCGACAACGCGGCTTGAGGGTGGAACGACAGGTCCCTATTCCAGTCGTGTACCAAGGCCTGACCTTCGACGAAGGTTTTAGGGCCGACATTTTTGTTGAATCAAGAGTCATCATCGAGCTTAAATGTGTCGAGAAACTTAACAATGCACACAAGAAGCAGCTACTCACATACTTACGTCTTGCTGACAAAAGGCTGGGATATCTTCTCAACTTCAGCGAGGCGCTCATGAAGCAGGGAATCACCCGTACCGTCAATCGTTTCAACGAAGCTGAGTCTTAGCTTGCTTGGCGATCTTGGCGTCTTGGCGTCTTGGCGAGAGAAAACTGCCTTTCATAGTTCATGAAGCTGAAAGCGACTCATCAATGACCGACCCGACACCCCACGACATCGTCATCGTCATCCCGGTCGCCGACCGGCCGCGCCATCTGTCCGAGTGCCTGAACAGTCTGCTGACGCTGACCCGGCGCTATCCCTACGCCGGCCAGGTGTCGGTGCTGGTGGCCGAGGACAGCCTCGACGACGCCAGCATCGAGCAGCATCGCGCCATCGCCGCATCCATCACGCAGCAAGGCATCGCAACCCATCATCTGGGATCGGACGAACAAAAGGCGCTGGTCGATGCCCTGCCGGAGGACGCGCGCGCCGCGCTGGCCGGCATCATCGGCGACGGCACGATCTATGCCCACAAGGGCGCCTCCATCACCCGCAACATCGCCTACCTGTGGCTGAACCGCCTCCAGGCCGACGGCCGCAGGCGCCTGTTCTGGTTCATCGACAGCGACCAGGAATTCCGCGTCAACGTCGCCGCGGACGGCGGCGAGCAGCAAGTCTATGCCATCGACTATTGCAATGCGCTGAACCGCATCTTCAACGAGACGCCGACGCGCATCCTCACCGGCAAGGTGGTCGGCGACCCGCCGGTATCGCCCGCCGTCATGGCCGGCAACTTCCTCGACGACGTCGCCGCCTTCCTCACCGACATGGCGCATTGCGCGCCGCAGCAGCCTTGCACCTTCCACGGCGCCGGCCGCCACGCCGACGATGCCGCCTACCACGACATGGCCGGGCTGTTCGGCTTCAAGGCCGCCGCGGCCTTCCGCTATCCATGCACGCTGGAAAGCAAGCACGACCACGCCGCCTGCTTTGCCGACTTCGCGGGCAAGCTGGCGCGCTTCTTCGACGGCGAACACCCCACCCGCCGCAGCGTGTACGAGGACGCCGAACTGATGGGTACGGTAAAGCCCGCCCGCACCATCTACACCGGCAACTACGTGTTCACCGCGGAAGGTCTCGACTGGTTCATCCCCTTCGCCGCCCTCAAGTTACGCATGGCCGGTCCCACCCTGGGCCGCATCATCAAGGCCGAGCTGGGAGACAAGTTCGTATCCGCCAACCTGCCCATGCTGCACAAGCGCACCGTGGAGGCCATCGGCCAGTCGGAGTTCCGCCCCGGCATTGAACGCGCCGACACCAGGGTCGACCTCTCCGGTGAATTCGAGCGGCAATATTTCGGCGATGTCATGCTGTTCAGCATGGAACGTCTGATGGAAGCCACCGGCCCCGGGGCCGGCACATCGGAGCAGGAGAACATCGACGCCCTCGTCGCCGAAGTCGAAGCCGGGCTGCACGAAATGTACGCCACCAAGCACCGCGAGATCGCCGACAAGATCCAGCGGCTGCGCGCACTGTTCAATGCCCCCGAACAGTGGTGGCAGCAGGACACCGCCCTGGGCCAGACGCGTGCCCTGTTCGAAAACTTCATCGACAACATGCAGCACAACTTCGGCGACGACTCCCGCGCCTGGCGGACCGTCAACGACGCGGCCCATCGCGCCCGGCGCAAGGCAGCGATTGTCGGCGCAATAAGCCGTTACCGCGCAGATCGCCACATATGGCACAAAACTCTCATAGCCACCACCCACCCAATACAGCCATCCCCTCTCCCTCAGGGAGAGGGCCAGGGTGAGGGGATACAATCACCATGAACATCTTCATCCTCAACACCGGCCGCTGCGGCTCGATGACCTTCATCGAGGCCTGCCGCCACATCATCAACTACAGCGCCGGCCACGAGACCCGGGTTCAACTGCTGGGCACCGATCGCCTCGCCTACCCCGCCAGGCACATCGAGGCCGACAACCGCCTCTCCTGGATGCTCGGCCGCCTCGACGCCGCCTACGGCGACAACGCCTGGTACGTCCACCTCACCCGCGACCGCGCCCAGGTCGCCGCCAGCTTCGCCCGCCGCGCCGACTTCGGCATCATGAAGGCCTACCGCGAAGGAATACTGCTGCACGAAGGGCAAAAGCAGGCCTCCGCCGAATCCCTGGCCCAGGATTACATCGACACCGTCGAAGCCAACATCGCCCACTTCCTCAGGGACAAGCGCCACACGATGGAATTCGCCCTGGAGCAGGCCGATCAGGACTTCCGCCGCTTCTGGCACTGGATCGGCGCAACAGGCGACCTGGACAAGGCGCTGGCCGAATGGAACACCCGGCACAACGCCTCAAGCTAATCGGCACAAAACATGATCCATGCAGGATGGGTAGAGCGCAGCGAAACCGTTGACCAGCTTGTTGCATTTTAGCCAAGAAAAGTCAGCCAAGTGTGTGATATCACGCAACCGGCACACACGTAAGCCATCGCCGCTGCCTTGATTGCGGGATGTTTGACTTACATCAAGGTTGGCACGTATTTCATTTAAGATAGTGCCTCGGCACAGGGATCTATGCACCAACAAAAATGGATGAACGAACAACATGCGGGGGAACTCATGAAACACGATACGATACTGCGCTGGCTTTCACTGGCGACCTTCACCATCGGGGCCGGAATGGCCCAGGCAGCAGACATCAATCTCGGCGAGATCTCGGTAACCGGCACACGCGAAGAAACCGCCAAGGCTGAAACGCCGGCCACTGTCGGCTCCGTTTCTGATGAGGCAATCGCGTTCACTCGCCCGGCTCATCCGAGCGAGATCATGGGGCGCATTTCCGGCGTACATATCAACGTCACCAACGGCGAAGGCCACGCCACCGCCATCCGTCATCCAATCACCACCGGCGCCGTCTACCTCTTTCTGGAAGATGGCGTCCCGACCCGTTCCACCGGCTTCTACAATCACAACGCCCTCTACGAGACCAATCTGCCGCAGGCCGCCGGTGTCGAGGTTACCAAGGGCCCGGGCACCTCGCTCTACGGCAGCGATGCCATCGGCGGCATCGTCAATGTGATCACCAAACCAGCCCCCCTGGAGCCGGAGGCGGAGGTCAATCTCGAGCTGGGCGAAGCGGGCTGGCGCCGTTTCCTGGGTAGCGCCGGCACACCGGTCGGTGAAGGCGGCGTGCGCGCAGACCTCAACCTGACCCATACCGATGGCTGGCGCGATGGCACCGAATACGACCGCCAGAGCACCAACCTGCGCTGGGACGGTTATATGGGAGGGGCCTCGCTCAAGGCGCTGTTCACTGCCTCCAATATCGATCAGCAGACTGCGGGCACCTCGCGCCTGTCTGAAGATGATTACAAAAACAACCCCACCAGGAATCTCACACCCATTTCCTATCGCAAGGTGCAGGCCTACCGCTTCTCCGTCGACTATGAGAAGGAGGATGCCGACACCCTGCTGAGCATCACCCCCTACGTGCGCAGCAACACCATGGAATACATGCCCAACTGGACGCTCGCCTCCGACCCCAACATCACCGAGACCGGGCACAATTCCCTGGGTGTGCAACTCAAATATCGCAAGGACTTCGCCCCGAACCGCACCCGCCTGGTGGTCGGTGCCGACATCGATTACAGCCCGGGCCGCCGCCTCGAACACAGTATCAGCCCGGTCAAGACCGGTGACATCTACACCAGCTACACCGTGAACGAAGTCATCTACGATTACGACGTGGCCTATCTCGGTGTCTCCCCCTACCTGCACCTGGAGACCTCGCTCACGGAGCGCATGCGCCTGAATGCAGGTCTGCGCTACGACAAGATGCAGTACGACTATGACAACAAAATCACCGGTGCTTCAGTGACGACTACAAATGGAAAAACCTACTACCAGGAGTCCAATGCCACGGTCGATTTCTCTCACCTCAGCCCCAAGCTTGGCCTGACCTATCTGTTCAGCGACAACCTGAACGGCTTTGCCTCCTACCGCCATGCCTTCCGTGCCCCCTCCGAGGGCGATCTGTTCCGCCCCGGTACGACGAATACATCGTCGATCGATCTCAAGCCGGTCAAGGTCGATAGCTACGAGGTGGGCCTGCGCGGCCGCCAGGGCGGCCTCGATTACGAACTCTCGGTCTACCACATGATCAAGACCGATGACCTGGTTACCTATCGCGATCTCGATCCTAGCATAGGTACCTACACCGCCAATGCCGGCGAGACCCTGCACCGAGGTATCGAGATTACGGCCGGTGCCCCCCTGGCGGCTACCTGGCGGCTTGACCTGAGCTACAGCTACAGCAAGCACACCTACGAGGACTGGGTGGAGTCCGACACCAAAAACTACAGTGGCAACGAAATCCCCTCTGCCCCCAGCCATCTCATCAATGCCCGCCTCGGCTATGCCCCGGCATTGCTGCATGGCGGCAAAGTAGAACTGGAGTGGGAGCGCCTCGGTCCTTATTGGATGGATAACGCGAACACCATGAAATACGAAGGGCATGATCTGTTCAATCTGCGCGCCAATTATCCGGTCAGCAAGCAACTCGAGGTGTATGGCCGAGTCATGAACCTGCGCGATGAACGTTATGCCACGGCTACTGCCTACTTTAGCAGCGGACCACAGTACGCCCCGGGTGCTCCGCGCACCGTCTATGTGGGCATGTCTGCCAAGTTCTGAGGCCATGTGCCGTATTACCGCAGGGAGGCCCGGCCTCCCTGCCCGCCTCATGCCGCAGTCGCTGGCTGCGCAGCCGCCATTCGATGGTACGCTATGCACATGAAATTTCGGGAAAACGCCATGCCCAAGACATACAGCCGCCTGCTGGCACTGAGCCTGCTCCTGTTCACCCCCTTGCTGAGCGCAGCCCCCGCCCATACCGGGCATGACACCGCCGGCATCAAGCCCGCGCCCTGCAACGATCCCGAGGCCCCCGCCGCTCTGGAGTGCGCACTGGCGCCAACTGCCACCTTCGATACGGAGGGACGACTGTGGGTCGTCTGGGCACTCGGCGGCCACGTCTATTTGAGCCGCTCGGATGACCAGGGACAGACGTTCGGCACGCCGCTGCCGATCAATCACGCACCGGAGCGGGTTGCCGCCGACGGCGAAAACCGGCCCAAGATTATCGTGGCTCCGCAGGGTCGCATTTTTGTATCGTGGACCAAGCGCCTGCCCAAGCCATACAGCGGCGATGTGCGCTTCACCTATTCCACCGATGCTGGCAACAGTTTCGCCGCACCTGTAACCATCAACGACAATCGTGATCTCACCAGCCATCGCTTCGAGTCGCTGGGCATCAACGAGCGTGGCGAGCTGTTCCTCGCCTGGCTCGACAAGCGCGATCAGGTGGCAAAGGCCAGGGCGGGTGAGCCATACCGCGGCGCCGCCCTGTACTACACCTATTCCACCGATGGTGGCGCCAGCTTCCGCCCCAACCGCAAGATTGCCGACCATACCTGCGAATGCTGCCGCACCGCCATGGCCTTCGACCCGGCAGGGAACCCGGTAATCACGTGGCGTCATGTCTATGAAGGGAATATTCGCGACCACGCCATCACGCGCCTGTCCGGTTTCGAACCTGGCCCAGTTCAGCGCCTCAGCTTTGATCAATGGCAGATCGATGCCTGTCCCCATCACGGCCCGGCCATCGACATCGCCGCAGATGGCACCCATCACACCGTATGGTTCAATAATGCACCGGAGCGCCACGGCCTGTTCTACGCCCGTTCCGTGGCGGACAACATGACCTTCAGCGAGCCGCTAAATTTCGGACGCTACGATGCCGGTGCGGCACATCCCGATGTGCTTGCCCTGCAGGAGCAGGTCTATCTGACATGGAAGGAGTTCGACGGCAAGCAGACCTCCGCGCTGGTCATGCACTCCCTCAACCAGGGCAGAACCTGGAGCACGCCCACTGTTGTTGCCAGCACAGAGGGCGCTTCCGATCACCCATTCCTGATCTCGGATGGTCATGGCGTCTACCTCGCCTGGCACCGCCGCGGCCTGCCCTACCAGCCGTTCCTCATTTCAGCGCTGGCGCACGATGCACATTAGACGTCGCTGCGGACTCCTCCTGCTGTTGCTGGGCTGGGTGCTGCCGCTCGCCGCCCAGGGCCTGCAACCCTTTGCCAGCGGCAGCTACCAGGCCATCATCGCCGCGCGCGGCGACCAACCCTTCGTGCTGGCCTTCTGGTCGATCGACTGCCCGCCCTGTTATGCCGAGCTGAAGATGTTCGCGCAACTGCAACAGTCGCGGCCATTTGATCTGATCCTGGTAGCAACCGATGGCGCGGGGGCAAGCACTGAAGTCAGCGGAGTGCTGAAAAGATTCGGCCTCGATCATGGCAGCACATGGCTATTCGCAGAACCCGCCGAGCGGCTGCGCTTCGCGATCGATCGGACGTGGTATGGAGAACTGCCGCGCACCTACCTGTTCGGTGCGGGGCGCAGAGAAGCGATATCCGGCGCACTCAAGGCCGAGACACTCGAGGCCTGGCTGGATCGGCACAACCTCTAGCGCGGCGGATCGAACAACCGGCTACGGACAAACATCTTCCCCCATCGCGTGCTAGCTTTACAGGCCTGACAGGCTCCTGTTGCGTTTCACAGGGAGAACGATCATGGCAGGCAATACGATAAGGCTGCACCGCGTCTTGCAGGCGCCGCCCGAGCGGGTCTACCGGGCCTTTCTGGATCCCGATGCGCTGGTCAAATGGCTGCCCCCGAACGGATTCACCGCCAGGGTTCATCACCTGGAGGCCGGGGTGGGCGGTACGTACAGGATGTCGTTCACCAACCTCTCCACCGGCAGCAGCCAGTCCTTCGGCGGGGAGTATCTTGAACTGGTGCCGAACGAACGCATCCGGAATACGGACAGGTTTGACGATCCCAATCTTCCCGGCGAAATGATCACGACCGTCACCCTGAAGGCGGTTTCCGTGGGGACCGAGATGAATGTGGTGCAGGAAGGGATACCCGAGGCCATTCCCCCGGAGGCGTGCTATCTCGGCTGGCAGGAATCGCTCGTGTTGCTGGGCAAGCTGGTCGAGGCCGAGATTCCGGATCAATAGCCCGCAGCTTGGGCTGCGGTACGAAGCCTGACAAACTGCCTGCCGTTGGGCTTCCTGCGTCAGCCCAACCCACCGTTGGACACGGGCATCGGTTATGCGCAGCCCGTAGGTTGGGCTGAGGTACGAAGCCCAACAAACTGCCTGTCGTTGGGCTTCCTGCGTCAGCCCAACCTACCGGTTGATGCCGGCATCGGTCATGCGCAGGATTGCGCAGCCGCGTTCGTTGGCGATGTATTCATGCCGGGCGGCCGGCACTTCTTCGAGCCACATGCCCACCAGTTCCCGTTCGTCCGGGCGGGCGGCGTCGTCCATGAATACCGTGCAGTCGTCGGCCAGGCGTTCGCGCAGCAGCGGCAGCGCCGGGTAGCGCGAGTGTTTCTGGATGAAGCCGGGCGGGCCGTCGATGATCAGCAGGTCGATGGCGCCGGTGGTCAATTGCTCAACGTCGTACCACTGGTAGTCGCGGCCATCGAGGGTATAGGGCCGCAGCGGCGCGTGGATGATGCTGGAGTGCTGTGCGAGGCCATGACGCGCGACGGCGGCGCGGGTGTTGGCGGCGTAGTCGGCGCCGTTCTCCAGGCTGTAGAGATGGCCGCCGCCGTTGAGGGCGCAGCAGCGGGCCAGCATCAGGGTGGTCATGCCGCTGCCGCATTCGACGATGACGGCGGGCTTGTGCGTGAGCGCGTGATCGACGATGAGCTGGAGGAAGTCCGGCGCGGCGGACCAGTCGGGCGTGTAGGGCAGATCCCCGCTGTCGAGGCCAAGGCGCTCGCACAGCGGCTGATAGGCGGCGATGCTCACAGGCGCCACAGCACGTGGCCGGCGCCGCGAATGGCGGCGGCGTCGAAGCCGGATTTCACGTCGACGAAGACACCGCCGGGGCGCAGGTGGCCGAGCAGATCGGCGAGGGGGCGCTGCAGGTAGTCGCGGTGGTTGACGGCGGCGACGATGGCGTCGGCCTGGGCCGGCAACTTCTCCCACGGAGTGAGCGTGATGCCGTATTCGCGTTGCGCGTCGTCGGGTGCGGCGATGGGGTCGTGCACGCTGACGGCGCAGCCGAAGTCTTCCAGTTCGCGCACGATGTCTGCCACCTTGGAGTTGCGCAGATCGGGACAGTTTTCCTTGAAGGTGAGGCCAAGGACGATCACCGCCGCGCCCTTCACCGGGCTGCCGGCCCTGATCAGGTGTTTCACCGTCTGCTGGGCAACGAAGGCGGCCATGGAGTCGTTGATGCGGCGGCCGGCGAGGATCACCTCCGGATGGTGGCCGACCATCTCGGCCTTGTGCGCCAGGTAATAGGGATCGACGCCGATGCAGTGGCCGCCCACCAGGCCGGGACGAAAGGGCAGGAAATTCCATTTGGTGCCCGCCGCCTCCAGCACCTCCAGGGTGTCCAGTCCCAGGCGATCGAAGATCAGCGCCAGTTCGTTCATCAGGGCGATGTTGATGTCGCGCTGGGTGTTCTCGATGACCTTGGCGGCCTCGGCCACCTTGATGCTGGCGGCGCGGTGCACGCCGGCGCTGACCACCGACTCATACAGCGCGGCGACGCGCTCCAGCGTTGCGGGGCTGTCGCCGGCGACCACCTTGAGGGTGTTGGCGAGGGTGTGCCGGGTGTCGCCGGGATTGATGCGCTCGGGCGAATAGCCGACGCTGAAATCGCTCTGCCATTTCAGCCCCGATGCACGCTCCAGCTCGGGGATGCAGATCTCTTCGGTGGCGCCGGGATAGACGGTGGATTCGTAGATCACCGTGACGCCGCGCTGCATGTATTGGCCGACGGTGGCCGAGGCGGCGATGAGGGGCGAGAAGTCCGGGCGGCGCGCCGCATCCACCGGTGTCGGCACGGTGATGATGATGATGTCGGCGCGGGCCAGCAGGGCCGGATCGGTGGTGCAGGTGAGTTGTGTGGCGGCCTGCAGATCGGCACGGTCGACACCGCCGGTGGGATCGATGTGACGCTGACAGCTGTCGATGCGGGAAACGGACAGGTCATAGCCGATCGTCGTGCCACGCTTTCCGAATTCAACCGCCAGCGGCAGACCGACGTAACCCAAACCGACAACGGCGACTATGGTGCCCATGACATCTCACCCGAGGAAGTTGCGCTATTTTACTGGAAGCGCTGTCTGGAGCCTATCCGGGCAGCCCGTCGATGCGCGGGCGCAGCAACATGGGTGCATAGCTGAGCACGAACAGTGCAAAGGCACACACCCACAACGTCGCCGACAGCGCGACACTTGCGGCATAGGGCACCGGCAACAAGGGCAGAAACACCCGCACCAGCGCCGCCGCATACAGCAGGGCAAACCCCCAGGCCATCAATCCGGGCAACACCAGCGCACGACCGGTATGGCCCAGCGCAACACGCGCCATCATGCCCAGGGTGATGCCGCCGATGGCGCCGATGGTCAGTGCATGCAGCGCCAGCAGTGTGCCGAAGCCACCGGCGCTGGCGACGGCCTTGAGGGCAAGGCCCAGCACCAGCCAGGCATAGCCCACCTGCAGCACCCACACCAGGGGCACGCGCCAGATGGCGTGGGTATACCAGCCGGACAGACGAATGCCGTTGACGATGGTTGCGGTGGCGGCCACCAGCGCCACCAGCACGGGCTGCGGCAGAAAACCTTCCACCAGGGCCAGAGCCAGCACGCTGAGCGGTGCGGCGGCCTCGACCCAGCGCCATTCACGGCGCACGAAGCCGGTGCTGACACCTTTCTCGGTAAAGAACGGAATCACGCGGCCGCCCATGATGACGATGAGAAGGAGGATCAGGCCGGTGGCGAAATAAATCCCCGCATTGGCCGTGGCCTTGGTCACGCCCAACAGTTGCAGGTGCACGAGAAGATTGCCCGCGGCGAGGGCGAACAGAATGGCGACGAACATCAGACTCTTGTAGTGCTTGGCCTTCAGTACCGGCAGCAGCAGGGCCAGCGCCGCCAGCGGCAGAAAGGCCAGATCCACCAGCGCGTTGAGCCAGTGCGGCACCGGCAGCAAGGCCAGGATCCGGGCCGCCAGCCACAACAGCGCCAGCAGGGCCAGCGGCAGGCCGCGCAGTGTCTGCACACCGGTCCAGTTGCGTGCTGCGGTGAGCAGAAAGCCCGCGATCACCGCCGCGGTATAACCGAACAGCATTTCGTGGCTGTGCCAGCCGACGAAGCCAAAGTAACTCTCGCCCTGCGCACCGCGCGCGAAGCTGTGGCCCCACAGCGCGACCAGCAACACCGCGCCCAGACCGGCAAGGAGAAAGAACGGGCGAAAGGCCAGTGCGAAAGGCGCCCACTTGCGCGGCGTATGTTGAGGTTCCGTGATACCGACGATGGCCATTGCTCAGACTCCTGGGTCTCGTAGGATGGATAAGCGCTCCAAATCAGATACAAGAGCAAAGATACAAGATGCAAGAGGAGGAGTGCGCTGCGCGCACGATGGTTTGAATTCAAAACGACATGAGCGCAGCGAATTCATTCACTTGTATCTTGCAACTTGTAACTTGTATCTGGCTTGGAGCGCTTACCTCCTATGAAATTTCGACTACGTGGGCGCTGCCATCTTCGACACGCCAGCGCACGTTGCAGTCGAACACGCGTACACCGTAAATCCGCCCCGGCTCCTCGTCGCCATGATAGGCCGGGCGCGGATCGTATTGCAGCATCTGCACGATGAACTCACGCAACTGCGGCCGACCGGTGCATGCGGCCTCCGCCTCCGGCGCGAACGTCACCTGCAGACACGCCTGCGGTGCACCGTCGGCAAAGCCTGCGCGCGCCGCCGGTACTGCATCGACATAGGGCACATAAGGCTTGATGTCGAGCACCGGCGTGCCGTCCAGCAAATCAGCGCCACGCAGTTCTAGCATCAAGCGCCCCTGCTCGCGTTTGATACCGGTCAATTCGACCACGGAAAGCCCGATGGGATTGGGGCGATGGGTGGCACGGGTGGCGAACACGCCGAGGCGCTGATTGCCGCCCAGGCGCGGCGGCCGCACCGTGGGCGACCAGTCACCCTGGCGCACGGCATGAAAGACGAACGTTATCCAGATATGGGAAAAACCGTCGAGGCCGCGCACCGCTTCGTCACGGTCATAGGGCGGCAACAACTCCAGCACCGCCTGCGCGGCAGACATCAGGCCGCTTTGGCGCGGGATGCCGAATTTTTCCTTGAACGGCGAACGGATGACGCCGATGGCGTCGAAGGTGAACTGCCGATGTGCGGGTGCTATGTCACTCACCGCGAAAACCAAATTGTCGCAGAGACGCGGAGACGCGGAGGGAAAGACTCTTGTTGCCAGAAACAAGTCATCCTCTGCGTCTCTGCGACAGGTTGTTGCCGTTAGCGGAACTGGCACAGATAGGCGCTTTCCACCAGCGCCTTGATGCCGAACTTGCTGTCGGCCGGCACATTGAATACCTCGCCCGCCTTCACCTCGCGCCAGCCGTTCTCGCCCGGCAGCGACACCGATACCTTGCCGGACACGATGTGCATGATCTCGGCCTTGCCGGTATTGAACTCGTAATCGCCCTGCGCCAGCACGCCGATGGTGGCGGCGCCTTCAGCCTCGGTGAAGGAGATGGACTTGACCTTGCCGTCGAAATATTCATTGACCTTGAACACGCTACGCTCCTTAAACGAAGGTTATTGATTTCTGTATTGCATGCAGGGGGATAAGCGCAGCGCATCCACCATGCCATCCTTTAATTCATGTGTTGCTGCACGCGCTGCAACTGCGCCTCCGGCAGCGCCGCCTCCACTGCCGGGAACAGTTCATTTTCCTCGAAGCGGATGTGTTCGCGCAGGGCAGCGGCGAGAGCATGCAGCACGGACAATGACGGCGCAGCGAGTTCTTCGTCGATCTCGTCGACCAGGCTGCGCATCATCACGTGCTGGCGCAGAGTTTCCATGATCAGTGGATGATCCGGCGCGCTGTAGCGGGCGAACAGCGGCAACAGCCATTCTTCCTCGGCGACAAAGTGCGGGCCGACTTCCGCCTGCCAGGCCGCAAGCAGGTTCTGCGCGGCGGCATGCAGATCGCTGCCCGCATCCAGCTTGCTCACCCGCCGCGCCAGCACCAGCGCACGGTGATGATCGCTGGAGAGCCGGTGCAGGGCGACGTGGCGCTTCATTGCGCCATCAGATGTATTCCAGCACTTCGTCGGCTGGATCGTAAGGACGGCGCTGGAGCGCCAGCTCCTGCATCTCGCGCAACCGCTGCTCACGTACCCGGATCGCATCTTCGCGCCGCGGGATGGTCTCCTCACCGAACAGCACCTGCTTGAGGAAACGGAAACCGAACTGCATCAGCTCTACATCATTTTCCATCAGCAGACGGGTCATATCCTCATCAAGTTCGAAGGAACTCTGGAAACCTTCGGAGCGGACAAACTCGCGAAACAGATCCATGTCGTAGCAGGCCATGAAATACATCTGGCGGCTGCGCAGCGAGGGCTTGCCGATGGTCGGGCCGGAGGACATCTTCTTCAGAATCAGCTGGCGCCAGCCACGGGATTGCTCATCGTATTCGGCGACACCCTGCTCGCGGCGATACTCCTCGATGGTGAGCGGGCGCTCGACCTCGTGTCCCTTGCAGTGCGGCTCCTTCACCAGGGCATAGGAGCTGGTATCGGTATACTCGTCCTGCTTGCGCATGGAGATCAGTGCCACCGGGTAGTAACGGCAGGCGGTGGGGCGATCCTCATACACCGAGCAACCCTCGGGGCGCATGAACTGGCAGGCGGTGCCCTCTTCCACCGGTTTGAACTTGACCCCGGCAATACCGTCCTTCTCCAGCTCGTAGGGCACGGTGTACTGGCGCAGGAAATCACCGGAACTCATGCCCAGCCGCATCTTCAGGCGCACCACATCGTAGGGCGTCAGCGTAATGTCGATATTGGCACAACAGGCATTCCAGCAACCGATGCCCTTGTGGCAGCTGAAACTGATGGTCTTGTTGCCATCGTACAGCTTGGGCATCACCGGGCTGGTGGGGAATGGGGATTCAGTAAACGGAGCGTCAGTCATGGGTCTCTACCTCGGTAAAACTGCCGGGAAAGAATACTCAGGCAGCGGCCCCGGCGCCACCCTGCCGATTGGGTAGGGGGCTGAGTCTCATACCGCCGCCTTAAAGACGAAATCTCTCGCCAAGACGCCAAGCGCGCCAAGAAAGGCAGAATCCGTGCACAACCCCGTATATAAGGGGTTTCTTGGCGAACTTGGCGTCTTGGCGAGAGGATTGGTCTTTTCTACATAACCTGGGGCAACCAACCGTAGCACCCCAGAAAAGAAACCGGGCGCCTTGCGGCGCCCGGTCCCTGTGCCATCTACTGCAAAGTCGGCTTAGTGAGCGGCCGCCTTGAACAGCTTGGACTTGTCCACCAGGTCCACGTGGGCGCGCTTGAACACGGTCCACTGCTTGGTGTTCTTGTCATAGATGGAGTTCACGAAGCAGTGCCAGTTCTCCTCATCGACAAAGTTCTTGTCCATGCGGTAGTAGAAGCCCGGGTAACGGGATTCTTCGCGGAACTGGATGTGCTTCATGTGAGCTTCGGCGGTCAGGATGCGGTGATAGTTCTCCCACGCGCGCAGCAGCTCGTGGAGATCCTTGGCACGCATCTTCAGCGCGTCTTCCTTCAGCATGTCCAGCTTCTCGGACGCCACCTTCAGCATGTGCTCGTTGGTGGTGTAGTAAGTGGCCACGCCCGCAACGTACTCGTCCATGATCTTCTGCAGACGGAACTGCAGCATCTTCGGAGTGATGTAGTTGGGGTTGACGTCGATCGCGGTGGAGTAATCCTTGAACTGCAGGAAGGTACGCACCGGACGGTAGATCTCTTCCACCAGCTCGTCGACGGAGGTGTCGAGTTCCGGGGTCCAGTCCTTGTTGTCCAGCACGTACTGGATCATGGACTTGGCAGCCATGCGGCCTTCGGCATGGGAACCGGAGGAGAACTTGTGGCCGGAAGCGCCCACGCCGTCACCGGCGGTGAACAGACCATTCACGGTGGTCATGCCGCGGTAGCCCCAGTTCCAGCCCTTCGGCAGGTGAGCGGGTACGCCCGGCAGGGTCTCGTCGGTGGGAGCACCCACGTCGGTCGGACCGGAGGTCCAGATACCGCAGCAGCCGGAGTGCGAACCCAGCAGGTACGGCTCGGTCGGCATCAGCTCGGAGTTCTTCTTCTCCGGCTCGACGTTCTCACCTACCCAGATACCGCACTGGCCGACGCACATGTCCAGGAAATCTTCCCAGGCTTCGGCTTCGAGGTGCTTCACTTCGCGCGGCGACAGGGTTTCCTTCAGCTTGCCAAGGGCGGTCACGGTGTCCATCCAGATCGGACCACGGCCTTCCTTCATTTCCTTCAGCATCAGGTGGTTACGCAGGCAGGAGGCGGGAACGGCAGCCTGGCCATACGGCGGGTAGTCGTTCAGCATTTCCTTGTTCTTGACCATGTACACTTCGCCGGTGGCGTTGGTGGCCTGGGACTTGAACAGCAGGAACCAGGCGCCTACCGGGCCGTAACCGTCCTTGAAGCGGGCGGGAACGAAGCGGTTTTCCATCATGGTCAGCTCGGCGCCGGCTTCAGCCGCCATCGAGTAGGTGGAACCGGAGTTCCACACCGGGTACCAGGCACGACCGGTGCCTTCACCCACGGAACGCGGACGGAAGATGTTCACGCAACCGCCGGCGGCCAGCAGGATGGCCTTGGCCTTGAACACGAACAGCTTGTGGTCACGAGTGGAGAAACCGACGGCGCCGGCAACGCGGCCCTTGTCGTTCTTGTCGTTGACCAGCTTGACGATGAACACGCGCTCCTGGATACGCTCGGAACCGATGGCCTTCTTGGCAGCCTCGGCAACGATCCACTTGTAGGACTCGCCGTTGATCATGATCTGCCACTTGCCGGAACGCACGGGCTTGCCGCCGTCC
>DYFR01000038.1 GCA_020725115.1 Thiohalomonas denitrificans
CGGCGTTCTCGGCGGGCAGGCCGAAGGCGTCCCAGCCCATGGGCTGCAGCACGTTCTTGCCCAGCATGCGCTGATAGCGGGAGATGACGTCGCCGATGGTGTAGTTGCGCACGTGGCCCATGTGCAGCCGGCCGGAGGGATAGGGGAACATGGACAGGCAGTAGAACTTCTCCCGCCCGGCCTCCTCGCTTGAGCGGAAGCTCTGCTCCCGCTGCCACTCCGCCTGCACCGTCCGCTCTACCTGCCGGGGGTCGTAAATCTCGTGCAACGCCATGTTTTTTCCTGAAAATCCACCGGTTTTGAAAGCAGTGCAGGATACCGCAGCGGCCAGTTTTAAGCTAGGTGGAGACAGGGACTAGGGGCCAGGATCCAGGGGCTAGGGAAGGAGTGCGCTGCGCGCAAGCTGTTATCAAAAACGGCACGAGCACAGCGAGTACATCCCCTAGCCCCTAGCCCCTAATCGGTTCACACTAAACACATCAGCCAACCAAGGAGAACCGACATGAGCGAATCCGGCATGAAGCAGCACCTGGTCGATGCCTATTACCGCATGCTGGGTCGTCTGAAGACGACCGTGGAAGACGCCGAGCACAAGGCGGCGCCGGTGCTGGATCGCGCCATCGAACGCGCCCAGGAGACGGCGACCGAACTGGGCGAGCTGACCCGCGAGGAGGCCGAGCGCGTCGGCGGTTATCTGCGGCGCGACCTGGACGATGCCGCCCGCTTCCTGGCCGAAACCGGCAGCGAACTGGGGGAGTGGCTCAAATTCGATCTCAGTCTGGTCGAAAAGGGTCTGGCCGACCTGTTCCGCGACAGCGTGGATTATTCCCGCCTGGAATACGACCGCCTGGCCAAGCAGGCCGACGCCCTGGGCGAGTGGCACAGCGGCGAGATCACCGGCATCGGCACCCTGGAATGCAAGGCCTGCGGCGAGAAACTGCACTTCCACCACATCGGCCACATCCCGCCCTGCCCCAAGTGCCACGGCAGCGTGTTCCGCCGGGTGTCGCGCAGCGACGCCTGATCAATTCAAGATTCAAGATTGGGAACCAGGTCAGGGCTTTGGTTCCTGATTTTGAATCTTGAATCTTGAATATTGAATTGCATACACCCCGCCCAGCAGCAGCGCCAGCAGAACCAGCACCGGCGCATTCCCCCACCGTGCATAGGGCGTCATGCCCGCCATCGGCTGCACACTGCCGCGCAGCACCGCCTGCTCGAACTGCGGCGCGGTGGCAAGGATCCGGCCGCGGTGATCGGCCAGCGCCGAGATGCCGGTGGTGGTGGCACGCACCAGCGGCCGTCCACTCTCGATGGCACGCATGCGCGATATCTCCAGGTGCTGGTGCGGTGCCAGCGAATCGCCGTACCAGGCATTGTTGCTGCCGTTGATGAGCAGCGTCGCCTGCGGGAAGTTGTGCAACAACTCTTCGCCGAAGGCATCCTCGTAGCAGATGGACATGGCCGCATGCTGCCCGCCCACCGGCAGCGGCGGCTGCGCCGCCGGGCCCGGCGAGAAACCGGACATGGGCAGATCGAAGAAACGGATCAGGCCGCGCAGCAGGCCTTCCAGCGGCACGAACTCGCCGAACGGCACCAGATGATGCTTGTGGTACACCGCCTCCTGCGTGCCCAGCACCATCAGGCTGGTGTAGTAACCCGGTACGTCACGGCGCTTCACCGGCACGCCGATGACGATGTCGGTACCCTGCTCCCGTGCCTGCGCCGCCAGCCAGTCGAAATAGTCTTCCTTCAGCTCGTGATAGAACACGGTGACCGCGTTCTCCGGCCAGATCACCGCATCCGCTGCCACAAGGTTTTCCAGCGTCAGGCGGGCATACAGTTCGAGGCGCGCGTTGAACTGCTCCGGATCCCACTTGGTCGCCTGCGGCAGATTGTCCTGAATCAGCGCCACGCGCAGCGGCTCGCCCACCGGCGTGGTCCACTCCACCTGTTGTACGCCCCAGGCAGCCAGCCACAAGCCGCACAGCAAGGCGGCACCCGGCCAGGCGCGGCGACCGGCGTGCAGCAGCCAGGCTAGGGCGCCGGCGCTCACCGCCAGCGCCAGACCGATACCGTAGACCCCCAGCAGCGGCGCCACGCCTGCCAGCGGCGACAGCGTCTGGCTGTAGCCCAGCTGCAGCCAGGTAAAACCGGTGAACAGCCAGCCGCGCAGCCACTCGAACGCCATCCACAGCGCCGGCAGAATGGCCAGATACCACAGCACCAAAGGCATTGCGCCACGCCGCCACAGGCGTGCGGCGGCCCAGGCGAACAGCGCGGGATATGCCGCCAGGGCGGCGACGAACAGCGCGGTGAGGATGACGGCGGTAACGGCGCCACTGTCGGAAAAATCGGCGATGGCCACATACACCCAGGACACGCCGACGCCGAACAGGCCGAGACCGAACAGGAAACCGCGTCGCAACGCGGCACGCGGTGTCAATTCAAGCAGGGAGAAGAACAGCAGCGCGGGCGCCAGCACCGCGAAGGGGAACAGACCGAAGGGCGCAAAGGCCAGCGGCAACAGGGCACCGGCCACCATGGCGAACAGGTCGCCGCGCCGGCCTTCCATCGCCCACCGCCAGTTCATGAAATCCAACCCCATTCACCGCAAAACCGCAAAGGCAGAAAACCCGACGCAGAGGCGCGGAGTTCGCAGAGAACCATCATTCATCATCTCCGTATACTCTGCGTCTCTGCGTTGCGATGTTGAATTTCCGGTCGTTCAGGCGATGCCCTCGCCGGTGTAGTCACCGTTGTTTTCGGGCAACGGCGCCTTGGTCACTTCCACCAGGTGCAGGCGGCGGCTATCGGCGCGCAGCACCTTGAAGCGCAGGCCGCCCATATCCATCACCTCGCCGCGCTTGGGCATGTGGCCAAACTGCGACAGCAGCAGGCCGCCAATGGTATCGAACTCCTCATCGGAAAATTCCGAGCCGAAGTGTTCATTGAAATCCTCGATGGAGGTCAGCGCGCGCACGGTATGGCGCCCCTTGCTCACCTGCTGGATCTCGATGTCATCCTCGTCGATATCGTGTTCGTCCTCGATCTCGCCGACGATCTGCTCCATCACGTCCTCGATGGTGACCATGCCGGCAACACCGCCATACTCATCCACCACGATGGCCAGGTGATTGCGGCTGATACGGAACTCGCGCAGCAGCACGTTGAGGCGCTTGCTCTCCGGCACGAACACCGCCGGACGCAATACCTCGCGGATATCGAAGGATTCGCCGCCGCGTGCCACGAAGGGCAGCAGGTCCTTGGCCAGCAGGATGCCCAATACCTCGTCGCGGGATTCGCCGATCACCGGAAAGCGCGAATGGGCCTCCTCGATGATCATCGGCAGGAACTCCTGCAGACTCTGCTCGCGCTCCACCACCACCATCTGCGAACGCGGGATCATGACATCGCGCACCTGCATGTCGGACACCGACAGGACGCCTTCCAGCATGTCCAGCGCATCGCCGTCGATGAGGTTGCGCTTGTGGGCGTCACGCAGGAATTCGATGACGTCTTCCTTGTCCTTGGGTTCGTTGCCCTGCAGGGCCTGTCCCAGGCGTTCCAGCCAGCTGCGCCGGGGTTCGCCAATGTCGCCGCTACTAGGTCGGCCGTCGTTCATAGGGGGTTCCAGAGAGTTTTTCGATGAGTGGATAAGGGTAAATCGGTCAGATGACTGTTTTATTGCCCGTCATAGGGATTTGCATAGCCTAGGGCAGAGAGCACATCCGTTTCAAGGGATTCCATGATTTCCGCCTCGTCCGGCTCGATATGGTCATGGCCGAGCAGGTGCAGGCAGCCATGCACCGTCATGTGCGCCCAGTGGGCCGCCATTGTTTTGCCCTGCTCGGCCGCCTCGCGCGCCACCACCGGGGCGCAGATGACGATATCGCCCAGCAGCGGCAGTTCCACGCCCGGCGGCGCCTCGAAGGGAAACGACAACACATTGGTCGGCCCCTGCTTGTGGCGATAGGTGCCGTTCAGCTCGGCGCCCTCCTGCTCGTCCACCACGCGGATGGTCAGTTCCGCCTCGTCGCGGCGACCGGCCAGCGCCGCCTCCACCCAGCGGCGGAAGTCATCCGCGGCCGGCAGGCCGGGGGCAGCGGAAGCAATTTGCAGGTCGAGGTCGATCATCGCGGCACCCATACGGGCATTAAGGCACACATCCAACGCAGAGGCGCAGAGACGCGGAGGCCGCAGAGAAAAGCCATGCAATCTTCCCTCCGCGTACTCCGCGTCTCTGCGCCTCTGCGTTGAGTCCTTGGAATTTTCACTCGCCCTTCGGCGCCTGGGCATCAAAGCGCTCGTAGGCGCTGACCACGCGCTGCACCAGCGGGTGGCGCACCACGTCCTTGGCGAGGAAGAAGGTGAAGCTGATGCCTTCCACGTCCTTCAGCACCTCCACCACCTGGCGCAGGCCCGACTGGGTGCCGCGCGGCAGGTCGATCTGGGTGACGTCGCCGGTAATCACCGCGGTGGAACCGAAGCCGATGCGGGTGAGGAACATCTTCATCTGTTCGGTGGTGGTGTTCTGCGCCTCGTCGAGGATGATGAAGGCATCATTCAGCGTGCGCCCGCGCATGTAGGCCAGCGGCGCCACTTCGATCACCTGCTTTTCCATCAGGCGCGCCACCTGTTCGAAGCCGAGCATTTCATACAGCGCGTCGTACAGCGGACGCAGGTAGGGGTCGACCTTCTGCGCCAGGTCACCGGGCAGGAAGCCGAGGCGTTCGCCCGCCTCCACCGCCGGCCGCGTCAGCACCAGCTTGCGCACCTGCTCGCGCTCCAGCGCCTCCACCGCGCAGGCCACGGCGAGATAGGTCTTGCCGGTACCGGCCGGGCCGATGCCGAAGTTGATGTCGTGGCTGATGATGTTGCGCAGGTAGCGTTTCTGGTTGGGGCCGCGCCCCTGGATGGCGCCGCGGCGCGTGCGGATGGTGACGTCCACCTCCTCCGCCTCGCTCTGCTCCAGCAGCGCCTCGACGCCGGACTCCTGCAAAAACAGATGCACCCGTGCCGCCGTCAGCTTCTCCGTCGCCGTCGCGGCATACAGCCCCTTCAGCACCTCCGCTGCCGCACGCACCGACTCGTGCTCGCCGATGACGCGAAAGGCATTGCCGCGGTTGTTCACCTCCACGCCGAGGCGGCGCTCGATCTGGCGCAGGTGTTCGTCAAGCGGCCCGCCCAGATTGGCCAGCCGCGCATTGTCGGCGGGCTCCAGGACAAGGTCGACGGATTCAGGCGTGGCGTTCACAGGCATAACTCCGTACGGAAAAACATCTGCCGCGGAGACGCAGAGACGCGGAGAAGGCTTGGCTTTTGCGTCAACAATCTCTGCGCCTCTGCGTCTCTGCGGCAGGTGTGTGAAATGTCACGCCGCCGCCGCGCGGACCAGTTCGCCGCGCAGGGAGTTGGGCAGGGCCTCGGTGATGCGCACGTCGGCGAACTGGCCGGCGAGGCCGGCATCGCCGGGGAAGTTGACCACGCGGTTGTTTTCGGTGCGGCCGCTCAGTTCCAGCGCGTTCTTGCGCGAAGGCCCATCCACCAGCACGCGCTGCACCGTACCGACCATCTGCCGGCTGATGCGCTGGGCGTTGGTATTGATGAGCTGCTGCAGGCGCGCCAGGCGTTCCTTCTTCACCTCCAGCGGCACGTCGTCGGGCAGGTCGGCCGCCGGCGTGCCCGGACGCGGGCTGTAGATGAAGCTGAAACTATGGTCGAAACCGATCTCCTCCACCATGCGCAGGGTGGCCTGGAAATCCTCTTCCGTCTCGCCGGGGAAACCGACGATGAAATCGGAGGAGATGCAGATGTCGGGGCGCACGGCGCGCAGGCGGCGGATGATGGACTTGTATTCCAGCATGGTATGGCCGCGCTTCATCAGCGCGAGGATACGGTCGGAGCCGCTCTGCAGCGGCAGGTGCAGGAAGCTGACCAGCTTGGGCTCCTCGGCATAGGCCTGGATCAGCGAATCGCTCATCTCCACCGGGTGCGAGGTGGTGTAGCGGATGCGTTCGATGCCGTCGATGGCGGCGACAAAATGGATCAGCAACGCCAGGTCGGCGATTTCGCCGTCGTGCATCACGCCGCGGTAGGCGTTGACGTTCTGCCCCAGCAGATTCACCTCGCGCACGCCCTGGGCGGCGAGGCCCGCCACCTCGGCGATGACGTCGTCGAAGGGCCGGCTTACCTCGGCGCCGCGGGTGTAGGGCACGATGCAGAAGGTGCAGAACTTGGAGCAGCCCTCCATCACCGATACGTAGGCCATCGGCCCCTCGGCGCGCGGCTCGGGCAGGCGATCGAACTTCTCGATCTCGGGGAAGGACACGTCGACCACGGCGCGGCTGCCGCCCCACACCTGCTTGAGCATCGCCGGCAGGCGGTGCAGGGTCTGCGGGCCGAACACCAGGTCGACATAGGGCGCGCGCCGGCGGATGGCATCGCCTTCCTGGCTCGCCACGCAGCCGCCGACGCCGATCACCAGCCTGGGATTTTTCTCCTTCAGCGGCTTCCACACGCCGAGCTGGGAGAACACCTTCTCCTGCGCCTTCTCGCGCACCGAGCAGGTATTCAGCAGCAGCACATCGGCCTGTTCCGGGTCGTCCACCGGCACCAGGTCGCACTCGGCGCGCAAGGCGTCCACCAGACGCGCCGAGTCATACTCGTTCATCTGGCAGCCAAAGGTCTTGATGTATACGTAACGTGTCATGGGTCGGGCCGGTAAAGAGGGCGGTCATTCTATAACCAACCCGGGCCGGTGTCATTTATCCCATGGACACCGGTGAACGTTCGCGCCAAGACGCCAGGAAATAAAACAACACATCCAACGCAGAGGCGCAGAGACACAGAGGGAATGCCCTCATAATCTCTGCATCCTCTGCGCCTCTGCGTTGAGGATTTTGAAGTTCCGGTGCGGATTATTCCGGCAACACTTCCCGCTGCAACGCGCCCCAGTCGACGCGGCCGTCGCCGGCGACGATCTCGGCCCAGCGGCGCTGGGCGGCAGCACGCTGCGAACGGCCAGTGGCCTCGCTGATGGCGGCGAGACGACGCAGGTCAGCGGCGACATCGTGACGGGCCAGCAGCCACAGGCGGATGTGCAGGGCGCGCTGATAGCGATCCCCGGCCTCCTCCCAGCGCTGCTGCTCCAGCAGCAGGGCGCCCCATTCCTCCAGCGTGGCGGCGGTGCCGGGGCGGGCGGGTACGGCCTTGTAGATATCCAATGCCTGCTGCAACAACCCCTCCGCGCTGCGGTAATCGCCGCCGCGGCGCGCCAGCTCGCCCTGGAACCGGGACAGGCGGGCGGTGAAGACCGGAACATCGTCGCCGCGCAGCGCCGCAGCGTAGCGCTCCACCCAGGCGGCGGCATCGGCCTCGCCGCGGGCCAGCGCGGCATCGACGCGGTTGGCCAGGGCGCTGCGGTAGATGGCGTCGCGGCGCGGCGCGCCATCCAGCAACGGAGCCAGCATTTCCACCGCCGCATCATGCTGTCCCTGGCGCAGCGCGGCAGAGGATTGCAGCAGTTGCAGCCGCGGGTTGGCCTCACCGCCGGCGAGCAGGCGGGCCGCCTGCAGGTGGCGCCCGGCCGCCGCCGCATTGCCCACCGCCAGTGCGGTCTCGGCCAGGTTGATGCGGCTGTGCAGCATGCCGTCCTGGTGGTCCAGCCCCTGGTAGTGACTCAGTGCCTGGGTAAAATGATTGGCGGCCCCGGCGTAATCGTCGGCGCGGAAGGATTGCACGCCCATCTCCAGATAACGCTCGCCCTGTACCAGCGCGGCGGGACGTTGTTGCGGCGGGCTGACGCAGGCGGCGAGCAGCGCTGCAAGGACGAGGAGCAACAGGTATCTAGTCATTGCCCGGCTGCGCCTCGATCACGGTGTCCTCGCTAACCACCGGTACGGCGGAAGACAGCGGCCAGATGCGCTGCATGCCCTGCAGGGTGCGGTCGGTGGAATCCATCAGCAGCTTCATGCGGCTGACCAGTTCCGGCAACTGCTGCAATTCGACGTTGACGGTACCCATGGCGGTATTCATCTGGTTGACCAGCTGCTTGGCCTCCACCACCAGGGCCGACAGTTCGCGCGTGGTGATGCTGCCCTCGCCGGCGATGGCAGTGGCGTTGGCCAGCAATGGCTCCATCTCGGCCAGGCGCTGATCGGCCTTGCGCAACACCGCCTCCAGATTGGCCAGCGAACCGGTGACATGCTGCTCCACCTCCGGGCTGAACACCGCCTGGCCGAAGGCACCCTTGCCGGAGGCGATCTGCTCGCTGATCACGCGCATGCTCTCCAGGGTGCGCGCCATTTCGCGCGAGGTGGTGGTGACGTCGCCCGGCTCCACCGCCTGCACCAGGGTGGCAACGCCATCAACGATCTGGCGCACCTTTTCCATGACCGGCGTCAGGTCGGCCATCAGTTCATCCAGCGACATCGGCTCATCGATGTGCAGGGTCGCCCCCTCCGGCAGCAGCGTTGCCTCCACCGAGCCGGCGGAGATGTCGATCACCGCCTTGCCCAGCAGTGACAGCTTGGACAGAGAGGCGCGCGAGTCGGCCCGCAACAGGTTGTGAAAACGCTTGTAGACGAACAGCTCCAGATGCACGCGATTGTCCGGGGCGATGTCGATGGAAGACACACGCCCCACATCGATGCCTGACACCTTCACCACCGATTCGGTGTTCACGCCCTGGGCATTTTTCAGATAGGCGTGATAGGTAATGCGCTCCTCGAACAGGTGGGTGGTGCGGCTGTTGATGAAGATCAGCCCGAAGATCACCGCCAGCGCCACCAGCACGAACACGCCTACCAGCCGCTCGCGCATGCTGTAGCTCAGGTGATGGATGTAGTGAACGCGTTGTTCGGCCATGACTCGTTAAACCAAAAAAATCCGTCCGCAAATAAACGCCAATGGACGCCAATACTCCAAAACCCGCTCGTGATGGCTCACCCGTGGCCTACCGACATATTTGCGTCCATTCGCGTTCATTCGCGGATTCATTTACGGTGATTCCAGTGCCGCACAGGTGCGACGTTCCATTGCCAGATAGCGCTGCACCTCGTCCGCCGGGCTGGCCAGCAGCGCCGCCCAGCTGTCGAACAGGCGCACGCCCTGCCGGCCGACGAACAACACGGCATCGGCCTGGCGCGCCAGCAGGGCGTCGTTGGCCGCCACCAGCAGCAGCTCCAGCCGTGGCCGCACCTTGCCGACGAGGTAATCACGCAGCAGATCCGCTGCCGGCGCATCCAGCCCCGCCAGCGGCTGCTCCAGCAGCAGCAGGCGCGGCTCCAGCATCAGGGCCCGGGCGATGAGCAGATGACGGCGCTGCAATTCACTCATATAGGCCGGCAGCAGACCGTGATCCGCATCATAGGCGATCTCTCCCAGCAGCGTCTGCGCCCGCCGCTCCACCTCGTGCTCCGGGGCCAAACGATGGTACAGCGCCGGCAGCATGACATTGCGCAAACCGCTCATGATGGACAGCAGCGGCACCTGGGGGCTGACAAATCCGGCGCGGCGACGCAGCTGCTGCCAGCGGTGCGCCCCCGCCCCCGCCAGCGGACGGCCCAGCAACTGCAATGTGCCGGCCGCCGGTGGCGTCAGGCCGGCCAATGCATGCAGCCAGGCACTGAGCCGTGACTGACCCGGCCCGCACAGCAGCACCAGGCCGCTGTCCAGCGTCAAATCCAGCGCCGGCGCATCCAACCCAGCGGGCACCAGCCCCTCGGCGCGTAACAGCACCTCGCCGCTCATAACAGTGCCACCGCCATCATGCCATCGAGCAGGAAGATCAGCACCAGACTGTTGACGATGGCGCGCTGCGTCTCCTGCGGCACCTCGGTGGGCGAGACCCCGACGCGCAGGCCGTGATAACAGGCGCTGCCGCCGATGATCAGGCCGAACATCAGATTCTTGATCACAAAGCCAACCAGGGCGATGGGATCAAACGCCAGCGGAATCGCCACCAGATATTTCAGATGGCTGAATGACATCAGCAGGGCGCTGAACAATACCCCGCTGGCCACGGCGATAACGGCGAAATACACCGCCAGGATCAGCTGCGAGAGACCCACACCCACCAAACGCGGGCTGATGAAGAAATCCTGCACATCGATACCGAGCAGGGTCAGCCCCTCCACCTCGCGGTGCAGCTGCATGTTGCCCAGGTCGACGGCGATGGCCGAGCCGGTGCGGCCGATGACGATGATGGCGGTGAGCAGCGGCGCCAGTTCCAGCGCCACTACCTTGGTCAGCACGTTGATGACGTCGGCCTCGCTGCCCACCACCTGGATCAGCATGATGAGCTGGGCGGTGATGCCGGCCCCCACGGCCAGCCCCAGCAGTGTGACCGCCGGCAGGGCATCGATGCCGGTGAAGATCATCTGCGCGATGACGGCCTGGTAGCTGGCGCGATTGAACAGGCCGCGGCGCCCGCTCCAGCCGCGCATGGCCTGCAGGATGAAGACGGTCAGGTCCACCACATACAGCAGCGCCTGGCTGACGCGGCGTCCAAGCGCACCGGCCAGGGCGGCGGGAGGAAAATGGGATTTGGCGGTCATGCTCCGGGCAATAGGTGTCGTGCGGGACTGCCGACACTATACCCATCCCCGGTACATAAACGAAACGGGCCGCATTGCGGCCCGTTCGTGTGAACGGACACCATCCCGCCACTCACGGCAAGATCAAAGCCACGCGAAAGCCCAGATTGTTGTTGAAATTGATCGGCGTGAGCGAGGTTCGGTAGAAGGCGGTGAGGTACTTGGGGAAATTGAGCACGGAACCGCCGCGAATGACGCGATAGCAGAAGCCCTCGCGCTCCTTGGCAAAATCTGCCGGCAGGACAGCAGCATAGCTGCTGCCATAGCAGTCGGCGACCCATTCCCACACGTTGCCGTGCATGTCATGCAGGCCGAAGGCGTTGGGCGGCAGCTGCCCCACCGGCCTGGTCTCGCCGCCGGCGTTGCCTTCATACCAGGCATGGTGTTTCAGCTGCGCCTTGTCCTCACCGAAGGAATAGCTGGCACCGCTGCCGGCGCGGGCGGCATATTCCCATTCCGTCTCGGTCGGCAACCGATATTGTTTGCCGGTCTTGGCATTGAGGCGGTGCAGATATTCCTGCACATCACGCCAGGTGACCATCTCCACCGGGAGATCCGGCCCCTTGAAGTGCGAGGGGTTGCTGCCCATCACCGCCTGCCACTGTGCCTGGGTCACCTCGTACTTGCCGATGGCAAAGGGGCGCGCGATGGTGATGCCGGGGCGGGGGCCGTCCTCCTCATCCTCATAGTCCAGCGGATCGCCCACCGGCACACTGCCGGCCGGCACCACCACCATTTCCGGGCAGTGGTCGCAGTCGCGAAAACCCTGCCCCGGCGCCAGTTCGCGTGCCTGGAGCGGGAGTGCCGTCAGCAGCATCACACCCGCCATCGCGGTTACGTTCCGTACCTGCATCATCTTGCACCACTCCAGGGCAGAAAATTGGTGCCCCACTGTAATGCTGGGTTGTGGGTGCGTCAACGCGCCGCCCAAACGAAACGGGCCGCATTGCGGCCCGCTTTGTCATTGCGCAAAAACCGTAGCTCAGCGGTCGTATTCCGGCTCCGCCATGATCTTGTGGATCGACAGGTCGGCGCCGCGGAACTCATCTTCCTCGGACATGCGTATGCCCACGCTGCGTTTCAGCAGGCCATACACCAGCAGGCCGCCGGTGAAGGCGACGGCGATACCGAGCGCCGTGCCGATGAACTGGGACACCAGGCTCACCCCGCCCATGCCGCCCAGGGCCTCCAGGCCGAAGATGCCGGCGGCGATACCGCCCCAGGCGCCGCACAGCCCGTGCAGCGGCCATACGCCGAGCACGTCGTCGATCTTCCAGCGGTTCTGCGCCAGGGTGAAGGTCCACACGAACAGGGCACCGGCGATACCGCCGGTGATCAGTGCCCCCAGCGGGTGCATCAGGTCGGAACCGGCACACACCGCCACCAGGCCGGCCAGCGGGCCGTTGTGCACGAAGCCGGGGTCGTTCTTGCCGGCGAACAGGGCCGCCAGGGTGCCGCCCACCATGGCCATCAGCGAGTTCACCGCCACCAGGCCGGAGATGCCCTCGATGGCCTGGGCCGACATCACGTTGAAGCCGAACCAGCCCACGGTGAGGATCCAGGCGCCGAGGGCGAGGAAGGGAATGCTGGAGGGCGGATGGGCGTAGACCTCGCCGTTCTTGCCGTAGCGCCCCTTGCGGTGGCCCAGCTGCAGCACTGCGGCGAGGCCGATCCAGCCGCCCACCGCATGCACCACCACCGAACCGGCAAAGTCGTGGAAGCCGGCGCCGAAGGACGCCTCCAGCCAGTCCTGCACGCCGTAGCGGGCGTTCCACACCAGCCCCTCGAAGAAGGGATACACCAGGGCCACCAGCACGAAGGTGGCGGCCAGCTGCGGCTGGAACCTGGCGCGTTCGGCAATGCCGCCGGAGACGATGGCGGGAATCGCGGCGGCGAAGGTGAGCAGGAAGAAGAACTTCACCAGGTCATAGCCGCTCTTGTCGGCCAGGGTCGGCGCCGCGCTGTAGAAGCTGACGCCGTAGGCCACCGCGTAACCGATGAAGAAATAGGCGATGGTGGAAACGGCGAAGTCGGAGATGATCTTCACCAGGGCATTGACCTGATTCTTCCTGCGCACCGTGCCCACCTCCAGAAAGGCGAAACCGGCGTGCATGGCGAGCACCATAATGGCGCCCAGGAGGACGAACAGGACATCGTTTGGTGCGGTGTTGGCTTCCATCTTGGCTCCTCGTAGCGGCAATCTGCCGCAACGGAGAGCAAGAACCGCACCATTGTTGTGCCTTAGTGGAAAATCAAGGGGTTAACACCGAATACTCGCGGGCGAAGCGATAATCATGCACCAACACGGTGCCTAGGCGTGGTGCATCGAACCAGATCGGGGCATGGATTATCCCTCGCCCCGCTTCACCGCCTCCCACTGGGCATCCATCTCATTCAGCGTGGCCTCGGCCAAGGGCTTGCCCAGGCCGGCTTCCACGGCACGGAAACGGTGCTCGAACTTGAGGGTGGCGTTACGCAACGCCGTCTCGGCGTCGACCTTGGCGTGACGTGCCAGATTGACCGCCGCGAACAGCAGGTCGCCGATCTCGGCGGCCACCGTCTCCTGCCCGGCCCCGGCCTGCAACTCCGCCGCCACCTCGTCGATCTCCTCGCGCACCTTGGCCAGCGGCCCCTGGATATCGGGCCAGTCGAAGCCGGCGCGGGCGGCACGCTTCTGGATCTTCTCGGCGCGCACCAGGGCCGGCAGCGCCACCGCCACGCCGTCCAGCGCGCTGTGGCTTTCCTGCTGCGTCTTGGCGGCGCGCTCGGCGGCCTTCTGCGCCTCCCAGCGCTGCGTCTGCTCGGCGGCGTCGGCCACCTGCACATCGGCGAACACATGGGGGTGACGCCGTACCATCTTGTCGACGATGGCGCGCACCACGTCGTCAAACTCGAAGTGTCCCGCCTCGCGCGCCATCTGGGCATGGAACACCACCTGGAACAGCAGGTCGCCCAGCTCGTCGCGCAGCTCGGCCATGTCGGCGCGGGCGATGGCGTCGGCCACCTCGTAGGCCTCCTCCAGCGTATACGGCGCGATGGTGGCGAAGGTCTGCTCGCGATCCCAGGGACAGCCCCGCTCGGGATCGCGCAACGTCGCCATCACCTTGATCAATTCATCGATGTTCATAGGAAAAACCCTTTGCCGCAGAGGCGCAGAGGTGCGGAGAAAAGACTACAGCCATCTCAAAAATGTCGTTCCCATCGAACAGCGGTGCTGCACTGCACCGTAGGGCCGGCTTCAGCCGGCCAGGCCGGTTGAAACCGGCCCTACAAAGCTGCGCACAGCCGTCGTAGGTCGGGTTAGCGCAGCGTAACCCGACATGCCGGGCCCCGCTGCACATTGTCGGGTTACGGCTACGCCTAACCCGACCTACGGTTAAAGCTGCCGCAATTCAACGGATGGTTACGCCAGGCGCCGCATCGCGCTACAGGACTACGCCACAGTCTCCTTCACGGCTTTCTGCGGATTTTTTGTTGAAGCGTCTACTGATCCATCCGCGGCATGGGATTCTGCCGCCAGCGCTGGAACGACTGGCCGCGCTGGTGGGCGCCGCTCAACACGTAATCGAGCACGCTGCGCAGGCGGTAGAAGTTGACCACCGAGTCGACGCGAATGATCTCCTGGCCGCGCTGATCGAAAAAGATCAGCGTCGGCGCGTAGAACAGACCCAGCTCATCGGCCCAGCGCCGTGCCGTGGTGCGCTGGCCGGCAGGCGTCACCACCCGGGTATCCGACCACATGTCGAGCTGCACGGCATCCAGCATGGAAAACTGGCCGACGATCACCTCGTTCTGCAACGGCCCGCTGTGCAGTACATCGCAGGCATGACAGTCGCCCTGTTCGAAGAACACCGCCAGCGGGCGCGCCGCGGCGATACGGCTGCGATCCAGCGCATAGGGTGGCGCGGCGAAGAAAGGCTGCGGGGTCAGCTCATCCGGCTCGAAGCGCGGCGGTGGGTCGGCCCGCTCCAGGTAGTCGCGGAAGGTTTCCTTCTTGTAGTGGCCGTCGGCCACATACTCCAGGGCTGCGCGAAAACGGTAGGGCGGATAGTAGCCGCGCAGGCGCAAGGCCTCATGTCCCTCACCGTCATAGAACAGCAGCGTCGGCGTAAAGGTTGCCTGCTGCTGCTCGGCGAATTCTTTTTCGGTAAGTTGCGCGCCGGAAAAATCGGTCACGGTGCGATCGCCCCAGATGTCGGTGGCGACGAAATCAAAGTGGGTGCGGGTATAGGTGGCGATATCGCTCTTGGCGAAATTCACCTGCATCAGCATCTTGCAGTAGGGGCAATGCTTCTGGCCGAAATAGACGATCAGGCCGCGCTTGCCGTCCTGTATCGACTCCTGCAGATCCTCGCCCAGATTAAGAAAGCTCAGCTTGAACCAGTCCGGATAAACGAGGGGCTCATCCAGCGGCGCATCGTCGAAGGACAGGGTATCGAAATCATCATCGGCAGCATGCAGCGGCGCCATCGCAACCAGACCACACAGCAACAGAGACAGAATGACAATGTTTTTGGTCACCACCTACCCCACTGGCACCGCCGTCTTGAATTTCGAGTTCTGAATGGTACCCGAAGCACCCTGCCGATGCACATTAACACCGGCACGCCACAGGGTTACACTGCACATTCAATGACGCATCCGCCATCCAGCCGGGAAACGGCAAGGGAATCCACATGACAGCCTGCAAACTCGGCCTTGTACTCGGCAGCGGCTCGGCCCGCGGCTGGGCCCACATCGGCGTGATCCGCGCCCTGGCCGAGGCCGGCATCAAGCCGGACATCATCTGCGGCAGCTCTATCGGCGCCCTGGTCGGCGCGGCGCATGCCAGCGGCAACCTCGACGCACTGGAAAAGTGGGTGCGGGCGCTCACTTTCTGGGATGTGGTGCGCCTGCTCGACGTCAGGATGCAGGGCGGGCTGATCGAGGGCGTCACCCTGATGGACTCCTTCCGCGACACCATCAGCGGCACCAGCATCGAACACCTGTCCCTGCCCTTTGCCGCCGTGGCCACCGACCTCGGCAACGGGCACGAGGTGTGGCTGCAACAGGGGCCTCTGCTGCCCGCGGTGCGCGCCTCCATCGCCCTGCCCGGCCTGTTCTCGCCCACCCGCATCAACGACCGCTGGCTGGTGGACGGCGGTCTGGTCAATCCGGTGCCCATCTCGCTGTGCCGCGCCATGGGCGCCGACTTCATCATTGCCGTCAATCTCAACAGCGATATCGTCGGCCGTCACCTGGCGCCGAAAACGAAACGGAAAAAAGTCGCACCGGAGGAAGCGGAAGGCCGCCGCGATCTGTTCGATCAGCTGCTCAGGCAGCTCAACAGCGGCCTGCGTGAACGCGCCCTCAACGCCTGGCACCGGGAGCGCGGCGACGACGGCGAGGCGCCGCCGGGCCTGTTCGAGGTGCTGGCCAGCTCCATCAACATCATGCAGGACCGCATCACCAAGAGCCGCATGGCCGGCGACCCGCCCGACGTGCTGCTGTCGCCGCAACTGGGGCAACTCGGCCTGCTGGAATTCGATCGCGCCGGCGAGGCCATCGACGAGGGCATCGCCTGCGTCAAGCGCCAGTTGCCGCAACTGCAACAGACGCTGGAGCGGCTGCACAGGCAGGATTCAACCTGAGACCGCAGTCAGTCCGCAAATGAACGCGAACGCCATTGCCATTATCAGGTTTCAAACGCGACGCAGAGCGACGAACTTGTGGTTGACGTCGAACTCCAGCTCGAATTCGCCACGCACACCGTCGTGGGTAACGAAGGGACGCAGGCGATCGGCAGGAAACTGCACACGGCGTCCGTCGCGACCGGTGGCGATGACGCTACGCACGGCGCCCTGGTAATAGCTCAGATAGAGTTCGGGGGAAATGTCGAGATGAAAACGGATGGAGGGCATATCCTGATCCTGCACAGACCTACTATGTTTTCAGCACATTGTTTTCCGGAGATGACGCGATGCGTTTCGCGCGCAAACTGATCACCCTCCTGTTCCTGCTGCTGGCGCTGGCCGTACTCGTTTCCTTCGCGCTGCCGCTCAAGGACGGCAAACCGCTGCTGGCCTGGAACGACATCAAGCTATCGTCCCTGCCGAAGCTGCCGCTGTGGGCCGGCGGCGCCCCCCGGGAAGCCCCCGCACAGGTGACCGTCTACCGCTGGCGCGATCAGCAAGGCGTCTGGCAATACGGATCATCACCACCGCCCGACGGCCGCCCCTACGAATCGCGCACCATCGACACCGCCGCCAATGCCGAGCTGTTTCCGGCGGTACCGCCGGCGGAAAAGCCGTCCGGCAACAGGCCGGCGACAGCGGAACCGGCCCAGCCTGCCCCGGCATCGCCCTACTCCGCCGAGGGCGTGCAGAAACTGTTCGACGATGCCCGCAGCCTGCGCGACCAGAGCCGGGAGCGACAGGCCGTGCAGGACAAACTGTAACCCTACTGATCTTTTTTGCTGCGCCCGATCTGATGCAGCGGCACCACCACCTCGGCCTTGGGCTTGGCGTCGCCCGGCATCTGCGGCCGCATGTCCATGGCACGGCCGGACTCCTCCGACAGCTCCTGCTCGCGCGCGCTGATCAGCGACAGGCACTGACGCAGGTCTTCGATGGTGCGATCGGACAGCGGATGCTTCATGCCCGGCTGAGTGGCCGTGTCCTTGATCACGCCGGTCAGCGTCATCTTCACGGCATGCAGTATCTGTTCTTCTCTGGATCGTGTTTCGTTGCTCATCATGTTCTCCGGCGGGAGGAGGTCCGCGTCATTGCCCCGGAGTGTACCCCACAAGCAGCTCCCGCCCCAAAGCCTTATACTCGGACATCAGGATCGCTAACCCGCAATGATTTTGCGCCTATCCATTCAACCCGGAAAGCCTCATGCCCGCCACGCCGCCCGACGCCCTGCTGTTCATCGCCCCCGGCTGCCCGCACTGCCCGGTCGTGCTGCAGGCCCTGAGCGAGATGGTGAAACATGGCGACATCGGCCGCCTCGAAGTCGTCAACGTCGCCGCGCATCCCGAGCAGGCCGCCACCCTCGGCGTGCGCGCCGCACCGTGGACCCGCCTCGGCCCCTTCGAACTGGAAGGCGCGCAGACGCCGCAGGAATTGCGCCGCTGGACGGAACTCGCCGGCAGTGCCGACGGCATCACCCGCTACCTGGAACAACTGCTGCGCGACGGCCAGCTCGCCCGCGCCGAACAGCAACTCGCCCGCCACCCCGACTGGCTGGCGCAGCTGCTGCCCCTGCTCACCCGGGCCGACACGCCGATGCAGGTGCGCGTCGGTGTCGGCGCACTGATCGAGGACCAGGCCGGCAGCGCGCAGTTGCAGGCGCTGGTGCCGGCACTGGGTGAACTCAGCCGTGCGGCCGATCACAGTGTGCGCGCCGATGCCTGCCATTACCTCGGGCTCAGCGGCAGTGCGGAGGCGGTGCCGTTCTTGCGGGTGCGGCTGGAGGACGAGAGTTCTGAGGTGAGAGAGATAGCGGCGGAATCGTTGGAGATGTTGGGAATGTAGGGGGGATAAGCGCAGCGCACAAACCCCGCAAGTGTTACCTATGTCCCTGACTAAACGCCTGGTGGATGCGCTGCGCTTATCCCTATATGGACTCCTCCCTGCACGCAAGCGCCGTTTTGCACGTATTAGGTACGACTG
>DYFR01000013.1 GCA_020725115.1 Thiohalomonas denitrificans
AAGTGACAAGTGACAAGTGACAAGTGACAAGTGACAAGTGACAAGCAGGATTGTTGGCCTTCTCTTGCAACTTGCAACTTGCAACTTGTTACTTGAAACTGCTTTTCCCATGAACCCAGCGAAACGCCACGAAATCTTCACGCGCCTGCGCGCGGAAAATCCCACACCCACCACCGAACTGCGCTACACCACACCATTCGAACTGCTGGTGGCCGTGGTGCTGTCGGCGCAGGCCACCGACAAGGGCGTCAACAAGGCCACGGCCAAACTGTTTCCCGTCGCCAGCACGCCGCAGGCGATCCTCGACCTCGGCCTCGACGGGCTGAAGGAATACGTCAAGACCATCGGCCTGTACAACAGCAAGGCGGAAAACATCATCAAGACCTGCCGTCTCCTGCTGGAACAGCACGGCGGCGCAGTGCCGGCCGAACGTGCCGCCCTGGAAGCCCTGCCCGGCGTCGGCCGCAAGACCGCCAACGTGGTGCTCAACACCGCCTTCGGCCAGCCCACCATTGCCGTCGATACCCATATCTTCCGCGTCAGCAACCGCACCGGCATCGCCCCGGGCAAGACCGTGCTGGAGGTGGAGAGGAAACTGGAAAGGGTGGTGCCGGCGGAGTTCAAGCAGGACGCCCACCACTGGCTGATCCTGCACGGGCGCTACATCTGCGTGGCGCGCAAGCCTAAGTGCCCGGCCTGCATCATCGAAGACCTGTGCGAGTACAAGCACAAGACCATCGATGAAACGGAAGGACAAAATCCAACGCAGAGGCGCAGAGGCGCAGAGAAAACCCGGAGAACATGATCATGCCTCTCGCCTTACACATCTCTGCGTCTCCGCGCCTCAGCGGCAGGTGTTGACATCATGCTGTTCGGCAACGACAGAACCGCGCTGCGCCGCTTCTACCAGGAGGCCTGGCGCAAGCTGCGCGAGAATCAGCCGCTGGAGCCGCTGGAGCGGCAGATCGCCGAAGTGGTAACTGAGCACCCGGAATACCATGCACTGATCGAAAGCGATGCCGCGCTGACGCAGGACTACACCCCGGAGATGGGCCAGTCCAACCCCTTCCTGCACATGGGTATGCACCTCGCCATCCGTGAGCAGCTGGGCAGCGACCGTCCGGCCGGCATCGTCGCGGCCTACCGCGCCCTGCTGCTGCGCCTGGGCGATCCCCATAGCGTGGAACACCACATGATGGAATGCCTCGGCCAGGCCCTGTGGGAGGCACAGCGTGCGGGTTGTGCGCCGGATGAGGCCGCCTATCTGGCCTGCCTGAGGCACGGCGGTTAAGCGCGAAACTCAAAAACCCTACCGCAGAGGCACCCCCAGATTTGCGCTGGACGGTTTCATCTTTCCGCGGCTGTGATAGTCTTGCGGAACCGCCGCTCCGGTCGGCGGTCACATGTTTACCTCAAGCGGAATCCCGTTGATGCAAAGTTGGCGTAAGGCGATAGTCTGGCTGGTGCTGCTGTGGCTGCCCGTGCAGGGTTTTGCCGCCGGCTTCATGCCTTTCGACTGCCACAAGCACGAGACCGACGCCGCCGTATCCCAGCACGACGGCCATCACCACGAATCCCATGCCCATCACGCCCATGACCAGGCCGAACCCGACGATGGCCTGAGCCATGCGCTGGCCTGCGACAACTGCAACCTGTGCCAGTTGTGCGGCACCCTGGCCCTGCCGGCCACGGCATTCAAGGATCATGCTCCCTTGTCCGGCGGCGTCGATGCCACCATGACGCCACGCCTGCAATCCTTCATTCCCGCCCTGCCCCACCGACCTCCCCGCGCATAACTCGTCCCGGGACGTAAATCGCCGGTTCGCTGCGCCGTTGTGCGCCGTGTCCTTGCGATCCGTCCTGCCGTCCGGATGTTTTGTTTCCGTACCCGACGAGGATCATCATGCGCATTCTGTTCACCCTGCTGCTGGCTCTATGGGCGCCGGTATTGCCGGCCCATGAGGGCCACGATCACGGCGATGCGACACCGGCACTGCCGGCCGCGCCGCTCACCCCCCGTTTCGAGGCCCTCGGCTCGGGCCTGGAGTTGCTCGGCCGTCTGCACGACGGCGAGCTCATCCTGTGGCTGGATGCCTGGGACAGCAACGAACCCGTAACCGGTGCCGCCCTGGCTCTGGAGGCAGGCGAGTGGAGCGTCGCGGCAACGGAAACGGAAGCCGGACGCTACCATGCCGAGGCCGGGCCGCTGACCCTGCCCGGGCGCCACAACCTGATGATCTTCGTCCACGCCGGTGATATCGACGAGGTGCTCATCGCCACGCTGGAGGTCGCGCCAGAAGAGCATGAGGATGCGCACATCCACTGGCTGGAGTGGGGGATCGCCACAGGTATTTTTCTGCTGGCCGCGGCCGCATTGCTGGCCGGACGTCGCCGTCTCCTGCGCAGTATTCCGCTCGCCGCCCTGCTGCTGGCGGTATTGAACATCCCAGATACCCATGCCGGACCGGGCCACGATCACGGGCCGGAACCCGCCACACTGTTGTCGAACGATGATAGGCCCTCACGCCTCCCCGGCGGCGGCCTGTTCCTGCCCAAGCCCAGTCAGCATCTCCTGGCGATCCGCACCCAGCTCGTGCAGCCGGGCGAACTGGCGCGCAGCGTGGAGCTGATGGGCCATGTGATCCCCGATCCCAATGCCAGCGGCACGGTGCAGGCGCCGCGCGCCGGGCGCGTCCTGTCCGGCCCCGACGGCCTGCCCCACCTCGGCCAGACGGTGCGCAAGGGCCAGATACTGGCGCGCCTGGTGCCGCTGGCCGCCGCCATCGATCACGGCGAGAAGGAAGCGCAGCTGGCGGAGATCAAGGGCGAGCTGGAGGTGGCGGAGCGACAACTGATCCGCTTGCAGCAATTGCGCGACAGCGTGACGGAAAAGGAACTGGACGCCGCCGCCGTGGCGGTGCGCAGCCTGCAACGGCGCCGTGATGCGGTAGCCGCCGGTCTGTACAGGGACGAGGCACTCACCGCCCCCATCGACGGCGTGATCAGTCTCGGCACCGCCCGCGTCGGCGGCGTGGTGGCGGCGGGCGACACGCTGTTCGAAGTCGTGCAGCCGCAGCGCCTGTGGGTGGATGCCGTCGCCTTCGATGCCGGTCTCGCCGCACGCATCCGGGACGCCAGCGTACGCCTGGCCTCCGGCACGGTATTGCCGGCACGTCTGCTCGGCTCCGGCACGCGCCTGCGCCAGCAGGCGGTGCCGCTGCAGTTCGAACTGCTGCCGCCGCTGCCGGCGCTGGCGCTGGATGAAAAGGTCACGGTCTACGCGCGCCTGACCGACAGCATGCATGGCGTTGCGTTGCCGCGCGAGGCGGTGACACGCGGGCCGGGCGGCGAGTGGCGGGTGTGGCTCAAGCAGGGCGCCGAACATTACATACCACAGCGCGTCACCATCGAACCGCTCGATGGCAGCGCCGTAGCGGTCACCAGCGGCCTCGACGGCGGCGAACGCGTGGTGGTACAGGGCGCATCGCTGCTGGAACAGATCCGCTGAGGACCGAGGACATGATGAACGGCATTGCAAGACAAAATCCAACGCAGAGACGCAGAGACGTAGAGAACGTTGTGGCAGGCCTGCCAGGCAATCTGTCGGGCTTGGGGCTGAACTATTGTGCGGGAGGAACAGAACGGGTTGCGCGCCTTTCCTCTGCGCCTCTGCGCCTCTGTGTTGAAATCTTTTTCCATGGACAGGCTCCCCAGCCGAAGGAGGCCGCGCCGTGTTCAATCACCTGATTGCCATCAGCCTGCGCCAGCGCCTCTTGGTGCTGGCCGCTGCCGTGCTGCTCATGGCCTGGGGTTCGCTCAGTCTGCGCCAGATGGGCATCGACGTGTTCCCCGATCTCAACCGTCCCACCGTCACGCTGATGACCGAGGCCTACGGCATGGCGCCGGAAGAGGTGGAGCAGCTGGTCACCTTTCCCATCGAGTCAGCCATGAACGGCATGCCCGGCGTGGTGCGCGTGCGCTCGGTCTCGGGCATCGGCCTGTCCATCGTCTATGTGGAATTCGACTGGGGCACCGAGGTGTACCGCAACCGCCAACAGGTGGCGGAGCGTCTCGGCCTGGTGCGCGACCAGCTACCCGCCGGCATCACCCCGCACATGGGGCCGATCAGCTCGATCATGGGCGAGATCCTGCTGGTGGCGATCCCGGTGGCGCAGGACGCCGACCCGATGGCGGCGCGCGAGGCGGCCGACTGGCTGATCCGTCCACGCCTGCTCACCCTGCCCGGCGTGGCCCAGGTGATCGCCATCGGCGGCGAGGTGCGCCAGTATCAGGTGACGCCCGATCCGCTGCGCATGGAAGACCTCGGCGTGTCGCTGGAACAACTGGAAGGCGCGCTGCGCAACTTCGCGGTGAACACCAGCGGCGGCTTTCTCGACAGCGCCTCACGCGAATACCTGATCCGCCACATCGGCCGCACCACCCACCTCGACGATCTGCGCAACCTGGTGGTGGCCTGGCAGGACAACCGTCCGATCCTGCTGCGCCAGGTGGCCAGCGCCGGCTACGGCGCAGCGGTGAAGCGCGGCGATGCCGGCTTCAACGGCGCACCGGCGGTGATCATGTCGGTGCAGAAACAGCCGGCGGCGGATACCGTGCAGCTCACCGGCGCGGTGGAAGCCGCGTTGAGCGATCTGGCGCGCACGCTGCCGGCCGGCGTGGGCCAGCCGCAGATTCTGTTCCGTCAGGCCGACTTCATCGAGGCGGCGGTGGGCAACGTGGGCGAGGCGCTGCGCGACGGCGCCATCATGGTGGCGGTGGTGCTGTTCCTGTTCCTGCTCAACACGCGCACCACCTTCATCGCCCTGGCCGCCATTCCGCTGTCGCTGCTGATGACGGTGCTGGTGTTCCGCTGGTTCGGCCTGTCCATCAACACCATGACCCTGGGCGGCCTCGCCATCGCCATCGGCGAACTGGTGGACGATGCGGTGGTGGGCATGGAAAACGTGTTCCGCCGCCTCAAGGAACATCGCCGCCGCGGCGCACCGTTCGACGCGCTCAAGGTGATCGCCGCAGCCACTGCCGAGGTGCGCTCCGGCATCGTCTATGCCACGGCGATCATCGTGCTGGTGTTCGTCCCCCTGTTCGCCCTGCCCGGCATAGAGGGCCGTCTGTTCACGCCGCTCGGCATCGCCTACGTGGTGTCTATCCTCGCCAGCATGCTGGTGGCGATCACCGTCACGCCGGTGTTGTGCTACTACCTGCTGCCGCGCATGAAACACCTGCCGGAGGACGACAGCCCGCTGGTGCGCCGGCTCAAGCACTGGGATCGCTCATTGCTGCACTGGTCCTTCGACCATCCGCGCCTGCTGCTCGGTACTGCGCTGGCCCTGGTAATCGCCGCCGCCGCTGCAGTACCGTTTCTGCCGCGTGCCTTTCTGCCCGCCTTCAACGAAGGCACACTCACCGTCAACGTGCTGCTCAATCCCGGCACCAGCCTGAGCGAATCCAACCGCATCGGCGCCTTGGCCGAGCGGCTGATCATGGACGTGCCCGAGGTAATCAAGGTGGGGAGGCGTACCGGCCGCGCCGAACTGGATGAACACGCCGAGGGTGTGCACTACAGCGAGCTGGACGTGGACCTGGAACCGTCAGAACGCGATCGCGAGGCGATCATGGCCGACGTCCGCCTCCGTCTGGCGCCGCTGCCGGCCACGGTGAGCCTGGGCCAGCCCATCTCGCACCGCCTCGATCACCTGCTGTCCGGCATCCGCGCGCAGATTGCGGTGAAGATCTTCGGCGACGACCTCGACACCCTGCGCGGCCTCGCCGCCGACCTGCACGGCCGCCTGCGCGAGATCCCCGGCCTGGTGGACGTGCAGATCGAAAAGCAGGTGCTGATCCCGCAGCAGGTGGTGCGGCTCGACTACCAGCGTGCCGCCGCCTACGGCGTCAATCCGGCGCAACTGCTGGCGGCACTGGAAACCCTGGTGGGCGGCGCACACGTGGCCCAGGTGATAGACGGCAACCGTCGCTTCGATGTGGTGCTGCGCCTGCCGGAGGAGCGCCGCGGTGCCGCGGCTCTGGAAAATCTGCTCATCGAAACGCCGGCCGGTCATGTACCGCTGCGTCTCATCGCCGCTGTCGAGGAGGTGGACGGACCCAACCAGATCAGCCGTGATGATGGCCGCCGCCGCATCGTCATTGCCGCCAACAGCGACGGCCGCGACGTGAGCCGTTTGGTGGAGCAGGTGCGCACGGTGCTGGCACAACAGCGCCTGCCCACCGGCTACTTCCACAGTCTGGAGGGCCAGTTCCAGGCGCAGGAGCAGGCCACCCGCCTGATTACCTGGCTGGCCCTGCTGTCGCTGCTGCTGGTAGTGCTGGTGCTGTACAGCCGCTACAAATCATGGCGCCTCACCGCGATGATCCTCGGCAGCATTCCGCTCGCCCTGGTGGGCAGCGTGGCCGCCCTGTGGATCGCCGACGAACAGCTCAGCGTCGCCACCCTCATCGGCTTCATCACCTTGACCGGCATCGCCGCGCGCAATGGCATCCTCAAGATCAGCCACTACATCAACCTCGCCGCGTTCGAGGGCGAGAGCTTCGGCCGCGAACTGATCGTGCGCGGCTCGCTGGAACGGCTGACGCCGGTGCTGATGACTGCGTTGGTCACTGCCATCGCCCTGGTGCCGCTCCTGCTCGCCGCCGACACCCCCGGCAAGGAGATCCTGCACCCGGTGGCGGTGGTGATCTTCGGCGGACTGGTAAGCGCCACCGTGCTCGACACCCTGCTCACCCCGGTGCTGTTCTGGCTGTGGGGCGAGCAGCCGCTGCGGCAACTGCTCGCCGAACGCGGCACCGAGGCGTACTGATGGGAAAACACCTTCACCGCCGAGGCGCAGAGAACACAGAGGGAATCTCAAAGAATTGCTCTGCGAACCCGGCGTCTCGGCGGTGTGATTTTTTGCTGCATTCAACCAACTGAAGGAGAAACACCATGAAACTGCTGCACACCCTGCTTGTCGTCGCCGCCCTCGCCTTTGCCGGCAGCGCCTCCGCCCACAGCGATGAGTACCTCGACTCCATCGTCACGCCGCACGGCGGCCAGATACGCATGGCCGGCGCCTACCATTTCGAGCTGGTGGTGGAAGAAGGTACGCTTACCGTCTACCTCACCGACCACGCCGATCAACCGATTGCCAGCGCGGGCACCAACGGCAGCGCCACCGTGCTGGTGGGCAAGAACCGCAGCACCATCAACCTCGCCCCCGCCGGCGACAACCGCCTCACCGGCAAGGGCAGCTTCGCCATGGATGCCGCCATGCGGGTCGTGCTCAGCATCAGCCTGCCCGGCCAGGCGGCGGAACAGGCCCGCTTCACCCCGCTCGCGCCGCGTCCGGTGCAACCCGCCGCCGCCGATCACAGCCACGACGACCACCATCACCATTAGAATCAGATGCAAGTGACAAGTTACAAGATACAAGATACAAATTGTATGAGTGCGCTGCGCGCACGTTTGTTTGAATGCAAAACAACATGAGCGCAGCGAATTCGTTCGCTTGTCACTTGCAACCTGTATCTGCTTTTTGTGGGAGAATGGCGGCGGCCAATAACGGAACACCGCCATGAACCAATACAAGCTGGTCCTGCCCGAACACCTGAACCATTACGGCTATCTGTTCGGCGGCAACATGCTGAAGTGGACCGACGAATACTCCTGGATCGCCGCCAGCCTGGAGTATCCGGGCTGCAAGTTCGTCACCATCGGCATGGATCGGGTGGAGTTCCGCAAGGGGGTGAACAAGGGCGCCATCCTGCGCTTCGAGGTGCAGCGCGCCCATCAGGGCAGCACCTCGGTGCGCTATGCCGTCAGCGTCTATGCCGACAGCCTGGAAACGGGGGAGGAGGAACTGGTATTTTCCACTCAGGTCAGCTTCGTCTGCCTGGACGAGAACGGCAACAAGCGCGCCCTGCCTAAATCAGAGTGACAGGTGGAAGTAAACCGGCTGCGACGGAGTCAAATTACGCAGGATGGGTTCGATTACACCGCCCCTGCGCATTCATCCCTTGCATCCTTACTCCGGTAACTTTTCTCTGCCTTTAACGCGGCAGATTGAGGATCACGCTATCGGCGGTCACCGGGTGCTCCGGCGGGACGATGAAGCCATGGTCGTTGTCGTTATGGCACACCATGCATTGCGCCCGCATGGTACGGAAGGCGTGCAGAAAGGTATTCCAATCCTTCTTCTCGAACGCGTCGTCGAATTCCACCATGGCATGTTCCAGAAACACCTGCGAGGTAGCTGCACGCTTGGGGGCACTGATCTGCAACAGCTCGATCAGTTTGACGATCTCCTCTGCCTGGTACTCGGCGAACTCCCACTGCCCCAGCTTGCCGGCCCAATACAGATTCTGGTAACGCTCGCCCACCTCGATCATCACATGGGCGGTGGACGGCAGGGTCTTGATGATCTGCTCCACCTTGTCCGCAGTGCTGCCACGCTTCTGCCAGTCCTTATCCTTGTCGGCAATGGCGGTTCCGCTCAGGGCCAGCGCTGCCACAAACAGGGTCAGTTGCAACCAGTTATTCATCACACGTTCCTCGCAATTCGTATTTAGAACCAGTCTAATATAGTTGCGTGCCCCGGTAAAGCATCAACTTCTGCGCCCGATGAGTTCGACAGGATAGCCGTCCGGATCAGCGACAAAGGCGATGAGGGTAGTGCCGGCATTCATAGGCCCCGGCTCACGCAGAATCTTGCCACCCCGGGCACGTATCTCTTCCGCGGCCCGGTAGACATCGTCCACCTCCAGAGCCAGATGGCCGAAGCCATTGCCCAGGTCGTAAGCTTCGACGCCCCAGTTATAGGTCAGTTCAATCACACTGTGCTGGGACTCGTCGCCATACCCAACGAAAGCCAGAGTGAACTTGCCTTCCGGGTACTCCCTGCGCCGCAACAGGCGCATGCCCAGCACTTCGGTATAGAAACGGATGGAACGATCCAGATCACCGACCCGGATCATGGTGTGCAGTATGCGCATGGCGTTCTCCTTAGAAGCAGATGCAAGTTACAAGAGTAAAGATACAAGTGAACGAACTCGCTGCGCTCATGCCATTTTTGAATTCAAATCACCGTGCGCGTAGCGCACTCATCCACTTGTATCTTGTCACTTGTAACTTGTCTCTGCCGTTACGTCCCGGTGCAATTGCCTCGCCTCCAGCGCCAGCACCTCACTGAATGGACTCGGTACGGCGATGCCGCTGCCCTGGGCATAATCCACACCGGCCTTTTCCAGCGCCATCAATACCGCTTCGCTCTCGGCGAATTCACCGATGGTCTTGAGACCCAGCACATGTCCAACCTGGTTGATGGATTCAACCATGGCGCGATCAACCTTGTCAGTCACCATGTCACGCACGAATCCACCATCGATCTTGAGGTAATCCACCGGCAGGGTCTTGAGATAGCCAAAGGAACTGAGGCCGGATCCGAAGTCGTCCAGCGCAAAACTGCAACCCATGCCGCGCAACACGGTCATGAAGCGTGTGGCGCGCGACAGGTTGGCAATGGCAGCAGTTTCGGTAACCTCGAAACAGATGCTTTCACAGGGAATGCCGGTACGTTCGAACAGGTCAATCACGTACTCCAGGAATTGCTCGTCGCATAATGATTGACCGGAAAGATTGATGGCACATTCGACCGGTGGAAAGGCCAGTTCACCCTGCGCCTGCCGCAACATGGAAAAAGTCTCGCGGATCACCCAGCGGTCGATGGTCGGCATGAGATTGTAGCGTTCAGCTGCCGGAATGAAGGCTCCGGGCGGAACCACGCGGCCACCCTCATCCACCATGCGCAACAGCACCTCATAGTGGGACACCACACGATCACCGGCGATGTGCGCCACTGGCTGCGCATAGAGTACGAAGCGTTCGTTGTCGAAGGCGGATGACAGGCGGTGCACCCATTCCATTTCACCGTGGCGCAGCGCCACGGCCAGATCGTCGGGCTGGTAGACATGAATGCGATTGCGGCCATGATCCTTGGCGACGTAACAGGCGGCATCGGCAGCAGCCAGTACATCGGCCAGATTGCCGCTGTCGGCAGCAATCGGCACCACACCGATAGAGACGCCGATATCGAAGCTCTTGTCGTTCCAGGCGAACCGATAGTCGCGTACGGCAGCGCGTATACCCTCGGCAATCAGACTGGCTTTCTCCAGCGGGCAATGCTCCAGCAGCACACCAAACTCATCGCCACCAAGCCGGGCCAGCACATCGGTATCACGCACCCGCTGCTGCATCAGTTGCGCAATCTGCTCCAGCAATTCGTCGCCGGCCTTGTGGCCGCAGGTATCGTTCACCACCTTGAACTGATCCAGATCCATATAGAACAGAACACTGCTGCCGCCACCAGCCTGCACCTCGCGAATTTTCTCCTCGGTGCGCCTCTCAAACACGCGTCGGTTATAAAGTCCGGTCAGCATGTCATGCGTGGCCTGATAACTGAGCTGGCGCGCCATGCCCATCACCTCGGTGATATCGTGCAACGCCAGAACGGCACCCACCACATGGCCAAAGCGATCGCGCATCGGCGCCGCCGTCACCTTGAGGTGATAGCGGCTGCCGTCAGACTGTATCAACAGCCCCTCATCCGCATGCACCGTGCCGACATCCAGGGTCAGACACATGCGCACCAGGTCACCAAGCGATTCACCGGTGGCCTCATCCACCAGCCGCAACACCTCACGATGATGCAGACCAATGGCCTTCCCCACCGTCACACGCAGCAGACGCTCTGCTGTCGGATTAAGATAATCCACCATACCAAACTCATCCGTGGTGATTACTCCGTCACCAATGGACTGGAGCGTAACCAGTGCACGCTCCTTTTCATGATGCAACGCCTGCTGCGCCTGCTTCAGCTCATTGATATCGCGTATGGTCCCCTCAAGGCCAACAACGCGCCCCTTGTCATCATGAATGAATTGCGCATTGACCGATGCCCATACACGCTGTCCGTTCTTGTGCCGCATGTGAATTTCATAATTGCGCAGAACACCACCGCGCACATGCAGATCATCGAGAAAGGTCTTGCCGTAGCCTGCCACCGCATACATATCGGCAATACGTCGGCCGACACATTCTTCCGGCAGATAGCCCAGCAGATTAATCATCGAGCGCGACACCGAAGTAATGCGCCCCACCGGATCGGTACGATAGTAGGTATCCTGCATGTGATTGAGGATACGGTTAAGCTCCTGCAGTGCAGTGCGCGTTTTCTGTTCCGCGGCCACACGCTCGGTGATATCGCTCATCACCCCCAGCAGGCGTACCGGCCGACCAGTCCCGTCATGCACCACCTCGCCGGCATCCCGCAATACCCGAATCCGTCCGTCGGCATGTTCGACGCGAAACTCACGACTAAACAATCCACCAGTACGCAATGCCTGCTCAAGACCGTGTTGAAAAGCCGTGCGATCTTCCCGGTAGATTGCGGCCATCATCGTCTGCGGCGTAACCGGCACATGACGCTCCAGCCCCAGCAGGGCCTGAGCCTGTACGGAACAACGAATTTCACCGTTGCCCAGCTCCCATTCCCATTCCCCCAGATCCGCCACCCTGCGTGCATGCACGAAATTGCTCCGCGAGCGCTGCAACGAACTGGTCAATTCCATGTTGTGTTCCGCCACGGCCTTGGCGGCGGCGAGGATGTTGTATGAGTGATGAAGCAGGGACAGCAGCACGGCGGCATACAACAGCAGAGTCAATCCCAACGCCTGATGCATCTCATCACCGAGATAAAAGCAACGCATCACCAGCGGCAGCAGAATGAATGCCACAAACAGTGAGCCGCTCCAGCGCCGGGACGTGTGGGACAGCAGCGTGGTCGCGGCAATCAGTGCCGGCACCAGCAACAGCAGGGGTTGCTGCAGGGGCGCCAGCGGCGCCAGCAAGGAAATGCTTCCCCAGGCGAGGGCAACCACGCTGCCGGCGACAGCAAACTTCAGTGATTGCGCACTGCGCTGCTGCAACAGTGTGATACCCCAGACCACATAAGCCGGCAACAGTACCGCCAGCCAGCCATACAGACGCAACAGTGGAACTGACTCCTGCAGCAGCCAGGCCAGCAACACTGCGGCCAGTATGCCGGCAACCAGCACCGTTGCTGCATTGCCTGCGGCGCGCTCCATCAGAATCCTCCCGGTATCCGTTGTCACTGCCACATCCTGCCGCTCCACTCTCCTTTTCATTTGCGGTCAATCACGTGCCACTTCACAGCGAGCATGCTCCTGCACTGCAGTGCTCAGCACATCACACAGCGGAAGCGGCATACCGATGGCATAGCCCTGTGCATAATCCACCTGCAGGCGATGCAATGCATCGAGGATATCGCTGCTTTCGACGAATTCAGCGATGGTTTTCAGGCCCAGCACATGACCGATCTGGTTAATCGATTCAACCATGGCGAAATCCACCGTATCTCGCACCATGTCGCGCACGAAGCTGCCATCGATCTTTAGATAGTCGACGCGCAGGTTCTTCAGATAGGCGAAGGAACTGACGCCACTGCCGAAGTCGTCGAGGGCAAAGCTGCATCCCATGCCACGCAGAACGTCAATGAAATGCATGGCACGATTCAGATTGGAGATCGCCGCGGTCTCGGTAATTTCGAAACAGATGCATTCCGGAACCACATCGTTCTCATGAAACTGCTCGATAACGAAGTCAAGAAAGTGGTCGTCACCAAGCGACTGACCGGAGAGATTTATGGTGCAGGTAACCGGCGGCCGCTCGTGCGGCCCCTGCGCCTGACGCAGCTGACCCAGGGTGGAGCGAACTACCCAACGGTCGATGGTCGGCATCAGATTGTAACGCTCCGCTGCCGGGATGAAGGCCATGGGGGGAATCAGCTCACCCGCATTGCCCACCATGCGCATCAGTATCTCGAAATGTGATCGTGCAACCCCTTGTTCGACAACCGGCACAATGGCCTGGGCATACAGTGTAAGCCGGTCATCTTCGAAGGCCTGGGTGATGCGGTGCACCCATGTCATCTCGCCGTGATGATGCACCACCTCGCGGTCATTGGCGGCATAGACATGAATGCGGTTGCGCCCCAGATCCTTGGATACATAGCAGGCGGTATCGGCTGCGCTCAGCACCTCGGCCAGCCGGCCGCTGTCCTGCCGGATCGGCACGATGCCGATACTGGCGCCGATATCGAAAATATTTCCCTGCCAGACAAAGCGGAACTCCCGCACCATCTGCCGCAACTCCTCGGCAACCAGCAGTGCATTCTCCAGCGTACAATCCGTCAGCAACACGCCGAATTCATCGCCCCCGAGACGTGCCAGCGTATCCGCCTCGCGGATGTGACGTAACAGCAGGGTGGCGAGCAAGACCAGCAACTCATCACCGGCACGGTGCCCACAGGTGTCGTTGACCAGCTTGAACTGATCCAGATCGATATATAACAGGACATGTTCGCCTTCACCGGCACGCGCATTGCGGATGGCACGTTCCAGCACACGTTCGAACTCGCGCCGGTTGGCCAGGCCGGTGAGCATGTCATGGCTGGCCTGATAGCCGAGCTGGCGAGCGATCCCCATTACCTCGGTAATATCATGCAGCACCAGCACCGCGCCAATGACCTGATCATCGCTGCCACGCATCGGTGCGGCACTGACATTGATGTTGTACTGCGTGCCGTCGGCATGACTCAGCACGCCGTCATCGGCATGCACCATGGCACCATCCTGGCCCAGACACAGTGTGACCAGATCAGCCAGGGATTCACCGGTTGCCTCATCCACCAGGATGAGCACATCAAGGTAATGTCGGCCGATGGCACTGTCATCCGCAATACCGGTGAGGCGTTCGCCTACCGGATTGATGTAGTCGATGATGCCGTTGGTGTCAGTGGTGATGACACCGTCACCAATCGACTCCAGGGTAACCAGCTGGCGCTCCTTCTCCTGCTGCAACCGCCGCTCCACCTGCTCACGCTGTTCTATCTCATGCTGCAGGCGTGCATTGAGCACCTGCAACTCGGTGGTTCGCTCCGGAACACTGCATTCCTGTTCATTGCCACACAGTTGCTGCTGTATGCGTATCAGGGTGGCAATATTGGGCATCCAGCGCCAGAAGCCCCAGGCCAGCAAGGCGATGCCGCCCAGATATCCCCCTTCCATGAAAAAGGACAGCAGCGGAGTGAGAACGGTGCCGGAGAACACGAGAAAGTTGTCTGCCACATCGAGCAGGCCGGCACAAAACACCAGCAGAAAGCCCGACCAGATGATGCGCCAGCCCGGTTGTGATGCCAGGCCGTGGCCACGCCCCATGTGCCACAGCCAGGCGACAATCAGCCCCAGCAGCAGAACTCGCAGGCTGTCCAGTACGATGTCGGTCATCACTGCACCAGCCGCTCTTCCGGCAGCAGCCGCGGTGACGGGTGGCACTGCCACCCGCGCATCATCGTCATGCCTCAGCGGCCTCGCTTGGCAGCAATACGCATGCGCAGGGCATTCAGCTTGATGAAGCCCTCGGCATCCTTCTGGTTGTAGGCGCCGGCATCATCCTCGAAGGTGGCGATGTTGGCGTCGAACAGGGAATCGTTTTCCGACTTGCGGCCGGCGACGATGACGTTGCCCTTGTACAGCTTGAGGCGCACCACGCCGTTCACATGCTCCTGCGAGGCGTCGATCATCGCCTGCAGCATCTTGCGCTCCGGACTCCACCAGTAACCGTTGTAGATCAGGCTGGCATAGCGCGGCATCAGCTCGTCCTTCAGATGTGCCACTTCGCGGTCCAGTGTGAGCGACTCGATGGCGCGGTGGCCCTTGAGCATAACGGTGCCGGCCGGGGTCTCGTAGGCGCCGCGCGACTTCATGCCGACATAGCGGTTCTCGACGATGTCGGCGCGGCCGATGCCGTTGGCGCCGGCCACCGTATTGAGGTGCGCCATCACCTGGGCCGGACTCATGGCCTGGCCGTCGATGGCGACGATGTCGCCCTTGCGGTAGGTCAGCTCCACGTAGGCAGGGGTATCGGGCGCCTTCTCCGGCGAGACCGACCAGCGCCACATGTCCTCTTCCGGCTCGCACCAGGGGTCTTCCAGCACGCCGCCCTCATAGGAGATATGCAGCAGGTTGGCGTCCATGGAATAGGGCGACTTCTTGCCCTTCTTGGCGAAGTCCACCGGAATGTTGTGCTGCTCGGCGTAGGCCATCAGTTTTTCGCGCGAGGTCAGGTCCCATTCGCGCCATGGGGCGATCACCTTCACGTCCGGCTTCAGCGCATAGGCGCCCAGCTCGAAGCGCACCTGGTCATTGCCCTTGCCGGTGGCACCGTGGGAGATGGCATCGGCGCCGGTCTCGTTGGCGATCTCGATGAGGCGCTTGGCGATGAGCGGGCGGGCGATGGAGGTGCCGAGCAGGTACTCGCCTTCATACAGGGTGTTGGCGCGAAACATGGGGAACACGAAGTCGCGCGCATACTCCTCGCGCAGATCGTCGATATAGATTTCCTTCACGCCCATGGCCTGGGCCTTGGCGCGGGCCGGTTCGACCTCCTCGCCCTGGCCGATGTCGGCGGTGAAGGTCACCACCTCACAGCCGTACTTGTCCTTCAGCCACTTGAGAATGATGGAGGTGTCGAGGCCGCCGGAATAGGCCAGGACCACTTTCTTGATGCCGGACATGAGAGACTCCCCGCAAGATGAATGCCGCGCGCCGCCGCCCGGCGGGCGCAAAGGGGGAGATTATACCCGAGATGACGCACGGCCACCGCCTGCCCGAATGCCTTTGCGGCTCACCGCCGCCAGAACCCGTTAAATGCAGAGACACAAGGACACTGGGAACTTCAAACACTTAACGCAGAGGCGCAGAAAACGCAGAGATTTTGCATGCTTTCCCTCTGCGCCTCTGCGTTAGATTATTGCTCTTGCGTCCTTTGCGTTTAAGTCTTTGAAATATATGATCTGGCGGGATTACTTGGTCAGCAGGACGATGACGCGGCGGTTGACCTCGCGACTGGTATCGATGCGGTTGCTGGCAATGGGCTTGCTCTCGCCGAGGGCACGGATGGTGAACTTGTCCTTTTCCACTCCCTTGGTCACCAGATAATCGCGCACCGCTTCGCTGCGACGTCGGCTGAGCTGCTCGTTGTAACGGCGGAAACCGACATTGTCCGTGTGGCCTTCGATCATCACCTTGCTCACCTCGGGGTCGGCCAGCAGATACTCGGCCACCCGATCCAGCGCCAGCCGCGCCTCACGGCTCAGGGCCGCGCTGTCGAAGGCGAAGGTGATCAGGGTCTGCTTCACCTTGTCGAAATCATAGGTCAGCAGACCGTTGAGGCAGTGCAGAAACTCGCCCAGCGCCGCCTTCACCTTGACGGCAGAAATGGCCACCGTCACCTGATCGCGACCATCGGCCCAGTCCTGATAAATGAAGGTGGGAAACATCCCTTTCTCCAGTTCGGACAATAGCCGCCGCGCCAGTGGGCGCTCGAAACGGAACGGCTCGGCGCTCTCCGCCACGGTCACCTGCCCCAGCTCCAGTGCTGGCGCATCGTGCCTCCAGGCCGGTGCCAGTGAGGCCAGCTGCGCCACGCCGGCCTTGGCGGGGCGGCGCAGCACCTGCACGGAAAAGTCCAGGCTACCGCCGGCGCGGCCCTCGAAACGGACGGTGCCGTAGAGCGGAATGGTATGGCTCAGGCTGCACGCCAGACGGCTGGAGCTGACCGTCCAATTCGCCTCATGCAGTGCGGCGCCGTAATGCTGCATGCCGGCCAGCACCGGGCCGGCCGGAAGCACTCCGACGCACAACACCACCCATTTCCGCATATACCAGGCCACCCTGTCCCCCGCCTTTTACCGGTTCACATGCTATGTCGGCGGCGGCGGCGGAAACTTGAACCCGGAACGACGCAAGAACGCCAGGTCAGGAAACCAAACCCATTCGTCGCAGAGACGCGGAGAAAATGAATCCAGAACCTCTGCGCCTCTGCAACTCTGCGGCGGGTGTTGGCCTTTATTGCGGTGATTTCACTTGGCCACGTCCAGCCGCAGCAGCTGGCCCGGGTCATGGTCGGTAAGCAGCCAGAGGCGGCCGTCGGGCCCCATGCGCACGTCGCGGATGCGGCGGCCCAGGGAGGTCAGCAGTTGTTCTTCCGCCACCACCTTCTCGCCTTCCAGCACCAGGCGCGCCAGGTGCGTGCGCACCAGGGCGCCGACGAACAGATTGCCGCGCCAGTGCGGGAACAGCTCGCCGCTGTAGAAGGCCATGCCCGACGGTGCGATGGACGGCGTCCAGTGATGCAACGGCTGCTCCATGCCCTCCTTGTGGGTGCCGATGCCGATGGGCAGGTAGGTGTAGTCGACGCCGTGGGTGATCACCGGCCAGCCGTAATTGAGCCCGGGACGCACGATGTTGATCTCGTCGCCGCCGCGCGCACCGTGCTCGTGCAGCCACACCGCGCCGGTGTCCGGGTGCAGGGTCATGCCCTGCGGATTGCGGTGACCGTAGCTGTATATCTCGGGGCGGATGTTCTTCTGCCCGACAAAGGGATTGTCGGTGGGGATGCGGCCGTCGTCGTGCAGGCGGAGCACCGAACCGGCATGGTCGTCGCGCTGCTGGGCACGATCCATGTCGCCCCGATCGCCCACGGTGATGTAGAGAAAGCCGGCGCGATCGAACACCAGGCGCGAACCGAAGTGATGGCTGCGGCGCGAGCGCGGCAGGGCCTCGAACAACACCTGCACGTTGCTGAGCGTGAGGCTCGCGCCGTCGAAGCGGCCACGGGCGACGCGGGTGGTGTAACCGCCCTCCCCCGCCGCGGCGTAGGAAAAGTAGATCAGCCGGTTGTCCGTGAACCTGGGATGCAGCACCACATCGAGCAGGCCGCCCTGGCCGCGCGCCGCGATCTCCGGCAGGCCGCGCACCGCCTGCGGCAGCAGGCGGCCGTCGCGCACCACACGCAGCCGCCCCGGCCGCTCGGTAATCAGCAGGCTGCCGTCGGGCAGAAAGGCCAGCGACCAGGGATGCTCCAGACCATCCACCACGGTCTCGACGCGAAAGCGCTGCTGCGCCGACTCGAACACCGGCTGCGCCTGGGCAGGCAGCACCAGCAACAAAAGGAGAGACAGGGTTAACGTACGCATGGCGCGTCTCCGCTTGGGTTTACCCAAGCTTAGACGCCGTGCGGAAAAGAGGAAATTCAAAGGTTTCAACGCGAAGGGCGCAAAGGGCGCAAAGAAAAACCTCTTAACGCAGAGGCGCAGAGAACGCAGAGAATGAGCATGTCCTTCCTCTGTGGCCTCCGCGCCTCTGCGCCTCTGCGTTGGATTTTTCGGCCTTCCTGCCCGCGAGCTGCCCGATACCACTGCGCTATATCGAGCCTACTGAACTCCCACAGCGGTGGGCGGTGGATGCGCTGCGCTTATGTCCATGGATGGACGGTATTTGGCGGGAGGCAGGATGCCGGTAGCCATATCCACCCTACTGTTTGAGTTCAAAACAGCACGAGCGCAGCGAGTCCATCCCCTTGTATCTTGTCACTTGTATCTTGTATCTCGCCTACCCCACCCACACCCGCGCATTGCGGAACATGCGCAGCCACGGGCCGTCCTCGCCCCAGGTGTCCAGGCCCCAGGAATGCTGCACGGCGCGGAACACGCGCTCCGGGTGCGGCATCATGATGGTGACGCGGCCGTCGGTGGTGGTGAGGCCGGTGATACCCAGGGGCGAGCCGTTGGGATTGAACGGATAGATCTCGGTGGGATCGCCGTAGTTGTTGACCCAGCGCATGGCCACGCGGTGATCGCGCAGGGCCAGGGCCGGCCCCATCTCGGCGTCGGCGAATTCGGCGCGGCCTTCGCCGTGGGCCACGGCGATGGGCATGCGCGAGCCTTCCATGCCTGCGAGGAACAGCGAGGGCGATTTCACCACCTCCACCATCGCCACGCGCGCCTCGAACTGCTCGGACTCGTTGCGCACGAAGCGCGGCCAGCCCTCGGCACCGGGGATGAGTTCGTGCAGGTTGGACATCATCTGACAGCCGTTGCACACACCCAGGCTGAAACTGTCGCCACGCTGGAAAAAGGCGGCGAATTCATCGCGCGCGCGCGGGTTGAACAGGATCGACTTGGCCCAGCCGCCGCCGGCGCCGAGCACGTCACCGTAGGAAAAACCGCCGCAGGCGACGAGGCCGGTGAAATCCTTCAGCGCGACGCGGCCGCTGATGATGTCGCTCATGTGCACGTCCACCGCGGCGAAACCGGCGCGATCGAATGCCGCCGCCATTTCCACCTGACCATTGACGCCCTGCTCGCGCAGCACGGCGACGCGCGGGCGTGTACCGGTGTGGATGAACGGCGCAGCAACATCTTCATTGATGTCGAAGGACAGTTCCGCATGCAGACCCGGATCGTCCGCGTCGAGCAGGGTGTCGAACTCCTCCTGCGCGCACTCGGGATTGTCGCGCAGCGCCTGCATGCGGTAGCTGGTCTCGGCCCAGGCGCGCTGCAACTCGATGCGCGGCTCATTGAACAGCTCGACGCGATCCTGCGTGATGATCAGGCGGTCGTCGTCGTTGAGCGTGCCGATGACGTAGCTGTGCCTGCCGAGACCGGCATCGTGCAGCCAGGCCAGCACGTCGTCGGTATCGACGTGGCGCACCTGAATCACCGCCCCCAGTTCCTCGTTGAACAGGACCGACGCGGTATCGCCCTCCAGCCCGTCCAGTTCGATGCTGATGCCGGTGTGGCCGGCGAAGGTCATCTCCGCCAGGGTGGTGAACAGGCCGCCGTCGGAACGATCGTGATAGGCCAGCAGCAGGCCCTTGGCGTTCATATCCTGGATGCAGTCGAAGAAGGCCTTGAACTGCGCCGCATCGTCCAGGTCGGGAGCGTGGTGGCCCAGCTCCTTGTATACCTGCGCCAGACAGGAGCCGCCCATGCGGTTACGTCCCTTGCCCAGGTCGATGAAGATGAGATCGGTGTCGCCGTGTTCGGCGCGCAGCTCGGGGGTCAGGCTGTTGCGCACATCGGACACCGGCGCGAAGGCGGTGACGATCAGAGACAACGGCGCGGTAACGCTCTTCTTGTCGCCGTTGTCCTCCCACACCGTCTTCATGGACATGGAATCCTTGCCCACCGGGATGGCAATGCCGAGCGCAGGACACAGCTCCATGCCCACCGCCTTCACCGCTGCATACAGGCCGGCGTCCTCGCCGGGATGACCGGCCGGGGCCATCCAGTTGGCGGACAGCACGATGCGCGAGATGTCGTCGATGCGCGCGGCCGCGATGTTGGTCAGCGCCTCGCCCACCGCCATGCGCGCAGAGGCGGCGTGGTCGATGAGGGCCACCGGGGTGCGCTCGCCCATGGCCATGGCCTCGCCGGTGTAGACGTCGAAAGAAGTGACGGTGACGCCGCAGTCGGCCACCGGCACCTGCCACGGCCCGACCATCTGGTCGCGGCACACCAGGCCGGTGACGGTGCGGTCGCCGATGGTGATGAGGAAGTTCTTGCTGGCGACGGTGGGCAGGCGCAGCAAACGATAAGCGGCATCCTTGATATCGATGTGCGCGGTGCGCAGCTCGCTCTTGTGGAAAGGCTTGTGCTGCACGTCGCGCAGCATCTTGGGCGGCTTGCCCAGCAGCACCTCCAGCGGCAGATCGATGGGGGTGTTGTCGAAGTGGCCGTCGCCCAGCACCAGACGCTGCTCCTCGGTGGCCTCGCCGATCACCGCATAGGGCGCGCGCTCGCGCTCGCAGATCTTCGCGAAGCGCTCCAGGTCCTCCGGACGCACGGCGAGGACGTAGCGCTCCTGCGCCTCGTTGCACCAGATTTCCATCGGCGCCATGCCCGGCTCGTCGTTGGGGATGGCGCGCAGCTCGAAGCGCGCGCCGCGGCCGGCGTCGTTGACCAGCTCCGGCATGGCGTTGGACAGGCCGCCGGCGCCGACGTCGTGAATGGAGACGATGGGGTTGTGCTCGCCCAGCTGCCAGCAGCGATCGATGACCTCCTGGCAGCGGCGCTCGATCTCCGGATTGCCGCGCTGCACCGAGGCAAAGTCCAGGTCCTCGTGGGACTGGCCGGTGCTCATGCTCGATGCCGCGCCGCCACCCAGACCGATGAGCATGGCCGGACCGCCCAGCACCACCAGCTGCGCACCGGGCGGGATGCGGTTCTTCTCCACATGGTCGACGCGAATGTTGCCGAGACCGCCGGCCAGCATGATGGGCTTGTGGTAGCCGCGCACCTCTTCGCCGTTGGGGCCGGCGACCTTTTCCTCATAGGTGCGGAAGTAGCCGTTGATGGCCGGGCGGCCGAATTCGTTGTTGAAGGCGGCGGCGCCCAGCGGGCCGTCGATCATGATCTGCAGGGCCGAAACGATACGCCCCGGCTTGCCGTGGTCGGTCTCCCAGGGCTGCTCGAAACCGGGGATACGCAGGTTGGACACGGAGAAGCCGCTCAGGCCCGCCTTGGGCTTGGAGCCGCGCCCGGTGGCGCCCTCGTCGCGGATCTCGCCGCCGGAGCCGGTGGCCGCGCCGGGAAACGGCGAAATGGCGGTGGGGTGATTGTGGGTCTCCACCTTCATCAGGATCGCCACCGGTTCCTGGTGATAGCGGTATTCGTTGCTGCCGGGCAGCGGGTAGAAACGGCCCGCATCAAAGCCCTCGATCACCGCCGCATTGTCCTTGTAGGCGGACAGGATGCCGCGGCTGTTGTGGTGATAGGTGTTGCGGATCATGCCGAACAGCGACTTGTCCTGCGCCTGGCCGTCGATGACCCAGTCGGCGTTGAATATCTTGTGGCGGCAGTGCTCGGAGTTGGCCTGGGCGAACATCATCAGCTCGACGTCGGTGGGGTTGCGGCCCAGCGCAACGAAGTTCTCCACCAGATAGTCGATTTCGTCGGCGGCCAGGGCCAGGCCCCATTCCCGGTTGGCCCGCTCCAGCGCGGCGCGGCCGCCGGCCAGCACGTCCACCGTGCGCAACGCGCCCGGTTCCTGTACGCGAAACAGCCCGGCCGCCTCGTCCAGGGCATCCAGCACGCTCTCGGTCATGCGGTCGTGCAGCAGTGCCGCCACCTGGGCGGTCTCGTGTTCGCTGAAGGCGGCATCACCGGCCTTGGCGGCGTAATAGGCGATGCCGCGCTCCAGGCGGTGCAGCATGGACAGGCCGCAGTTGTGGGCGATGTCGGTGGCCTTGGAGGCCCAGGGGGAGATGGTGCCGAGGCGCGGCACCACGAAAAACAGCCGGCCATGCGGCTCCTCCACGCTCAGGCGCGGACCGTAGCTCAGCAACTGCTCCAGCACGCCGCGCTCGGCGTCGCTGAGTGCCCGCTCCGTGTCGGCGAAATGGACGAACTCGGCGTAGAGGTGTTCCACCGCCGGTACGGCGCGACACACCTGCGCCAGCAGCTTTTCCAGACGAAACGGGGACAGAGCCGGACTTCCGCGCAACAACAGCATGACTGGGCAGGCCTTTTTCTTGGGGGGGCATGGAAAGGCGCTAATGATACTGGAAAGCGGCCCCCGGTTTCGAGTTACGGGGAAAATACGGTAAGGTGGCGCCCCGAACCCTGGCCCCGAGTCATCGCACCTTGAGCACCGAATACACCCCCTGCCCCCTGCCGCGCCGCCTGGCCGCCGCCCTGTACGACACCGTACTGCTGCTCGGCGTGGAGCTGTTCGCCTTCGTGCCCTACACCCTGCTGCGCCGCGGCGCCGGCGACGGCAGCTTCGACCCGCTGGCCCTGTTCTGGCTGCTGGCGGTGGCCTTTCTGTTCTTCGGCTGGTTCTGGACCCACGGCGGCCAGACCCTGGGGATGCGCACCTGGCGCATCCGGGTGCAGACCCGCGACGGTTACGCCATCGACTGGACCCAGGCACTGCTGCGCTTTCTTGCCGCCCTGGTGTCCTGGGCCGCCCTCGGCCTCGGTTTCTGGTGGTCGCTGTGGGACAAGGAGAAGATGACCTGGCACGACCGCTGGTCGGAGAGCGTGTTGATCAGGATCAGGGACTAGGGATCAGGAACTAGGGGCTAGCCCCTAGCCCCTAGCCCCTAGCCCCTAGCCCCTACTCCTCGATGCGATACACCGGCGCCAGCTGTTCCGGGCCGGTGACCTGCACGCCCAGATCGCGCAGGATGCCGTCGTTGATGCTGTAGATGCAGCCGTGCACCGACAGTTTCTGGCCCTGGTGCCAGGCGCGCTGCACGATGGTGGTGTAGCAGACGTTGGCCACCTGCTGCACCACATTCAGTTCACACAGGCGATCGATGCGCGCCTCCTCCTCCAGCAGCTCCAGCCGGGGACGGTTGCGCTCGTAGATATCGCGCACGTCGCGCAGCCAGTTGTCGATCAGCCCCATCTCGCGATTCTGCAGCGCGGCACGCACACCGCCGCAACCGTAGTGGCCGGTAACGATGATGTGCTTCACCTGCAGCACTTCGATGGCGTACTGCAACACCGACATGCAGTTGAAGTCGGTGTGGTAGACCAGGTTGCTCACATTGCGGTGCACGAACAGCTCGCCCGGTGCCAGACCGACAATGTCATTGGCGGGGACGCGGCTGTCGGAACAGCCGATCCACAGGTACTCCGGGCTCTGTTGCCGGGAAAGACGAGTAAAAAACTCGGGATCCTGTGCGATGTGCTGTGCCGCCCAGGCGCGATTGTTGCTGATCAGTTCGGAAAGCTCATTGGCCATGACACGGGTCTGGTGATGGAAAGGAACGGCATTCTACCCTAGTCGGCCGCGGAGAAAAAAATGGCTGGAGCAGGCGGGTACCGACGGATGAAGGTGTTAAAATTTGTGAAGCAGTTCACAAAATAGGGAGAGTACGATGAATCGCCCATCAGGCCCGCAACGTACGGGCACGAGACACCTTTCCGCTGCCATGCTGCAGGCTTTGGCCTGCGCTGCCCTGTTGCTGCCCGCTGCCACCCGTGCCGATGCGGTGCTGGACGAGGCGCAGCAACTGATGCAGGACCAGCAGGGTGCGGCAGCCTACAAACTGCTTGCCGCCCAACTGGAACAGCGCGCCGGCGAACCCGATTACGACTATCTGCTGGCGCAGGCCGCGCTGGAGAGCGGCAGACCGGCCATCGCCGTGTTTGCGCTGGAGCGGGTGCTCACCCTGCGGCCGGACGACGGCCCGGCGCTGCTGGCCCTGGGCCGCGCCCACTATCTGATGGGCGAGGACATTCCCGCCCGGCGCAGCTTCCAGCGTGCCGCCCGGCACGCCCTCGTCCCCGAGGATCGGGTGGCCGTCGAGCGCTATCTCAATGCCATCGAACGGCGCATGGCCGGGGCACGTCACCACCTCAGCGGCTATGTGGAGCTGGGCGGCGGCTACGACAGCAACATCAACAGCGCCACGGCAGACAACACCACCTACGTGCCGGCACTCGGTTTCCCGGTGACCATCATCGACAGCAGCACGCACAAGGACGACAGCTTCCTGCGCCTGCGCGGCGGCATGGATTACGCCGGCCCGCTGACCGCCGCCACCCGCCTGCTGCTCGGCGGCCGCGCCGATCTGCGCCGCCACAGCACACGCAGCGCCTACGACACCGACACCTACGACATCTATGCCGGCCTGCGCTGGCTGCAGGGCCGCAACCGCTACGGGGCCGTGCTGCAGGCACAGCAGTTCGGCATCGACGGCAGCCTGAACCGCGAGTTGAGCGGCCTCGCCCTGCAATGGGATCACACCCTCAACGCCCGCAACCAGCTGTCCTTCTTCGCCCAGCAGGCCGCCCTGCGCCACCCCTACCAGAAGGTGCGCGACGTGGATCAGCTGGCCCTGGGCGCCACCTGGGCCCATGCCTTCGACGCGCCGGGCAAGCCGCTGTTCTATGTCGGCGGCTATAGCGGCGCCGACAGCGAGCGCGACAGCGCCCATCCCGAATACGGCCAGAAATTCTGGGGCCTGCGGCTCGGCGCCGACTACAGCCTGAACCAGAAGCTGGGCATCAACGGCGTGGCCACCTGGCACGACGGCAAGCGCGACAGCGACGACCCGTTATTCCTCGTGCGGCGCCATGATCAGATGCTCGACCTGAGTGTCGGCCTGCACTACCGCTTCACCCCCGTACTGAGCATCCGGCCGCAGCTGCGCTACACGCGCAACGATTCCAATATCAGTGTCTACGACTTCGAACGCAGCCAGTTCCAGATCGCGCTGCGCTACGAGTTCAACTAGGGAGAGACCGAGCATGGCAACCCTGCGCATCGTACTCCTCCTGCTGGCCGGCAGCCTTGCCTGGTCGCATGGACTCCAGGCTGCCGAAGCGGCCGGCAAGATCATCTTCGCCAGCGGCGAGACCCAGGCCCGCGGCGGCGACGGCGCGGAGCGCGCCCTCAAGCGCGGCGCCCCGGTCTACAGCGGCGATACCCTGCTCACCGGCGAGGGCCGCATCCAGGTCCGCTTCAGCGACGGCGGCTTCATTTCCATGCAGCCCAATTCACGCTTCGCCATCGACGCCTACCAGTTCGGCACCGACCCGGCGCAGGATCAAAGCAGCTTCAACCTGCTCAAGGGCGGACTGCGTGCCGTCACCGGCACCATCGGCGTGCGCTCCAAGGAGACGTACAGCGTCACCACCCCGGTGGCCACCATCGGCGTGCGCGGCACCGGCTACTCCGCCCTGTACTGCGAGGGCGACTGCCCGCCGGACAACGGCGAGCCGCCCGCGGACGGCCTCTACGTCAGCACCGGCATCGGCACCATCTTCGTGGCCAATGCCTTCGGTACCCTGGACGTGGCCGCCGGCCAGTCGGCCTTCGTGCCGTCCCTCAACCAGCCGCCGCAGCCGCTGGATACCCCGCCCCTGCTGGTGCAGGCCGGTGGCGGCGGCGACGGCATGCTGAACGAGCCGCAACTGCTGATCGGTGAACAGGTGGATGAAGGCGGCCATCCCGTCTGGCGGGACTATGGCGGCCAGCTGATTGACCTCATCGACTGATCGCCACGACTACTGCACGCGCCGCATCAATCCCCACCACAAGCCATACACCACCAGGGTGGGGATCACGGCGCTGGCTATCGGCGACAGGTCGTAAACCAGGGCGACGCGGCCGAACACGCCGTTGAACAGATAGAAGCCGATGCCGAGCAGGCCGCCGACGGTGATGCGCAGGCCGATGCCCACGCTGCGCAGCGAACCGAAGATGAAGGGTACGGCGAGCAGCATCATGCCGCCGGTGGCGATGGGCGCCAGCAGGCGGGTCCACAGCGCCAGTTCATAGACGCTGGCATCCAGATTGTTGGCGCGGGTGTAGCCCACATAACCGGTCAGCTCCCAGATGGCCAGCTTGTCCGGCGGCAGCGCCGCCACGTTGATCACCTCCGCGGTCAGTGTGGTATCCCAGCGCTGCTCCGGTACCTCCCCGGTCTGCACGCCGTCGGTGGTGATCACGCTGCGTGCCGCCTGGCGCAGCACCCAGCCGCCCGCTTCGTACACCGCCTCCCTGGCATGCACCATTTCGCGCAGACGCTGGCCGTCGTCGAACACATACAGCGACACGTCATGGGCCAGGCCGCCGGGCAGCAGGCGACGGATGTTGATATAGGTGTCGCCATCGCGCGCCCACAGACCTTCCTTCACGTTGAGGCTGACATTCTGGTTCAGGCTCATCGCCTGGCCGCGCAGCACGCGCGCCTGCTGCTCCAGCTGCGGTGCCGCCAGTTCACCGATCAGCGCCACCGCCAGCATCAGTACCAGCGCCATCTTCATCACCGCCAGCATGATGCGCCGCACCGACACCCCGGCGGCGCGGATCACCGTCAACTCGTTGCTGCTGGCCAGGGTACCGAGACCCAGCATGCCGCCGAGCAGGGCCACCATGGGAAACAGTTCGTAGGCCTGACGCGGCAGCAGCATCAGACCGTATTGCAGCGCCGCCAGCGTGGTGTAGCGGCCCTGACCGACATAATCGAGTTCATCCACCAGGGTGCTGAAGAAATACATGGACAGCAGCACCGACATCACCACCAGGGTGTGGCTGAGCACGGTGCGGCCGATGTAGCGGTCGAGTATCTTCATTGAGAAAAGGCAGTTGCGTCCGCGAATGAACGCGAATGGGCGCGAATATAAAGACTTTTACCCTCGCCAAGACGCCAAGCACGCCAAGAAAAAACCATTGCACCCAGCGCGATCGGTGGATGCGCAGGAGCGACGATGTCCATGGATGGGCGGTATTTGGCGGGCGGCAGGAAGCCATATCCCCCTGCCATCTCTGCCTTGCTTGCGGTTTTCTTCGCGTGCTTGGCGTCTTGGCGAGATTCAATTGATGTGTTCAGGTTCATCTGTGTTGCGTTCATTTGCGGACTGATTTGGGTTTTAAGGTTCATGCCGCGCTACGCCGCGGTCCCGGCAGGCGCTGCTGACGCCAGATGATCACCAGCAGCAGCGCGAGGACGATGCCGTGCACCCACCACAGCCCCAGCCACGCACTCACCTCACCCTTGCCGAGGGAGGACTTGGCCACGGACAGCAGGTTGTTGTAGACGATGTACGCCAGAATGCCGACAAACAGCCGGCCATAACGCCCCTCGCGCGGCGAACTGCGACTGAGCGGCACGGCCAGCAGGCCAAGCAGCAGGGTCATCAGGGGTACGGCAAGGCGCCACTGCAACTCAGCCAGCTCACCGGGGCTGCCGTTGCGCCACAGATCCAGGCTGGCCACCGCGTGGCGGGGCCGGTCGCTCGCCACCACCTCGCGCTCCACCAGACGGATGCCGTGCTCCCGGAACTCAATCACGCGGAAATCCGGCGCCCCCGGCAGCCCCTCGTAACGGTAGCCGTCAAGGAACACCAGGTAGCGCTCACCGTCCGCCCCAACCTGCTGGCGCGCGCGCGCCGCCGTCAGCAGGTGCTGGCGGCCGTCCACCAGGCCCTGGGCAAACACCTTGCCCAGCTCACGCCGATCGGTGGAAATGCTTTCCACATACACCTGCATGCCTTCACTGCCGGTCTGGTTGAAGCGACCCGCCGCCAGCCCCTCGATCTCGGAACGGGCGCCGGCCTCGTCCAGCAGGCGGTAGCTGCGCTCCTCCGCCCAGGGGGCGAAATACAGCACCAGAACCGCCACCATGACCGCCACCACCAGCGCAAGCACGCCGACGCTGCGGTAGATGCGCTCCGGCCCGATGCCGCAGGCATACAGCACCGTCATTTCGCTGTCACGGTAAAGACGGCCCAGGGCGAGCAGGATGGAAAGAAAAAAGGCCAGCGGCAGAATCAGCACCAGATTGCCCAGCCCCTTGAGGCCGAACAGCTTGAGCACCACCGTCGCCGGATAGATGCCCGCCACCGCCTCGGACATGATGCGCACGAAGGTGCCGCTGAGAAAGATCAGCGACAGCAGCAGCGCCACCCCGGCGAAGGTGGTCACGATCTCGCGCAGCAGGTAGCGTTGGATAATCAAGAAACTGTAGGCCTGTGGTGGTGGTCAGGGGCAGACAAGTTTACGCTATAGCCATAGCCGGCAACACCGGCGTTCCTTTTGCACACTCATTCAGGAGTCTTTCATGGAATTTTCCGTCAAGCACGGCCCGGTCGAGAATCAGCGCAGCGCCTGCATCGTGGTCGGCGTGCATGAAAAGCACAAGCTCGGCGCCGCCGCCGCCGCCCTTGATGCCGCCTGCGGCGGCGCCATCAGCCGCACCCTCAAGGGCAACGACATCAAGGGCAAGACCGGCGACACGTTGCTGCTGCACCACGTCGGCGACCAGTTTGAGCGTCTCCTGCTGGTGGGCTGCGGCAAGGCCGGCGAGGCGCTGTCCGCCGCCGACTACCGCAAGCTGCTGGGCGCCGCCCTCACTGCGCTCAAGGGCACCGGAGCCAAGGACGCCCTGCTCACCCTCACCGACCTGGAGGTCAAGGAGCGCGACCTGGCCTGGAAGGCACGCCAGACGGTGGAGCTGGCCGGCGGCGTGATCTACCAGTTCGACCAGCTGAAGACCAAAAAGGAAGACAAGGAGCCGCCGCACATCAAGAAGGTGTCCCTGCTGGTGGCCGACGCCGCGGCCGAGAAGGTGGCGAAAGAGGCGGTACGCCAGGGCCGGGCCATCCAGGCCGGCATGAAGCTGGCGAAGGACCTGGCCAACCTGCCGGGCAACCTCTGCACCCCGCGCTACCTCGCCGAGCAGGCCGAGGGCCTGGCCAAGGGCAGCAAGAAGCTCAAGGCCACCATCCTCGACGAGCAGGAAATGGAAAAGCTGGGCATGGGCGCCCTGCTCTCCGTGGCCAGGGGCAGCCGTCAGCCGCCGCGCCTGATCGTGCTGGAATACCAGGGCGGCAAAAAGAAGGACCAGCCGGTGGTGCTGGTGGGCAAGGGCCTCACCTTCGACGCCGGCGGCATTTCGCTCAAGCCTGCCGCGGCCATGGACGAGATGAAATACGACATGTGCGGCGGCGCCACGGTGCTCGGCGTGATGCAGGCAGTGGCCGAGCTGGAACTGCCGCTCAATGTGGTGGGCGTGGTGCCGGCCTCGGAAAACCTGCCCGACGGCGCCGCCAACAAACCCGGCGACATCGTCACCTCCCTGTCGGGCCAGACCATCGAGATCCTCAATACCGATGCCGAGGGCCGCCTGATCCTGTGCGACGCCCTCACCTACATCAAGAAATTCGACCCGGCGGTGGTCATCGACCTCGCCACCCTCACCGGCGCCTGCGTGGTGGCCCTGGGCTCCCACGCCTCCGGCCTGCTCGGCAACGACCAGGCCCTGGTCGACGCCCTGCTCGCCGCCGGCCAGGCCAGCGGCGACCGCGCCTGGCAGATGCCGCTGTGGCCCGAATACGACGAACAGCTCAAGAGCCCCTTTGCCGACATGGCCAACATCGGCGGCAAGGAGGCCGGCACCATCACCGCCGCCTGTTTCCTCGCCCGCTACACCAGGGACTACACCTGGGCCCACCTGGACATCGCCGGCACAGCGTGGAAGAGCGGCAACGGCAAGGGCGCGACCGGCAGGCCGGTGCCGCTGCTGATGCAATATCTGCTGGATAAAGTGACCGGCAACAAGTAACGAGAGGCTTTTAACTTGTATCTTGTAACTTGCAACTTGTATCTGCCCCTATGACCCGCATCGACTTCTACATCCTCGAAGGTGAACAGGGCGGCCAGACCGACGGCCGGCTGGTGGCCTGTCGCGTGGCGGAAAAGGCGTACCTGGCCGGCCACAAGGTCTACATCCATGCCGCCGACGCGCGCGAGGCGGAACGGCTGGACGAGCTGCTGTGGACCTTTCGCCAGGGCAGCTTCGTGCCGCATCAGCGCATCGACGGCGGCACACGCGCCGATGCACTCACCCCAATCCACATCGGCTGGGGCGACGAGCCGGAGGTGCACGACGAGGTGCTGATCAACCTGGCCGCCGAGGTGCCGCTGTTCTTCAGCCGCTTCCAGCGCGTCGCCGAGATCATCCCGGCCGATGAACAGGCCAAACAGCAGGGCCGCGCCCGCTACAAGTTCTACCGCGACCGCGGCTACCCGCTGGAAACGCACACCCTCGCTCAGGGATGAGACGATGACCGACAGCCCGAAAAAATCCGCTGCTGAACTGCTGGCCGAACTGAACCGGGTCCGGAGCCTGCTGGCCACCCGGACAACAATCAAGGAGGAGGACGACATCCCCTTGCTGGACGAGGTGGTCGGCACTGCTGCGGAGGCAAATACCGACTCCGCGCCTACCGAATCTGCCCCGCCGCCTCCCTCCGAGGACGAGCTGCAGCAACTGATCGACCGCATCATCGATCGCGAAATGCCCCGCATCCGTCTCGAACTCAAGCGCGTGCTGCGCGATGAACTGCGCCTGCGCAACCTGCTGAAATAGGCGGAATCCCCCTCCCTTCGGGTATAATCCCCGCCCCCACTGCCTAAAACCAGATACAAGATACAAGAGGAAAGATACAAGGGAATGAACTCGCTGCGCTCGTGATGTTTTTGAATCTGAACAACCGTGCGCGCAGCGCACACCTCCCCTTGTATCTTGTCTCTTTGCTCTTGTATCTCGCTTGAGGCGGAGGCGCTGCGCCAATCCACCCTACCACCGTTAAGAACATCACCATGGACAAGAGCTACGAACCCCATTCCATCGAGCAGCGCTGGTACCAGACCTGGGAAGATCAGGGCTACTTCGCTCCCGCCAGCGACACGGGCGCCAATGCCGATGCCTACTGCATCATGATCCCGCCGCCCAACGTCACCGGCTCGCTGCACATGGGGCATGCCTTCCAGGACACCATCATGGATGCCCTGATCCGCTACAACCGCATGTGCGGCAGGAACACCCTGTGGCAGCCGGGCACCGACCACGCCGGCATCGCCACCCAGATGGTGGTGGAACGCCGCCTGCTGGCCCAGGGCAAGACCCGCCACGACCTCGGGCGCGAGGACTTCCTCGACGAGGTGTGGAAGTGGAAGGCCGAATCCGGCGGCACCATCACCCGCCAGCTGCGCCGCATGGGCGCCTCGCCGGACTGGAGCCGCGAGCGCTTCACCATGGACGAGGGCCTGTCCGATGCGGTGAAGGAAGTGTTCGTGCGCCTCTACAGCGAGGGCCTCATCTACCGCGGCAAGCGCCTGGTCAACTGGGACCCGGTGCTGCACACCGCCGTATCCGATCTGGAAGTGATCTCGGAAGAAGAAAACGGCTACCTGTGGCACCTGCGCTATCCGCTCACCGACGGCAGCGGCCACCTGGTGGTAGCCACCACCCGTCCCGAAACCATGCTGGGCGACAGCGCGGTGGCGGTGAATCCGGAAGATGAACGCTACCAGCACCTCATCGGCAAGACCGTCACCCTGCCGCTGGTGGGGCGCGAGATCCCGATCATCGCCGACGACTACGTCGACCTCGAATTCGGCACCGGCTGCGTCAAGATCACCCCGGCGCACGACTTCAACGACTACGCGGTGGGGCAGCGCCACGGCCTGCCGCAGATCAACGTTTTCACCATCGACGCGAAGATCAACGACAACGCGCCGGAACAATATCGCGGCCTGGATCGCTACGAGGCGCGCGATCAGATCGTGCGCGACCTGAAGGAACTGGAGCTGGTCGAGAAGATCGACGACCACAAGCTGATGGTGCCGCGCGGCGACCGCTCGCACAGCGTCATCGAGCCGCTCCTCACCGACCAGTGGTACGTCAAGGTGGCGCCGCTCGCCGCCGAGGCCATCAAGGTGGTGGAGGACGGCCGCATCCGCTTCGTGCCCGACAACTGGAAGAACACCTACTTCGACTGGATGCACAAAATAGAGGACTGGTGCATCAGCCGCCAGATCTGGTGGGGCCACCGCATCCCGGCCTGGTATGACGAGCAGGGCAATGTGTATGTGGGCCGCTCGGAGGCCGAGGTGCGCGATACGCACAAGCTCGGCTTCGAGGTGAAGCTGCATCAGGACGAGGACGTGCTCGACACCTGGTTCTCCTCCGCCCTGTGGCCCTACTCCACCCTGGGCTGGCCGCAGCAGACCGAGGCGCTGAAGACCTTCTACCCGACCTCGGTACTGGTCACCGGCTTCGACATCATCTTCTTCTGGGTCGCCCGCATGATCATGATGGGCCTGAAGTTCATGGACGACGTGCCGTTCCGCGAGGTCTACATCCACGGCCTGGTGCGCGACGCCCACGGCCAGAAGATGTCCAAGTCCAAGGGCAACGTGCTCGACCCGATTGATTTGATCGACGGCATCGACCTGGAAACCCTGGTCACGAAGCGCACCACCGGCCTGATGCAGCCGGAGATGGCCAAGAAGATCGAAAAGCAGACCCGCGCCGAGTTCCCCGAGGGCATCAAGCCCTACGGCACGGATGCGTTGCGCTTCACCTTCGCCGCGCTGGCCTCCACCGGCCGCGACATCAACTTCGACACCGGCCGCATCGAGGGCAACCGCAACTTCTGCAACAAGCTGTGGAACGCCGCGCGCTATGTGTTGATGAATACCGAAGACAAGGACTGCGGCCAGAGCGGCGGCGCCTGCGAACTGTCCCTGGCCGACCGCTGGATCCTGTCGCGCCTTGCCCGCACCGTCGCCACCGTCAACGAGGCCGTCGCCGGTTACCGCTTCGACCTCGCCGCCCAGGCCATCTACGACTTCACCTGGAACGAGTACTGCGACTGGTATCTGGAACTGTCCAAGCCGGTGCTGACCAGCGGCGATGCTTCAGAAGCGCAGGAGCGCGGCACGCGCCAGACCCTTGTGCGCGTGCTGGAGGCACTGCTGCGCCTGGCCCATCCCACCATGCCGTACATCACCGAGGAGATCTGGCAGCGCGTGGCGCCGCTCGCCGGCGTCACCGGCGCGACCGTCATGCGCCAGCCCTATCCGCAGGCCGGCGACTTCACGCCGGATGTCGGCGCCGAAGGCGAGATGCAGTGGGTGATGGACTTCATCGTCGGCGTGCGCAAGATCCGCTCCGGCATGAACATCGCCCCGAGCAAGGCGCTGCCGGTGCTGCTGCAGAACGGCTCCGCCGAGGACCAGAACCGCCTGGAGCGCAACGGCCTGTTCCTGCAGCGCCTGGCGCGCACCGAATCCATCACCTGGCTCAATGCCGGCGACAGTGCACCGGAATCGGCCACCTCCCTGGTGGGCGAAATGCAGCTGCTGGTGCCCATGGCCGGCCTCATCGACAAGGAGGCGGAGCTGGCGCGCCTGGCCCGCGAGATGGGCAAGCTGGAGAAGGACATCGAGCGCATGCAGGGCAAGCTGTCCAACGAGGCCTTCACCGCCAAGGCCCCGGCCGAGCTGGTGGAAAAGGAACGCGCGCGCCTGGCCGAGGTGCAGACCGCCCTGGCGCAGCTCAGCGAACAGCAGGCGCGCATCGCCCGCCTGTAAGTCCCCTGCCGCTCATGTGGGAGCCCGATTTATCGGGCGATGACGGCGCAGGATGAGCCGCTGTCGCCCGACAGCGCCGGGCTCGACGGTATTTCCGGTAATCATCAATTTCCGGTCGTACCAGCATTGAAGCAGGCGGCCCCACCGCACTTTTCGCCTATCATCCTGTCATATGCGTATTCACTGACAGGTGCCGGGTATATGGCGGAATTGATCGCGTGGCAGTCCCACCTCAATCTCGGCGTCGAGCCGCTCGATCGGCAGCACCGAGTCCTGGCCGGCCAGCTCAACCATCTGGCAGCCGCACTGGAGGACCCATCCACCACCGCAGCGGCACGCCTTGCACTGCTGGAAGACATTTACCAACATGCCCGCGGCCATTTCCTCGATGAAGAGAGGCTGATGCTCGCCAGCGGCTTTCGCGGCAGCACCCAGCATCAGCGCGAACACGCCATGCTGCTGGGCGAGCTGAAATCCCTGACCACGGAGATCGCCTCGGGCCGCGCACCCCTCAATGCCGATCTGCTGCACTCCCTGCGCCACTGGCTGATCGCCCATATCGTCACCAGCGACCGACAGTTCGCCACCGAGTATCGCCAGAGCAACCATCACGCCGACACGGAAGCGGATTGAGCGCCGCCGCGCTGTCCCCGGACTGTCACAGTGCGTAGCCTATAATTCCCGTTTGTCCGACCCCGCCGTCACACAGGAACCACCCATGCCCGGTACACGCTACTCACTGGAAGTCCAGCCCCGCATCCCGCCACGTCTCCTCCGCCTGCAGGAACTGGCCAACGACCTGTTCTACAGCTGGGATCGGCAGGTACGCGGCCTGTTCCGCCGTCTCGACGTCGAATTGTGGGAACACTGCGGCCACAACCCCAAGGTGTTCCTGCGCCAGGTGGCGCAGGACAGGCTGGAGCAGGCCGCCCAGGATCGCATCTATGTCCAGGACTACAACCGCGTCATCTCTTCCTATGACAGCTACCTGCAGGAAGAAGCCCGCGACGACATCGTGCTGCACATCGATCCGCGTCACGACCAGGTCGCCTATTTCTGCGCCGAGTTCGGCCTGCACGAGAGCTTTCCCATCTATTCCGGCGGCCTCGGCATACTCGCCGGCGATCACTGCAAGGCGGCCAGCGATCTCGGACTGCCCTTCGTCGCCGTCGGCCTGCTCTACCGCCAGGGCTATTTCAACCAGACCATCGACGGCACCGGCTACCAGATTGCCCATTACCATCCGGTAGACTTCCGCGACCTGCCGGTACGCCCGGCACTGAATGGCGCCGGCGAGGAAGTGCATGTCTACTTCGAACTGCCGCACCGCCGCGTCGAACTGAAGGTATGGGAGGCGCGCGCCGGCCACATCCGCCTCTACCTGCTCGATTCCGATCTGCCGGTCAACCAGGAAAACGATCGTTCCATCACCTATCAGCTCTACGGCGGCGACATCCACACCCGCATACAGCAGGAGATCGCCCTCGGCATCGGCGGCGTGCGCGCCCTGCGCGCCCTCGGCATCAACCCGACCGTATGGCACATCAACGAGGACCATACCGCCTTCCAGATACTTGAACGCATCCGCGAACAGGTAACCGCCGGCCTCGACTTCGACAGCGCGCTGGAGCTGGTGGCCGCCGCCACCGTCTTCACCACCCACACCCCGGTGCCTGCCGGACACGACATCTTTCCGCATCACCTGATGCGGGAATATTTCGGCAACTACATGCAGGATTTCGGCGTGAACGAAGAGCGCATCCTCGCTCTCGGCACCTCCCCCGCCAGCCCCGGCAGCTTCAACCAGACCGCACTCGGCCTGCGCGGCTCGCGCTTTCACAACGGCGTCAGCCGCATCCATGGCGGTGTCGCCTCGCAAATGGAGGCCTACATCTGGCCGCAGATACCGGCAGAGGAAAACTCCATCGGTTACGTCACCAACGGTGTGCACGTGCCCACCTTTCTGGCACGCGAATGGGTCAACCACCTGGACATGCAGTACGGCGGCGGCTGGCGCAACGAACTGCTCAACACCGACTACTGGGAACAGCTGGACAGCATCCCCGATCACACCTTCTGGAGCCTGCGCCAGACGCTGAAATCACAACTGCTGGACGAGGCGCGCCGCCGCACCGTGCTGATGCACCGCCGCAACGGCATCAGCGAATCACAGCTGGAACGGCTGATCCGCCACCTGCAGCCCACGGAAACCGACATCCTCACCATCGGCTTTGCCCGCCGCTTCGCCACCTACAAGCGCGCCACCCTGCTGTTCTCCAATCCGGAACGGCTGGCGCGCCTGCTCAGCGATGCGCAGCGACCGGTGCTGTTCATCTTCGCCGGCAAGGCCCATCCGCACGATCAGCCCGGCCAGCAGCTGATCAAGATCATTCATGACCATGCGCGCCGTCCCGAATTCGAAGGCAAGATCATCCTGCTGGAAGACTACGACATGGCGCTGGGGCGCAAACTGGTCACCGGCGTCGATGTCTGGCTCAACAATCCGGAATTCCCCATGGAGGCCAGCGGCACCTCGGGACAGAAGGCGGGCATCAACGGCGTGCTCAATCTCAGTGTCACCGACGGCTGGTGGGGCGAAGGCTACAACGGCGACAACGGCTGGGCCATCACCCCGCACGGCCCGCAATACGATGCCGCCTTCCGCGACCAGGAAGAGGCCAACGAACTGCTCGACCTGCTGGAACACCACGTCATTCCGCTGTACTACAAGCGCAACGGTCACGGCTACCCGGAAGGCTGGGTAAAGAAATCCAAGGTCTCGATGAAGACACTGCTGCCGCGCTTCAATGCCCAGCGCATGGTGATGGACTACATCCGTGACTACTACGGCCCGGCGCAGCGCCAGCAGCAACGACTGGCGCGGGATGGCAGCGCCCCGGCACGCGAACTGGCAGCATGGAAAAAACGCATCCGCGCCGCCTGGCACAAGGTGAACATCCAGCGCACCGACAGCCTGCAGAAACAGATCATGTCCGGCGACACCCTGCCCATCGAAGTGACCATGGACATCGACGGACTGCAACCGGAAGACCTGCTGGTGGAATGCCTGGTCGGCACTGAAACCGAAAGCGGCGAGTTCACCACCCAGGCGACCTACACCCTCGCCTATTCCGGCCGCAGCGACAACGGCAGCGCCCTGTTCCGTCTCGACATGAAACCGCTGCTGTCAGGCATGCAGTATTACAAGCTGCGCGCCTACCCCTACCACGAACTGCTCAGCCATCCGTTCGAGATGGGCTACATGATCTGGGTTTGAACGGCAGATACAAGTTGCAAGTTACAAGATACAAGTGAATGTGTGCGCTGCGCGCACGGTTGTTTGAATTCAAAAATCGGCACGAGCTCAGCGAGTTCATCTGCTTGTATCTTGTATCTTGCAACTTGTATCTCTGTTCCCGGTGGATGCGCTGCGCTTATCCCCCTACGTTTTGGAGACAGTTACAAGTGACAAGAAAAGAATATTGTTTGTCTTTTACTTGCAACTTGCATCTTGTCACTTGTCACTTCTATAAATATCCTGCACCGCCGGCGGAATGGCGTTGATGAACTCCTCGCGCAGTGACTGATCGCTGCCCAGCTGCGCCAGCATCGGGTCGCCGTCCGATTCCGGCAGCTGGTACACGGCGAAGGCAATGATCGGCGCCAGCCACATGTACTGTTCATCGGATTCAAACAAAGCATCCCAATGATCGTTGCGCAGCTGGGTGGCGCGCATGAAGCCGGAGCACCAGCCCTCCGGCTCCACCACCTCATTGTCATCGTCGTCCAGCCCCACGTACCACATGGGCTCGAACACATCGCTGTCGCGCAGTTCCTCTTCGATGGAACGGCGCAGGGCGAAGATCAGCTCGACGATGTCCCGCTCCTCGCCATCATCGGCAAAACCGGGATTCACACCACCCCACACCTCGGCCAGCCACTCCTCGGCCGGCACCTCGTCGGGCGTACAGGCCAGGGCGGTGAGAAAACCATCCAGCTCGTCCAGCACCATGCATTCCTGCGGGCGCTGTTCGGCGCTGAGAAATTCTTCCAGCCGCACCAGCCCGGCCTCGTCCAATTGTGCTGCGTTGTTCATGTGACTTCTCCGTTGCAGGGGGTTGGCATTGATACTTCAATCAATCCGCAAATGAACGCGAATAGACGCAAATCTTAAAAAGAGCTTCACTCTCGCCAAGACGCCAAGAAAACCGCAGGCAAGGCAGCGATGGCAGGGGGATAAGCGGAGCGCATCCACCGATCGCGCCGGGTGCAATTGTATTCCCTTGGCGTGCTTGGCGTCTTGGCGAGAGTCAATTGGTGTTCATTTGCGGAACCAGCTGTTTTTCCAGCATGGCCCCCTCAGCGCTTCAGCTTGGCAAAGGCCTCGGCCATGGCGCCGTCGGCGGCCGGCGCATCGCGCCTGTCGTTGCGCGGCTTGCCGCCCTTGGCGGGACGATCCTTCGGCAGCGAACTGGAAGCATGGTCGCGCTGGTCGTCGGACAGGCGCATGGTCAGCGCAACGCGGCGACGCTTCACGTCCACCTCCAGCACCTTCACCTTGACCACGTCGCCGGCCTTGACCACCTCGCGTGGATCCTTGACGAATTTTTCCGCCAGGGCGGAGATGTGCACCAGGCCGTCCTGGTGTACGCCGACGTCGACAAAGGCACCGAAGTTGGTGACGTTGGTCACCACGCCTTCCAGGATCATGCCCGGCTCCAGATCCTTCAAATCCTCCACGCCCTCGCGGAAGCTGGCGGTCTTGAACTCCGGGCGCGGATCGCGGCCGGGCTTTTCCAGCTCCTTCAGGATGTCGCGCACCGTCGGCTCGCCGAAGCGCGCGTCGACGAAATCATTGGCCGCCAGCCTGCCGAGCAGGCCGGTGTTGCCGATCACCTCGCGCATCGTCTTGCCGGTGCTGGCGAGGATTTTTTCCACCACCGGGTAGGCCTCGGGATGCACCGAGGAGGCGTCGAGCGGATTGGCGCCGTTCATCACGCGCAGGAAGCCGGCACACTGCTCGAAGGTCTTCTCGCCCAGGCGCGGCACCTTGAGCAGGGCCTGGCGCTCGGCAAAGGCGCCGTGCTCGTCGCGGTAGGCAACGAGATTGGCGGCGAGGGTGGGATTGAGTCCGGCGACGCGGGTGAGCAGCGCCGCGGAGGCGGTGTTGACGTCGACGCCGACGGCATTGACGCAGTCCTCCACCACCGCATCGAGCATGCGCGCCAGTCGCGTCTGTGACACGTCGTGCTGGTACTGGCCCACGCCGATGGATTTTGGATCGATCTTCACCAGCTCGGCCAGCGGATCCTGCAGACGGCGCGCGATGGACACCGCGCCGCGCAGCGACACGTCCACATCCGGAAACTCCTTCGCTGCGAATTCCGAGGCCGAATAAACGGACGCGCCCGCCTCGCTCACCATCACCTTGGTCAGGCGCAGCTCGGGGTGGCGCACCATGAGATCGGCGGCCAGCTTGTCGGTCTCGCGCGAGGCGGTGCCGTTGCCGATGCTGATCAGTTCCACGCTGTGCTTCTTGGCCAATGCCGCCAGCACGGCAATGGACTGATCCCACTGATTCTTCGGCACGTGGGGATAGATGGTCGCCGTATCCACCAGCTTGCCGGTGGCATCGACCACCACCACCTTGACGCCGGTGCGCAGGCCGGGGTCGAGGCCGAGGGTGGCGCGCGGCCCGGCCGGTGCCGCCAGCAGCAGGTCGTGCAGGTTCTGCGCAAACACCTTGATCGCCTCCTCCTCCGCCGCCTCGCGCAGACGCGTCTTCAGGTCGGTGTCGAGATGGGTGAATATCTTCACCCGCCAGGCCCAGCGCACCGTCTCCTTCAGCCAGGCATCGGCGGGACGACCCTGTTCGCTCACGCCCATGTGGGCGGCAATCACCCGCTCGGCACTGCCGAGCTGGCCGGTGGCCAGCGCCTCGTCCTCCGGCAATACCAGGGACAGATTGAGAAAACCTTCCTTGCGGCCGCGGAACAGCGCCAGGGCACGGTGCGAGGGCACGCCCCTGAGCGGCTCGCGGTGATCGAAGTAGTCGGAGAACTTGGCGCCCTCCTCCTCCTTGCCCTCCACCACTTTAGAGACCATGTGGCCCTGCTCCCACAGGTATTCGCGCAGGCGCCCCACCAGTTCGGCGTCCTCGGCAAAGTCCTCCATCAGGATCTGGCGCGCGCCGTCCAGCGCGGCGGCCACATCGGCCACGCCCTTGTCGGCGTCGATGAACTGGGCGGCCTCCTGTTCGGGAACCAGCGCGGGATCGGCCAGCAGCGCCCTGGCCAGCGGCTCCAAACCCGCCTCGCGGGCGATCTGCGCCTTGGTGCGGCGCTTCTGCATGTAGGGGCGGTACAGGTCTTCCAGGCGGGTCTTGGTGTCCGCCGCCAGGATCGCCGCCTTCAGTTCGGGGGTCAGCTTGCCCTGCTCGTCGATGCTCTTCAGCACCGTGACGCGGCGTTCGTCCAGCTCGCGCAGATAGGTCAGCCGCTCCTCCAGGGTACGCAGCTGGGTATCGTCCAGGCCGCCGGTGGCCTCCTTGCGGTAGCGGGAGATGAACGGCACCGTGGAACCCTCATCGAGCAGGGCAATGGCGGCCTCCACCTGGGACAGCCTGACGGAAAGTTCGGCGGCGATGCGTTGGGCGATGGTCATGGGCAAACAATGATCAGCAGGAAACGGAAGGGGCGGCATTGTAGCAAAGCCCGCCGCCGAACGCGGGCAAAACAAGAAAACACAAGGACAACAACAAATTACAAACAAGCTGTGTAACTACTCGCCCCGTTGAGCCAGAAAATCTCAATCATTCCGCGAATGAACGCAAATTCAGCTGAACCTGGAACACATCCATTGAATCTCGCCAAGACGCCAAGCACGCAAAGAAAACCGCAAGCAAGGCAGAGATGGCACCGGCATCAAGCCTCCTGCCAAATACTGTCCATCCATGGACATCGTCGATCCCGCACATCCGCCGATCGCGCGGCGTACAGCTGTTTTTCCTTGGCGTGCTTGGCGTCTTGGCGAGAGTGAATATCCTTGAATTTACGGCCATTCGCGGACTCAATTGCCGCTGGGCTGAATTGGCTGGAGTCTGAAGTCCGGAAGGGCGAGTGGTCGGCAAACCTCAACCGAAAGTGAGTGCCACCCAATCGCCGATGTAGTGGGTGGTGATGATAACCACCACGGCGATGAGCAGGTGCTCGCCGATCACCCGCCAGGCCGGCTCACCGCGGTTGCACGCCAGATGCCAGGACAGCAGGGCGATGAGAGCCAGCCCCCAGCCGATGGCCGCCAGAATGGCCGTGCCCAGGTCGAACAGCAGCAGCGGCACCAGAAAGGTCAGGGCGATGCCCGCCTTGGAGAACAGGGTGGCGAAGGTTGCCTCCCACACCGCCAGCGCGCTGCGTCCGGCGGTGGATTCCTCGGCGATGTGGATGCCGAGGGCATCGGAGAAGGCATCGGCCACGGCGATGGTGATCACCCCGCCGATCACCGCCAGGGTCGAACCGGTACCGGAGTGCAGCCCCACCATCAGGCCGAGGGTGGTGATCACGCCGGAGGTCAGGCCGAAGCTGAGACCGGTGCGCCAGGACTGTTTCATGTTCATTGCCACCTCCAGAAATGCCGGTCTTTCGGCCCACCGCGGAATTCGGCATGCCATTAATGAAACATCGAGGGGCGACTGGCAACAATCGCCTGCGCCGATTACCATCTTGCTACATGTTGCACCCGCCTTCCTGCCCCTGTCCCCGCTGGCGTGGGCACCCGAAAGACGGGCGCAAAACCTTGCAGGAATATCCGATGAAGTCTCTCCGCCCACTGCTGCTCATCCTGCTGCTCGCCGCCTCCGGCGCGCATGCAGCGGCCAATCATGCGGTGGCCTTCATGTATCACCGCTTCGGCGAGGATCGTTATCCCTCCACCAGCATCCGCCTGGAGCAGTTCGATGCCCAGCTCGACTATCTGGCGCAGAACGGTTTCCAGATATGGCCGCTGCAACGCATCATCGAGCATACCGGACGCGGCGAGCCGTTGCCGGATCGCACCGTCGCCCTCACCGTGGATGACGCCTATCTGTCGGTGCACGACGAGGCCTGGCCACGGCTGCGCGCACGCGGCTGGCCATTCACGGTGTTCGTCAACACCGACCCGGTGGATCGCAAACTGGCGGGTTTCATGAGCTGGGAACAGATGCGCACCATGCAGCAGGCCGGCGTGCACTTCGCCAATCATGGCGCCACGCACGACTCCATGGCCGAACAGCGTGCCGGCGAGAATGACGCCGCATGGGAGCAGCGCATGCGCGCCGACATCGACAAGGCACAACGGCGCCTGCGCGAGGAACTGGGTGAGGACGTGGAGCGGGAGCCACGCCTGTTCGCCTATCCCTACGGCGAATACGACACGCGCGCCGCCGAACTGGTGCATGCCATGGGCTATATCGGATTCGGCCAGCACTCCGGTGCCATCGGCCCGCTGTCCGACCGCCGCGCCCTGCCGCGCTATCCCATGGCGGAGAGTTTTGCCGCGCTGGAACCGTTCGCGCGCAAGGCGGCCAGCCTGCCGTTGCCGGTAGCCAAGGCCGAGCCGTGGGAACCGCGCGTGACCGGCAACAACCCGCCCACGCTCACCCTCACCCTGGCCGAGCCCCTGCGCGGTGTCAGCTGCTACGACGCCGCCGGGCGCCCGCTGCCGCTGACCCGGCTAGACGACGGCCGTCTCCAGACCCGCGCCGAAACCGCGCTGCCCCAGGGGCGCAGTCGCTACAACTGCACCGCGCCGGCCGGAGACGGTCGCTGGTACTGGTACAGCCATCCGTGGCTGGTCGAATGAAGGAAGGAGCGTCATTGGTGGATGCGCTGCGCTTATCCCCCTACAAAAACCACGAAAACTGGCTGCTGCCGCCATCCGTGGCTGATCAGGGCTCCAGCGGCACCAGCGCCGGAGTCCCCAACTGCGCCAGATCGTTGATGCCGATCATGGTGCGGATTTCGGCGATGTATTCCTCGCCGCGTTCGGAATAGCGCAACAGGCCATCGGCCAGACGGGCGCCATCCAGCGGTTCACCGGCGGCGCGCATGGCGACACGCATGTGGCGCAGCTCGACGTAGGCGTGACCGATGTTCAGATTGAACAGGTAGACGCGCACCGAGCTGCGCAGATCGGGAAACACGCGTACATAGTGTTTGGCCCCCTCCATGCGCTGCGCCGGCACCATGCCCAGATCCTTTTTGTAGGTCCACAGGCCGAACAGATTGTTCGCCTCGCGCGCGAAGCGCGAGGTGCCCCAGGCGCTTTCATTGGCGGCCTGCGCCAGTACCAGAGCGGCCGGTACCTCATCCACGCGCCGCAGCAGGATTTCGCGCACCACCGGGTCGTTCAGATCACCCGCCACGCGGTACAGCTCCGCCAATTTTTCCACCTGGTTCCAGTTACGCGTCCCCGGCCGCAGCGGCCCCAGGGCGAAACGCTCCTCGATGAAGCGGCGCTGGGCACGGATGCGCGCGTTCTCCGCCTCCACCAGCGGCAGCAGGCCACGGAAGAACAGCGCCTTCTTGCGCGCCACCTCCAGGCTGCCGATATCCAGTGGAAAGCGATCGATGGCCAGCCGCGGCAACGGCCCCTGTGGCGGCCAGGTGTAGCCGTAGCCCTCGAAGATCACTTCCAGCTGTACTGCCGTTCCGACCTCGATGTCGTGCAGCGGTATCTCCGCCGGCACGCCGGCCACATAGGGCCGCACCAGCAATCCGGCCAGCACGGCGGCAAGAGACAGCGGCGCGAGTGCCGCCACTGTCAGCAGCTTGAAGCGTAGCAGCCACAGCAGCAGCGCCCGCATCAGGCCAGCCCCGGCAGCAGCTGGCGCAGGCCGTTGGCCATGAACTCCACGGCGATGGCGGCGAGGATCAGGCCCATGATGCGGGTCAGCACGTTGATGCCCGTGCGTCCCAGCATCCGCGACAGAAACGGGGCGGCGCGAAACACCGTCCAGACGATGAGCGCCATCACCAGTATCTCGACGGCCAGCACGGTGTAGTGCATCGGCGCCGGTGAACGGTGGGCATAGACGATGATGGTGCTGATGGCGCCGGGACCGGCGAGCAGGGGTATGGCCAGCGGCACCACCGCCACCGATTCCTTCTCCGCCGCATCCTGCGCCTCCTCATCGGTCTGTTTCGCCGGACTCAGCCTGGCGTGCATCATGGAGATGGCGATAAGCAGGATCAGGATGCCGCCGCCGACGCGGAACGAGGCGATGGTGATGCCGAAGAAGTTCAGGATCGCCTCACCGGTGAACAACGCCGCCAGCAACACCACTCCCACCGCCAGCGCCGCCAGCAGCGCGGTGCGGTGACGCTGCAGCGGCGACTGACTGGTGGTCAGGCCGATAAACACCGGAATGGCCCCCACCGGATTGACGATGGCCAGCAGACCGGCGAAAAACTTGGCGTATTCAGCCCATTCCTGCATGTTGGTTTCCTAAGAACAGAGACAAGTTGCAAGTTGCAAGATACAAGTGGACGTGTGCGCTGCGCGCACGGTTGTTTGAATACAAATCACGAGCGCAGAGATCATGAGTGTGTTTTCTCTGCGCCTCGGCGTCTCTGCGTTGGATGTTCTGCTTTTTCAACCGTCCGCCGCGGCGATCCACTCGCGCCACGGCCCGAACAGCGCCGGGTCCAGCGTCGCCACCACCGAACGCGGCTGCAGGCCGACGCGCAGCACCGCTTCGCCCTGCAGGGTTTCCGCCCGTCCGCCCGCCTCGGCCAGGATCAGGCTGCCGGCGGCATAATCCCACAGGTTCTGCCGGCCGTGCAGATAGAGATGGCCGCGACCGGCGGCGAGCATGCACCAATCCAGTGCCGAGGAACCAAAGTTGCGTTGCGAGGCAAAGGGAGGGGCGCATACCAGCCGGGTGGACAGCGCCGGCGTCAGGCGCTTGAAATCGACCATCGCCACACAGCGTGCCAGCGGCAGGCCGGTCGCGCGGGCGCGCAGCGGCGTGCCATTGAGCCACGCCCCCTGATCGCGTGCGGCGGTGTAACACTCGTCGCGCACCGGATCGTAGACCAGGCCGAGCTGCACCTCGCCGCGGCGGACGTAGGCCAGGGCCACGGCGAAATAGGGAATGCCGGCGGCGAAGTTGCTGGTGCCATCCAGCGGGTCAAGACACCACAGGCCATCATCCGAATCATCCAGCAGGCGCTGTTGCTCGCCTGCGTCCATCTCCTCGCCCAGCAGGGGGATCTGCGGCCAGTGCGTGGACAGTGCGGCCGCCAGCACCCGCTGGCAGGCCATATCGGCTTCAGTCACCACGCTGCCGTCCGCCTTGAGCGAAGCGGCGACGCGGGTGAAACGCGGCAGCAGTTCCTGCCGCGCCAGTGGCAGTACCACCTCGCGCAAGGTATCCAGCGAAGGTTGCATCAACGGCGCAGGTATTCGAAGGTCGTGTTGGGCCGGCCGACATAGCAGGCGTAGGTGAACTGGTGCTTGCGGATCGCCGCCAGCGCCGCACGCGCCTCCGGCTCACGGCCGCCGAAGTCGAACAGAGTCATGTCATTGTCGACGATCAGCCAGCGTCCCCCACGCTGCGCCAGCGCGGCGGTGGTGGGGTGGAAGCGCACACAATCCTCTTCATACCACTGCCCCAGCGGCGCCCGGCCGCCGATGAGCAGGAAACGGAAGGCCGGCGGCTCGCCGATGAAGCAGGACTGGTTCATGCCGTACTGCTGAATGATCTTCAGTGCGGCATAGGCATCACTCTCGCGCATACCGAAATCGAACAGCCACGAGTCATCCTGCACGATCTGGAAACGGCCTTCCTTCTGCTGCACGGCGAGCTTGTCAGGCGTGAAATCGATGCATTTCTCGGCCAGCGGCGGCGGCGGCGGAATAAACCCGGCACGGGTGATGCGGGTGGCCGGAAAACCTCCGGTGGCACGGGAAACCTCCAGGATATTGCCGCCCTCGCGTAGCGCCATGTGGACCTCGCCGCGTGCTGCGGCCTCCCCCTTGGGCACATCGATCCAGCTGCCGAGGATCATCTGGCCGCGCATGCGGCCGCTGAAAATGGAGGTACGGCGCGGCTCCTGCGACCCCCCTTCGTTGAACCAGTAGATTTCATCACCGGTATGGCGCAGGTAGTAGGTGGCGCCATCGTCGCCGAACCATTTGCCGTTGAGATCCGCCGCCATCACCGGCAGCAGACCTCCCAGCAAGAACACCAATCCTGCAAATGCGTATTTCATCATCCCTGTACCAGCCTCTATGTTGCAGCCTTCGGCAGGCTGTCGATCAATTCACTGCACTCACCATGAGTCGGCATACGGCTAACGGTGCCATCACCCTCATGAGGCTCCCGGCACAACCATCGTCCCGTTTGACCCGCACCGTGACGCAAAGGTGCGGCAATGTTACCTGAAAAGGAAAGTGGCCAGAACCCTCAGTCCCCGCGATTCTCCCGCAACAGCTGCTCCACCAGGGCGAAATCCAGACACACCAGCCGCACCGGCTCCTTTTTCCCCTTCAGTACCAGCGACCGCTCCGCCCCGGCCCAGTAGTGCTGCGGCAGGTGGCAGTAGGAACTTTCGCTCAGGGCCACGTCGCAGCCGATTTCCTTGGTGGCGCTTTCCAGGCGAAAGGCGGTGTTGACCGCATCGCCCAGCGCCGTATTGTCGGCGCCGATGCCGAGGGAGGCCATGCCGGTGTTGATCCCGGCGCCGATACGCAATGGCTGCGGCAATTCGGGAAATGACAGCTTGAGCCGGGCCGTGGTTTCGGCAATTTGCCAGGCGGTATGCAGTGCCCTCATCACATTGTCCTGCGCCGTATCATTATTCCAGCGCACGAAAACGCAGTCGCCGATGAACTTGTCGATGGTGCCGCCGTTCTTCTGGATGATGTCGCTGACATCCTGAAACCACTTGCTCATCAGCCGTGACAGCGTCTGGATGGAAACCTGCTCCGACAGCGCGGTGTAGTTACGGATATCGGCTACCAGCACGGTGATCTCCTTGATCACCGGGCTATGAAAAATGACCGTTTGCTGAAACGAGATGGAATCGTTGAAGCGGGCCGGCTGCACCCCCTGTTCGAAGATGAACTCGGTCAGGCCGATGGAAATGCGATCACCATTACGCAACCGGGTAGGTACCGACACCCGCCCGCCGTTCACCGAGGTGCCATTGGAACTGCCGCTATCGATGATGTAGTAGTCGCCGCCGCCGAGTCGGCGCACCATGGCATGATTGCGGGACACCAGCAGATCGGTCAGCACGATGTTGTTGTTCTTGTCGCGCCCGATGGTCAGGGTACTGCTGCACAGCTCCCGTTCCTGCGTGTTGTCCCGCATGTAGGTCAGATAGGCGGACATACGATGCGCGCGCCATGTTTCCCTTGAGAACAGGCGTATCGCCAGACCGGTTCAGGCAAATACACGGCGGATTTCCTCCAGCGAGGTCACGCCCTGCAACAGCTTGGCCAGGGCATCATCGCGAATGGAGTTGACCCCCTGCTTGCGCAGCAGATCGGTTTCCAGGGCCATTCTGCCCTGTTCGAGCAGGTGACGCACATCCTCGGTTATCTCCAGCACCTCAGCCACGGCAATACGCCCGCGATAGCCGCTCTGCCGGCAATGCTCGCAGCCGACAGCCTCATGAACGGTCACCGTCGTCGGCGCGTCCGGCGCATCTTCCAGCCTGCCGAAATCCTGCTCCAGCAACTGCGGCCAGGACAGCTCCACCGGTCTCTTGCAGTTGTCACACAGACGCCGCAGCAGACGCTGATACAGCACCGCCAGCAGGGTGGCCGAGAGCATGTACGACTTGACACCGAAATCCATCAACCGTGCGATGGCGCCCTGTGCGTCGTTGGCCGTCATGGTCGACAGTATCAGATGGCCTGACAGGGCACTGCGCGCCACCGCCATGGCGGTTTCCTGATTGCGCACCTCACCGATCAGGATGATGTCCGCATCCTGCCGCACCAGATACTGCAACGATTCGGCAAAGGTATAGCCTGCCGCCTCGTTGACATTGGTCTGCTGCACCAGCGAGAGCTGGTATTCGATAGGGTCCTCCACCGTGACCACATTGCGTTGCAGGATATTGGTGCGCCGCAGGGTTGAATACAGCGTGGTGGACTTGCCGCTGCCGCTCGGCCCCACGGTCAGGATGATACCGGACTGCTTGCGCAGGCAACGCTCCAGCACCGCCACCTGCGGCGCCTCGAAGCCGAGCCGTTCCAGCCGGTGCAGCGCCTCGGTCTTGGGCAGGATGCGCAACACCATGTTTTCGCCAAAGGAGGTTGGAATGATGGCGACGCGGATATCGTAGGCAGTGCGCAGATAACTGAACGCGAAGCCGCCGTCCTGCGGCGAGCGCTGCCGGGTGATATCGATGTCGCTCAGCACCTTGACGCGGGAAATGACATTGCGATGGATATGCGAGGGAAACGAGAAGTAGTGATGCAGCACGCCGTCGACCCGGTAAAACACATGGGACGACAGCGCCTGGGGCCGGATGTGAATATCCGTGGCGCGATCCTTGATCGCGTTCTGGATCAGCAGATTCAGGAACACCTCGATATCAATATCGCGCTCGCTGGCCGCTTCGTCGACCAGACTGGCGATGCGATTCTCGATGGGATTTTCCAGCTCGAAATAATACAGCTCGATCGATTGCGCGATGAGCGCCTTGTCGCTGATGGCGAAACTGATTTCCAGACCCGACATATCCCGCAGCAGGGACTCCAGCTCGGGGCCGGACGGGTCATGGGTCACCACCGTCAGCACGCCGCGCTTGATGCGCAGCGGCAGCACCGCATTGCCCAGCGCAATGTCCTTGGGCAGGGCCTGCAGCGCCTTCTTCTGCGGCACGGCAATGGTCAGATCGACATAGGGCAGCTTGTGCTGCGCCGCGATGGCATGGGCGATCTCGTCGGCAGTGACGAAATCCAGCCCCACCAGAATCTCTCCCAGATAGCCGGGGCGGGCCTTCTGCGTATGCAGCGCCACTTCCAGCTGCTCGGCCGTGACATGTCCGGTGTTCAGCAGCAATTCGCCTATGGGACTGTTCTTCATGGCTCACCTCGATCCGGCTCCTGCCCCAATGATGGCGCAGCCACCGCGCCCGCGCCAGCCCGCCGCCGCGCTTCTTGTATTTCACGCCAGGTTCGCTATCTTGAATCCCGAAGACCGGCGGGACGGAGCCGTGCTACGCTGTAGCGCCGTACCGTGGATACAGGCCATAGCTGCCGTTGCCTGCTGAAGAAGGAGTGACACATGACCCCACAAAGTTCCGCCAGCGGAGATACGGCTGCCGAGTTCCAGAAGCTGATCCGTTGCAACGTGGTCGGCCCCCATGGCGAGAACGGCGTCCGCTTTGTGGCGCTGGAGTGCTTTTCGTTGTGGGAACACATGATGCGCACGCGTCATGCTTTCGAATGCCGCAGCTACTCAGTCTGCCTGTGGGTGCCGGCGGACGAATTTGAACTCAAGGCCGCCGTGTTTTCCCACGGCGGGACGGTCGAGGCGGTGGGACGGTTCAATTTCTCCATCTTCGACGACACCTACCACTACACCTACACCGCCTCCCGCTACGTGCCCGATGTGGACGCCGAACGCTTCCGGCAGGCGATGCTGGCGCATATCCCGGAGGATATCCGCCGCAGCAACCGCTTCGATCTCGAAGCCGTCCCCGGTTATTGCGTCGAAAAGGAGAACGTCGCCAGCCGTGATAGCCTGGTACTGGACCTGTACCACGGCCTGCACGACATTTACTGATCCAGCGTGCGGCGATCCACGACGGTGAAGTCGACGGTCAGCGCCGCACCGTCCCTGAAGGTCAGGGTGACAGGAATCTTCGCCCCGGCGCTCATGCCGCGGCTCTTGTACATCATCAGGTGATAGCCGGTTTCCTGGTTGAATGCCAGACTGCCCAGGGGCGGAATTTCAAGCTCGGGCTGAAATACCATGCGCGCCATCTCGTTAACCACCACGGACTGGTGTATTTCGATGCTTTCCGCGTTGGGACTGAAGGCACCCACCAGGTAGCGGGGCTCCGTACCATCGTTGTGCAGCACCATCCACCCCGCCGTCACCGAGAGCATCGGCGGAATTTCCGCAATCCAGGGCCCCTCCACCCGCATCTGCTCTGCCTGCTGTTCGGCACAGGCGAGCATCAGCAGTGAAATGACAATAAGCACTATTGGGCGCATCAGATTCCACTCTCCCACTACAACCGGCATGAAGTGCCGATCATTGTGCCGCATGCTCCTGCACAGGGAAAGCTTGCCGGGCCAATGTCGCCACGCGGACTGCGCACAAGCCGTCCGTCCGCATCACGACGGCATGGAAAAGGGGCTTGCGCCCCTTTTTTTATTGACTCACCGGCTGGAACTCCGACGGCTCCTGTTTGGCCATGTGCTCATAGGTCTGCCAGCGCAGATCGAGTGACTCCTGCGCCAGCTTCATCAGGCGCCTGGCCGCATCGGGATTGCTCTTCTGCAACAGCTTGTAACGCTGCTCGTTGTAGGCAAAGTCCTCCAGCCTGAGGGTCGGCCGGGTCGAGTCGAGGATGAACGGCCTCTTGCCGGCGGCGCGCAGCTGCGGGTTGTAGCGCAGCAGCGGCCAGTAGCCCGAATCCACCGCCTTCACCTGCTGCGACAGACCGTCGCGCAGGTCGATGCCGTGGGCAATGCAGGGGCTGTAGGCGAGAATGATGGATGGGCCGGGATAGGCCTCGGCCTCGCGCATCGCCTGCAGCGTCTGCTGCGGGTTGGCGCCCATCGCCACGCGGGCGACGTAGACGTTGCCGTAGGAAATGGCCTGCAACGCCAGATCCTTCTTGGCCACCGCCTTGCCGGCCGCGGCGAACTTGGCGGTGGCCGCAATCGGCGTCGACTTGGAGGCCTGGCCACCGGTGTTGGAGTACACCTCGGTGTCGAGCACCAGCACGTTGATATTGCGACCCGAGGCCAGGGCGTGGTCGAGACCGGAGGAACCGATGTCGTAGGCCCAGCCGTCGCCGCCCACCAGCCACACCGAGCGGCGCACCAGATGATCGGCCACGGTGAGCAGCGAGCGGGCACGCGGATCATCGATCTCCTGGAGACGACGCTTCAGCTCCTGTACCCGCCCGCGCTGGCGGCTCATCTGCGCGCCGATCTCCTGGCTGGTGTCCAGCACCGATTCGATAAAGTCCTGGTCAAAATGGTCGGTCAGCTGTGCCAGCAGATCCTTGGCCAGTGCGGTGTGCTGATCCGCCGCTACGCGCATGCCGAGACCAAACTCGGCATTGTCCTCGAACAGCGAGTTGGACCAGGCCGGACCGCGCCCTTCCTTGTTGACCGTCCACGGTGTGGCCGGCAGATTGCCGCCGTAGATGGACGAGCAGCCGGTGGCATTGGCCACCAGCAGGCGCGGGCCGAACAGCTGGGTGAGCAGACGCACATAGGGCGTCTCGCCGCAGCCGGCGCAGGCGCCGGAAAACTCGAACAGCGGCTCCAGGAACTGCGCGCCGCGCACCGAGGCGAAGTTGACGGTGGAACGGCGGTTGACCGGAATGGTATCGAAGAACTCGACGTTCCTGCGGCCATCCTCCAGCAACGGGGCCTTGTCGGTCATGTTGATCGCCTTGCGCGACTTGTCGTTGAGATCGTAGGCCGGGCAGGCCTCGACACACAGGCCACAGCCGGTGCAATCCTCCAGATAGATTTGCAGGGTGTAGCGTGTCTCGGGGAAACCGCGCGCCGTCACCGGCGTCGACTCAAAGCTGGCCGGGGCACTCGCCAGGGTGTCCTCGTGATAGAAACGGGCGCGAATCACGCTGTGCGGGCAGACGAAGGAGCAGTTGCCGCACTGGATGCACACGCCCGGCTCCCACTTCGGAATGAAGTCGGCAATATTGCGTTTCTCCCAGCGCGCGGAGCCGCTGGGATAGGTGCCGTCCACCGGGATCATGGATACCGGCAGATTGTCGCCATGACCGGCCAGCATCGGTGCCGTTACCTCCTGCACGAACTTCGGCGCCAGTGGCGATACCACCGGCTTCATGGCGCTGTGCGAGGAAACGCTGGCCGGCACCTTGACCTCGTGCAGGTGATCGAGGGCAGCGTCCACTGCCTTGAAGTTGAGCTGTACCACCTCGGCACCCTTGCGCGCATAGGTCTTCTCGATGGCCTTCTTGATCTTGTCGATGGCCGCCTCGCGCGGCAGCACACCGGACAGGGCGAAGAAGCAGGTCTGCATGATGGTGTTGATGCGCCGCCCCATGCCCGCGTCACGCGCCACCGTGGTCGCATCGATGACGTAGAACTTGAGCTGCTTTTCGATGATGGTCTGCTGCACCGGCATCGGCAGCTCATCCCACACCGCCTCCGGCCCCACCGGGCTGTTGAGCAGGAACACCGCGCCCGGCGCCGCCTTGTCCAGCATCTCCACCTGATTGATGAAGTTGGCCTTGTGGCAGGCGATGAAGTTGGCCGATGTGATCAGGTAAGGCGCGCGGATCGGATCGGGGCCGAAACGCAGATGCGAGGTGGTCTGTGAACCGGCCTTCTTGGAGTCGTAGACAAAATAGCCCTGACAGTAGAGATCAGTGCTCTCGCCGATGATCTTGATCGAGTTCTTGTTGGCCGACACGGTACCGTCGGAGCCGAGACCGAAGAACATCGCGCGGGTAACGCTGGCCGGCTCGATGTCGAACCCCTCGTCGTAATCGATGGAGGTGTGGCTGACGTCGTCGTTGATGCCGACGGTGAAGTGGTTCTTCGGCGTGCTGCTCGCCAGATTGTCGAATACACCCTGAACCATCGCCGGGGTGAATTCCTTGGAGGACAGGCCGTAACGGCCGCCGATGATCTTCGGCATGAAGGCCAGCTGATCGTTGCCGTAGGCCTCGGCCAGGCCGGTGACCACATCCTGATACAGCGGCTCGCCGGCGCTGCCCGGCTCCTTGGTGCGATCCAGCACGGCAATGCGCTTGCAGCTCCTGGGCAGCGCAGCCAGCAGATGCTCGCTGCTGAACGGGCGGAACAGACGCACGGTGATCACGCCCAGCTTGCGGCCTTCCGCATTGAGCCGGTTGATGGTTTCCTCCACCGTCTGCGCACCGGAACCCATCATCACGATGATGTCCGTGGCATCGGATGCGCCGTGGTAATCGAACAGGTGATACCGGCGGCCGGTCAGGCTGGCCAGCTGATCCATGGTCTCCTGCACGATGGCCGGCACCCGGGCATAGAACGGGTTGGAGCTTTCGCGGCCCTGGAAGTACACGTCCGGATTCTGCGCCGTGCCACGGATGAAGGGATTGTCCGGATTGAGCGCGCGGCGGCGATGTTCCCACACCAGCTCGTCATTGATCATCGCCCTGATCTGCTCATCGGGGATCAGGCTGATCTTGTTGATCTCGTGCGAGGTACGAAAACCGTCGAAGAAGTTGATGAACGGCACCCGTGCCTTGAGCGTGGCGGCATGGGTAATCAACGCGGCATCGTGCGCCTCCTGCACCGAACAGGATGCCAGCATGGCGAAACCGGTCATGCGCGCGGCCATCACGTCCTGGTGGTCGCCGAAGATGGACAGCGCCTGGGCGGCGATGGAACGGGCTGCCACATGGAACACCGTCGAGGTCAGCTCGCCGGCGATCTTGTACATGTTGGGCAGCATCAGCAGCAGGCCCTGCGAGGCGGTGAAGGTGGTGGTCAGCGCACCGGTCTGCAACGCACCGTGGGCCGTGCCGGCGGCACCGCCCTCGCTCTGCATCTCGATCACCTGCGGCACCTGACCCCAGATATTCTTCAGGCCCTGGGTTGCCCACAGGTCGGACAGTTCCGACATGTCCGACGACGGGGTGATGGGATAGATGGAGCAGATTTCGCTCACGCGGTAGGCGACGTGGGCGACGGCATGGCCGCCATCGACGGTCACCTGTTTGCTCTTGTGTTGTTCGCTCATGTTGTTTCCACTAATCCTCAGTCCGCGAATGAACGCGGATATTTAACCTAAAAACCTTAGTCCGCAAATTAACGCAAATGGACGCAAATATTCAGGGTGTTACGCAGGTGCGCCACACACCCGATGGGTAGAGCGGTGCGACTGGTTAACGGCTGGATCCTTCGCCTTTATTTGCGTCCATTTGCGTTCATTTGCGGACTCAATGCCTTTTCGATGCAACAGGCAGGGATTTCAGCGCGCAGCCGTCTCGGCAATCATCTCGATGGCGTGGCACGGGCACTGTTCGGCACAGGTGCCGCAGCCGGTGCAGCGGGCATAGTCGTAACGATACTTCTTGCCCGGCCCGAGCTTGATGATGGCGTCCTCGGGGCAGGAGCCGTAGCAGCCGTCGCACTCGAAGCAGTTGCCGCAGGACAGGCAGCGCTTGGCCTCGTACACCGCATCGTGTTCGCTGATGCCCTGCAGGATCTCCTCGAAGCCGCCGAGGCGCTGCGCCAGCGGCAGATGCGCCTGCTCCACCTGCGGCGCCTGGGTGCGATACCACAGCTGCAACGCCTCGTGATTGACGATGGGATGCTTGGGATGGGGGCGGTAGGTCTCGCCGCGCAGCCAGGCATCGATGTGGCGCGCGGCCTTCTTGCCGTGGCCGGTGGCGATGGTCACCGAACGCTCGGACGGCACCATGTCGCCGCCGGCGAAGATGCCGTCGGCGCCGGTCATCATGGCGGCGTTGACGATCACCGTGCCGTCGGCCTTGAACTCGATGCCGGGGATGCGACCGAGGAAGCCGGTGTCGGTCTCCTGGCCCACGGCGAGGATCAGCGAGTCGGCCTCCAGCTTCTCGAAGCGGCCGGTGGGACGCGGACGGCCCTTGTCGTCCAGCTCCATGATCTCCACCTCGATGGTGGAACCGTCGATCTCCTTGATGGAGCGCAGCCAGTTGAACTTGACGCCCTCTTCCAGCGCCTCGTCGGCCTCGAAGTCGTGGGCGGCCATGTTGGCGCGGTCGCGGCGGTAGATGATCATCGCCTCGTCCACACCCATGCGCTTGGCCACGCGCGCCGCGTCCATCGCCGTGTTGCCGCCGCCGTAGATGGCGACACGGCGGCCGAGGGTGACCTTCTCGCCCTGCTCCACGCTCTTGAGGAAGGACACCGCATCCATCATGCCGCGCGCATCGCGCGCCGGGATGTCGATCTTCTTGGAGATGTGCGCGCCCACGGCGACGAATACCGCATCGAAGTTGCCGGCGGTCTTCTCGCCCAGCACGTCATCGACGCGGTAGTTGAGGCGGATCTTCACGCCCATGTCCTCGACGCGCCTGATCTCGGCCTCCAGCTCGGCACGCGGCATGCGGTAGGCCGGGATACCGAAATGGATCATGCCGCCGGCCACCGGGCCGGCCTCGTAGATCTCCACCGTGTGGCCGAGGCGGGTCAGGTGGTAGGCCGCCGACAGGCCGCTGGGGCCGCCGCCGATGACCAGCACGCGCTTGCCGCCCGGGCGCGGCGTGTACTGGGGCTTCCAGCCCTGCTCCATCGCCAGATCGCCGAGGAAACGCTCGACGGCGTGAATGCTCACTTCCTGGTCGGTGTAGGCGCGGTTGCAGGAGGTTTCGCAGGGGTGATAGCAGACGCGGCCATGGATGGCCGGGAACGGATTGTTCTCGATCAGGGTCTGCCAGGCCTCCTCATAGCGGCCGGCCTGGGCCAGCGCCAGCCAGGCCTGGATGTCCTCGCCGGCGGGGCAGGCGTTGTTGCAGGGCGGCAGGAAATCCATGTAAACCGGGCGGCGCGAACGCGCTGCACCCGTGCCCTTGCCGAACTTGTCCGGGTCCAGGCGTGCAGTCATATCCTTGGAGTTCATTGAGTTTTCTATATCTCTCAGTCAGTTAGCCAAAAACACCCGGCCAGGGAAGCGCAAAAATGGGGGGCATTGTACCTGACTCACGAAGAACCAATACTAAGTATTAAAAAATACAATACTTGATTCACCTATCGAACAACGGCCGGGCTGTCAGCCTGAAGCGGCAGTGAGACGGCGGATGCGGTAATTGAGCCGGCAACTGCGGCGGGAGGGATCGAGTGCCGGAAAGGCGACCAGCTGGCGGCGCAGCTGGGCAGTGACGGTGGGCTGACGCAGAAAGGCGCCAACGGCATTGGCGTATAGCGGCGAGGTGAGCCTGAAGGCCGCGGGGTAGCGGCTGCGGATACGCTGATCATGAAACCAGGCGCAGGCCTGCAGCTCCCCGAGCGAACCGAAATTGGTCACCAGCAGACCCGTCGGTGCGAGCAGCTTGTCCAGCTGACGCAACCAGTGTCTGTCCGCCGCCACCGCCCGTTGCGGCTCGCCGCCGCTATCGCCGAACAGGTCGTCAACGATCATGTCGAAGGGGGCGCCGCGATATTCACGCACCCAGCGCAAGGCGTCGGCCTCATGCAGCGTGACGTTACGCGCCGCCACACCAAACCAGCGTCTGGCCACCGCCAGGTGCACCGGATTCAGCTCCACACCGACGATTGCCGACGGCGCGAGGAAATGGTTCAGCTGCCGGATCACCGCGCCGCCCCCCACTCCCAGCATCAGCACCCGCCGCACCGCCTGCGGCGCGAAGAAGGCCGGCAGCATCAGCAGATCCCACAGGCTGCCGCTCACCGGCTGGTGCGGATTGTACTGGCTGTGAAACACCCCATTGGTATACAGCCGTACCGAATTGCCGGCGCTGCGCACCTCATAGCGGGTAGCGCCATCCTGTTTGCACCAGAGCAGGGCCAAGGGAATGAAACCAGCGAAGGGGGTTAACCCGACTTCTTCACAAACTTCGTCAGGATCACGATCTGCTGTCCCTCGACGCGGCCCTCGATCTGTTCGGGATTGTCCGCCACCAGCGAGATACCGCGCACGGCGGTGCCGCGCTTGGCGGTAAAGTTGGCGCCTTTCACGTCCAGATCCTTGATCAGCGTGACCGTATCGCCCGCGGCCAGCACCGCACCGTGGGCATCCACATGCTGCACGGCGTGTTCATCGCTACCCTCTGCGCCGGCTTCAGCCCAGGCGCGGGTTTCGTCGTCCAGATACAGCATGTCGAGTAGCGCCTGCGGCCAACCCTCGGCACTGAGCCGCGTCAGCATGCGCCAGGCCATCACCTGCACCGCCGGCACCTGGCTCCACATGCTGTCGTTAAGACAACGCCAGTGATTGGCGTCAACCTGATCCGGGTTTTCGATCTGCCCGCGGCAGGTCTGACACACCAGCAAGCTCTGTTCGGCACTGCCATCTGAAGCAGGCGGAACCTCATACACGCCCAGTCCATCGGTGGCTCCACACAATTCACACGTGGAACCGCTGCGCGCATGCAATGCCTGTTCAGTCGTCATTCTCGTCTCCGGTTTACAGGCGCAGATTATGCCGCATTCGACACGGCCGGTGCGCCCAGGCAATCACTGCAGCGCGCCGCTACGGCGCAGTTTTTCCAGCACAGCCTCGGCGATGAGCCGATAGCCGGCAGCATTGGGATGAATCTGATCGGACTTGAGTGCGTTGTCGGAGAGAACCGCGGGAATGATATCCGCCTCCAGCGGCAGCTGCATGCGCTCGGCCAGATCGTAGTACAGCGCTGCACTCTCCAACCCGAAGATGGCGGGGCGGGGCACACCCAGCAAAAGCACCGGCACACCCTGCGCACGGCTGACAGCCGCCATCTGCTCCAGATTGCGCGCAATCTCCGCGGTATCTTTCTTGCGCAGCATGTCATTGCCGCCCAGGCACAGAATCAGCAGCTGCGGCCGGTACTCTTGCAGGGTGTCGGTGAGCCGCTCCAGTCCGCCGGCCGTCAGCTCGCCCGGCACCCCGGCATTGACCACGCGCCGCCCGCTCAGCTGCTCCAGGATCGCCGGGTAGCTCTGCTCCGGCCCCACACCGGAGCCGTAGGTAAGACTGTCGCCGAAGGCAAGGATCACCGCATCCTGTGCCAGCGGCGGCAGCAAGCGCGGCTCCGGTGCGCACCCGGCAAGGGCGAGCAACAACAGGATGAGACAGCAGGTCTGGTGTATTGAACGATGCATCGGCACAGTTTATCAGGCGCTCGAACCTGTGGCCCATCACCTGGGCACGGCACAGCCTTTATTCTCGCCGAACCGTATCACCCGGCTCCCGACGGCGCTAAAATGCCGCCACGGCATGCATATGCATCGATGCCCCATCCCGCCAATCCCACACGCCGACACCTCGAACAGCCATCCACACACGCTCATTGCCATGAAAATTCCGAAACGAATCCAGCCTCTGGTCGACGATGGCCTGGTGGACGAGGTGATCCGCCCGCTGATGAGCGGCAAGGAGGCCGCCGTCTACGTGGTACGCTGCGGCGCCGAGATCCGCTGCGCCAAGGTCTACAAGGAAGCCGACAAGCGCAGCTTCAAACAGGCCGTGCAATACCAGGAGGGCCGCAAGGTACGCAACAGCCGCCGCGCCCGTGCCATGGAGAAGGGTTCGCGTTTCGGCCGCAGCCAGCAGGAAGAGGCCTGGCAGAATGCCGAGGTGGATGCTCTCTACCGCCTGGCCGATGCCGGCGTGCGCGTGCCGAAGCCTTACGGCTGCTTCGAGGGTGTGCTGCTGATGGAGCTGATCACCGACGAGCTGGGCGAAGTGGCGCCACGCCTGAATGATGTGTCCATGTCCGCCGAACAGGCGCGGGAAGACCATGCCGTCATGATGCAATACGTGATGCGCATGCTCTGCGCCGGGCTGGTGCACGGCGACCTGTCGGAGTTCAATGTGCTGGTGGATGAAGACGGCCCGGTGATCATCGACCTGCCGCAGGCGGTGGACGCCGCCGGCAACAACCACGCCGAATGGATGCTGGCGCGGGATGTGGACAGCATCACCACCTACTACGCCCAGTACGCCCCCGAGTTGCTGGGCAGCAAGTACGCCAAGGAAATCTGGGCGCTGTACAAGAATGGTGAACTGCACCCCGAGTTCGAACTGACCGGCCAGTTTGCGGAAACCACCCGGAAGGCCGATGTAAACAGGGTGCTGCAAGTGATCGAGGCTGCCGCTGCCGAAGAACAGGAACGGCAAAGACGACGGCTCAATGCGGAAGAAACGGGTTGATCCGCAGGCATGCAGCAAAACCGGGTGTGTCAGAAATTCAGCACCTCACCGCCACACAGGGAAATGTCATGAACACCTCTGAAACCATTTCTGTACGTTTGTCTGCCGCAGTGCTCCTGCTGTCCTTGACCGCCTGCTCGCCTCACCCCGCCACGGGAAACTGGACGACGGCCATAGACCCCGACAACGGCTTCAACCGGCTGGATATCACCTTCGAAGGCCATGCCCTCCTTTTCGAGGCCGGAGAGAAGGAAGCCGGAAGACGCTGCTTCTGGGCCGGCGAAAGCGCACAGGCCATCGCCATGACCTGCAAACCGGCCTTCGACACCAGCATCGAAGAACGTTATCGCCTGACCATCGACACCGACGACACGGCAACCCTCATGCGGGATGGCAGGATGGCAGCACGTTTCTCGCGACAGCCGCGCTAAATCTCATGCCACGCACCCGGCAGGTGCCGGATTTGACTGCCAGCCCGCCAGTCCCGGCGTGTTCAGACCTGTTAAGCTGTGCATCAAGGCCCTCCCCGAAAGCGACGGCACCTGAGAAAACCATGCATCCCCTTCGCATCCTGATCACCGTCATTGCGGCGCTGCTCTGCACCGGCCCCGTGGCTGCTTCAACGACCGCTCTGGAACAGCGCCAGCATTTCCTCGATGCACGCGCCGCCCTTGCCAAAGGTGACGCGGCGCAGTTCCAGCAATTGAGCGAGGGGCTACGCGATTATCCGCTCCACCCCTATCTCGTGGCCTGGCAGATGGCGCGGCAGCGCGTGCTCGCTCCGAACCAGGTGAGGGAATTTCTCGACCGCCACGGCCACACGCCGTTCACCCTGCCGGTACGCGAGCAGTGGCTGCGCCAGCTGGCCCATGCCGGGCGCTGGAACGAATACCTGGCCGACTACCGGCCGAGCAGCCGCGGCGAATTGCGCTGCAACTATCACTACGCCCAGCTGCGCAGCGGCAATGCGGACGCCGCCTGGGCGGGCGCCCGCGTACTGTGGCTCAGTGCCAACCGCCAGGAGGCCACCTGCAACCGCCTGTTCGAGGCATGGGAACAGGCCGGCGGCCTGACTGCCGGGTTGCGCCGCCAGCGCCTCGACCTGATCCTGCGCGACGGCAACATGGCCTTTGCCAGACAGATCGCCGCCGGCCTGCCCGAAGAAGAGCGCAGCCGCGTCGCGCTGTGGGAAAAGATTCACCACTACCCCGCCCTCATCACCAGTAACGAACAGCTGCAGGACGACAACACCAACACGCATGAGATCATCAGCTATGGTCTGCAACGCCTCGCCCGCCGCGACGTGCAGGAAACCATCCGGCTGTGGCGCAAGGTGGAAGAACGTTATGCCTTCACACCGCAACAGCGTGCCGGCATTCTCAACGCCGTCACCCTGCGCCTGGCCCTCAGCGGTGACATCACCGCCCTCGACTGGTACCGGCAGATCCCCGCCGCCGAGGTGGACGGCAACGTGCGCCAGTTTGCGATCCGCGTCGCCCTGCGCCACCAGCGCTGGCAGGACGTGCTCGATGCACTGCGCACGCTGCCGGAGGACGAAGCGGCGGGCGAGGAGTGGCAATACTGGGCTGCGCGCAGCCTGGAGGCGCTGGAAGAAACAGATACGGCGATGACGCACTACCACGCCATCGCCGACAACAGCAGCTACTACGGCTTTCTCGCCGCCGACCGCCTCGACCTCGGCTACAACCTGAGCCACGCCCCGGTCGCCGTCGACGACCTGACCCTGGCCAAGCTGCAACAGCAACCGGCGATGCAGCGCGCCTACGAATTCCTGCAACTCAACCTCGTGGAAGAGGCGCGGCGCGAATGGGAAAACGCCATCGCCGCAATGCAGTCGAACGAACGCCTCGCCGCCGGCAAGCTGGCCAATAACTGGGGCTGGCACGACCGCGCCGCCCTCACCCTGGCCAGGGCCGACCACTTCGGCGACCTGGAAATCCGCTTCCCTCTGGCCTACAGCGAGCTGATGATGAAGGAGGCCGAGAGCAACACGCTGGATCCGGCCTGGATCATGGCGGTGGCGCGACAGGAAAGCGTGATGATGCCCGATGCACGCTCACCGGCCGGCGCCCTCGGCCTGATGCAGCTGATGCCGGCCACCGGACGCAAGCTCGCCCAGCAGATGAAGAGCGGTATCAGCGACCTGCGACAACTGCTGCATCCCGAACTGAACATCCGCCTCGGCAGCTACTACCTGCGCCAGCTCGACCGGCAGTTCGACGGCCACGCCGCCCTCGCCACCGCCGCCTACAACGCCGGCCCCAGGCGCGTGCGGCAATGGACTCCGACCGAAAGCATCGCAGCCGATATCTGGATCGACACCATCCCCTACGCCGAAACGCGCCAGTACGTGCGCCGCGTCCTGGCCTACAGCGTGTTTTACGACCAGCGGCTGGAGAAACCCGTGATCAGGCTGCGCGAACGCATGCCCGTGGTGCAGAAGGAAGTGCCGAAGGGCTAATGGAGAGTCAGCCCTTCGGGGCAAGACATGGCGGAAGCAGGAATTTAATGACTAATGCACACCCTTGGTGTTGAGGTGCGGTCCATATTCGCGATCAGATACCTTGATATGCTGGGTCAGCCAATCGACAAGAAAGCTAAGCAACTCATTTAGAATGCCGGCATCCCCGCTTTCATAGCGTGCAAGGAAGCCCCTGACCTGTTCCGACAGCCGCTTGTGGCCCGCCTGGTGTTCCGTGAAGCCGGGATAACCGGTTTCACGCATCATCTTCTCCTCATAGGCGAAGTGATGCTCGGTGTAGTCAATCAGCCCTTTAAGTACGCGGCCGAGTATCCCCGCACCACGGCGCATGGTCATTTCATGGTGCAATTCGTTGACAAGCTCCACCAGGCGCTGGTGTTGACGATCAATTTCTTCCACACCGACCCGGAATGATTCATCCCACACAAAGAGTACATCCTGGGCCATACGTCGGCGCTCCGCCGCTACCGCAGCCTCATCAATGCTGAATCTGTTAAGCAACAGATTCATTTCAGAAGTCAGTGCGGTGACCTTGGCACTGGCGGCAGTCGATTCCTGCGCCGTAAGTGCCGTTCTTTCCGCCAAACCGGACAGGTTGATAACGTTACGATTAATCTCTTCCGAGACCGCACCTTGCTGTGTAGATGCTGTAGCCACCTGGGCATTCATGGCATTGATCTTGGCCACGGCGGCAGAAATGTCATGAAACGCCGCACCAGCGGCGCGCACCTTTTCAACGCCACCGCTCGCATATTGCGCCCCCCGCCCCATGACCTCGACCGCTTCACGGGCACCATTCTGCAGCCGCACGATCATCTCCTGTATTTCAAGGGTAGACTCCCTGGTTTTGTGGGCAAGGGAACGTACTTCATCGGCAACCACCGCAAAACCACGGCCCTGTTCACCAGCCCGCGCAGCTTCTATGGCGGCATTAAGCGCCAGCAGATTAGTCTGATCCGCCACACCACGAATCACCTCGAGAACCCGACTGACTTCCTGATTGTCTTTGTCCAGTTTCGTGATCACATCCGAGGCCTGGCGAACCTCGACATCAAGACGGTCTATGGCCGTGACCGCTTCATCGACAACGACCTTGCCCTGTTCCGCGGCCGCCTCCGCCTCCCGTGCAGCATCCGCCGCATCCGATGTATTACGCACCACCTCCTGAACCGCTGTAGCCATTTGGTGGATGGCCGTCGCAGCCTGATCAACCTCACGCATCTGGTTATCCACACCATCCGCCGTCTGCTGCGAGGCCTTGAACATATTCTGAGACACATTAGACAGGTGGTTATTGGCCTGCTGCACCGCATACAGCGCCGTGTTCAGGCTGTCGCCTACCGCATTGACCGAGGCCGCAATCTGCGCAGTTTCATCTTGCGTCTTGAGTTCAAGACGCGCCGTCAGGTCGCCATCAGCCAGACGCTCCGCTGTAACATGCAAGCGGCCAATGGTCTCCGCCAATGCCAGATAGAGGCCTGTCAGCAGATAGATCACCGTGAACAAAATAGTGGCCACAACAATATAGGCCAGCCGCTCCATTCGGGTACCTGCCTCGCCGCGTTGCGCAAGCAGCTCGTCCAGCAGTGGCAGCGCCGTATCATACAGCGCGAGCGAATCCGTGATGGCAGCGGTACCGGCGGAAAAATATTCAGGCGCGCTTATCCTGATCGCTGCGGCGTTAAGCACATCCACCTCCGTCAGACGAAGAAAGGTCTCTGCCGCAGCAATTGCCCGATCGCTTTGTGCACGCAGACGCGGCGCCAGTTCCGGCGCCACTTCAAAGATGCGTCCCATTTCAGCGGAGACAGTATGGTGAGCGGCACGAATCTTCTCGCGCAGCAAGGAGAGACGCAACCGTGCTTCGGGACTCACGGATTTTTCCGCAACCACTCCCGAACCGAACCCGCGTGCCTGGCCAATATTTTCCACTAACGAGGGAAGTCCATCGGTAAGCGTATTAACCAGATTGTGTGTCGTGAGTATGGGATCGAGCACGAGTTGTGAACGCTCACCGACCTTGGTAATACTGTCTATAACTGCAGCTATGAGTTCAGTATGACGGGTGAACGCCGTATCAGCATCCAGGTCGAAGGCCTGCTGCTCCAGGCGGCTCCAGCTTAGTTCAAGACTGCTCGCCTGCTCATTGATACCAAGTCTGTGATATTGCGTGACCGCATTCTTCAGCTGCACAAAATCAGCGGTAATCGTCCTGCGCTCTGCGACGATGCGATCCCGAAATGAGGCATCACCTCTCAAATAGGCATTGGTCATGCCCCGGTGCTGCGCCACATGCTGAAGCAGGCCGCGTAATGGCTCGATCAATGCGATGCCGCTACGCTCATTCTCGATTTGCAGGTTGTCACGCTGTATATCCGAGATGACCTTATATCCCAAGAGAAACATTGGAATCATGGCCATCACCAGCACTATGGTGAATTTTCCCCGGAAGCCAAACCGGTTCATCAAGGCGATCGCAGGTATGAATATGGCGCGCATAGTTATGTATTTTTATTTCGAGCCCATTGATTGGCCTACGCATCCATCTGGATACGTAATTCCACCATAGACAACATGGAATTAACCGGTCGCCAATAGCCTTTGTAACCGGCCGTCAAGAAACGTTAATTATCAATATTGAACTACTGTGCTTTCTTACCGTACCCGAACGCCTTCCCCAGGTGTATACCACTTAGGTGGCATTTCAGATGAGTCATGGCTGAATCCGGCTGCGTGAGTGCATGCCGGTGGTGCAGAAGGAAGTGCCGAAGGGATAGACAGAGAGACGGTGTGACGGAAGTTCAGTCTGCCACCTGGTGTTTCCGCCCTGCTGCGCAGCAGGAGAAACTTCGCCGTTCCGTAGGATGGGTAGAGCGCAGCGAAACCCATCAGTAGAAATATGCCAGGTGCGCCTGAGGGTTTCGCTGCGCTCTCCCATCCTACAGTTGCTTTTCGATTTCTATTGGAAATAGTGGTATGACGTTCCCCCAATTATTCCGTTCAATTTACAGTCTCATGGCAAATGGCAAGACCCGACCCTCTGATTTTCGATAGAAAACCGTGGTCTGTCCCCGATTATTTTCGATTATTTAAGAAAATACCGGCCGTGCCGGTACGATTCGGCGCTTGATGAGGCGCTGGTGTCGACGATTTGCTCATGTTTGGTTACTTATTCAGAGCATCCTTAGAACAATAATGCGTGATGGATCGGATGCGAACTGTCATACGTATCCTTCAATAGCCTTGCCAGTTCCCATGAAAAGTGATGACCTTTGTTTTTCATTAAACGAAACTCATCTGAATGAGAATCCCTATCTATCGTAGTTCTTTGCAGCATACTCCTAAAGCTCTCTGATCCTGCCCCGACTCCCCGGACACCCGGTTAAGAGAATAAACTCTTGACCCGAGGTGAACAAATGAAAGCAAAGCAGCAAGGTGAGAAGAAGGCCCGCAAGCAGTACAGCGCGGAGTTCAAGGAACAGGCGCTCAAGCGGGCCGAGAAGGACGGTGTAGCCGCGGCCGCGCGGGACTTGGGGCTGGCAGAAAGCCAGATCTATGGCTGGCGTCAGCGGCGCCGGTTGGAGGGGCTGACCACCGAGGAACAGAAGCTCCAGCACGCCGAGTTGGCCCGGCTGAAGCGGGAGCTGGCCCGGGTGGAAGAGGAAAACGCCTTCCTAAAAAAAGCGACGGCGTACTTCGCCAAGCAGTCGAAGTGAGGTACGCCATGATTCGCCGCCACGAGGAGAATCATGCGGTTGCACTGATGTGCCGGGTGCTGGATGTGTCGCGCAGTGGCTACTACGACTGGCGCAACCGGCCGCCGTCAGCGCGGGCGCAGGCCAATCAGCGCCTGACGGACGATATCCGGCGGATACACGAAGAGCACAAGGGCCGTGTCGGCGCGCCGCGTGTCACCCGGCATCTGCGGGAGGAAGGGCAGCGCGTGGGGAAGAACCGGGTCGCACATCTGATGAGCTCCAACAGCCTGCGCGCCAAGGCGGCGCGCAAGTACAAGGCGACGACCCACTCCAACCACTCCCTGCCGGTAGCGCCCAACCTGCTGGAGCAGGACTTCAGCGCCACGGCGCCGAACCAGAAGTGGGTGAGTGACATTACCTACATCGCCACCGACGAGGGCTGGCTCTACCTGGCAGTGGTGCTCGACCTGTACTCACGTTTAGTAGTCGGATGGGCCATGTCGGAGCGCATGACGGCCAGGCTGGTCTGTGATGCCTTGCAGATGGCGCTGTGGCGCCGCAAGCGGCCCCGTGGCGTCATCGTCCACTCCGACCGCGGCAGCCAATACTGCTCAGGCGACTATCAGCGTCTACTGCTGGAAAACGGCCTGGTGTGCAGCATGAGCAAGAAGGGCGACTGCTACGACAATGCCGCCATGGAGAGCTGGAACCACAGCCTCAAGGTCGAGGCTATTCACGGCGAACGCTTTATCACCCGGCAAGTCGCCAAAGACCATGTGTTTGAATACGTCGAAGTCTATTACAATCGGAAACGCCTGCACTCGCGCCTGGGCTATCTCTCGCCCGAGGCATTCGAGCTGCGGTATGTGGCTTAACTGAGTGTCCGAGAAACCGGGGCAGGATCACTCCTCCCCCATGCTCTCGATGAAAGCATCGTATGAGTCCAGCGCCTTATTCGCATGATCTCCACAAATCGATTCCAATCTTGTTATCGGCGTTTTCCTAAGCATGTCAATCAACACACGTCTTTTCTCTTTATAAGTATGTTGTGCAGTTTCCGCAACAGCCAGGACCCCACTGAAGTACATTAATTTTCTTGAGAACAGCAACTTGATATTTCTATCTCCCCAAGACTTGCCGCCCTCTGATGTTTTGTATTCAAAATCTACACATATCGTTCTGTAATATCTAACCAAGTCGTTCAAGAGGAACCGGCAAATCTGATGGTCGGTGATTTTACTCTTTACGTATACATCAACTAGCGCAGTAAATAGTTCAAAAAAAAGATCTTCGTTATATAACCACTCACTCTCAAGAAGAAATAGAAGCCTCCTCGTAAGCGACTCCCCATCGTCATCAAACCCGCCAAGATTGGACGTTAAATCTTCATGGCGCTGAACAGCATTAAATGCCCCTCCCTGCGACGGGTTCCGCACGCCGTTCTCTTCTAATACTTTTTCAACGATATCTCTTATAGAACCGTCTCGGCTCTCGTCAAAATCCTTGACTAGTACAAAGAAATCAAGATCAGACTGATTCGATGCCTCTCGTCGCGCGAAAGAGCCGACTGTTACAACGGAAACTGTTCTATCAGCAAAATTACTCGACAACCTTTCTCGAATATTTTTTATCATTCCATCAGAATAATCTGAGGCTTTCTCCAGATTCTCCCTCATTACTCCCTCCTTTGGACGTCCGAAAGATATAAGAACATTCTTCCTTTACCTGCAAATAACGTCTTTCTATAGAATATAGGTTCTCCAACTCAACGTTCTCATCAATGACAAATCTTCGCTGAACAAAAGGTATTTCTGCTACACCATCCAACAGTTCACTTGGTTCAACAGACGCCAAGCGATCTAGTTTACAAAACAGCCCCGGGTGCCTACTCCTTAACTCAGTCTCCGTTATGTAGTAATCATCATTATTGAACTGCTCCATATTCCTTTTCATATATTCTTGACATATATAGTCAGCGAGCACACCCAATCGATTAGTAATAAGATTCGAATAGACCGAATCTTTCAATCGCCAAAATTGGTCAAGAATAGGCACAGACTCTTCATTACGACGCATTAACGCAGCAAGCACTTCTCCAGGTGGGAAGAAAATATGATTTTTAAAAACATATGTACTTGACCGCAAAATTGCCTCGATAGTGTCGATGTTTATGGAATAAGAAAATAGCTCTCTCAAACTAGCTGGACCAACACCATCAATCGTTGCCAATACCTCAAACGGGTTAACATCCCTGTCTCTAAGAATTTTATGCACACCAACTCCAATTTTTACCTCCCCCTTTATAATTCTCTCACTTGCGACGTGGTGACCTATATTAAGTTGCTGTTTAAATACTGATTCCAAGCTATGAGAGAGAGGAGCATGCCCTATGTCGTGCAGAAGCGCCGATACAACAGCCAGACGAGACTCGCCTTTGTTTAGGTCTCGCTCTCGGGAGAACTGTAGGGCAAGACGAGCAACCCCGAGGCTGTGTTGAAATCTGGTGTGGCGTTTATTTGGCTTTTGACCATCGGGATCAACCACGTAGTCAATAGCACCAAGAAAGTGTATTTTTTTAAGCCGCTGGAATGCATTTGAATTAATGATCTCTAAAAAAAGATCATCAACCCCGAATATCAGTTCTATATCATTCGTAGTAATTTCATATTCGTGATGTAAAACCACGCTCTGACGAGAAACAATCAGCTTCTCATTATTTATTCTGTCAATGAACCTTTTGTATTCAGGCGTGTAATACATACACTTCTATATTCGCTATCAATAGGTGCAGATAGTTAGCAGATCGATTTGTAATCGATCCCCAGAAAAAGAAACAGCGCCCCATCCGGTAGCGCTGTCTCTTTTTACACCCAATTCGTCCATGAGCACAAATCCTGTGTGGTTGCTGTATAAGGTGACTGGCTCCCCTTACCCTAGCCCTAGGCCACATGCTCCCTTCGTGGCCAACCAACTACATCCCTGTAGTCGTCTCACTGGGGAGAGAGGACTATTGATCACCCCTCACCCTAGCCCTCTCCCTGAGGGAGAGGGGACTGCCTGCCTGGGTTAAGCGGTCTTCTTCGCCTTACTCCTGAGAGAGCTACGAGGGTCAGGTCTTGCCTTTTGCCATCTGCCCGCAACACTTACTCATCCTGCAGTAACGCAACAAACCGAGCTGCCTCGCTCACCGCCCGCTCCGCATCTGCCTGTGGTATGAGTTCCAGCGTGTAGTCCGCCGCAAGACGCAAATTTTCGAGACGAGACAGCACCGCGCCTTGATCAGGCTTTAGCGGCCCGTCCTTCACATAGTGTTTTGAAAACTCGGCGATCAGACCGTGATGCGTCTTTGGCCGCGGCAACCCCTTGGCATCGAGCATGGCCCAGGCGGCGTAGTACACCGCATAGTAGGCGCGGTCGGCGGCGGTTTCGGTGTCGTTGCTGGCGAGTGCCCGCTTGGCGGCTTCCAACGCTCGTTCTGCCTTGTCCCTAAGGCGCGTGTCCGTCATAGCTGGACGCCTTCATCCTGTACGGCCTTGAGCAGATTTGCCGCATGGGAGGTATCGGGATGCTCCGGGCTGCCTTTGAACACCCAGGGCTGGATGAGCAGGCCATCGTGGAGAAAGACCTGGTAGGCCTCGTCGGCGATGTCCATCTGTTCGCGGATGGGATCGTCGCTGTCGGCGATGAAGACGGCGACGTCGGCATCGCTGTCGGGGCGGTGGTCGCCGCGGGCGCGGGAGCCGAACAGCACCATGCCGCGCAAACGGGCGCCGTAACGCCGGGTCAGCAACGCGCGGAAGCCGGCCAGGGCCGTGCGGGTTTGCGGGTCGATGGTGGATGAGTCGCGCATTGGGGTGATGCCGCCGTGTTGGTCAGGGTCGAATATGGGATAAAGGTGGCGGGGGCGTCAAGTTGGTGATTTGATCCCCTCTCCCTAACCCTCTCCCTGAGGGAGAGGGAACTAAATGAAAACGGCGGCCTATGGCCGCCGTTTGCTTTTTGCCCCTCACCGGCCCTGGGCCGCATGCTCCCGGCGCGGCCAACCGACTACGTCCTGTAGCCGTCCCCGCGTAGCAGGGAGGGAGTAAGCGGGACTAGGCCGTCTTCTTCGCCTTACTCCGCCGCAACCGCGACAACAACCTCCGCGCCAGCTCCCCGAACAACTCCGTCTGCGTCGGGTGCGGGTGGATGGCCTCGCCGACCTGTTCCAGGGTCATTTCGCCGCTGACCATCATGACGGCCTCACCGATGAGGGTGTCGGTGTGGTCGGCGAGGAGGTGGACGCCGATGACCTTGTTATTGGCCTTGTCGGCGACGATCTTGATCAGGCCGTGGGTCTCGCCGGTGATCATGGCCTTGGCGTCTACGCTCATCGGAACCTTGACCTCGGCGGCGTCGATGCCGCGTGCCTTGGCCTGCTCCATGGAGAGGCCGACGAAGCCGGCTTCGGGGCGGGTGAAGATGACGCCGGAGTCCTTGGCTTCGTCGTAGTGCATGTCTTCGCCGAGGATGGTGGCGGCGGCGACGCGGCCCTGCTGGCCGGCGGTGTGGGCCAGCATGTAGCCGCCGATGACATCGCCCACGGCGAAGATGTGCGGCACGCTGGTGCGGCAGCGCTTGTCGGCCTTGATGACGCCGTTCTCGACAGCGACGCCGGCGTTGTCGAGCTTGAGCGGCTCCAGCACCGGGCGCTTGCCGGTGGCCATGATGACGTAGTCGCACTTGTAGCGCTGTTCGCCCTCGGCGGTTTCATACACCAGGGTCATGGCGCCGGCCTTGCCCTTGATCGCCTTGGTGGCGGCGTTGGTGGCGATGGTCAGGCGCGGGTCGTTCTCCAGCACGGCGATGAGGGTCTTGGCGATCTCCGGCTCCACTTCCGCCAGCACGCGCTCATGACGCTCCAGCAGCAGCACCTCGCTGCCGAAGTCCTGGAATATCTGCGCCATCTCCATGCCGATGGCGCCGCCGCCGACGATGCCGAGGCGCTTCGGCACCTTGGACAGGGACCAGACGGTGTCGGAGGTGAGCACGCCGCCTGTGCCTACGCCTTCGCGGGCGCCGGGGATCGGCGGCACGAAGGGCGGCGCACCGGTGGCGATGACCGCGCAGCCGAAGGTGATGTGGCGCCCTTCGCTGCCGTCGCCCAGCGGCGTGCGCTGGTGCGGGTCCTTGCTGTTGCCCGAGGTGTCGACGAAGACGCGATGCTCGGTTTCAAACGAGGCGTAGCCCTGGATGACATCGATGCGCACGCCCTTGTCGGTGTTGAGCGCCATCTTGCCGCGCTCTTCCAGCACGTTGCGGCGGTGCTGCTCCAGCTTTTCCCAATCGAGCTTGGCCTTGTTGGTGCCGACCACGCCGAGCAGTTCGTCGTGGGCGCGATCGCGCATGCGATCGGCGGCGGCGCGCCAGGCCTTGGACGGGATGCAGCCGCGCCACAGGCATTCGCCGCCGGGGAAGGGGGCGTCGTTGATCATCGCCACCTTGAGGCCGTGACCGGCGAGGTCGCGGGCGCAGTCTTCGCCGCCGGGGCCGCCGCCGATGACGACCACGTCGTAATCCCAGTTGCCGTCCGGAATGGCCGGGCCCATCGGGCCCATCCATTCTTCCGGCTGCTCGATCTTCGCCTTCAGGGTGTTGAGGAACAGCGCCACCTCGGCGCCGTTCACCACACGGTGGTCGGCGGTGATGGTGAGCGGCATGCCCTCGGGGCCGGCGGCGGCGATGGCGAGGATAGCGGCGGTGCCGGGCGTGGGGATGGCGTCAAAATACGAAACGCCGAGCATGCCCATGTTGGACACCATGAAGGTGGGGTTGGCGTATTCCTCCGGCGCCAGGCGGCGCTTGCGCGCGCGCTCCAGCAGCCCCTTCCACGCCTCGTGCAACTCCTCCAGCGGACGTGATTCGCAATGGCGCAACACCGGCACCACCAGGCCGCCGCCGTCGGCGGAGACGGCCATGCCGATGTCCACCTGCTCGCGCTCCACCAGCTTGTCCACCGGCTGGTAGGCCCAGTTGATGCTCGGATGATTCTTGATCGCCTCGGCGCAGGCCTTGGCGATGGCAACGGTGACCGACACGCCCTTCTTCTTCGCCGCCTTGAGCAGGGTGTCTTGCTTTGCGTTGATGGTGACGCGGAAGGTGGGCATGGTGAGTGAGGCGGTCATGGAATGGGTGACCGCCTTTTCCATGGCCGTCATCGGGCGGCCATGGCCGGGCACCTGGATCTCCGGCATCACATGCGCGGGAACGGCCTGGCCGATTTCGGTCGGGCGTTCCACCGGCTGGGCGCGGCGCACGTCGTCGGCGGTGATCTCGCCGTTGGGGCCGCTGCCCTTGAGGTTGTTCAGGTTGACGTAGAGCGAGGCGGCCAGCTTGCGCGCCAGCGGCGTGGCGGCCTTGTTGGACGGGCGCGGCGCGGGCTTCACACCGGCGGTGGCCGCCGGCAGCGGCACGGGAACGCTGCCTGCCGCGGTCGCAGGCGCGGCAGCAACTTTCGCGGCTGCGGGCCTGGCGGCCACGGCGGCGGTGTCACTCACCACCTGTTCGGCCTGCTCCACCAGATAGGCCATGGGATGGCCGACATGCACGGTGGAATCCACCGCCACCATCGGGCCGGACAAATACCCGTCGCGGAACACCTCGACATCCATGATCGCCTTGTCGGTTTCCACCGTGGCCACGATGTCGCCGCGGCTGACCTTGTCGCCCGGCTCCTTCTCCCAGCTCACCACCACACCCTCGGTCATGGTGTCGGAAAGCTGCGGCATCTTGATCACGTGCACGCAACCGGTCGGCTCGCCGGCCCTGGCATCCGGGCCATGTTCGAGATCGACCTTGCGCGGCAGCTCGCGCGCACTGACCGGCGGCGCCTCGCCGCTCTCGCTGTGGCGCAGCACCAGCTCCGGGGCATCCACCAGATAGCCGATGGCCTCGCCCACGTGCACGGTGGAATCCACCGCCGCCATCGGGCCGGACAGCCAGCCGTCGCGGAACACCTCGACGTCCATGATCGCCTTGTCGGTTTCCACCGTGGCGACGATATCGCCGCGGCTCACCTTGTCGCCGATCTTTTTCTCCCAGCTCACCACCACGCCTTCGGTCATGGTGTCGGAGAGCTGCGGCATTTTTATGATGTACGGTTCGGACATTTATTCAGTTCCACGTTGCAGTTCTTGGCTATCCCGCTCTCTCAGCGTTAGGGTGAGGACTGTTGAATTCCCAAATTAAGCACCCCCTCACCCTGTCCCTCTCCCTGAGGGAGAGGGGACCCTACGTTACAGCTGTCGGCGATCTTCACTCGCTCTTCCAGTCCGGCACACAACTAAAACCCACCCGCACCACGTGCTAGCGGCACGTCCCTCCCTCTCCCTCAGGGAGAGGGATGGGGTGAGGGGACTCAATAAGCGCCCTTCGTATCTGTGCCAACACACTCTGCGTTTCGTTCAGAATTTCGTGATTCCAGAAACGCATTACCCGGTAGCCCATACCATCAAGCCGTAGCGTGCGATCAGCGTCATAATTCCGCTGTACATCGTGTTGCCCGCCATCTGCCTCGATGATCAGTTTCGCCTCCAAACAAGCGAAATCTACAATGTATGGTTCAATCACCACTTGGCGCCGGAATTTGCAACCCACCATCTGGCGACCGCGTAGATACCGCCACAACAGTTGCTCCGCATCGGAGGAACGCCTGCGCAAATCCTTTGCGCGCACCAATAGCAATTTATCTGCCATCGTGCTCATCTCCCTGAGCGATTCCCCCTTCAGCACAAAACCTAGGCACGGCCCCCCCTCTCCCCCAGGGAGAGGGCTGGGGTGAGGGGTGTTAAATAGCCTCGTAATCAGGTTCCCCTCACCCTGTCCCTCTCCCTGAGGGAGAGGGAACCCCGCGCCACATCTACCGGGTAGTCTGCAAGTTCGCGCCATCCCTGTTGCAGCAACCGTTCGCGATGTTGCCGGCGCTTTATTTACCAAGCATTTTCAGAACGGCGGCAACCACGTCCTTGGCATTGGGGATCGAGGCCTTTTCCAGCGTGTGGTTGAACGGCGTCGGCACCATCTTCGCAGAGACGCGTACCGGGGCGGCATCCAGTTCGAAGAAGCATTCCTCGTTGATGATCGCCATCACCTCGGCGCCGACGCCCACCGGGGCCTCGGCTTCTTCCACGATCACCGCGCGGTGGGTCTTGCTCACCGATTCGCGGATGCCGGCGCGGTCCAGCGGCGCCAGAGAATACAGATCGACCACCTCGGCCTCGATGCCGTGCTGTTTGGACAGGATTTCCGCCGCCTGCATCGACCAGTGCACGGAGATGTTGTAGCCGAACAGGGTGACGTCGCGGCCCTGGCGCGTGACCTCGGAGCCTTCCAGCGGATGGAAGTATTCGCTGTCCGGCACCTCGCCCTTCATGTTGTACATCAGTTCGTGTTCGTTGATGAACACCGGGTCGTTGCAGCGCACCGCGCTCTTCAGCATGCCGTAGGCCTGCTTCGGATTGGACGGCGTCACCACGCGCAGGCCGGCGATGCCCATGAACACCTTCTCCATGCGCGCCGAATGCTGCGCGCCGAGCTGGTGGGCGGTGCCGCCGGGGGAACGGATCACCACCGGCGCTTCGAGCTGGCCGCCGGACATGTAGCGCACCTTGGCGGCGGAGTTGAAGATCTGATCCATCGCCAGCCAGGCGAAGTTCACCGACATCAGCTCGATGATCGGGCGCACGCCGAGGAAGGAGGCGCCGATGCCGAGGCCGGTGAAGCTGTTCTCGGAGATCGGGGTGTCGATGACGCGCTCCGGGCCGTACTTGTCGTACAGGCCCTTGGTGGCCTTGTAGGTGCCGCCGGCGACGCCGATGTCCTCGCCCATGGCGATCACCAGCGGGTCGCGCGCCATTTCTTCATCGTGGGCGCGACGGATCGCTTCCCAATACATAATCTCGGCCATTTAGTGCACGCCTCCCTTCACATACGGATCGTTTTCAGCCAGCACGTATTTCTCCAGTTCCTCGACCTTGGGTTCCGGCGAGTTCTCGGCGTAGGGAATGATGTCGTTTTCGATCTCGGCGAAGATTTCCTTATCCATGGCCTGATAGTCGTCCAGGGTGATCTCGCCGGCCTCGATCAGGCGATCGCGCAGGATGATGATCGGGTCGCGCTTGCCCCACTCCTCCACCTCGTCCTTGGTGCGGTAGGCGCCGGAGTCGGACATGGAGTGGCCGCGATAACGGTAGGTCATCAGTTCAAGGAAGTACGGCCCCTGGCCGGAGCGCACGAAGTCCACCGCAACCCTGGCGGCGGCGTACACCTGGTCGATATCCTGGCCGTCGGTCTGGTTCGAGGTGATGCCGTAGGAACAGGCGCGCTTGTACTGCTCGGTCACGGCGGTGGAACGGTGGGTGGCGGTGCCGATGCCGTACAGGTTGTTCTCGCACACGAACAGCACCGGCAGGTTCCACACGGCGGCCATGTTGAGGGTTTCGTGGAAGGTGCCCTGATTGTTGGCGGCGTCGCCCAGGAAGCAGATGGAGATTTCATCGCCGCCCTTCATCTTGATGGCCTTGGCCATGCCGGCGGCCAGCGGGAACGGCCCACCCACCAGGGCGTAGCCGCCCATGAAGCGGTGTTCGACGTCGAAGATGTGCATGGAACCGCCGCGCCCCCTGGAGCAGCCGGTCTCCCTGGCAAACAGTTCGGCCATCACCGCCTTGGGGTCGGTGCCGCACTTGATGGCATGGATATGGTCGCGGTAGCCGGTGATGACGTAGTCGTGGCCCGGACGGGCCGCCTCCATCACGCCGATGGCGCAGGCCTCCTGGCCGGGGTAGAGATGCAGGAATCCGCCGATCTTGCGTTCGACGTAGGCCTCGTAGCAACGCTCTTCAAAGCGCCGCGCAAACAGCATTTCGCGCAGGACGCGTTTCTTATCTGCGGCGTTCATGATGCTCCCTTGTTCTGTTGGTGTTTCTTCAACTATGTCTCCGACAGCGGGTGGCGCCGATACCTGCCGGGACGAAAGCCCGGTATCATCAGCGTTTCACTGCGGGCGGTCAAGTTGACAATAATGCTGGGAAATCAACAACCTCATGAATTCTAAGTTAAAATCATATTTTTATGGTGTTGATGACCCTGTGCCTGTGGCATGAATTAAAGAACCGTAACATCAATATGTTTCCACTCCCTGGAAAATTCCTGTTATTTACCGAACGGACACCCTCATGGAGGAGATGAAGAACATTGCCGAGCAGTGGCTCAAGGCCTACGCCTATACCGTGGCTACCAACAATATCGAGTCCCACATGGACATGGTATCGCAGCGCCTGCAGGTCCTCGGGATCAGCAGTGACGGCTTTCTCGAATACCGCGAATGGGCCAAGCGGCGGCGTAACGATATGGAAAAACGGCGCCTGCTGCGCGTCACCTATCACAACCTGATTATGGGGACGTGCAGCCGGGATCGCATGCGATTTACCGTGGAAGAGACCATCAAGAGTACCCAGGGTGAAACCTACTCACTGAACAAGGAAATCGTGCTGAGCCTGGAAAAGGATGGCAAATGGCGCGAAGTGGAGGAACATATCCACAAGGTGCGCCTGCTGCCCCCCGTCGAACACGGCCTGCATCACACCTCACCCCCAACCCCAACCGGGCCGGACAAATCCGGATGAAATCATGAGTGACCATCGTATCGAAAAAGACAGCATGGGCGAGGTACAGGTCCCCGCCGACGCCCTGTATGGCGCCCAGACCCAGCGCGCCGTGGACAACTTCCCCATCTCCGGCCAGCCGCTGCCGCGCCCGCTGATCCGCGCGCTGGGGCTGATCAAGGCCGCCTGCGCCGAGGCCAACCGCGACCTCGGCCTGCTCGACGGCCAGATTGCCGAAGCCATCGTCGCCGCCGCCCTGGACGTGGCCGACGGCCGCCATGACAACCAGTTCCCCATCGACATCTTCCAGACCGGCTCCGGCACCTCGTCCAACATGAACGCCAATGAGGTGATCGCCGCGCTGGCCGCGCAGCGCCTCGGCGCCAGGGTGCATCCCAACGACCACGTCAACATGAGCCAGAGTTCCAACGACGTGTTCCCCACGGCGATCCACGTCGCCGCCTGCCTGGAGATCGAAGAGCGCCTGCTGCCGGCGCTGGAACACCTGGCCCTCACCACCGAGCGCCGCGCCGCGGAACTGAAGGACGTGGTGAAGACCGGCCGCACCCACCTGATGGACGCCATGCCGGTGACCTTCGGCCAGGAGATATCCGGCTGGGCGGCGCAGCTGCGCCACGGCATCGAGCGCCTGCACGCCAGCCTGCCGCGCCTGCGCGCCATCGTGCAGGGCGGCACCGCCGTCGGCACCGGCATCAACGCCCCGGCCGACTTCGGCCCGCGCGTGGCGAGCGCGCTGACGCGCAAGAGCGGCGTCGCCTTCAGCAGCATGGACAACTACTTCGAAGGACTCTCCTGCCAGGACGCCGCGGTGGAGATGAGCGGCCAGTTGAAGACGCTGGCGGTTTCACTGATGAAGATCGCCAACGACCTGCGCTGGATGAACTCCGGCCCGCTGGCCGGCATCGGCGACATCCGCCTGCAGGACCTGCAGCCGGGCAGCTCGATCATGCCGGGCAAGGTCAATCCGGTGATCCCGGAGGCGGTGATGATGGTGTGCGCCCAGGTGATGGGCAACGATGTCGCCATCAACACCGGTGGCCAGCACGGTAACTTCCAGCTCAACGTGATGCTGCCGATGATCGCGCGCAACCTGGTGGAAAGCGTATATCTGCTGGCCAATGCCTCTCTGGTGCTGGCCGACAAGGCGATGGCCAACTTCAGCGTCAACGTCGAGGGCGTGCAGGCCGCACTGGGACGCAACCCTATCCTGGTCACTGCGCTCAACCGCGTCATCGGCTACGAAAAGGGCGCCGCCATTGCCAAGCGCGCCTACAGGGAAGGCCGCCCCATCATCGACGTGGCGCGCGACGAAACCGGCATGAGCGAAGAGGAACTGCGCCAGCTGCTCGACCCGGCGCGACTGACCAGGGGCGGCGTCGGCGAATAAAGGAAGAACAAAATAGAACGCCGAAACAAGCTTTAACCACGGGGCACACGGGGTGACTGATCGATGAGCAGTTGTTTCCTGTGTTCCCCGTGTCCGCGGTTAACCCCCATCGATCTCGCCAAGAACGCCAAGCGCGCCAAGAAACCCCATAAGCAATTTCTTTCTTGGCGTACTTGGCGTTCTTGGCGAGAGAAAAGCTCTTCTCGTGAACAAAATGAACCGCAGGGACATGGGGGTAACTGATTGACAAGCAACCTGTTCCCCCGTGTTCCCCGTGCCCCCGTGGTTAACTGATTTTCAGACGTCAGACATGTAGGGGGATAAGCGCAGCACATCCACCGACTCCCCGCGCTATGGTGGATGCGCTGCGCTTATCCCCCTACGCCTAGAAACAAATTTAACCCATTGCTTTCGCCAAGAACGCCAAGCGCGCCAAGAAACCCCATAAACAATTTCTTTCTTGGCGTTCTTGGCGAGAGAACGTTTTTTCAGCCAATCCGACCGTCACATCTGGCGGGTGATAAAACAAAACGGCCCGCACCTTCCGGTGACGGGCCGTTTGCTTTTACGCGGGGCGTTTTACGCCTTGTGCATTTTCACCAGCTGCCTGGCGATGATGTCGTGGTTGAGCCACAGCACCGGGCCGTGCGGGGCGGAGGCCTCGTGGAAGATCAGCGGGCCGGTGCCTTCCAGCACCAGAGCGCTGAGGTGGTCGGTGATCAGCGCCTTGCGATCCTTGTGCAGGGAAGTGATCTCCTCGGAGGTTCCCACCATCACGTCGGCCAGTTCGGCGGTGTTGTCCATCGGCCAGGCCTCGAAATTGCGGAACGAGGCGATGGTGGAGTCGGCGTTGTAGGCCTCGATCCTGTCGAGGATGCTCTGCAGTTCGACGCCGTCGTTGAGCAGCCCCTGGCAGATCTTCCACTGCTCATGGGCCCAGCCGCCGTCACCCTCTTTCAGCAACGCATTGAGCAGGGGAAACAGGGAAAGCTCGACGCCGACGAAGATATCGCTGGAGTTGGTGCGGATCTCCGGGCAGTTGAACACCACCGCCTTGATGCCCTGCCCCCAGGCCGCCGCGGCGTGATCTTCCAGGCGCATCTTGGCCTTGCCCTGGGTATAGTTGGTATAGGTCTGCCACTGGTATTCGCCGCCGATGAGGATTTCGGTGCCGTGGTAGCCGTAGGCGGTGTAGCGCGTCTCGCCGCCGCTCTTCGCAAGGCGCGCGCGGATGCCGCTGCTGGCCTCGATCAGGTGCTGGAAGGTGTTGGCGGTCACCTCGTCGAAATTCTTGAGGATCATCTTGCCCAGGTCGCTGTCGAGCAGCGCACGGGCGGAGAGGAAGCGGTCGCCGCGCCCCTTGTAGATGCGGTTGGCGATGGCCAGGAATACCTTGGTCTTGGGGATGCCGCCGGCCATGGTGTGGGCAAAGAAGACGTTGGCGCCGTCGGGTATGGCCTGGTCCAGCTCGGCCATCACCTGGGCCAGGGAGGACTTGAAGCGGGCCACGCCCACCTCGCGGCAGCGCTCGATCTGCGCCCAGTCCAGTTTGGCGTCCTGCCAGGTGGTCAGCTTGAAGTCGGCCAGCAGGTCGGTGGGGTTCGGCGTACCTGCGGGGGCATCCAGATCGAAACCGGCCATCAGCGGGATGTTGATGATGCGCCCGCCCAGGTTGGCCTCGGCTGCGGCCAGCTCCTCGGCGGTCAGCGGGCGCAGCTGCTGATTCTCGTCGCGGCGGCCGACGGTGATGCCAAGGATGGTCATGCCCGCATTGCGGGCCTCGTCGAGCAGGCCGTTGACGTAGCCGCGACCGAACAGTTCACCGAACAGGACGAACACGTCGCCCTTGCGGAAGATGTTGCCGACAGGCATTTCACGAAGCGGTGTGAGTACAGACATAGAAAATCCGATCAGTTCCTGATTCGTCATGAAGGCAGCCGATTACTGCAGCGTATGGGCCACCCGTTCGATGGCAGATTGTACCGTACAAAGAAGGGTTTTGACTCGTCACACCCCGCTTATCTGTGACCTCCGCAGCAAAACCGCCCTCGGCAGCCCGTCCGGGCAGGTGCCAGCCGCCGGCGCTTGCGGTCTCCGTGCCACGACACGGGCGGCGGCGGGGATGCCGCAGCGGCGGCAAATCCCATCTATCGTCTTGATGGCTATACTGGTTTTGTACCCGGACAGGAGAATCGAGCATGGCCGAGCATCCCCTGCACTACCGCACGGTTGACATGGAGGAAGGAGACGGTGCGCATGTGAAGCGGCTGTTTCCAGTGGCGGGCCTGCGTCATGTCGACCCCTTCGTGCTGTTCGATGAGTTTTTTGTCGACCCCGAGGCGGGTTTCCCCGATCACCCCCATCGCGGCTTCGAGGCCATCACCTATCTGTTCTCCGGCGGCATGCATCACCGCGACAATCTCGGCAACGACAGCATCGTGCATGCCGGCGGGGCCCAGGTTTTCACCGCCGGACGCGGCATCATCCACTCCGAGGCACCCGCAGGCACAGAGACCGCCCACGGCATCCAGTTATGGATCAACATGACGAAGATCCACAAGGATCTGCCCCCCGCCTATCAGCAGGTGAACGCCGAACAGTTTCCCGTGCAGGATCTGCCCGTGGGCCGGGTACGTACCATTGTCGGCCCCGGTTCACCCATCCACCTGCATACGCCGGTGAACTATCACGATGTGGCACTGAACCATGAGGGCGAATTTCATGTCGCCGTACCAGCGCACCACATGGGGCTAATCTATGCGGTATCAGGCCGGCCGGAGGTGTCCGGCGAGGAATTGAGCCCGGGTGAAGCGCTGGCCCTGGCAGGTGGCTCGATGCTCACTGTGTATGCCGAGCAGCCCTGCCGTTTCATCTGTCTCAACGGCCAGCCGCACGGCGAGCCCATCATTCAGCACGGGCCGTTTGTGGACTGATCCTGCGATTCCGCGGCGGCATCACAATCGTGCAGGGTGAACGGCCCCATCGCCATGTGCAACGCGGTCACCTGCCGCCCCAGCAGCTCGATCTCTCCACTGCTGCGATTGTCACCTTCGTTGCTGAACTCGAAGCGGAAGCGGCGGCGCCAGCCGACGCGACCGGCGCTGTCGCGTCCCAACCGCAATTTCACCAGGGCCACGGTTTCATCCAGCAACTGTACATCGTTGCGGGTGCAGGCACGGCGCACTGCCGCGATGGCGGATTCGCGGGCACGCATGGAATCGAGCCAGAACCATACCACCGCCAGCAGTGCGGGCAATATCCAGAGTTCCTGCATCAATGTTTGCGCACCGTTTCCATCATATGTCCCGGCATTCATGCCGCTACGCTAACGGCAGGGCAAGAACTGCATCGTCAAGTCAAACCAGCGGTCATTCTACCCATACTCATCCGCATTTTGCGGCGTACATGGAAATACCCTGTGCAGACCGATATGATTGACGCACACCATCACTCAACCGGGGGCACCATGCAGGCAACCCAAATCAGCGGAGAGCAGCTCGACTACTGGGTCGCCAAGGCACGCGGCATCCCCGCGTTCCGTCAGGACGGTGGTCTGCTCTACAGTCCGGGCCACAACCTGCCGCCGCGCAAATGGACCCCGACCCGCTACTGGTCACAGGGCGGCCCCATCATCGAGGAACAGAAGATCGACCTCAACTGGGATACCGAAGGCACGTTGGAATGGTCGGCCTCCATCGACCCGGATGTGCTGGCTCATGGCGGCAGCGTACTGGAAGCGGCGATGCGCGCCTATGTGATGTCGGTATTCGGGCCTGACCTGCCCGATGAAGATTCAGATACAAGATGAAAGATGCAAGAGCGAACTCATCCACTTGTATCTTTTCTCTTGCATCTTGATATCTCTCCACAACAGCAGCACCAACCCAAGACACGCCCATGACCCAACTCACGATAGCCCGCCCCGATGACTGGCACCTCCATCTGCGCGACGGCGCCGCCCTCGCTGCCGTGGTGCCGCATACCGCCGCGCAGTTTGGCCGCGCCATCGTCATGCCCAACCTGCGCCCGCCGGTCACCACCACGGAACAGGCACTGGCCTACCGCGAGCGCGTGCTGGCCGCCGTACCGGTCGACAGCCGCTTCCAGCCGCTGATGACGCTGTATCTCACCGACATGACGCCGCCGGAAGAGATATACCGCGCTAGGGAGAGCGGCGCGGTATTTGCGGTGAAGCTCTATCCGGCCGGCGCCACCACCAACTCCGACTCCGGTGTCACCGACCTGCGCAAATGCGAGGCGGCGCTGCGTGCCATGGCCGAGCTGCAACTGCCCTTCCTGGTGCACGGCGAGGTCACCGACGCCGACGTGGACATTTTCGATCGTGAACGGGTATTTCTGGAACGCGTGCTGGCACCGCTGCTGGAGCGCATCCCCGATCTGAAACTGGTGGTGGAACACATCACCACCGCCGAGGCCGCGCGCTTCGTGCTCGGCGCCGGCCCCAGGGTGGGCGCCACCCTCACACCGCAGCACCTGCTGCTGAACCGCAACGCCATGCTGGCCGGCGGCATCCGCCCGCATCTGTACTGCCTGCCGGTACTGAAACGCGAAAGCCACCGCGAGGTACTGCTGGAGGTGGCGACCTCGGGCAACCCGAAATTCTTCCTCGGCACCGACAGCGCACCCCACGCACGCAAGACCAAGGAAACCGCCTGCGGCTGCGCCGGCATCTACAGCGCCCACGCCGCCATCGAGCTGTATGCCGAGGCCTTCGAGCGCGCCGGAAAACTCGACCGCCTGGAAGGCTTCGCCAGCCACCACGGCGCCGACTTCTACGGCCTGCCGCGCAACCAGGACACCATTACCCTGCACAAGGAAAGCTGGACCGTCCCCGCCAGCTACGCCTTCGGTGACGACGTGGTGGTACCCATGCGCGCCGGCGAGACCGTTGCCTGGAAGCTGCAAGGCTGACCACACACAGCTGAGAAGATTGATCCGCAAATAAACGCGAATAAACGCAAATGATGTACGGCATGCCTACCTGATTTGCGTTTATTGGCGTTCATTTGCGGACTGAGCAGTCATCTTTACAGTCGCACCCAGGCGCCGAATTGGGGTATCCTGCGCCCCCATGACGATGTCCGAACACAAACCGGCCCTGGCCCGGCGCTTTCGCGGCTTTCTCCCGGTGGTGGTGGACGTGGAAACCGCCGGCTTCAACGCCCAGACCGATGCCCTGCTGGAGATCGCGGCGATCACCCTGCGCATGGACGAGTCCGGCCTGATCTATCCGCACGAATCCCATCATGCCCACGTCGAACCTTTTGTCGGCGCCAACCTCGATCAGCGGGCGCTCGACTTCACCGGCATCGATCCCTATCACCCGCTGCGCCTCGCCCTGCCGGAGGCCGAAGCGCTGCGCAAGGTATTCGATCCGATCCGCAGCGAGGTCAAGGAACAGGCCTGCACCCGCGCCATCCTGGTCGGTCATAACCCGTTTTTCGACCTCGGCTTCGTCAATGCCGCCGTCGAGCGCACCAAGATCAAGAAAAATCCCTTCCACGCCTTCAGCAGCTTCGACACCGCCACCCTGGCCGGTCTCGCCTATGGCCAGACCGTGCTGGCGCGCGCGGTGCAGGCCGCCGGCCTGAGTTGGGATGCCAGCCAGGCCCACTCCGCACTGTATGATGCCGAACGCACCGCCGAGCTGTTCTGCGCCATCGTCAACCGCTGGCGCATGCTGGAATTCGGCGGCGAATCCTAAAAGAAAGTTACGGGTTTCGAAAAAGTCCGCCGGGCGATGACTGCCTGTCCAGGCCCCGCTGTCGCCCGATAAATCGGGCTCCCACAAAAGATAAAGCCGGCTCCCTTGCGGGAGCCGGCTTTGATTTATGCCGTTCGAAACTCGAAATCCGAAACTCGAAACTGCTTTTTACTCCGTCTTGGCCGCAGCCTCCTGCATCATCTTCTGCAGCTCGCCCTTCTGATAAAGCTCCAGGGTGATGTCACAACCGCCGACCAGCTCGCCATTGATATAAACCTGCGGAAAGGTCGGCCAGTTGGCGTAACGCGGCAGATTCTCAAATATTTCCTGATCCATCAGTACGTTGACATAGGCGAACTCGACGCCGCTCGACGCCAGCGCCTGGGAGGCGCGGCTGGAGAAACCGCACTGCGGCATCTGCGGAGTGCCTTTCATGTAGATGATGACGGGGTTCTGTTTTACTTGCTGATCAATGCGTTCCAATACGTCCATACCTAAGTCCTCATCGTTGAAAATGGCTGCGCGCAGGGCTGACTGGTGAACATGGGGACTATGGCAGAGAGTTCAACCCCAGGCCAGAAAACCGGCATGACAAGGGGTGATACCTCACTCGAGGTAGCGCTGCACGGGCGGACGAATGCCCCCTGCCTGCCGAATGCGGTTTCCAAACTGCGGGCCGTACTGCACCTGGATATGGTTTCGGCCATTCAGTAATACAAATCGACGTTGCGCTGCAGCCACAGCTCCAGCAGGGCCAGGTGCCACAGCTTGCTGCCGCGCAGGGCGGTGAAGTGCTGTTCCGGCTCGGCCAGCAACTTGTCCACATAGGCGCGGTTGAACAGGCCGCGCTGACGGCAGGCACTGGAGTCGAGGATGTCGCGCATGAAATCGAGAAACGGGCCGCGCACGAATTTCAGCGCCGGCATGGGGAAATAACCCTTGGGCCGATCGATGACACCGTCGGGGATCAGGCCGCGGGCGATCGTCTTCAGCACGTGCTTGCCGCCGGAGCCGAGCTTGAGTTCGGGCGGCAGCTGCATCGCCAGCTCCACCAACTCGTGGTCGAGGAAGGGGACGCGCGCCTCCAGGCCCCAGGCCATGGTCATGTTGTCGACGCGCTTCACCGGGTCGTCGACGATGAGGGTGGTGGTGTCCATGCGCAGCACGCGATCGATGAAGGTGTCGGCGCCGGGCTGGGTGAGCAGTTTTTCCACCAGCATACCGGTGTGATCCTCGCCGCGAAACGGCTCGGCCACGGTGTCGAGAAATTCGCCGTGCGGACGATCGAAATAGTGCCTGGCGAAGCGCTCCAGGTCGGTGCCGCCCTCCTTGTCCATCAGCGGATACCAGAAGTAACCGCCGAACACCTCGTCGGCGCCCTGGCCGCTCTGCACCACCTTCACCTCCCGCGACACGCGCTCGGCGAGCAGATAGAAGGCCACTGCGTCCTGTCCCACCATGGGCTCGGCCATCTGCTCCACCGCCTCGGGCAGGCGCAGCAACACCTGATCGTTGGGGATGGAGTATTTGTGATGGCGCGTGTCGTACATCGCCACCACCTGATCGGAATACTCGAACTCGCTGCCCTTCTCCTCCGGCACGTCCTCGAAGCCGATGGAGAAGGTGCGGATATCCTTCACGCCCTGCTCGGCCAGGAGGCCCACCAGCAAACTGGAGTCGAGGCCGCCGGAGAGCAGCACGCCCACCGGCACGTCGGCGATCTCCAGGCGGCGTTTCACCGCCTTCTTCAGCGCCGTGTGGATCGCCTCGGTCCATTCCTGTTCACTGCGCGGCCCATCGGCCGGGCGATGGGCGTAGAGCTGCCAGTAGCGGCGCTCGCTGCGCCGACCCTCCCTGTCGATGGCCAGGGTGTAACCCGGTGCCAGCTTGCGAATGCCGTTGAGCAGCGTGCGCGGCGCCGGGATCACGCCGTGCAGGGTGAACTGGTGATGCAGGCCGAGCGGGTCGATGCTGACATCGGCACCGCCGGCGGCGAGCAGTGCCTGCATGTTGGAAGCGAAGCGGAAGGTCTTGCCGTCATGACTGTAGTACAGCGGCTTGATGCCGAGGCGATCGCGCGCCAGAAACAGGTGCTGACGCCTGATGTCCCAGATGGCGAAGGCGAACATGCCGGTGAGGTGTTCGACGCACTGCTCGCCCCAGGCGGCATAGGCCTTGAGGATGACTTCCGAGTCGCCGTCGGAGAAGAAGCTGTAGCCGCACCCGCGCAGTTCCGCGCGCAGGTCACGGTAGTTGTAGATGGTGCCGTTGAACACCAGCACCAGACCCAGCTCGTTGTCGATCATCGGCTGGTGCGAGCGCTCCGACAGATCGATGATGGCAAGACGGCGATGCCCCAGCGCCAGCGGGCCGTCGGAATAACTACCCTCATGATCCGGCCCGCGCCGCTCCAGCCGGTGCAGCATGCGCCCCAGCACCGCCAGGTCCGGCACATGGCCATCCAGTCTCAGTTCACCGCAGATTCCGCACATAAAATCAGTCGCAAGTTACAAGTGACAAGTTACAAGAAAAAAAACAAAGTCAACGGCTGACTTGCAGTTGATTGACCACCGCCTTGACGCCGTCCAGTTCCTGCACCATGCGCACCACACGGTCGGCTCTGGCGGCGTCGGGTACAGTGCCGGTGAGGGTGACCACGGCATCGCGCACGCTGACGCGGATATCGCCGGCATTCACGGCCTTGTCACGCACCAGGGCGCGGTTCACCGCGGCGGCGAGCAGGTTGTCGGCACGCGCCGCCTCATAGCTGCGGCCATCCGCGGCCTGACCGCCCTGGCCGGCTCCCATCATGGTGCCGGCGGCGCAGCCGCCCAGCAGCGCCACAACCGACAACAGCATCACTGCGCGCATAACCATTCCATTCCCCCCGAAAAAATCCTCACCACAAAGACGCAAAGTTAATGAACTGATCTCACCGCCGAGACGCAGAGCACGCAGAGGTTTTTGATCAGATTTACTCTGCGATCTCTGCGTCTCGGCGGTGAAACAGCTCGCCCCAGCCGCCGCCGCCCGGCGTGGCTATGGTAACCCGATCGCCGCTGTCGACGCTGAAGCTGGCCTTGCCCGGCAACGGCGCTCCGTTGAGACAGTTTTCGCCCGCCGCGCCGGGACTGCCGCCGGCCAGTCCCCACGGGGCATGACGGCGGCGCTCGGTCAGCAGGGTCACCTGGGCCGGGGCGAGGAACTCGAACTCACGCACGATGCCGTCGCCGCCGCGCCGCTGCCCGGCGCCACCGGAACCGTGCCGCACGCCGTAGCGCGTCACGCGCAGCGGGTAGGCCGACTCCATGGCTTCGATGGGGGTATTGAGGGTGTTGGTCATGTGGGTCTGTACGGCGTCCAGTCCGCCGCCCAGCGCGCCCGCGCCCATGCCGCCGCCGATGGTTTCATAGTAGTCCCAATCCTGCGCGCCGTTGCGGGCGCCCATGGCGACGTTGTTCCTGGCGCCCATGGCGACGTTGTTCATAGACCCGTGACTGGCAGCCGGCATGCGATCGGGGATGGCCTGCGCCAGGGCGCCGCAGATCACGTCCACCACCCGCGTACTGGTCTCCACGTTGCCCGCCGCCACCGCAGCGGGTCGCTGCGCATTGAGCAGACACCCTTCCGGCGCATCGAGATGGATGGCGCGGAAGGCGCCGGCACAGGCCGGCGTTTCGCGCGGCATCAGACAGCGGAACACAAAATACACCGCCGCCGCCGCCACCGACAGCGGGCAATTGACGTTGCCGGGTACCTGCGCTGCGGTACCGCTGAAATCCACCACCACCTTGCCTGCCGCCACGCGCACCAGCGCGGCGATGGTGATGTCCCGGCTGCCGACGCCATCATCATCCAGCACATCAGCGAATACATACTCGCCCTCGGGGATCGCCGCCAGCGCGCTGTGCGCCAGACGCTCGGCATAGTCGTTGAGGGCCGCCAGCGCGGTTCGATAGCCCGCCGCCCCAAGTGCCTGCACCAGTTCGCGCAGCCGTGCCAGGGCAATGAGGTTGGCACTCACTTGTGCCGCGAAATCGCCCTCTGCCTCGCTGCGCCCGCCGGCCAGCCGCGCCAGCAGTTCCTGATCCACCTGACCGCCCTGCACCAGCAGGGTGGGCGGGATCACCAGCCCTTCTTCGTCCAGCGAACGGGAGATGGGCATGGAGCCGGGTGAGTGGGCGCCGATGTTGGCGTGGTGGGCACGATTGGTGACAAATCCCAATAATTCTCCCTCCAGCAACAGCGGCGCGATCAGCGTGACGTCGGGCAGATGGGTGCCGCCGAGAAAAGGATCGTTGACCACCACCATGTCGCCGTCGCGCCAGTCCAGTCGGGAGACGATGCCGCGCATGGCGTAGGCCATGCTGCCCAGATGCACCGGGATATGGGCGGCCTGGGCGCACAGCTCTCCCTGGGCATCGAACACGGCACAGGAAAAATCCAGGCGATCACGGATATTGGGCGAGAAGGCCGCCCGGCGCAGCGCGGCCCCCATCTCGTCGCAAACGGCTTCGATACGGCTGGCAAACAGCGACAGTTCTATGGGGTCCATGGCGCGGGATGGTAGCCCATCCCGTCACCGATCGGCAGCGGGGCAATGAAACTCCATTGAAATTCTAGTGTCACACGCGATAAGTCCCTATCATATGGCCCCTTAAACGGTCTCCGACCACCTGACCACCAACCCCAAGCTCCAAGGAGTCTGTCACGTGAATACCAAGCGCAGAATCTTTCTCAAGGGCACCCTGGCCGGCAGCGCT
>DYFR01000014.1 GCA_020725115.1 Thiohalomonas denitrificans
GACGATGATGGCGATGAACAGGTTGAGCATGGTGAAGGTGGCGATGAGGATGAACGGGATGAAGAACAGCCAGGCGTAGGGATAGGCCTCCATCACCGGACGCACGATGCCCATCGACCAGCTCTCCAGCGTCATGATCTGGAACAGGGTGTACATGGAGGCACCGATGTTGCCGAACCATTCGGGGAACTGGGCACCGAACAGGCCGGTGACCATCACCGCCGCCACGTAGTACAGCAGCAGCATCAGGCCGGCGATGGACAGGATGCCGGGCACCGCCAGCAGCAGCGCCTCCACCACCAGCCTGAGGCGCGGCATCATCGAAATCAGTCGCAGCACACGCAACACGCGCAGGGCACGCAGCACCGCCAGCGGGCCGCTGGCCGGCACCAGGGCGATGCCGACGATGATGAAGTCGAACACATTCCATGGGTTGCGGAAGAAGCGCCAGCCGAAGGCCGTCAGCTTGATGCCGATCTCCACCACGAACACCGACAGGATCAGACGATCCAGCAGGAGCAGCACGTCGCCGAACTGCGCCATCAGTGTCGGCGAGGTCTCCATGCCCAGGGTGATGGCGTTGAGCACGATGAGCGCGATGATGATGCCCTGTACCCGTGGCAATTCGATCCAGGCGCCAAGTTGCGTGCGATTCAGCCGTTGTCCCATATATGCCTCTGATATTGAAAAGGGGTTGCGCATGCTACCCCATGCCGTAGTCATGACAGCAGGTTTGGGGCTACAGTAGGGCGGTTACAAGACCGCGAGTGCTGCCCATGTCGGTTCGTCACCCTATCGTTGCCGTTACCGGTTCCTCCGGCGCCGGCACCACCACCGTCAAGCAGGCCTTTGCCGAAATCTTTCGGCGCGAGGGCATCAACGCCTTTTTCGTCGACGGTGACAGCTTCCGCCGTTACGACCGCGCCGGCATGAAACAGGCCGTCGCGGCAGCCAGCGCGGCAGGTCGCCCCATCAGCCACTTCGGTCCCGAGGCCAATCTGTTCGAGCGGCTGGAGGGGCTGTTTCAGGAATACTCCCGCACCGGTGGCGGCCTCCATCGTCACTACCTCGGCAGCCGTGAAGCTGCCGTACGGCATGGTGGCGTGGAGGGTGCCTTTACGCCCTGGCAAGAGATTCCACCGGGCTCAGACCTGCTGTTCTACGAAGGGTTGCATGGCGCCTGCATAGAATCCACCTGGAGCCGGCGCGAGATGACGCCGTCGCACAACCCGCTGGTGATGAAGCTGCGTCAGCAGCAGCGCGAGCGCGGCGATCGCGGCATCGACGTGGCGCGCTGGGTGGATCTGCTCATCGGCGTGGTGCCCAGCATCAATCTGGAGTGGATCCAGAAGATCCACCGCGACTGCGCCGACAAGGGCTGCTCGGCCGAGGCGGTGACCGCCACCATCCTGCGTCGCCTGCCCGACTATCTGCGCTACATCACGCCGCAATTCTCCCTTACCGACATCAACTTCCAGCGCGTGCCGCTGGTGGACACCTCCAATCCCTTCATTGCCCGCGACATCCCCACCCCGGCGGAGAGCATGGTGGTGATCCGCTTCCGCGAACCGAAGCGCCACGACTTCCCCGATCTTCAGCGCCGCCTGCCCAAGGCCTTCATGTCGCGTCCCAACACCCTGGTGGTGCCCGGTGGCCACATGGGGCACGCCATCGGCGTGATCTGTGCGCCGCTGGTGCAGGAATTGCTTACGCGCCGGCGCACCGTCAGCGGGTGAACCGTCGTCAAGGCGCCTGAGGGTCGGGCAGCAACCCGGTCCATCATCATGCAGGAACAATTCCCTTTGCCACCAAGGGGTTCGGCCTCCCGGCGGGGGTGAAAAAAATACTTGATCAGCGGGATGTTTGTTCTAGAATACTGCCCACTTCTTGAGGGTAGCCCGCTCACGGCACGACCGAAACGGCATGAGAATCTATCCAAAGAGAATGAATTTGTCCTGATTCAGAGAGCGCTGGCCGATATCGGTGCGGCGCCGCTCAAATTCAGATCTCTTAGTGTGTTTCAAATGTCGGTCGTGTCTTGCCCACCCTTGAGAAGAGGGGCGGAGGCCCGACCTGGAGGTATGACCATGGTCGATGCCCTGTGTGAAGCCGCGTCCATCGTTTCCGGTGACAAGGCCGATGAACCCCCCGAAGCCGAACGCATCCGCCGCCTGGTCGCCATTCATGGCGCCCCGCTGCTGATCCTCGATTGCGAAGCGGTGCGACGACAGTACCGTGCCCTCGCTGCGGCGCTTCCCGGCGTCGATCTGCACTATGCCCTCAAGCCCCTGCCGCACGCCGCGGTAGTCACCACCCTGATGCAGGAAGATGCCTGGTTCGATCTCGCCACCAGCGGCGAAGTGGACCTGGTGCGCGACCTCGGTGTCGCCCCGGAACGCTGCATCCATACCCATCCCATCAAGCGTGACCGCGACATCCGCGACGCCCTCGATTTCGGCGTCACCACCTTCGTAGTGGACAACCCGGACGAGCTGCGCAAGTTCGAAAAATACGCCGACCAGGTGGAGTTGCTGTTGCGCGTGTCCTTCCGCAGCCCCGCCGCCAAGGTCGACCTGTCGAAGAAATTCGGCTGCACCCCGCAGGCGGCGCGCGAGCTGCTGGTCATGGCGCGCGATCTCGGCATCCGCATCAAGGGCCTGTCCTTCCACGTCGGCTCCCAGGCGGCGGACCCGCGCAAGCATGTCGAGGCGGTCAACGCCTGCGGCGCGATCATCGCCTGGAACAAGGACGCCGGCCTGCCGCCGCTCTCCGTGCTTGATATCGGCGGCGGTTTCCCGGTGGAGTACAACGAGGACGTGCCGCCCATCAACGAATTCTGCCGCCCCATCCGCGAGGCACTGGCGCAGATCCCGGATGAGGTGCGCCTCATCGCCGAGCCGGGCCGTTTCATCTCCGCCCCGGCGATCACCGCCGTGTCGTCGGTGATGGGCAAGGCCCTGCGCGACGGCCGCTGGTGGTATTACCTGGACGACGGCGTGTACGGCTCCTACAGCGGCCAGATGTTCGATCACGCCAAGTACCCGGTGGACTGCCTGGACTGGGCTGGCGAGCGTTTCCCCAGCGTGCTGGCCGGCCCCACCTGCGACAGCATCGACGTCATCGACGAGGACATCTCGCTGCCCGAGCTGAACGAGGGCGACCTCGTCGTCGGCCGCATGATGGGCGCCTACACCTGGGCCAGCGCCACCGAGTTCAACTTCTTCCGCAAGGCGCAGATCGTGGTGATCAACGAGTACGTGGGCGACGCCTGCGAGGTCGTGCACCTGACCGGCTGATGAGCGCAACGCCGGCCAGCCCGGCGGGTGCGGAAGTTGCGGGTCGGGTTTCAGCCCGACCCGCAGAAAATCACCGGTGAAGGGGGGCTGGAGTCTCCGTCGCGCAGCCGCCTCCGACTGGCGCGTCGTTACCCGATGCGCGCATACTGCGGCGAAACACCTACGCCGCCATGTTCCGACATCACGTCTCCCGCCAGCTGCCCTATACCTGCGACCAGTTGTTCACGCTGGTGCTCGACATCGAACGTTACCCCGAATTTGTCCCCGGCTATCTCGCCGCCCGCATCCTGTCCCGCGAAGCGCGGGCGCTGGAAGTGGAGCAGAGTGCCGGCTTCGGGCCGCTGACCATCGCGTTTCGTTCCCGTGCGGAATTCAGCACGCCGACGCGCATTCATATCCAAGCCAGCGATGGCCCTTTCCGCCGTCTTGAAGTTACCTGGCAGTTCGAATCGGTACCGGGCGGTTGCCGTGTCAGCGCCGATACCTGTTATGAGTTGGGCGGGTTGCGGGCGCCGCTCCTGCGCGGCGGACTGGCGATGTTTGCGCCGCGCCTGCTTGATGCCTTTGCCCGCCGTGCAGCACGGCTGTATGGCGCGCATGATTAAGATGACGTATCCACCCACACAAGGAGTTACCACATGAAAAACACCACAAGCATGATGTCGGCATGGTCGCGCGGCAGGGCGATGGCACTGATCCTCGTCGGTGCATTGACCGCCGGTTTTGCCCCGGCCGCAGCGGCGGACTGGTATTTCGGCGCCAAGGCCGGGCCGATGCTCATCGACACCGCCGGCGTCGGCGACCCCACCAATGCCGGCGTGATGATCGGCAAGGAGTGGGGCGTGGTGATCGGCGATGTGGGGGTGCAGGGCGAGTTCACCACCAGCACCACCAAGGGCAAGTATGCCGGCAGCGATGTGAGCGTCGACACCCAGGCCGTTTACGGCGTGTTCCGCACCGCCGGCGCACTGTATCTCATCGCCAAGGCGGGCATGCTGCGCGAAGACGTGAAGATCGGCGCTGCCTCCAGTACCGACAGCGGCAGCTCGGTGGGCCTCGGTGTCGGGTTCAGTCTGGGCGTGGCCCAACTGGAGCTGGAGTACACCCAGGTGGAGAAGGACATCGCCTATCTCAGTTTAGGTGTCCGTTTTTGATCGCGGGGAACACGAAAACAGAGCTGCGGGCTTCACCGTAGGACGTGCACTGCGCATCACAGGTTTGCCCGGGAGTGTCAGGCCGCCACGAAATCTACCGGGCGTACGCCTTTCAAATTGAGGGTCTGCCGTGCTTGCCACAGGTCATGGCTGTCCTGCATGGCAAGCCAGCTTTCGGGAGAGCGGCCCAGCGCCTTGGACAGGCGCAAGGCCATTTCCGGGCTGATACCGCTCTTGCCGGTGATGATACGGTTGAGGGTGGAGGGCGACACATCCAGATTGTCCGCCAAGGCGCGCACGCTGAGGCCGAAGGGCTCCAGGTAGGTGGCGTAAATAAACTCGCCAGGATGCGGGGGATTGTGCATGGCCATCAGTGATAATCCTCATAATCCAGCACGTAAACGTTTCCTTCCCGAAACTCGAAAGTGACTCGCCAGTTGCCGCTGACCCAGATCGACCAGCGCCCCTTTTCCTTTCCCTTCAGGGGATGCAGACGATAGCCCGGGATATCCATGTCACCGATGCCGGTGGCGGTATCCAGGGCGGCCAATTGCATGCGGAGCCGGGCGGCATGGTGCAAGTGTAGCGTGTTGCGCGATGCGCGATGCGCGATGCGCAACAAGGCGCGGTAGTGTGGCCTCAGAACAGCCCCAGCTGCACCGCCCGCCCCGGCACGCGGAATGGTTCGCAGTCGAGGGGGGCGGTGTCGTCGAAACCCAACTTGCGATAGGCGAGGCGAAAGCGCCGGCTGAGCAGATCGGCGTAGTCGCCTTCACCGCGCATGCGTTTGCCGAAGCGGCTGTCGTAATCCCGCCCGCCGCGGCAATCGCGCAGGCGGTTCATGACATGCTCTGCCTTGAGCGGGGCATGCACGCGCAGCCAGTCCTGAAACAGTGCGTTGACCTCCAGCGGCAGGCGCAGCAGCACGTAGCCGCAGTTGAGCGCACCGGCCGCATGTACGGCCGCCATGATGTCTTCCAGTTCGTGATCGGTGAGCACCGGGATCAGCGGGGCGATGAGTACGGTGACCGGAACACCCGCCTCGCGCAGGCGGCGGACGGTTTCCAGGCGTCGCTGCGGTGCGGCGGCGCGTGGTTCGAGCAGGCGGGCTAAGGGGCGATCCAGTGTGGTGAGCGATATGGCCACATGGGCCAGGTTGCGCCGGGCCAGCGGCACCAGCAGATCGATGTCGCGCTCGATGAGGGCCGATTTGGTGATCACGCTGAAGGGATGGGAAAACTCCGCCAGCACCTCGATGATGGCGCGGGTCAGGCCGAGGCGGCGCTCCACCGGCTGGTAGGCATCGGTGTTGATGCCGAGGGCGATGGGGGCGCAGCGGTAGCCGGGTCGGGACAATTCCTGACGCAGCAGCACCGGGGCGCCAGGCTTGTGGAACAGACGGCTCTCGAAGTCCAGCCCCGGCGACAGGCCGAGCCAGGCGTGGCTGGGGCGGGCGAAACAATACACGCAGCCATGCTCGCAGCCCCGGTAGGGGTTGATGGAGCGATCGAAGGGGACATCGGGTGAATCGTTGTAGCTGATCACCGTGCGGCTGGCGTCCACCAGCAGTTCGGTGTGCAACGGCTCTGCTTGTTCCAGGCTGCCCCAGCCGTCGTCCACGGACTCACGCTGGTGTTCCGCATAGCGGTTGTCCGGGCTGCCGGCGGCGCCGCGGCCGCGGAGGGGCTGGAAGGGGGATCTGGCCATGAGGACTCGGGTGGCGGGGGCGACTACGCGGAATTATACCCCTTGCCCTTGAGCCGGGCCGCGCCAGTGGTTACATTCGTGCGCTGTCTTGCAGATAAGGAATGTGACATGGCCATGCCGGAAGAGCGCCGCACCGCCCCGCGCCTGCTGCGCGACGAGAAGGTGACAGTGAAAATCCTCGCCGCACCAACCCTGCCGGAGCTGGTCGGCAAGGTGGTGGAATGCTCCACGGTAGATGTTTCTGCCACCGGGCTGCGCATCCTGCTGGAAACCTCGGTGGCAACAGGCAGCCGGCTTGGTTTGGAGGTGGCCGTGCCGGAGGGTGATGAGCGTTATCTCCTCGGCGGCGAGGTGATGTGGTCACGGGAAACCGAGGCGGCAGGTACTTATCTCATCGGTGTACATCTGGCGGGAGAGGAGCCGCGGCATCTGGAGCAGTGGCGCAGCCGGTTCATTTGACCGCGACGTAACCGAACAGGAGGCGATGACGATGGGTGGTGAACAACGGGTGGCGGCACAACACTGGTTTGCTGCTGCGCAGGAGCCGGGGCGGGTGTGCCCGCGCAACCCGTGGCTGGCCGTGGCGCTGTCAGTCTGTCCCGGCCTGGGCCAGCACTATGCCGGTCATATTGTGCGCGGCATTGCGGTGTATGTGGCGCTGATAGTGCTTTCGTGGCTGGCGGCCATTGCCTTCATGCATGTGGAAAGCAAGATCGGTATCGTGTTTCTTGCCGTACCCTTTGTCGCTACAGCCTGGATCGTTTACGACGCGTGGCATTGCGCGGCGCGGCAGGAGCGCAGTTATCGCTTGCGCTGGTTCAATCGCATCTGGATCTATGCAGCGGTGACGCTGTTTCTGATCATCACGGTCAATCCGCTGATGGACAAGATCATCGGCGGTCATGTGATGCGTGCGTTTTTCATGACCACCACGGCCATGCAGCCGGCGGTGCTCAACCATGATGTGTTGCTCATCAACAAATTGGCCTTTCCTGGCCGCGGCGATCTGGCCCTGATCGATTTCAGCGGCGGCAATCAGCCGGCGCAGTTGTCACGGGTGATGGAGGATCAGCTCATCCGCCGGGTGATCGCCCTGCCGGGTGACACCGTTGAAGTGCGCGAGGGCGAGGTGTGGCTCAATGGTGCGCGGCTGGATGAGGACTATGCCCGCCTGCCTGCGCCGGAGCGCAATTTTGGCCCGGCGGAAGTGCCGGCGGGACACTATTTCGTATTGAGTGATCAGCGTGCCGTCGGTATCGACAGCTGTGTGCTGGGCTTCATCGAGCGCGCCCGCATCGGCGGCAAGATCACCAAGGTGTTCTGGTCGTGGAATTTTGACGACGGGGCGATACGCTGGGAGCGCACGGCGCTGGGGCTGTAACTTGTTTCATGCCGCCGCCGGCCCCAAATGATGAGACTGGCCGCCAGCCCGGAGATACCATGAGCTTTCCCGTCATCCACACCGCCATTCCCCTGCGCCGTTACCAGTACGGTGAATTTGTCGTTACCGTGCTGGGGGATATCGTCAGCCCCGACGCGGTGAACTACCGCTACATCATCGCCGTGGCCCAGGAGGGCAATCCGCACCCCGGCCTGTATCTGTCCGCCGAGCGGGCGGTCGATGGCGGCTGCGATCTGCGCGTGTCCATGGCCGACGGTTCCCAGGTGCTGGAAACCTCGCCGGCCTTCTGCGACCTCGATCTGTTTGTGAAAGAGGCGCTGCAGGTCATCTCCACCATGCTCAGCCTGGACGATGAGATGCCGCATCGCCTGATGTAGCCCGGTAATATCGTCATTGGCCCAAGTGCCTGCCACACCGTAGAATAGGCGCCCCTTATCGGGATTCCGGCGTGGTGTGGGCAGCAATGCAGTTTCAGGATCGTTTCGATGTGATCGTGGTGGGCGGCGGCCATGCCGGAACCGAGGCGGCCCTGGCCGCCGCGCGCATGGGCGCGCGTACCCTGCTGCTCACCCACAACATCGAAACCCTGGGCCAGATGAGCTGCAACCCGGCCATCGGCGGCATCGGCAAGGGCCACCTGGTCAAGGAGATCGACGCCCTCGGCGGCCTGATGGCGCGCGCCATCGACCAGGCCGGCATCCAGTTCCGCATCCTGAACGCCAGCAAGGGCCCGGCGGTGCGCGCCACCCGCGCCCAGGCCGACCGCCAGCTGTACAAGGCGGTGGTGCGCAGCGCGCTGGAAAACCAGCCCAATCTCACCCTGTTCCAGCAGGCGGTGGAAGACCTCATCGTCGAGGGCGACCGCGCCGTGGGCGTGGTGACCCAGATGGGTCTGCGCTTCGCCGCCGCCGCCATCGTGCTTACCGTCGGCACCTTTCTCGCCGGCCGCATCCACATCGGCCTGGCCAATTACGAAGGCGGTCGCGCCGGCGACCCGCCGGCCAATGCCCTGTCGCGCCGCCTGCGCGAGCTGCCGGTGAACGTCGCCCGCCTCAAGACCGGCACGCCGCCGCGCCTGGACGGGCGCAGCATCGACTGGTCCATCCTGCAGGCGCAGCCGGGCGACGACCCGGTGCCGGTGTTTTCCTTTCTCGGCAAGGTCGAGGATCACCCGCGCCAGATTGCCTGCTACATCACCCACACCTCGGCGCGCACCCACGAAATCATCCGCGGCGGCCTGGACCGCTCGCCCATGTACACCGGGGTGATCGAGGGGGTGGGGCCGCGCTACTGCCCCTCCATCGAGGACAAGGTGGTGCGCTTCGCCGACAAGGACCAGCACCAGATATTCCTGGAACCGGAAGGGCTGACCACCCACGAGGTGTATCCCAACGGCATCTCCACCTCGCTGCCCTTCGACGTGCAGTACGCCCTGGTGCGCTCCATCCGCGGCCTGGAAAACGCCCATATCGTGCGCCCCGGCTACGCCATCGAATACGACTTCTTCGACCCGCGCGACCTGCACCCGACCCTGGAGACCAGGCACATCCCCGGCCTGTTCTTCGCCGGCCAGATCAACGGCACCACCGGCTACGAGGAGGCGGCGGCGCAGGGGCTCTTGGCCGGCCTCAATGCCGGTTTGCAGGTGCAGGACAAAGCGGCCTGGTGGCCGCGCCGCGACGAGGCCTACCTCGGCGTGCTGGTGGACGACCTGATCACCCGCGGCACCTCCGAGCCCTACCGCATGTTCACCTCCCGCGCCGAACACCGTCTGCTGCTGCGCGAGGACAACGCCGACCTGCGCCTCACCGCCATCGGGCGCGAGCTGGGCCTGGTGGACGATGCACGCTGGGCCGCCTTCGAGTCCAAGCGCGAGGCCATACAGTGCGAACAGCAGCGCCTGCACGATACCTGGGTGCGGCCGCAGACCGTGCCCGATGCGGAGGCGGAGCGGGTACTGGGTCAGCCGATCACGCGCGAGTATCGTCTCGCCGACCTGCTGCGCCGGCCGGACGTCAGTTATGACTCACTCATGAGCCTGGCCGCAGCGGGCGAGGCGGTGGCCGACCCGGCGGTGGCGGAGCAGGTGGAGATCCAGGCCAAGTACGCCGGCTACATCGAGCGCCAGCAGGCCGAGATCGAGCGCCAGCGCCGCCACGAGGACACCCGGCTGCCGGCCGATCTGGACTACCGCGAGGTCAGCGGCCTCTCCAGCGAGGTGCGCGACAAGCTTTCACGCCAGCGCCCGGACACCCTGGGCATGGCGGCGCGCATTCCCGGCCTCACACCCGCGGCGATCTCGCTGTTGCTCATCCATCTAAAAAAACGCGAACTGGGGAGAAGAACGGCATGAGCACCGTCGTCAAGGGGGGGGCCGCCATCATCCTGTGGGCGGTCGGCAGCACCGCTTGGGCGGCCGGCTTTGCCGTCAGCGACAAAAGCGTCAGCAGCCTGGGCAGCGCCTTCGCCGGCGTGGCGGCGCAGGCCGAGGACGCCAGCGTGGTGTACACCAACCCGGCGGCGATGCAGCGGCTGTCCGGTTCCACCCTCAGCCTGGCGGCACACTACATCACCCCGCACGCCACCTTCACGAACCAGGGTTCCAGCACCGGCGGCAGCAATCCGGGCGATGCCGGTCGCGCCAAGCTGGCGCCCAACCTGTACTACGTCACCGAACTGTCGCCGGAGGCGCGTTTCGGCTTCGGCCTCTACGTCCCCTTTGCCCTGGGACTGGAGTACGACGACCAGTGGCCCGGCCGCTACCACTCCATCAAGTCGGACATGACTACCCTCAACCTCAGCCCGGCCCTGTCCTGGCAGCTCAGCCCGACCCTGTCGGTGGGCGGCAGCCTCGATATCCAGTACCTCACGGCGGAGATGAGTCAGGCGGTGGATTTCGGCACTATTTGTGTTGCGGAGTACAGTTCGGTGGTCTGTACTGGCCTCGGCCTGGCTCCGGAGCAGAACGACGGCAAGCAGACCCTGAAGGGCGACAACTGGGATATGGGTTTCAGCCTCGGCCTGCACTACGCGCCCACGTCCCAGCTGCAACTGGGCGCCACCTATCACAGCGACACGCGGCAGAACATTGATGGCACTTCCGCGTTCGAGAATGTGCCGGGCGCATTTACCAGCGTGTTCTACAACAGCGGCGGCAAGACCCGCGTCCACCTGCCCGAATCCCTCAGCCTCAGCGCCGCCTGGGCAGCCGGCGAGCGCCTCACCTTGCTGGCCGACTACACCTGGACCGCCTGGAGCCGGCACAAGGAATTCCGTGTCGATTTCGCCAACGGCCTGCCCGACAGCGTCAGCACCTATGACTGGCACGACACCGGTTTCTATGCCCTGGGCCTCAACTACCGCCTAGGTCCGCAGTGGCTGTTGCGCGCCGGCGTGGCCTACGACGAATCGCCGGTGCCCGACGCCGAGCACCGCACCCCCATCGGCCCGGACAACGATCGGCGCTGGTATGCCCTGGGCGTCACCTACGCGCCGGGCAGCGCCCTTTCCATCGATGCCGCCGTGAGTCATATCGAGATGGACGACGCGGCCATCAATAATACCGACAGCCAGAATCACGTTCTCAGCGGCAGCTACCGCCTGGGCGGCAGCTTCCTCAGCGTGCAGGCCAGCTGGCGATTTTGATTCAACATGGGTATCCGCAAATGAACGCCAATAAACGCCGATGCAACTCGATGGTTGTTCACGCCGGGCGGGCATCCATTTGCGCACATTCGCGTGCATTCACGGACTGATTCTTTATGGCTGCCGACCCGAACACCGATCTGCACCGCCGGCTGGCCGACGGCATCGCCGCCCTGGGCCTTTCGCTGGACGCCGCCCGGCAGGAGCAACTGCTCGCTTACCTGGCACTCCTCGTCAAATGGAACCAGGCCTATAACCTGACGGCGATCCGCGACCCGCTGGAGATGGTCACCAAGCACCTGCTCGACTCCCTGGCGGTATTGCCGCATCTGCACGGCACCCGGGTGCTGGACGTGGGCAGCGGCGCCGGCCTGCCCGGCATCCCGCTGGCCATATGCGACCCGGCGCGGGAATTCACCCTGCTCGACAGCAACGGCAAGAAGACCCGTTTCCTGCTCCAGGCCAAGGGGGAGTTGGGGCTTTCCAGGCTCTCTGTGGTACATTCGCGCCTTGAACAATATCGGCCCGGGCAGCTGTTCGACACCGTCACCGCCCGGGCCTTCGCGTCTCTGGCCGACATGACGGCGGGTGCCGCCCCCCTGCTCGCCCCCGGCGGTTCGTTGCTGGCGATGAAGGGCGAGTATCCGCAGCAGGAGCTGGACGCGCTGCCGCCGGGCTTTGTGGTGCGCGAGATCATTGCGTTGACGGTGCCGGGACTGGAAGCACAGCGTCACCTGGTGCGTATCGCACCCGCCGCCTGAGGTGGAAGGGAGAGAGAAAATGGGCCGGATAATTGCCATAGCCAATCAGAAGGGCGGGGTCGGCAAGACCACCACCTGCATCAACCTGGGCGCCTCGCTGGCGGCGACCAAGCGCCGCGTGCTGGTCATCGATCTCGATCCGCAGGGCAACGCCACCGTCGGCAGCGGCGTCGACAAGAACAGCTTCGAGCAGAGCAGCTACGACATGCTGCTGGGCCATGCGCCGGCGGAGCAGGTGATCGTGCGCGCCGAACAGGCGGGCTACGACCTGGTGCCCACCAACGGCGACCTCACCGCCGCCGAGGTGGAGCTGATGCAGAGCCCGCAGCGCGAGCGTCGTCTGCGCGATGCGCTGGCACCGGTGCGCGAGCGCTACGAATTCATCCTGGTGGACTGCCCGCCCTCGCTCAACATGCTGACGCTGAATGCGCTGGTGGCGGCCGACTCGGTGATGATCCCCATGCAGTGCGAATACTATGCGATGGAAGGTCTGTCCTCGCTGCTCAACACCATCGAGCAGATCCGCAGCACGGTGAATCCGCAGCTGCAACTGGAAGGCCTGCTGCGCACCATGTTCGATCCGCGCAGCAATCTGTCCAACGACGTTTCCGGCCAGCTGATCCTGCACTTCGGCAACAAGGTGTATCGCACCTCGATCCCGCGCAACATCCGCCTGGCCGAGGCGCCCAGCTACGGCCTGCCGGCCCTGGCCCACGACCGCGCCTCGCGCGGCGCCGTGGCCTACCTGGCCCTGGCCGGCGAGATCCTGCGCCGCGACGAACAGCCGGCGGCGGGCTGACGGTAAACAAGTGGGTCCGCGAATGAACGCAAATGTCTATTTCGCCAGCGACCCTGACTGGGTACCGTCGGTAACAGGAGTTTTATTTGCGTGTATTCGCGTTCATTCGCGGACTACCAAAAATCAATCAATGCAGTTGGCAGGTACAGCATGGCAGTGAAGAAAAAGGGTGGTTTGGGACGCGGGCTGGAGGCGCTGCTGGGCAGCGCGGCAGTACCGGCGGCGGGCACCGGCGCAACGACTGAGAAGAGCGGCAACGGCCAGGACGGCGATCTGCGCAACCTGCCGGTGGACATCATCCAGCGCGGCAAGTACCAGCCGCGCATCGACATGCACCCGGACACCCTGGAAGAGCTGGCCGACTCCATCCGCGCCCAGGGCGTGGTACAGCCCATCGTGGTGCGCCCCATCGGCCCGAACCGCTACGAAATCATCGCCGGCGAGCGCCGCTGGCGCGCTGCGCAGATGGCCGGGCTGCACGAGATCCCCGCCGTGATTCGCGAGGTGCCGGACAACGCCGCCATCGCCATGGCGCTGATCGAGAATATCCAGCGCGAGCAGCTGAATCCCATGGAAGAGGCGCGTGCCCTGCAGCGCCTGATCGACGAATTCGAACTCACCCACCAGCAGGCCGCCGAGGCCGTGGGCCGCTCCCGCGTCGCCGTGTCCAACCTGCTGCGCCTGCTGTCGCTCAATGACGACGTCAAGCGCCTGCTGGAAAACGGCGACCTGGAGATGGGCCACGCCCGCGCCATCCTGGCGCTGGAAGGCACGCAGCAGAGCGAGGCCGCCCGCACCGTCACCGCCAAGGGCCTGTCGGTGCGCGAGACCGAGCGCCTGGTCAAGCACCTGCAGGAAGGGCCGGCCGCCAAGCCCCAGCCCAAGGCCGTCGACCCGGACGTGCGCCGCCTGGAACAGGACCTGGGCCAGAAACTGGGTGCCCAGGTGGCGATCCAGCAGGCCGGCAAGGGCAAGGGAAAATTGGTGATTCAGTACAACAGCCTGGACGAGCTGGACGGTATCCTCGCCCACATCCGGTAGGAGCCCACTCCGTGGGCGAATGCGTCAATACCCGCGCACCCCGTTGGCCAAGGAAAATTATCAACTTTTATCAATAAATTACGCTAATAGGCAGCATGCGGGTTTACTTATATAGAAGCGATTTATTGCTATATCATTGACCCTAGGGGCGACGATATATATACTCCCGCGCCGCTGACAGCACTAATTTCCCCTGTAATCTGCGTCTTCGACCGATGGCACCGAACGCCGGGAGCGGTGAGGAGACCTTTTACGCATGAGCACAGCCGATCTGCAGTTGCGGCGCACCATGCACAGATTGCTGCTGCTCCAGTTGCTGCTTGTGACGGTGCTGGCCCTGGCGGCCCTGGCCTGGCACGGCGTTCCGGCGCTGCGGGCAGTGTTGTTTGGTGGCGCCATCGCCATGGCCGGTACCCTGGTGATCCTGTGGTACGGTCGCCGCGCCGAAACGGCCGGTGCGAATCTGGCGCGTAACGCCAGTCTGATTTATGGCAGTGCCATTGTCCGCTTCGCGATGACACTGGTGCTGCTGGCAGTGGGCATCGCGTCCCTACGCCTGCAACCTCTGTGGTTGCTGCTAGGGTTCAGTGCGGGCCTGGTGGCACAAACGGTTCTAACAGCATTGGTTCCAGAGACGAGAAAATGGCGAGCGAAGAACTGACTTCGACCGGATACATCCAGCATCATCTGACCAACCTTACCTATGGTCAGCTTCCTGACGGCCAATGGGGCTTCGCCCACTCTGCGGCGGAGGCCAAGGCGATGGGCTTCTGGGCCATCAACGTCGACTCCATGGCCTGGTCCATCGTCCTCGGCCTGTTCTTCTTCCTGCTGTTCCGCAGCGTGGCCAAAAAGGTCACCGCCGGCGTACCGGGCGGCATGCAGAACTTCGTCGAGTGGATCATCGAATTCATCGACACCTCGGTGCGCGGTTCCTTCAGCGGCAACAATCCGCTGATCGGCCCTCTGGCACTCACCGTGTTCATGTGGATCTGGCTGATGAACTTCATGGACCTCATCGCCGTCGACCTGCTGCCGCAGATATTCGCCCTGTTCGGCGTGCACTTCATGAAGGTGGTGCCGACCACCGACCCCAACATCACGTTCGGCATGTCCATTGCCGTGTTCTGGCTGATCCTCTATTACAGCGTGAAGAACAAGGGCGTCGGCGGCTTCGTCGGCGAGCTGTCGCTGATGCCGTTCCAGGCCAGGAACAAGGTCGTGCAGGGCCTGTTCATCCCGGTCAACCTGCTGCTGGAGGGCGTGTCGCTGATCGCCAAGCCCGTCTCCCTGGCGCTGCGACTGTTCGGCAACATGTATGCCGGTGAAATGATCTTCATCCTGATCGCCATCATGTACAGCGCCGGCTGGGCATTGGGTGCGTTTGCCGGTGTGCTGCAGCTGGGCTGGGCCATCTTCCACATCCTGATCATCACGCTGCAGGCCTTCATCTTCATGACGCTGACCATCGTGTACATGGACATGGCGCACCAGGAACATCACTGATTTTTTGCTTCAAACCTTCAACCTTTAACTTTTAACTGCTTTAGGAGAGAACCATGGAAATGTCTATCGCCCTTGTCTACATCGCCGGCGCCCTGATGCTGTCCTTCGGTGCCCTGGGCGCTGCCATCGGCATCGCCATCCTCGGTGCCCGCTTCCTGGACGGCGCTGCCCGTCAGCCGGAACTGATCCCGCTGCTGCGCACCCAGTTCTTCATCATCATGGGCCTGGTCGACGCCGTGCCGATGATCGCCGTGGGTATCGCGTTCTATGTTCTGTTCGCGGTGGTTGGTGGTTAAGGGATCCGCAGTCCGCTTAACAGCAATCCTGTAACCAACCCACACCACACGAGGTGCGAACATGAATATCAATGCGACCCTGATTGGTCAGTTCATCGCATTCTTCGTGTTTGTCTGGTTCGTGATGAAGTACGTCTGGCCGCCGCTGATCCACGTACTGAACGAACGCAAAAAGACAATCGCCGATGGTCTGGCAGCCGCCGAGCGCGGCAAGAACCAGCAGGTTCTGGCCGAGCAGCATGCCGCCGAGGTGATACACGAAGCGAAGGGACGGGCCGCGGAAATTCTGGCCAGGGCCGAGAAGCGCGCCAGCGAAATCGTCGAGGAAGCCAAGGATGCCGCCCGTACCGAGGGCGACCGCATCAAGGCTGCCGCCAACGCCGAGATCCAGCAGGAAGTCAGCCGTGCCCGCGAGCAGTTGCGCGGTCAGGTGGTGAGCCTGGCGGTGGTCGGCGCGGGCAAGGTGCTGAAGCGCGAGCTTGACGCCAAGACCCACGACGATCTGCTGCAAGATCTCGTCGCCCAGCTCTAAGGTCACATACCCATGGCTGAGAAGACAACGATCGCACGCCCCTACGCCCAGGCCGTATTCGAGGCTGCCCAGGAACAGGGCAACCTGAAAGGCTGGTCGGAGTTGCTGCAGCTGGCGGCAGCGGTAGTGAGCCACGAACAGGTGGCGGCCGCTATCGACAGCCCGAGTCTGGACAAGGCGCAGCGCGGACAGCTGGTTATCGACATTTGCGGCGATGCAGTTACTGATGCCGGCAAGAACCTGATTCGGGTACTGGCCGAAAATGGCCGCCTGAGTCTGTTGCCGGAGATTGCCGTGCTGTACGAAATCGAGCGCGCCAATGCGGAGAGCCGCATCACCGCCGAGGTCACCTCGGCGACGCCGCTTTCCGACAGCCAGAAACAGGCGATTGCTGCCGCGCTGCAAAAGCGGCTGGGACGCGACATAGCCCTGGAATGCAAGGTGGACGAGGCGCTGATTGGCGGCGCGATCGTTCGGGCCGGCGACATGGTCATCGATGGTTCGGTTACGGGCAAGCTGGACAAGCTGAGCGCGGCTCTGCTGCGCTGACCCCGGACTGCTAGAGGACAAAACGAATGCAACTCAATCCTTCTGAAATCAGTGAACTGATCAAACAGCGTATCGCCGGCTTCAAGGCCGAGGTCGAGGCGCGCAACGAAGGTACCGTGGTCAGCCTGACCGACGGTATCGTGCGTATCCACGGCCTGGCCGACGTCATGTCGGGCGAAATGCTGGAATTTCCCGGTGACACCTACGGCCTGGCGCTCAACCTGGAGCGTGATTCCGTCGGTGCCGTTATCCTCGGTGCCTACGAGCACATCTCCGAAGGCGACAAGGTCAAGTGCACCGGTCGCATCATGGAAGTGCCCGTCGGTGAGGGGCTGCTGGGCCGCGTGGTGGATGCACTGGGCATCCCCATCGACGGCAAGGGCCCGATCAATGCGCAGGGTTCTTCTCCCATCGAGAAGATCGCCCCGGGCGTGCTGTGGCGCAAGTCCGTTGACCAGCCGCTGCAGACCGGCCTCAAGGCCATTGACGCGATGGTGCCGGTCGGCCGCGGCCAGCGCGAGCTGATCATCGGCGACCGCCAGACCGGCAAGACCGCCGTTGCCGTCGATGCCATCATCAACCAGAAGGGCACCGGCGTTAAGTGCATCTACGTGGCAGTGGGCCAGAAGGCCTCCTCCATCGCCAACGTGGTGCGCAAGCTGGAAGAGCACGGTGCGCTGGAACACACCATCATCGTCGCCGCCACCGCCTCCGACTCCGCCGCGATGCAGTTCATCGCGCCGTACGCCGGCTGCACCATGGGCGAGTACTTCCGCGACAAGGGTGAAGACGCCCTGATCGTGTACGACGATCTGACCAAGCAGGCCTGGGCCTACCGTCAGGTTTCCCTGCTGCTGCGTCGTCCGCCCGGTCGTGAAGCCTATCCCGGCGACGTGTTCTACCTGCACTCCCGTCTGCTCGAGCGTGCCGCGCGCGTCAACACCGACTGGGTGGAGAAGCACACCAACGGCGCCGTCAAGGGCCAGACCGGCTCGCTCACCGCGCTGCCGATCATCGAGACCCAGGCCGGTGACGTGTCCGCCTTCGTGCCGACCAACGTGATCTCCATCACCGACGGCCAGATCTTCCTGGAATCCGACCTGTTCAACGCAGGCATCCGCCCGGCCATCAACGCCGGTCTGTCGGTGTCCCGCGTCGGTGGTGCGGCCCAGACCAAGATCATCAAGAAGCTGGGCGGCGGTGTCCGTCTGGCCCTGGCCCAGTACCGTGAGCTGGCGGCCTTCGCGCAGTTTGCCTCCGACCTGGACGAGGCCACCCGCAAGCAGATTGATCGTGGTCAGCGCGTCACCGAGCTGATGAAGCAGTTCCAGTACTCGCCGCTGTCCGTGGCGCAGATGGCCGTCTCCCTGTACGCCGCCAACCAGGGTTACCTGGATGACGTGGCCGTGAACAAGGTGGTGGACTTCGAGGCCGCGCTGCAGAGCTACATGAAGGCCGAGCAGGGCGAGCTGATGGCCAGGATCAACGAGACCGGCGACTACAACAGCGACATCGAAAATGCCCTGCGCGACGCCCTGGACAAGTTCAAGGCGAACGGCACCTGGTAAGCGAGGGTTGAGCAATGGCCAGCGGTAAAGAAATACGCAGCAAGATCAAGAGTGTCCAGAACACTCAGAAGATCACGCGCGCGATGGAAATGGTGGCCGCCAGCAAGATGCGCCGGGCGCAGGATCGCATGGTCGCAACCCGTCCCTATGCGGACCGGATGCGTACCGTGATCCAGCATCTGGCCCACGCCCATACCGAGTACAAGCACCCGTACATGGTGGAACGCGAGGTCAAGCGCGTCGGCATCATTGCCGTCTCCACCGATCGCGGCCTGTGCGGCGGCCTGAACATCAACATGTTCAAGGCGGCCCTCGGCACCATGAAGGAATGGCGCGACAGGAATGTCGACGTGGAGCTGTGCACCATCGGCCAGAAGGCGCAGGGTTTCTTCAGCCGCGTCGGTGGCCGCATCCTGGCGCAAGCCACCCAGCTGGGCGACGCGCCCAAGCTGATGGACGTGATCGGCACGGTCAAGGTGATGCTGGATGCCTACGACAGGGGCGAGATTGATCGCATTTATCTGGTCTACAACCGTTTCGTCAGCACCATGACACAGTCGCCGCGGGTCGAGCAGCTGTTGCCGATCGCCGCCGAAGAGCGTGATGAGACGCTGAAGCATCACTGGGACTATCTGTACGAACCCAATGCCGAAGCGGTACTGGATCAGCTGCTGATGCGTTACGTCGAGTCGCTGGTCTATCAGGGCGTGGTCGAGAACATCGCCTGTGAAATGGCGGCGCGCATGGTGGCAATGAAGGCCGCCTCCGACAACGCCGGCAACCTGATCAGTGAATTGAAGCTCGCTTACAACAAGGCGCGTCAGGCAGCGATTACGCAAGAGCTGTCGGAAATCGTCGCCGGCGCCTCCGCGGTCTGAGCGCGCTAACCGGATTTAAATTCAAGAGGAACTGGCAATGAGTTCTGGAAAGATTGTACAAATCATCGGCGCCGTGGTGGACGTAGAGTTCCCGCGCGATGCCATGCCCAAGGTCTACAACGCCCTCAACGTCGCCGACGCGGGCCTCACCCTCGAAGTCCAGCAGCAGCTGGGCGACGGTGTGGTGCGCGGCATCGCCATGGGTTCCACCGACGGTCTGAAGCGCGGCATGAGCGTATCCGACAGCGGCGCAGCCATCTCCGTGCCGGTCGGCAAGGCGACGCTGGGCCGCATCATGGACGTGCTGGGCAATCCGGTCGACGAGGCCGGCCCGGTCGATGCCGAGATCAAGATGCCGATCCACCGCAAGGCCCCGGCCTACGCGGATCAGGCGGCGTCCGTGGAAATCCTCGAAACCGGCATCAAGGTCATCGACCTGGTCATGCCCATCGCCAAGGGCGGCAAGGTCGGCCTGTTCGGCGGCGCCGGCGTCGGCAAGACCGTTACCCTGATGGAGCTGATCCGCAACATCGCCGTGGAGCACTCGGGCTTCTCCGTGTTCGCCGGCGTCGGTGAGCGTACCCGTGAAGGCAACGACTTCTACCACGAGATGAAGGAAGGCGGCGTGCTGGACAAGGTCGCCCTGGTGTACGGCCAGATGAACGAGCCGCCGGGCAACCGTCTGCGCGTCGCCCTGACCGGCCTGACCATGGCCGAATACTTCCGCGACGAAGGCCGTGACGTGCTGCTGTTCATCGACAACATCTACCGTTACACCCTGGCCGGTACCGAAGTGTCCGCGCTGCTGGGCCGCATGCCGTCCGCGGTAGGTTACCAGCCGACCCTGGCCTCCGAGATGGGCGCCCTGCAGGAACGCATCACCTCCACCAAGACCGGCTCCATCACCTCCTTCCAGGCCGTATACGTGCCTGCGGATGACTTGACCGACCCGTCCCCGGCCACCACCTTTGCCCATCTGGACGCCACCCTGGTGCTGTCCCGTCAGGTCGCCGAGCTGGGTATCTACCCCGCCGTGGATCCGCTGGACTCCACCTCGCGCCAGCTCGACCCGCTGGTCGTCGGTCAGGAGCACTACTCCGTGGCCCGTGCCGTGCAGTCGAACCTGCAGCGCTACAAGGAACTGCGCGACATCATCGCCATCCTGGGCATGGACGAACTGTCCGAAGAGGACAAGCTGTCCGTATCCCGTGCGCGCAAGATTCAGCGCTTCCTGTCGCAGCCGTTCTTCGTGGCCGAGGTATTCACCGGTGCACCCGGCAAGTACGTCAGCCTGAAGGACACCATCCGCGGCTTCAAGGGCATCGTCGAAGGCGAGTTCGATCACCTGCCCGAGCAGGCCTTCTACATGGTCGGCACCATCGACGAAGTGGTCGAAAAGGCCAAGAAGGTTTAACCGGCCTGACAGGGGGTAAATGCCATGGCCATGACCATGCATCTAGACGTAGTGAGTGCCGAGGCCTCCATCTTCACCGGAACGGTGGAGATGCTGTTCGCCCCGGCGCAGGAAGGCGAGGTCGGCATCATGCCGCGCCACAGCCCCTTGCTGGCCCAGCTCAAGCCGGGCCAGGTGCGTGTCGTCAAGCAGGGTGGGGAAGAGGAATTCTTCTATGTTTCCGGCGGCATGCTCGAGGTACAGCCGCACATGGTGACCGTGCTGGCCGACACCGCGCTGCGTGCCCGCGACATGGACGAGGCCGCCGCAATGCAGGCCAAGGAACGCGCCGAGCAGGCCATGCGTGATCGCACCGGCGCGATGGAATGGGCTCAGGCCCAGGCCGAGCTGGCCGAGGCCATCGCCCAGCTGCAGATGATTCAGCGCATGCGGGACAAGACCCGGCGCTGACAGGCTCATGCACGGCAGCAGATGAGAACCAAAAAGGGCAGTGTTACACTGCCCTTTTTCTTTGGGGGGGAACAGGATAATGGCGGAACCGAAAGTCGCCCGCGGCAAGGTGGTCTCGGTGACCTACACCATCCGCGACCAGGCCGACGACAACCTGCTGGAAGCGATCGAAGTCCCGGTCGACTACCTCCACGGTGGTCGCGTCGGCCTGTATGAAAAGATCGAGGCGGCGCTGGAAGGCAAGGCCGTGGGCGATGGCGTTGAGGTGCTGCTGCATCCGGAGGACGCCTTTGGTCCGCGCGACCCCGACCTGACCTTTACCGACGTCATCGAAAACGTGCCGCCTGATTTTCGCCGGCTCGGCGCCCAGGCCGAATTCCACAACGAGGAAGGTGAGGCCGTGACCATGACGGTGACCCACCTCGACGCCGGCACCATCACCCTGGACGGCAACCACCCTCTCGCCGGCAAGAACCTGATCTTCGCCGTGCGCGTCGCCGCCATTCGCGATGCCACGCCGCAGGAACTGATGGTGGGCGAGGTGGCACAGGCGCAGGGCCTGCATTAAGGTCTGAATTCCAGGATTTGTCGCAGAGACGCAGAGGACGCAGAGTAATGAAATCCCGTTTTGCAGCCGTGCGGCCGAATGTCGTGATGCGCTTTGGTGCAACGAATAGTTTTCTCTCTGCGTCTCCGCGTCTCCGCGACAAGAGGTTTTGACGTTCATGAGCCAGGCACTGGAAGTGATCATCCTGGCCGCCGGCCAGGGCACGCGGATGAAATCGGCACTGCCCAAGGTGCTGCACGCCATCGGCGGCGAGCCGATGCTGGCGCGGGTCTACCGTACCGCCCGCCTGCTCGAACCCAGGCATATCCACATCGTCTACGGCCACGGCGCCGATCGGGTGCGCGAACGGCTGGGTCAGCTCGACGCGCAATGGGTATTGCAGGCGCAGCAGCTCGGCACCGGCCACGCGGTGGCGCAGGCGATGCCCGCAGTGAGCGACGACAGCCGCGTGCTGATCCTCTACGGCGATGTGCCGCTGATCGAAGCGGAGACCCTGGACCGGCTGGTGGATGCCGCCGCCAATGCCCTCGCCGTCCTCACCATCGAACTGGACAACCCCAGCGGCTATGGCCGCATCGTGCGCGACCGCGACGGTCGCGTGCAGCGCATCGTCGAGCAAAAGGATGCCTCCGAGGCCGAGCATGCCATCCGCGAGATCAACACCGGCCTGCTCGCCGTCGATGCCGCGCGCCTGCGCAGCTGGCTGGAGCGCCTCGACAACCACAATGCGCAGGGTGAGTACTACCTCACCGACATCATCGCCATGGCGGTGGAAGATGGCGTCATGATCAACACCGTCAGCGCCCCCGACATCGACCAGGTCTCCGGTATCAACGACCGCGCCCAACTGGCGACGCTGGAGCGCGCCCTGCAGCGCCGTCAGGCGCGGCAGCTGATGCTGGCCGGCGTGACGCTGCGCGACCCGGAGCGCTTCGATCTGCGCGGCGAGCTGTCCGTGGGCCGCGACGTGATCATCGACGTCAACGTGATCATCGAAGGCCGCGTGGTGCTGGGCGACAACGTGACCATCGGCGCCAACTGCGTGCTGAAGGACGTGGAGATCGGCGCCGGCACGGAAGTGAAGCCGATGAGCATCATCGACAGCGCGGTGATCGGCAATTGCGCCCATATCGGCCCGTTTGCGCGCATCCGTCCCGACACGCGCATCGCCGACGGCGCCCACATCGGCAACTTCGTCGAGGTGAAGAAGAGCGACATCGGCGCCGGCTCCAAGGTGAATCATTTGAGCTACATCGGCGACACCACCATGGGCGCGAAGGTGAACATCGGCGCCGGCACCATCACCTGCAACTACGACGGCGCCAACAAGCATCAAACGATCATCGGCGACGGCGTGTTCGTCGGCTCCGACACCCAACTGGTGGCCCCGGTCACCTTGGCCGACAACGCCACCATCGGCGCCGGCTCCACCATCACCAAGGATGCGCCGGCGGGCGAGCTCACCCTGAGCCGCAACAAACAGGTCACCATCAACGGCTGGAAAAGACCGGTGAAGAAAAAGACATGAAAACACCCTGTCGCAGAGCCGCAGAGACGCAGAGGGTGCGTTGGTAAAAAGCTCGTGCAGTATTCTCTGCGCCTCCGCGTCTCTGCGGCGGGGTTATTCATTTGTGAGGAATGAACAGTGTGCGGAATTGTCGGTGGTGTAGCGGAACGTGACGTGGTGGCGATCCTCATCGAGGGTCTGCGCCGACTGGAATATCGCGGCTACGACTCCGCCGGTGTCGCGGTGCTGGACGAGAGCGGCCAGCTGGCGCGCGCCCGCGTGCTGGGCAAGGTGCAGGGGCTGGCCGACGAGCTGGCGCAGCATCCGTTCCGCGGCAATACCGGCATCGCCCACACCCGCTGGGCCACCCATGGCGTGCCGAGCGAAAAGAACGCCCATCCGCACATCTGCCGCAAGGAGATCGCGGTGGTGCACAACGGCATCATCGAAAACCACGAGGCCCTGCGCGCCGCGCAGACCGCGGCAGGTTATGAATTCACCTCGCAGACCGACACCGAGGTCATCGTGCATCAGGTGCACAGTCACAGCGCGCGTGGCCTCGACCTGCTCGCCGCGGTGCAGGCCACCGTCAGCGAACTGCACGGTGCCTACGCCCTCGGCGTGGTGAGTACCCACGAACCCGGCCGCCTCATCACCGCGCGCCGCGGCAGCCCGCTGGTCATCGGCATCGGCATCGGCGAACACTTCATCGCCTCCGACGTCGCGCCGCTGCTGCCGGTAACGCGCCGTTTCATCTTCCTCGAAGAAGGCGACGTCGCCGACATCCGCCGCGACCAGCTAACCATCTATAACGCCAGCGGCGAGCGCGTCGAGCGCCCGGTGAAGGAAAGCGAGCTGTCGCTCGATGCCGTCGAGCGCGGCGAATTCCGTCACTACATGCTGAAGGAGATCCACGAACAGCCCCAGGCCATCAGCGACACCCTGGAAGGGCGCATCGCCGGCGGCCGCGTGCTGGAAGCCGCCTTCGGTCCCGCCGCCGCCGCCGTGTTCGACAAGGTGAAGGCGGTGAAGATCATCGCCTGCGGCACCAGCTTCCATGCCGGCCTGGTGGCGCGCAACTGGTTCGAGGGCGTCGCCGGCGTGCCGTGCAGCGTGGAAGTAGCGAGCGAATTCCGTTACCGCCATCCGGTAGCCAATCCCGATGCCCTGGTGATCACCATCTCCCAGTCGGGAGAAACCGCCGACACCCTGGCCGCGCTACGCGCCACCAGGGAGTGGGGCTACGGCCCCTCACTCGCCATCTGCAACGTGCCGGAAAGTTCGCTGGTGCGCGAGGCCGATCTGGTGCTGATGACCCGCGCCGGCCCCGAGATCGGCGTCGCCTCCACCAAGGCCTTCTCCACCCAGCTCGTCGCCCTGCTGCTGGTGGTGATCGCCCTCGGCCGCCGCCACAAGCTTACCGCCGAGCGAGAGGCCGCCATCGTCGAACAGCTGGTCGCCCTGCCGCGCCACGTGGAAGACGTGCTGGCCCTCAACGACGAAATCCATCGCCTCGCCGAACGCTTCACCGACAAGCACCATGCCCTGTTTCTTGGCCGCGGCGTTCAATACCCGGTGGCCATGGAGGGCGCGCTCAAGCTGAAAGAGATCTCCTACATCCACGCCGAGGCCTATCCCGCCGGCGAACTCAAGCACGGCCCCCTCGCCCTGGTGGACGAAGAGATGCCGGTGATCGCCGTCGCGCCCAACGACGCCCTGCTGGAAAAGCTGAAATCCAACCTGGAAGAAGTGCGCGCCCGTGGCGGCGAACTCTACGTCTTCGCCGACCACGCCTCCGGCATGAATGGATCGGAACGCGTCCACGTCACCGTCGTCCCCCCCGCCGGCGGCCACGTCGCGCCCATCATCTTCACCATCCCCCTGCAACTCCTCGCCTACCACGTCGCCGTGCTCAAGGGCACCGACGTCGACCAGCCGCGCAACCTGGCCAAGAGCGTCACGGTCGAGTAGGAACAGCAATTTTTCGCAATTTTTGACGGTACTTCGGCCGAAGTTGCCGCCGACTTGCTGTCAATGCCCGGTTCGGGTGTTCATCGGCCGCAAGTCCGGCCATCCCCCCTGTTCTGAGTGATGTGCGTCCCTTTTGTTTGAGGCGGGGAGGGGCTATGCGTAGAATGAGGCCCGTTTTTGTCCGCTGATTTTCCTACTTGCAGAGATGGCCATGGAACAGATACTTGAGATTCGCGACGGTTGCAGTACCCCTGAGCAGTTGCTGAAGAGTCGCGCCTTCTCGCGCTATCTGAACATCTATAAAAAGGCCTTCGTCGATGAGCTGGGGGCGCGCGAGGGGCGGCAGCGTCCGGAGGCGCAGCATCGTGCGGCGATGTTCAAGGATCTGTCGGCGCGCGAGGTGCTGGCGATTCTGCAGGGGCCGATGCCGTCCACCGAAGAGGGTGTGGAACGGGCGCGGGCGGTGGTGCGTTTTCTCGATGGCGCCTTTCACCATTACCGCGCCAGCGGCTACAAGCGCCTGGTGCGGCTGCAAAATGATGTGGTTTCCACCGGCGAGGAGACACCGGATACGGTGAAGGACAAGGTGACGGCCAAGGCGCGCAGCCTGGCGGATCTGATCCTGGAGACGCGCCGCGACCTGCTGGCCAGGGTGGATCTGGAACACGGCGTGCGTCGCACGCCCGGCCTAGACCCGTCGCCCAATGTGACCGCGGGCGAAATCTCCGGTCACTACCTCAATCTGCCGGGCGACTATGTGGCGCTGTCTCATGTGCCGCTCACCATCGCCGCCGACATTCTCACGGGCGTCGATTATTCGACCCCGTCCAACAAGCGCGCCAAGCCGTTTTACGAGCTCGACCACAACCCCTTCGACAGCGACAGGTTCGCGCCGGATGAGTGGGTGTCGGTGCCGTTACAGGTGGGCAGCTCGCTGATCGTTGCCTATCTGCACAAATCGCGCGGCAGTATCGAGATGGAGCCGGGCCTGCTCAATCTGTTTCCCTTTGCGCACATCGCCGACATCCAGGCGGGGCGGCGCCCGGACGGCATCTTCATCTTCTGCGACCCCAACGCCGACGCCGGCGATCTCGGTTACTGGTGGGATGCGGCCAATGAGGTGCTGGTGGGGATGGTGCCGAATCGTGACGAGCTGAAGTACTTCGGTTACTGCAAGAAACCGATTCTGACCCTGCACAACGTGCTCGCCATCCGCAAGGGCGAGATCCCGCTGCACTGCGGTTGCACGCGCTATCTGGTGCGCTTCGACAATAACGAGCCGTATATCACCGAGATGCGCGTGAAGGCCGATGACATGGGCCGCGTGGTGCTCACGCGCGGCGGCGATGGCCTGGTTCGGCCGATCTTCTTCGGCACCGAGACCGGCGCCTTTGCCTGCCTCGACGGTTTCAGCGAGCAGGCGAAGATCCAGATGCTCGGCCGTGAGGTGGGCTACAACAAGGACACCGGCTCCAATGCGCGGCAGATTGTGCCGGTCACCGACGATAGCGAGGTGTTCCGCGGCGACGTGCTCGACGTGTTGCTGTACATGAACAACTTCGATCTGATCCCGCAGGGCAGCAGCACCATCGACATCGACATGAGCGTGGAGCAGGCCATCGAGCATTTCCGTCTCGGCGAGCGCGTGGCGGCCGGTTCCACCTCCACCCATCGCGGTGCCAAGGAGTCGAGTTACTGGGCCAATCCCTTCCCGCTGCTCAAGGACAACGACGGCACCATCCTGCATCCCGATCTGCACGACAAGTTCTCCATCACCGAGGCGGGTTTCATCGGCGATCTGAAGGCGCTGATGGCACGCGGCGAGATCAAGGTGGGCGTTGCCCACAGTCAGTTGATGGCCGGCGTCTACAGCGGCAACAGCGATGACGATCTGGTGCGCTGTGGCTACGCCAATCGCCATGAGGTGGAAATGAAGGCCCCCGAACGTCTGGGTGAGGATCTGATCGAGCTGATCAAGGCGCGTGCCCAGGCAAAGCGCGAACGCCTGGGCGGCAGTGTCGCCGAGGTGAGCATCACCGTGGCGCTGGTGGGCGACAGCCGCACCGGTAAATCTGAAACAGCGGAAAAGATGGAGGGGATCCTCTCTCTCTATCTGGTTTGATGGTGACCGGTTCCCGCTGCAGGATGCCCTGCCCACACCACGCACGGTGGTGATGCTTGCCGTTGTTCTGCACGCCGGCGTGCTACGCTAACGGGCAGCCTTTTCGGATCACGCACTTCAGAGTCCAGCCATGGCGCTTACCGCAACCATCTTCAAGACCGAGCTGCAGATCGCGGACATGGATCGCGGTTACTACGCCGACCACATCCTGACCCTGGCACGTCATCCGTCGGAAACCGACGAGCGCATGATGGTGCGCCTGCTGGCCTTCGCCCTCCATGCGGGCGAGGCCCTGCAATTCACCAGAGGGGTGTGCGCCGACGACGAGCCGCAGTTGTGGGAACGCAGCCTGAGCGACGAAATCCTGCTGTGGATCGAGGTGGGCATGCCCGATGAGCGACGCCTGCGCAAGGCCTGCAACCGCGCGCGCCAGGTGGTGTTGTATGCCTATGGTGGCCGCACCGCAGAACAGTGGTGGGAGCGCACCGCGCCGGAGTTGCGGCGCTTCGACAATCTGCAGGTGTTCAATCTGCCGCAGGAAGCGACGCGGGCGCTGGCCGGGCTGGTGAACCGCAGCATGCAGTTGCAGTGCACCGTGCAGGAGGGGCAGGTGTGGCTCGGCAATGCGGATGCGACGGTGTTGATTGAGCCGCAGCGCTGGCTGGGAGAGGCCTAGGCGTGCTGTCGATCTCGCGCCAGGTGGAGATCCCGGACAATGAGATCGAGCTCAGTGCCATCCGCGCCCAGGGGGCAGGCGGGCAAAACGTCAACAAGGTGTCGAGTGCGGTGCATCTGCGCTTTGATATCCGCGCCTCGTCGTTGCCGGAGTTCTACAAGGAGCGCCTGCTGGCATTGAGCGATCAGCGCATCAGTGCCGACGGCGTGGTGGTGATCAAGTCGCAGGAGCACCGCAGTCTGGAAAAGAATCGCGAGGCGGCGCTGGCGCGGCTGCAGACGCTGATCCGTGAGGCCGGTGTGGTGCAGAAAAAACGCCGTCCCACCAGGCCGACGCGCGGTTCGCAGCAGCGGCGCGTCGATGAAAAGAAACTGCGCGGGCGCGACAAGGCGTTGCGCCGGCCGGTGGTGGACTGAACGCGTGCCCGTCGGGTTACGCTGCGCCAATCCGATCTGCATGTGTTGCATGGAGGTGTCATGAGCCGCTTCGCCGCCATCGACTTCGAGACCGCCAGCCACGGCAGGGACAGTGCCTGTGCGCTGGGTGTGGTGGTGGTTGAGGACGGTCGGATCGTGCAGGCGTTGTATGAGCTGATCCGCCCGCCGGCGCGGCAGTTTTCCTTTACGCATATCCATGGCTTGACGTGGGCCGACGTGAAGGATGCGCCGTCCTTCGATGCGGTGTGGGCCGCCATGGCGCCCGTGCTGGCGGGGGTCGAGTTTCTGGCGGCGCACAACGCGCCGTTCGACAAGGGCGTACTTGGCGCCTGTTGCGCCACCTATGGGCTGACGGTTCCGGCGCAGCCCTTTGTCTGTACCGTGCGCCTGGCGCGGGCGCAGTGGGACATACACCCGACCCGGCTGCCCGATGTGTGCCGCCATCTTGGTATCGAGCTGCGCCACCATCAGGCGGATTCGGATGCAGAGGCCTGTGCGCGCATCGTCATCGCGGCGGAGCAGGCGGGTTGGCGCCACCGCTGAATCAAGTATTCCGCATGGACATCCGCCTCATGCCTGGCGAAACACTTCTTTGGCGCCGACGCGGACTCCTGCGGGTGTTCAGGCGCCGATGATGCGGTCGTAGATGAGGTAGCCGGCGACGTAGGTGCCAATGGAGGAGCCGAAACCGGCGAGGAAGAATACCAGCAGGGTGCGCGAGACGCGGTTCTTCCACCAGCCACGCCAGTGGGTGACGTCATGGCGCAGGTTGTTGAAGTCGGCCACGCGCGGTTTTCTGAAATACAGCTCCACCGCGCCGGCCACCATGCTGGCACCGATCATCGGGTTGAGCGAGGTCCACGGTGCGGCGAGAAAGGCCGCCAGGATAGTGGCCGGATGGCCGCCTGCAATGAGTGCGCCGAGCGCCGACAGCGTGCCGTTGATCAGGATCCAGTCCCATAGCATGGTCATGCCCAGCTCGGGGCTGCGGCTGAAGCCGATGACGAAGCCGAGCAGGATCACGGCAACGATCAGCCAGGGAATGAGTTTGGGCCAGCGTGCCGGCTGTGGGCGCGCCTCCAGCCGCTGCACCGCCGCTTGTGGCTGGGTGCAGGCAGTTTCGTTTTCCAGATGTGCGGCGATGCCCTTGAGATGGCCTGCGCCGATCACGACGAGGATATTCCGGTGGCCGCTGGCCTGAGCCTCCTCGCACAGCCGCGCCGCCATGTACTCGTCGCGTTCGGCGATGAGCGGTTCATACAGCACGGTGCTGCGGTCGGCGAACTCGGCAAAGGTGGTTTCGAGGAGGTCACCCTGCTTGAGATTCTCGATCTCCTGTTCGCTCACCTGCTCGCGTGACAGCACGCTGCCCAGCAGGCCGCCGACGATGCCGAGGCGTTGCCACCACGGCACGTTGTGATAGACGCGGCGCAGGGTGATGCCGATGTCGCGGTCGATGAGCAGCACCGGCAGGCCGCGCGCCAGAGCGCCTTCCATGGCCGCTTGCATTTCCGCGCCGGGCCGGATGTCGAACTGCTCGGCGAGGCGCTGCTGGTAGGCGCCCAGGGCCAGGCTGGCCGCCATCATGGTGGTGCGGCCCTGGCGGAACACCTGGTACAGATCGGTCTGGCCCCACACATCCGGATTGACCAGTGCCTGATGCCGTGCCGGACACAGCTCGATGGCCACCGCGTCGAAATGCGCGCCCTCCAGCAGCGTCAGCACATCTTCGGCGCTGGAGCGCGAAACATGGGCGGTGCCGAGCAGGGTGTAGGTGGTGTCGCCACGGGTGATGCTGCGCAGGGGGCCGCTGGTGCGGATCGTTTCTTCGGACATGAATAGAGTTCGTTGGCGATGGAAGGGGGGATTATCCCCGCAAGGGAGGTAAATTCAAAATCCAGGATTCAAGATTGAAAACTCGCGTGGCCGCGTTCATGCTGTTTTTGAATTTTGAATTTTGAATTTTGAATTTTGAATTTTGAATTTTGAATTTGAGTGCAAGCCATGCTCCTCGCCATCATCGGCCTCCTGATCCTCGCCCTGACCCTGCTGCCTGCGCTGTGGGCGAAGGCCGTGCTGCGCCGTTACAGCGGTGTGCGCAGCGATTATCCCGGCAGCGGCGGCGAGCTGGCGCGCCATCTGCTCGATCGCCACGGCCTGCAACAGGTGGCGGTGGAAACCACGGAGCAGGGCGACCATTATGACCCGCTGGCCAAGGTGGTGCGGCTGGCGCCGGAGCATTACAACGGCCGTTCGCTTACCGCCGTGACGGTGGCGGCCCATGAAGTGGGTCATGCGCTGCAGGATCATGCCGGCTATGCGCCGCTGGCCTGGCGCACACGCCTGGTGCGCCTGGCCCAGGGGGCGGAGAAGGCCGGTGCGGTACTGATGCTGGCGCTGCCGGTGCTCACCGTGCTGACGCGCGCACCGTCTGCCGGTCTGGTGGTGCTGCTGGCCGGTCTGGCCAGTTTCGGTACCGCCATCCTGGTGCACCTGGTCACCCTGCCGGTGGAACTGGACGCCAGTTACCGTCGCGCCCTGCCGCTGCTGGCCTCAGGCTATCTGCCGCGCAACGACCTGCGCCCGGCACGGCAGATCCTCACCGCCTGCGCCTTCACCTACGTCGCTGCCTCGCTGTTCAGCGTGCTCAACCTGTGGCGCTGGCTGGCAATCCTGCGGCGCTGATCTCTCGATGGTTTTGCAGGAGCCCACTCCGTGGGCGAACACGGCGCATGGCCTGGGCGTCTGTTCGCCGAGGGGACCCGGCTCCTGCGACGGAAGAATTACGCGCGGGGCGTTTGCAGTCGCTTGAGAAACACCCGCATCTCCTTCGCCGCCTGGATATCGCCCTTTTCCTGCGCAATGCGTATGCCTTCCTCGTAGGCGGCGACGGCCTCGTCGTTGCGGTCGGCCGCCGCCAGGGCCTTGCCGAGCAGCTTGTGGCTGGCGGAATGGGCTGGGTCGTGACGCAGGGCGGCGCGCAGATGGTCGACGGCACGGTCGTAGTCATCCTGCTTGAGATACGCGCTGCCGAGGCCGAAGCGCAACATCAGGTTGTCCTGGCCGGCGGCGAGCAGTTTTTCCAGTACGGTGATGTCCATGTGCAGGAGATGGGGCCTGTCGGTTGCCGCGGCAAGGTACGGCAAGACCCTATTGGCGCGGAGACGCAGAGTTGGCGGGGCGGGTGCATCATCGGCCCCCAACGATGCCGCCCAGCCGCACGCACCAGGTGTTCGCAAAAATAATCTCCGCGTCTCTGCGACAGAGGATTTTCAAACCACCGGCCGCTGCGCCACCAGATACGCCTCGTTGCGCAGGCCGCGCGCGGTGTCGCCCAGCGTGTCCTCCTCGCGGTAGGCGATGACGTCCAGTTCCGCGAACAGGTGCAGCAGTTCGTTGCACGCCAGACGGAAGGCGGGATTGCCGGGGCCGTGTTCGCTCACCTGGGCGCGGGTCCAGGTCTGGTAGTAGAGCAGGCCGCCGGGCTTGAGGGCGGCGGCGATGGCCGGGCACAGGCGGCGCTCCAGATAGCGGCCGACGACGATGACGTTGAAGTGATGTTCCGGCAGGCCGTGCAGCGTCAGGTCGCGCACCTCGGCGGCGAGCGGCAGGTCGTGGCCGCGGGCGTGGGCGTTGAGCTTGTCGATGGCAACGGGGGAGATATCCCAGGCCACGGTGTCGAGGCCGCGCGCGGCGAGCAGCAGGGCATTGGCGCCGAGGCCGCAGGCGAGGTCCAGTGCCGTGCCGTGGGACGGCAGCAGGTGGGCATAGTCGCTCAGTACCTGCACGGGGCGGCCATCGCCCACCTGGGCGTCACGATAGCGGGTGTTCCACTTGTCGGCGTCGGACACTTTTTTAGTTTCGAGTTTCGAGTTTCGAGTTTCGAGTTTCGAGTTGAGGTTATTCGAAACCCGCAACTCGAAACGGCCGTTTTCTATTTGCGCCAGAACGTCGGTGTGAACAGCACCAGCAGGGTAAAGATTTCCAGACGGCCAAGCAGCATGGCGACCATCAGCACCCATTTGGCGGCCGCCGGGATATCGGCATAGTTGGCACCCACATCACCCAGGCCGGGGCCGAGATTGTTGAGGCAGGCGGCGACGGCGGAGAAGGCGGTGACCTGATCCAGGCCGAACATCATCAACAGCAACATCATGAGCGTGAACACACCGACGTAGGCGGCAAAGAAACCCCACACCGCATCGATGACCCTGTCGGGCAGACACTTGTTGCCCACCTTGATGGGAATGACCGCATTGGGATGAATCAGTCGGCCGATCTCGCGCAGGCCCTGCTTCACCAGCAGCACGAAACGGATCACCTTCATGCCGCCGGCAGTGGAGTTGGCACAGCCGCCGATGAAGCTGATGAACAGCAGCATTACCGGCAGAAAGCCGGGCCAGGCATGGTATTCGGTGGTGGTGAAGCCGGTGGTGGTACCGATGGATACCGCCTGGAACATGCCGTGCAGCAGGGCATCGGCAGGGTCGCGGTAGGTGCCGCTCACATACAGGTAGGCACTGGTGATCAGCGCGGCGGAGCCGAGGATGATGGCGTAGGTGCGCGATTCGGTGTCGCGCAGATAGGGCCGTGGGCTGCGGCCGCGCCAGGCGTAGAAGTGCAGGGTGAAATTGATGCCGGCGAGAAACATGAACACGATGGCGCTCAGTTCGATCAGCGCATTGCCGTGGTAATAGCCCATGCTGGCATCGTGGGTGGAGAAGCCGCCGATGGCCACGGTGGAGAAGCTGTGGCCGATGGCATCGAACGGGGTCATGCCGGCACTCCAGTAGGCCAGGGCGCAGGCGATGGTCAGGCTGAGGTAGATGTACCACAGCGTCTTGGCGGTTTCGGTGATGCGCGGCGTGAGTTTGCTGTCCTTCATCGGCCCCGGCATCTCGGCGCGATAGAGCTGCATGCCGCCGATGCCGAGCATGGGCAGGATCGCCACCGCCAGCACGATGATGCCCATGCCGCCCAGCCATTGCAGTTGCTGGCGGTAGTAGAGGATGGAGCGCGGCAGGGCGTCGAGGCCGGTGATTACCGTGGCGCCGGTGGTGGTGAGGCCGGACATGGATTCGAATACGGCATCGGTTACAGATAGGCCGGGATGCTCCGACAGCGCCAGCGGCAGGGCGCCGAACACGCCCAGTACGGTCCAGAACAGCACCACCACCGCAAAGCCGTCGCGCAGGCGCAGTTCGCGGCGCAGCCTGCACACCGGCAGCCACAGCACGATGCCGGTGATCAGGGTGACGGCGAAGGCGAGCAGAAAGGTGTTGTGCGCGCCATCGCCGTAACCGAGAGAAACCAGCAGCGGCGGCAAGAGGGTGCTGCTGAAGATCATCAGCAGCAGGCCGACCACACGCTGGATAACGGTGAATTGCATACGGGTTACAGAAAGGTCACGCCGACCTGGAACAGGCGTTCCACTTCGGGAATGCGCTTCTTGTCCACCACGAACAGGATGACATGATCTTCGGCTTCGATGGTGGTGTTGTGATGGGCGATGAGTACTTCGCTGCCGCGCACGATGGCGCCGATGGTGGTGCCGTGGGGCAGCTTGATGTCCTCGATGGCGCGGCCGACGACCTTGGATGATTTTTTGTCGCCGTGGGCCACCGCCTCGATGGCCTCGGCGGCACCACGGCGCAGCGAGTGTACCGCCGCGACGTCGCCGCGGCGCACATGGGTGAGCAACGAACCGATGGTGGCCTGCTGCGGTGAAATGGCCACGTCGATTTCGCCGCTCTCCACCAGGTCGACGTAGGCGGCACGGTTGATCAGCGTCATCACCTTGCGCGCACCCAGGCGCTTGGCCAGCATCGAGGACAGGATGTTCGCCTCGTCGTCGTTGGTCAGTGCGCAGAAGATATCGGTCTCCTCGATATTTTCCTCCAGCAGCAGATCGCCATCAGCGGCATCGCCCTGCAGCACGATGGTGCGCGTCAACTCTTCCGACAGCGCCTTGGTGCGTGCCGTGTTGTGATCGATGAGCTTGACCTGATAATCGTTTTCCAGCGCGGCGGCGAGGCGTTTGCCGATATTGCCGCCACCGGCGATGATCACGCGCCGCGCCGGCTTTTCCTGCCGGCGCAGTTCGCTCATCACCGCGCGGATGTCCTTCTTGGCGGCAATGAAGAACACCTCGTCGTCGGCCTCGATGACGGTGGTGCCTTCCGGAATGATGGGCCGGTTGCGGCGGTAGATGGCGGCGACACGGGTGTCGACGCCGGGCATGTGCTGACGCAGTTTCTGCAGTTCCTGTCCTACCAGCGGGCCGCCATAGTAGGCCTTGACCGCCACCAGCTGTACCTTGCCCTCGGCGAAATTGAGCACCTGCAAGGCGCCGGGGTATTCGATCAGGCGATGGATGTAGTCGGTGACCAGCTGCTCGGGGCTGATCAGCACGTCGACCGGGATGGCATCGGGACCGAACAGCTGCGGATGCACCAGATATTCGAGGGCACGCACACGGGCGATCTTGGTGGGGGTGCGGAACAGGGAATAGGCCACCTGGCAGGCCACCATGTTGGTTTCGTCGGAGTTGGTGACGGCGATCAGCATGTCGGCGTCCTCGGCGCCGGCACGCAGCAGCACCTCCGGATGCGAGGCCTGCCCTACCACGGTGCGCAGGTCGAGTCGATCCTGCAGCGCCTGCAGCCGTTGCGGCTCGGTATCGACCAGGGTGATATCGTTGGCTTCGCTGGCGAGGTTGTTGGCGAGGGAGGAACCCACCTGGCCGGCGCCGAGGATGATGATCTTCATGGCCGAGTATCCGCTGTGCGTTGGGCGCGCATTGTAGTTGAGGCTTAGAAGCAGATACAAGTTACAAGTGGCAAGATACAAGGGGAGGAGCGCGCTGTGCGCACGGCTATTTGGATTCAAAACAGCACGAGCGCAGCGAGTTCACTCCCTTGTATCTTTCCTCTTTGCTCTTGTATCTACCCTAACCTCGGCTCTTGGCATCAATACCCAAGGATTTCAGTTTCCGGTACAGATGGGTGCGTTCGATGCCGGAATGCTGGGCTACCTGGTTGATGTTGCCGTCGAGGCGGGCCAGCAGTTCGATAAAGTAGTTGCGCTCGAACTTCTCCCGCGCCTCGCGTAGCGGCAGGTCGGCGTCCGTTGTCAGCGCGGCCGGCGTCATGCTGCGCGCGGCGCCCAGCGCCGCATCCACCTCGCCGGCATCGATTTCGCTGCTGCTGCCGACGATGAGCAGACGCTGCACCAGATTGCGCAGTTCACGCACATTGCCGGGCCAGGGATAGTTGCGCAGACGGTTTTGTGCCGCCACGGTGAAGGTGCGGTAGGGCAGTTTCTCCTGGCTGACGAAATGCTCGATGTAAAAGGTGATCAGGTCGGTGACATCCTCGCTGTGCTCACGCAGTGGCGGCACGCCGAGCGGCACGACATTGAGATGGTAGTAGAGGTCGTTGCGGAAGCTGCCGTCGCGCACGCGCTGCGCCAGGTCGTGATGGGTGGCGGCGATGACGCGCACGTCCACCTTGACCGGCTCGGTGCCGCCGACGCGGTGATAGCTGCGCGTCTCCAGCGCACCCAGCAGGCGTGCCTGGGTGGCGCTGTCCATGTCGCCGATGTCGTCCAGGAACAGTGTGCCGCCGTTGGCCTGCTCCAGCAGACCATAGTGCACCTTGTCGTCTTCTTCGCTGCCGAACAGCTCCACCATCGCATTGTCGCCCAGCAGCGAGGCGACGCCGACATCGACGAAGGGGCCGTCGCGGCGCGGGCTGCAGGCGTGCAGGTAGCGCGCCATCACGCCCTTGCCGCTGCCGGATTCGCCGCTGATCAGTACCGTGGTGTCGTGCTGGGCAACGCGCTTGATCTGTTCGCGCAGCTGCTGCATCACGCTGCTGCGGCCGATGGGTTCGCCGACGGGCTGCGCCAGCCGTTTCAGCCCCACCACTTCGCGATGCAGGTTGTAGGCCTCCAGCGCCCGTTTCACGGTGGTCAGCAACTTGGCCAGTGACAGCGGTTTCTCGATGAAGTCGTAGGCCCCGAGGCGGGTGGCCTCCACGGCGGTTTCCACCGTGCCGTGGCCCGACATCATGATCACGGGGGCGGTGAGCGGGCCCTCCTCGCTCCACTCCTTGAGCAGGGAGATGCCATCGGTATCCGGCATCCAGATGTCCAGCAAGACCAGATCGGGCCGGCGCGCCTTGCGCGCCTTGCGCGCGCTGGCGGCATTTTCCGCCATGTCCACCTCGTAGCCTTCGTCGCGCAGGATGTCCTGCAGCAACGAACGGATGTCCGGCTCGTCGTCCACTACCAGGATGTAGCCGTGCGCCATGGTTTTGAATCCTCTGTGTGTATCAGGGCCGGGGTCTAGAAATCAGATACAAGATACAAGTGACAAGATACAAGGGAATGAACTCGCTGCGCTCATGCTGTTTTGAATTCAAATGGCCGTGCGCGCCGCGCACACCTTCCCTTGTATCTTTCCTCTTCACTCTTGTATCTGATTTCTAGTTCCTGGCCCCTCATCCCGAGCCTTCACCGGCAAGCGAATGATAATGCACGCGCCCCCTTCGGGCAGGTTCTCCACCCAAATCATGCCGCCGTGCTCTTCCGTGATCTTCTTGACGATGGCCAGCCCCAGGCCGGTGCCCTTGGGTTTGCTGGTGACGTAGGGCTCGAACAGGTTGGTCAGCAGTTCTTCGGGGATGCCGGGGCCATCATCGCATACGCCGAGTTCCACATAGCGGCAGCCCGTTTCCTCGGCGCAGCGGGTGGTGATGCGCAGGTGGGCGCCGTCATGACCGCAGGCCTCCAGCGCATTCTTGATCAGGTTGTGCAGAACCTGGCGCAGGCGGCCGGCATCGGCCTCGATGGCAGGGGTACGGGCATCCAGCTGCAGGTCGAAGCTGACCGGCCGGTGGTCGGTGCGATACAGATCGACCACCTCGCTGATGATGCGGTTCATGCCCACCATTTCCAGCCGCATCTGCGGCGGGCGGGCGTAGTCGGAGAAGGCCTTCACCATTTCCTTCAGGGCCTCCACCTGCTGCACGATGGTATGGGTGGAACGGTCCAGTACCTCGGCGTCCGCTGCCGGCATGGTGGTGAGGTACTTGTGACGCAGCCGTTCGGCGGAGAGCTGGATCGGGGTAAGCGGGTTCTTGATTTCGTGGGCCAGGCGCCGTGCCACCTCGCCCCAGGCGGCATCGCGCTGGGCCTGGATCAGGGCGGTGATGTCGTCGAACACGATGACATGCCCGCCGCCGATCTGTTCGTTGCCCGGCAGCAGGGCGCCACGGCACATCAGCACCTGGCGACCCTTCGGGCCGAACAACACCAGTTCGGCGCGCCAGTCCGGCTCGGCCGGTGTCAGGTGCGGCAGCAGGGCCGCGACGAACTGATCCAGCACCGGGTGGCGCCCCGGCAGTTCCTGCAGTGGCCGGCCTACCACATCGTCCAGTTCGGCACCGAGGATATGGCCGGCGGCGGCATTGACCGTGTGCAGCACGCCGTCACCGTCCAGGGTGAGCACGCCGGAGGAAAGGCGGCCCAGCACCGCCTCCAGGTAGGTGCGCTGTTCCTCGGCCTGGCGCTGGCTGTGGCGTGCGGCCAGCTGGCTCTGGGCGATCTTGTAGGTCATTTCGTTGAAGGAGCGCACCAGAAAGCCCAGTTCGTCACGGCCGGGCAGGGGCAGACGCTTGTCATAATCGCCCTCGGCTACCGCACGGGTGCCCTCGGCCAGGTCGCGGATCGGTGCCACCAGCCGCCGCGCCGAGAAAAAGGCGGCCCACACGGCGGTGAGCAGCGACAGCAGCAGGATCAGCGACAGGGTGAGGGTGAAGCTGTATTTGAGCGGCTGGCGCAGGAAGGCCAGTTCCTTGTACTGGGAATAGGCCTCCTGCACGCTGTCGGCTAGCTGGCTGAGGCGTTCCGCCACCGGGAACAGGGCATGCAGCACGCGGGATTCGGCCCCCGGCTCCAGTGACGGCAGGGTGACGGCGACACGCACGTGCATGCCGGCATCGCCCAGCGGTTCCAGGCGGGCGTAGTCCAGGCCCTGGCGCAGCTGCTGCAGCACCGCCTCGCTCGGCATGGCCGGGATGATGGCGCTGGGGTCCATGCTGGCACTGGCGATGGGGCGGCCGCGCAGGGTGAGCAGGGTCATCTCCGCCGCCTCGCTGTTCTGGCGCAGCTCATTCAGTTTCAGCGCCGCCGTGCCGTCCGGCACCGGCCCCAGTTCGCCGGCGGCCTGGCGCGTCTGGCGCAACAGTTCACGCAGGCGGCCGTCGAGGGAGGCGCGGCCCAGCTCCAGCGCATCTTCCAGTGACTTTTCCACCCGCAGGTCGAACCAGCTGTCGATGCCGCGGTGGAGGAACTGCAGCGAGAAGTAATACACCACCGACACCGGCGCCAGCGCCAGCAGCACGAACATCACGACCAGCCGCAGGGTCAGGCGCGAGCCCGGGGCATGTTCGCGGTACTGCTGCAGCAGGTGAACCAGGTTGCGCCCGATGAGGGCGAGCAGCAGCAGCAGGGCCAGGATGTTCACTGCCAGCAGCAAGGAATAGAGGCGGCCGAACAGGGCGGTGTTCTGGGTGGCGCCGCTCATCAGGTAGAACGATGCCAGCAGCAGCACAAACAGCAGTGCCACCGGCCGCGGCCCGGAGGTGAGGCGCTTTAAGGCGTCAAGGAGCATGTGTACCACGCGCTCGACAGGCGCCAGGCGGGGGTGACATAGGCCACCGGCCGCAGCGGTGCCGGCAGCGCCTCGATATCCAGGGCGGTGCGGAGTTGCACCTGATACTCCTCGCCCGGCGCGATCAGGTCGGCCTCCAGCAGCGGGAAATCGTCCAGGGCGCCGAGGGCGGCCAGGGCCAGGTTGAGGGTGTGGTAGATGGTCAGTGTGCCGCTGTTCAGGTTGCGCAGCAGGTACTGATCGGAAAAGGCGTGATAGGTGAGCTGGTGGCGCTGTTCCAGCTTCTTCACCGTTTCGTTGGCCCACCAGCGCCGCAGGCGCTGCACCTCGATCTCCAGGCGCAGGGTGAGGGGAACGCCGCTGTTGAGGGCGTCGAGCATCTCGGTGCTGAGCTGATAGTCGATGCGGGCGGTGAGCTGGTAGGACTCATCCTGCAGCTTGGTGGCGGCAGCGCGCACCTCGAAACCGCTGGCGTGGCTGGCCGCAGCGCACAGCCCGAGGGCGAGCACGCACAGCAACCGGCGCCAGCCGGCTGGCGCCATGTCATGCCTTGCCGAGAGCTGCGTAATAAAAACCATCCATTCCATTCTCGCCGGGCAGGATTTGCCGCCCCGCGGCCACGGCCTGTCCCCAGGCAGTGGCAAGGGGGAGTTCGCGCGCCTGCGCCTCATCATGCAGGAACGCCGTCACCTGTCCGGCGTTCTCCGCCGTGAGTATCGAGCAGGTGGCGTAGACAAGGATACCGCCCGGCGCCAGCAAGGGCCACAGCGCACGCAGCAGCCGCGCCTGCTGCGCCGCCAGTGTCGTGATGTCCTCGGGTCGGCGCAAGGCCTTGATGTCGGGGTGGCGGCGGATCACGCCGCTGCCGGAGCAGGGGGCGTCGAGCAGGATGCGATCGAAGGGGCGGCCGTCCCACCAGGTCGCCGGGTCGCCGGCATCGCCGGTGCACAGTTCCGCCGTGAGTCCCAGCCGCGTCAGGTTTTCCTCCACCCGTGTCAGCCGTTCCGCCTCGCTATCCAGCGCCAGCAGTGCAAGCTCGGGACAGGTTTCCAGGATGTGGCCGGTCTTGCCGCCGGGGGCGGCGCAGGCATCCAGCACGCGTTGCCCCGGTGCCAGTTGCAGCAGGCCGGCGGCGAGCTGCGCCGCAGTGTCCTGTACCGACACGTCGCCGTCGGCAAAGCCCGGCAATCGCTCCACCACCACGGGAGTCTCCAGGGTGATCGCATCCGTGGCATGGAGGGCGGGGCTGGCGGCGAGGCCGGCCTGCTGCAGTCGCTCCAGATACTGTTCGCGGCTGCCGCGCAGGCGGTTCACGCGCAGGGTCATGGGCGGGCGTTCGTTATTGGCTGCGGCGATGGCCTGCCAGTGATCGGGCCAGTCCTGCTGGAAGCGGGCCAGCAGCCAGGCGGGGTGGGCCAGGGCGGCGGCCTCGGCGGCATCCACCACGGCGAGCAGTTCTTCCTGTTCCCGCGTCAGCCGGCGCAGCACGCCGTTGAGCAGGCCGCGCGCCCACTCCTTGTGCAGCCGCGCGGTGGCCTCCACGGTAAGCGATACCGCGGCATGGGGCGGCACATTGAGGTAGAGCAGCTGGTACAGGCCGGCCAGCAGCAGGGCATGCACATCGCCATCGCGTGCGCGCAGCGGCTTGTCCAGCAGCAGCCCGGCCAGGGCCTCCAGCCGCGGCGCCCAGCGCAGGGTGCCATAGCACAGTTCCTGGGCCAGGCCGCGCTCGGCAGGCGGCACGCCGGCCAGTGCCGGCGGCAGTACCGCGGCCAGCGAGCGCCCCTCGGCCAGCACCTGGTGGATTACTTTGGCCGCCGCACTGCGGGCGTCGTCATGTTTGACCTTAGCCATTGCCGAGGGTCGCTCCGTCAAGGGTGTGGGCGTTGAGGAAATCGGCGGCGGCCAGCGGTTTGCCGCCGGGCAGCTGCACGCGCAACAGGCGCAGCAGCCCGTTGCCGGTGGCGACGTCGATGCCGTCACGGCCGGCGCGCAGCACCTGGCCAGGGCTGGCGCTGTGGGCTTCGTCCAGCGCTTCGGCCTGCCAGATGCGCAGCACCTCGTCGCCGAGACGGGCCTGGGCCACCGGCCAGGGATTGAAGGCGCGCACCTGGCGCGACAGCTCGAGGGCACTGCGGCTCCAGTCGATGGCCGCCTCGGCCTTGTCCAGCTTTTTGGCGTAATTGGCCAAGGCGTCGTCCTGTGCCTCGCCGCGCAGGGTGCCGGCCTGGAGCTGATCCAGGGCGGTGAGTATGGCCGCGGCGCCCAGGGCGGCGAGGCGGTCATGCAGGCTGGCGGCGGTATCGTCGGCGCCGATGGGGGTGGCGACCCTGTGCAGCATGGCGCCGGTATCGAGTCCCACGTCCATCTGCATGATGGTGATGCCGGTCTCCGGATCGCCGGCCAGAATGGCGCGCTGGATCGGCGCCGCCCCGCGCCAGCGCGGCAAGAGCGAGGCATGGATGTTGAGGCAGCCGTAACGCGGCAACTCCAGCACGGCCCTGGGCAGCAGCAGGCCGTAGGCGGCGACAATCATCACGTCGGGCCGGAGGGTGGCCAGTTCCGCCTGCGCCGCCTCATCCTTCAGTGACAACGGCTGGTACACCGGCACGCCGTGTTCCAGCGCCAGCGCCTTGACCGGGCTGGGGGTGAGCTTGCGGCCGCGCCCCGCCGGACGGTCGGGCTGGGTGTAGGCGGCAACGACGCGGTGGCGCGAGGCCAGCAGCGCCCGCAGGGCCACGGCGGCAAACTCCGGCGTGCCGGCAAAGATGATGTTCAGGGCAGGGAACGTGTTCATTCGGGTCTCAAAATTGCCACCGCCGAGACGCAGAGGACGCAGAGAAAATCATTTGATCGGAAAATCTCTGCGTCCTCCGCGTCTCGGCGGTAGGAAGGGACTTTCTACAGCGTCTGACGGCGCAGTTTTTCCAGCTTCTTGCGGATGCGCTCGCGCTTGAGGCTGGAGAGGTAGTCCACGAACAGCTTGCCCTCCAGGTGATCCATTTCGTGCTGGATGCACACCGCCAGCAGTCCGTCGGTCTCCAGTTCGAAGGGCTGGCCGTCGCGATTGAGGGCGCGCACCTTCACCCTTTCCGCCCGCTCCACGGTTTCATAGACACCGGGCACCGACAGGCAGCCCTCGTCCATCTGCTCCACGCCGTCGCGGCTGATGATTTCGGGATTGATGAATACCCGGGGCTCATTTTTCTCTTCCGACACGTCGATGACGATGACGCGCTGGTGCACATTCACCTGGGTGGCCGCCAGGCCGATGCCCGGTGCGTCGTACATGGTATCGAACATGTCATCCACCAGGCGGCGGATGGTGTCGTCCACCTGCGTTACCGGCGCGGCGCGGGTGCGCAGGCGTGGATCGGGAAAATGGAGGATGTTGAGGAGGGCCATGGTGGTTTTCCGTGACAAACCTATAGTAATTGCGCAAGACTTGCTGCTAAAGTAATGATGATACTAGGTTCTGACTCTCAGGACGACCCGCCAATCTGATTCTGCGGGTAGGGGTCAGTACGGGGAAACCGTTCCACCGGGACGGCCTCTGAATTCGACACAAACATCTACGGGACGCCCATGGAAAAGAATCCGCTCCGTATCCCCCGGCTGCTCACCGCCCTGGCGGCGGCAGCCATTGTCGTCGGTTGTGCCGGCACGCCGCAACAGCCGCCCGCCCCTGAGGCGCAACCTGAGCCGGTGGCCGCCCCTGTCCCCGCGCCGCTGGTGGTGAAGCCCGAGGCCCCGCAACGCTATGTGGTGGTGAAGGGCGATACCCTGTGGGATATCTCCTCCCGCTTCCTGACAGACCCGTGGCGCTGGCCGGAGTTGTGGGACAGCAATCCGCAGATCGCCAACCCGCACCTGATCTATCCCGGTGATGTCCTGATCCTGGCGTACAGGGATGGACGTCCAATCATCCAGATTCACCGTGGCGGCGTCATCAGTACCACCGCCCCCGGCATTCCCGAGCAACGGCTGTCGCCGAAGGTGCGGGTGGAAGGGCTGGATCGCGCCATTCCCACCATCCCCATCGACGCCATCCGCCCGTTCCTGAGCCGCCCGCGCGTGGTGACCGAGAAGGAGCTGGAGGCCGCACCCTACATCATCTCCACGGCCGACAAGCATCTCATCGCCGGCCCTGGCCATCGCGTCTATGTGCGCGGCCTGGCCGATGCCGACATGACCGAATACGTGGTGGTGCGCCCCGGCGATATTTACCGCAATCCGGACAATCCGCGGGAGATCATCGGCTACGAGGCGATTCATCTGGGTGATGTGCAGCTGAAGGAGTTCAGCGGCGTGTCCACCCTGCAGATCACCTCGTCCACACGCGAGATATTGAACGGTGACCGCCTGTTGCCGGCCAATGACAGCCTGCCTGACACCAGCTTCATGCCGCGTGCACCGAAGGACAAGGTGATGGGGAAGATCATCGCCGTCCCCGGCGGTGTCTCCCTCATCGGCCAGTACCAGGTGGTCGCCATCAGCCTCGGCCAGCGCGAGGGGATGGAGCCGGGTCATGTACTGGCCATCTACCAGTCCGGCGAGATGGTGCGTGATCGCCTGCGCGACAATGAGCTGGTCAAGATGCCTGATGAGCATGCCGGTACGCTGATGATATTCCGCACCTTCGAGCGTGTCAGTTACGGGCTGGTGATGAAGGCAACCCGCACCATGCACGTGATGGACATGGTCACCAACCCGTAAGCGGCAAAGTCCGCTTCACCCTGCAACGGCGCCCACGGGCGCCGTTTGCATTGGGGGTTCATCATTTTCCGGTCGATGCCGTTATACTGCGCACTGGCTATAGGGACATGGCTGACCGACGATGACCTCACACGACGAACTCCATTACTGGCTGGCCCTGTTGCATCTGCCCGGTGTCGGGCCGGTGCGGGTGCGCGAATTGCTGACGCATTACGGTACGCCACGCCAGCTGTTCGAGCTGGGCGCACGCGATGCGACGCTGGAATCCGAATTGCGCGCTGCGCTGCGCGTACCGGCCTGGGATGCGGTGGAGCACGATCTGGCCTGGGCCGGCAACGGACGCCGCATCCTGCGGCTGGATGACCCGCACTATCCTCCGCTGCTGGCACAGATCAGCGATGCCCCCCCGCTGCTGTTCGTGCACGGCAATGTAGAGGCGCTGTCGCAGCCGCAGCTGGCGGTGGTGGGCAGCCGCAATCCAACCCCGCTGGGCGAGGAGACGGCGCAGCAGTTTGCCCGCACACTGGCCGGTGCCGGTCTCATAATCACCAGTGGCCTCGCCCTCGGTATCGATGCCGCCGCCCATCGTGGTGCGCTGGCCGGCAAGGGGCAGACCCTCGCCGTGTTCGGCACCGGCCCGGATCGCATCTACCCGGCGCGCCACCGTGATCTGGCCCATGCCATCATCGATGGCGGCGGCACGCTGGTGAGTGAATATGCGCCGGGTACGCCGCCCTTGCCGGGCCATTTCCCGCGTCGCAACCGCATCATCAGCGGCCTCGCCCTCGGCACGCTGGTGGTGGAGGCGGCACTGCGCAGCGGCTCGCTGCTCACGGCCAGGAGCGCGGTGGAACAGGGGCGCGAGGTATTTGCCATCCCCGGCTCGATCCACAATCCGCTGGCCCGCGGCTGCCATCGCCTGATCCGCGATGGGGCCAAGCTGGTGGAGACGGCACAGGATATTCTGGAGGAGCTGGCGCCGCAGTTGCGCGCGGTGCTGGCAGAGGAGTCCATGTCAGCGGGCGGTGAATTCATCCTTGATGCGGATTACCGGCGTCTGCTCGATTGCATCGACTTCGCGCCCACTGCCGTGGACATCCTGGTGGAGCGCAGCGGATTGACGGCTGATGCCGTTTCCTCCATGCTGTTATTGATGGAACTGGAGGGTTATGTGGCCTCCGCGGCGGGCGGAGGTTACGCCCGAACCAGCAAAGAGAGCCTCTGAATGAAGCAAAATGTGTTTGATGTCCTGATGTACCTGTTCGAGAACTACATGGATGATGACACCGAATTCGACGAGGATCAGGACGCGCTAAAAGAGGTTTTGCTGGAAGCGGGTTTCAGGCAAAACGAGATCCGCAAGGCCTTCGACTGGCTGGAAGGCCTGGCCGAGCTGCAGGATGATGCACCGCCGGCAGTGCCGTCCGCGTCCCTCCGTCTTTACTCGGAGCCGGAGCTGGAGAAGATCAACACCGAATGCCGAGGTTTCATCCTGTTCATGGAACAAATGGGCGTGCTCGACGCTGCCACGCGCGAGATGGTGATCGATCGGGTGATGGCGCTGGAAGAGGACGAGGTGGATCTGGAACAGCTCAAATGGGTGATCCTGATGGTTCTGTTCAACCAGCCCGGCCGCGAGGCCGCGTTCGCGTGGATGGAAGATCTGGTTCTGGACGAGACGGCGGGCGTGCTGCACTGAACAGTGCAGTCAGGCGCGTCACCCAGTTCAATATAAGGTATGCCCGCATTACGCGGGCATTTGTTTTTTAAGGAAGCGGCATGAGCAAGTACCTCGTCATCGTTGAATCGCCGGCCAAGGCCAAGACCATCAAGAAATACCTGGGCAAGGATTTCGAGGTGCTGGCCTCCTATGGTCATGTGCGTGACCTGCTACCCAAGGAAGGGGCTGTCGACCCCGGCCACCGTTTCGCCATGAAGTATCAGCTCATCGACAAGAACGAAAAGCATGTCGATGCCATTGCCAAGGCGCTGAAAAAAGCCGACAGCCTTTATCTGGCCACTGACCCGGATCGCGAGGGTGAGGCCATTTCCTGGCATCTGCTGGAAATACTGAAGGAACGCGGCCTGCTCAAGGAAAAGCAGGTGGCCCGCGTGGTGTTCCACGAAATCACCAAGAAGGCGATCCAGGAGGCCACCGAGCACCCGCGCGAACTGGCCATGGATCTGGTCAATGCACAGCAGGCGCGCCGCGCCCTGGACTATCTGGTCGGCTTCAATCTGTCGCCGCTGCTGTGGAAGAAGATCCGCCGCGGTCTTTCCGCCGGCCGCGTGCAGAGTCCGGCGTTGCGCCTGATTGTCGAGCGTGAGCTGGAGATCGAGGCATTCACGACGCGCGAATACTGGAGCATCGAGGCCGATGCCCTGGCGGCCAGGCAGGGTTTCAGTGCCAAGCTGACCCAGCTCGATGGCGAGAAGCTGACCCAGTTTTCCATTACCGACAGCAAGCAGGCCAAGGCAGCGGAGAAGATGCTGACCAAGGCCGCCGGCGGCAAGCTGGTGGTGAGCAAGGTGGAGAAGAAGCAGCGCAAGCGCAATCCGGCCGCACCTTTTACCACCTCCACCCTGCAGCAGGAGGCCTCGCGCAAGCTGGGCTTCACCGCGCAGCGCACCATGCGTACCGCGCAACAGCTGTACGAAGGTATCGATATCGGTGGCGAGACCGTTGGTCTCATCAGTTACATGCGAACCGACTCGGTCAATCTGGCGCAGGAGGCACTGGACGAGATCCGCGGTTATATCGCCGAGCGCTTCGGCCAGGACAATGTGCCGAAAGAGCCGCGCACCTACAAGACCAAATCGAAAAATGCCCAGGAGGCGCATGAAGCGGTACGCCCCACCTCCGTGTTGCGTGAACCGGATGCACTCAAGGATCACCTGGGCAAGGAGCAGTACCGGCTGTATGAACTGATCTGGAAGCGCACCATCGCCTGCCAGATGGTACATGCCACCATCGATACCGTGGCAGTGGATATGTCGGCCGGCGAGGGCCATATCTTCCGCGCCAACGGCTCCACCGTGGTCAATCCCGGTTTCATGGCGGTATACGAGGAAAGCGTGGATGATGCCAAGGACAAGGAAGGTGATGACAATCGTCTACTGCCGCCGCTGAAGGAAGGCGAGAGCGTCGAGCTCAAGGCGATCCGCACCGAACAGCATTTCACCGAGCCGCCGCCGCGCTATTCGGAAGCCTCACTGGTCAAGGCGCTGGAAGAATATGGCATCGGCCGGCCGTCCACCTATGCCAGCATCATCTCTACCCTGCAGCAGCGGGAGTATGTGGAGATGGACAAGAAGCGTTTCATCCCCACCGACGTCGGTCGCGTCGTCAACAAGTTCCTTACCGAGCACTTCACCAAGTACGTCGATTACGACTTCACCGCCCGTCTCGAAGACGAGCTGGATGAAGTCTCCCGCGGTGAGAAGGACTGGGTGCCGGTAATGGAGCAGTTCTGGGGGCCGTTCAAGGATCTGGTGGATACCAAGGAAAAAGACGTCAGCCGCAAGGATGTCACCCAGGAGGCAATGGACGAGGCCTGCCCCAAATGCGGCAAGCCGCTGTCCATCCGTCTGGGCCGGCGCGGCCGCTTCATCGGCTGCAGCGGCTACCCCGAGTGCGACTACACGCGCAACCTGAACGAAACCGCCGAGCAGAAGGAAGAGGCGCCGCCGGAAGTGGTGGAGGGCCGCACCTGCCCGAAATGCGACTCGCCGCTGATCATCCGTCAGGGCCGCTACGGCAAGTTCATCGGCTGCTCGGCCTATCCCAAGTGCAAGTTCATCGAGCCGCTGGAAAAGCCGGCGGACACCGGCGTTGTCTGCCCGGAGTGCAAGAAGGGCACCCTGGTGCAGCGCAAATCACGCTACGGCAAACTGTTCTACTCCTGCAACACCTATCCGGACTGCAAGTACGCCGTGTGGAATCCACCGGTCAATGAGCCCTGCCCGCAGTGCGGCTGGCCGATCCTCACGCTCAAGACCACCAAGCGCCGCGGCACCGAAAAGGTCTGCCCGCAGAAGGAATGCGGCTACGCGGAGCAGGTGGCGCCGCCGGGCGGTGGTGGTGATGAAGAGTGAGCGCAGCTGACATCCTGCCCTGACGCGGAAGGTTCCGATGAGTAGTCAATGGCAGGTGCGTGAGGCCGCGCGGGCGTTGCATGCCGGCGGGGTGATCGCCTATCCCACCGAGGCGGTGTACGGACTGGGCTGTGACCCGCTGGATGCGGATGCCGTGCTGCGCCTGTTGGCGCTGAAACAGCGGCCGGTCGAAAAGGGCGTGATTCTCATTGCCGCCGACCTCACCCAGCTCGAACCCTATGTCGGCCCACTGCCCGATCCGCTGCGACGCAAGGTGCTGGCAACCTGGCCCGGCCCGGTAACGTGGCTGCTGCCGGTGTCGGACACCGTGCCGGTATGGCTGCGTGGCCGGCATGATTCCCTTGCCGTGCGTGTCACGGCGCATCCCCTGGCCGCTGCCCTGTGTCAGCGGTTTGGCGGTGCCATCGTCTCCACCAGCGCCAACATCAGCAGCCGTCCCCCGGCACGTAATCCACTCACCGTGCAGCGGGTATTCGGCGGCCGCCTCGATTTCATCCTGCACGGCCCGCTGGGCGGCCTGGACAGGCCGACCGAAATCCGCGACGGCCGCAGCGATCGTGTGGTGCGCTCCGGTTAAGGCTGGTGTCCGCGGCTAGCGCAGCCCGGTAACGTCGAGCAGGCGTTGCAGCCGTGTCTCCAGCGCATCGGCAGCGGTGGCGCGCACCGTGGCATGGCCCACCTTGCGACCGGGTCGCTCTTCCTTGTCGTAGTAGTGCAGATGCACGTCATCCATGGCCAGGACGGCCTCGCGCGGCGGCAGGGTGCCGATGAAGTTGAGCATGGCGGCATGGCCGAGCGCGGCCGTGCTGCCCAGCGGCAGGCCGCACACGGCGCGCAGGTGGTTCTCGAACTGACTGGTTTCCGCGCCTTCGATGGTCCAGTGCCCGGAGTTGTGCACCCGTGGCGCGATCTCGTTGGCGATGAGGCGCGCGCCATCCTGGAACAGCTCCAGCGCCAGAACACCGACGTAGTCCAGCTGCTCCAACAGCAGTTTGATGTAACTCTCGGCCTGCTCCTGCATGGAGTCGCCGACACAACTGCGTGAGAGATGGAGAATGCCGTTGCGATGGATGTTCTCCGCCAGCGGATAGCAGCGTATCTCGCCGTCGCGGCCGCGTACCGCGATTATCGAAACCTCGCGCTGGAAGGCGACGAAGCCTTCCAGAATGAGCGGCACGCCGCCGATACGGTGCCACGCGGCGTCGATGTCCTCGGGCTGGCGCAGCACGGCCTGACCCTTGCCGTCGTAACCGAGGCGACGCGTCTTGAGCACGGCGGGCAGGCCGATGCCGGCCACCGCCTGCTTCAGTTCTTCCAGGCTGTTCACCGCCTGGAACGGCGGTGTGGCGATACCCAGCTCGCGGAACAGGGTCTTCTCATGCAGCCGGTCCTGCGCCGTGTGCAGGGCCCCGGCCGGGGGCCAGACCGGCCGCCGGCGCGCGAGATATTCCACGCACGCCACCGGCACGTTCTCGAACTCATAGGTCACCACATCCACCGCCGCGGCGAAGCGATCGAGCAGCGCGGTGTCGCCGTAATCGCCGCAATAATGCTCACCCAGGGCGGCGGCACAACTCTCCGACGCCGGATCAAGGAACGCGAAGCGCATTCCCAGGGGATGACCGGCCAGGGCCAGCATGCGCGCCAGTTGTCCGGCGCCGAGGACACCTACCCTCATGCATCCCCCCGCGGGTCGGGGTTGGCCAGCACGGTCTCGGTCTGTTCGCGGCGGAACCGTTCCAGCGCCTGCCGGAACTGGGGATGCTTGGCACCGAGGATGGCCGCGGCGAGCAGGCCGGCGTTGGCGGCGCCGGCGTTGCCGATGGCCAGGGTGGCGACCGGAATGCCGGCAGGCATCTGTACGATGGACAACAGTGAGTCCAGGCCGTTGAGGGCCTTGGACTGCACCGGGACACCAAGCACCGGCAGCACGGTCTTGGCCGCCACCATGCCCGGCAGGTGGGCGGCGCCACCGGCGCCGGCGATGATCACCTCCAGCCCGCGCCCGGCGGCGCCGGCGGCGTAGTCGAACAGCAGATCCGGTGTGCGGTGGGCCGAGACCACGCGGGTTTCATAGGGCACGCCCATCTTGTCGAGCATGCCTGCAGCATGGCTCATGGTGTCCCAGTCCGATTTCGAGCCCATGATGAGGCCGACCAACGGCTGCATGTGTACTCTCCTTGGCTTGCGGCCCGTGGGCCGGAAAGGCGCGATTTTACACCGCTTTTGACCGCACCGCTGCGCCGGTTGCGTTTTGTCGGCTGCCTGGCCGGCCCGGGCTGCTAGAATCGGCGCTTCCCGTTCCCGGTCCGTGAGGCCAGCCGATGACGCCACCTGAACCTGCCCGTGTCGAACAGTATTTGCGCTCCCTGCAGGATCGCCTGTGTACCGCCCTGGCGCAGGAAGACGGGGCCGCGACATTTCTGGAGGATGCCTGGCAGCGCGCCACGGGCGGTGGCGGCCGCACGCGTGTACTGGCCGACGGCGCACTGTTCGAACAGGCCGGGGTCAACTTTTCCCATGTGACGGGTGACAGCCTGCCCGCCTCGGCGACGGCCGTGCGCCCGGAACTGGCCGGACGTTCCTGGCAGGCCATGGGTGTTTCGCTGGTGCTGCATCCGCGCAATCCCTATGTACCCACCTCGCACATGAATGTACGTTTCTTTGTCGCGGAAAAAGCCGGCGAGACGCCGTTGTGGTGGTTCGGCGGCGGCTATGACCTGACGCCGTATTACGGCTTCGAGGACGACGTGGTGCACTGGCATCGCGCCGCCCGCGCCGCCTGCGCGCCGTTTGGCGATGATGTCTATCCGCGCTACAAGCAGTGGTGCGACGAATATTTCTTTCTCAAGCACCGCAACGAGGCGCGCGGTGTCGGCGGCATCTTCTTCGACGACCTCAATGCCTGGGGTTTCGAACCATGCCTCGCCTTCCTGCAAAGTGTCGGTGACAGCTATCTCGGCGCCTATCTGCCCATCGCCCGGCGCCATCGTGACACACCTTACGGCGAGCGCGAGCGCGACTTCCAGCTCTATCGCCGCGGTCGCTACGTGGAGTTCAACCTGGTGTGGGATCGCGGCACACTGTTCGGGCTGCAGTCAGGCGGTCGTACCGAATCGATCCTGATGTCCCTGCCGCCGCTGGTGAAGTGGCGCTATGACTGGCACCCGGAACCGGGCAGCGCCGAGGCCGAGCTGTACGAGAAATTCCTGCCGCCGCGCGACTGGCTGGCCTAAAGTTTTTCACTGCGCGATGAACACCAAAACCCGCCGCAGAGACGCGGAGGCGCAGAGGACCAGCAATCTTGTTCTCTGCGCCTCCGCGTCTCTGCGACATTCGGGTTTTCAAGGCGCTCCTGGACGCCTATCGGTGGACAAGTTCTTTTGTCTTCACGTCCGGTTGAGCATGAAGTCGGCGACCTTGCGGAAGGCAGCCTCCAGCTCGTCGCGCAGGGCGGCGTCGGCGACCGTATCCTCCAGGGCGCGGACTGCTGCATCACCACCCATGCGTTGATAATGGGAATCTTCCATGGTTATAGTTGCCGGCGTGTGCAAGGGCTTGCTTGATGTGGCGCAAATACCTGTTGTAATGAGATGCCAACTCTGTTCCCCAGGAAGTGATTCGGGGGTGGCCTGACCATGCAGGGAAAAATCCCTGGCCGTGGCCGGATGGGCAGGCTGTACTGCACCAGAATAGCACCTGTCGGTTTGGCCGGCGCACCATGAATGCGCATGTCCTGATCGCCACAGAGGTTAAAGCGGCGATAGCAGGGTGTGCATGAAAATTGCTTCACAACAACAACAAAGCCAGCCCACGCTGGAAAGGGAGTTTCGATGACCATCAAGAACCGTCTTGTCCTTCTAACCTTCATGGTTACCTTTGGCCTGGCCAGTGAAGTCGCCCTGGTCCAATACAGCGCGACCACACTGGTCGAGCTGGGGGAGAATCGCATCCTGGCCGAGCAATTGCGCAGTGACATGCTTTTGCTGCGTCGGCATGAGAAAGATTTTCTCGCCCGCCTGGATCTCAAATACACGGAACATTTTGCTGCCAGCTACCAGGCGCTGGCCGATCGTGCCGGGCAGTTGACCACATTCATGCATGAGGCCGGTCTCAATACGGCACCCCTGCAGCAGTTCATGACCGTGTCGGCGGAATACCGCAAATCGTTCGAACAGCTGATTGAGGTGCAGCAACGAATCGGGCTGCACCCCAAGGACGGCCTGTATGGCGGCTTGCGCAAGACCGTGCATGAAGTGGAAGAGTTGCTCAAGCAATACAATGACGACCGGTTGATGTGGCAGATGTTGATGCTGCGGCGCAACGAGAAGGATTTCATGTTGCGTCTGGATGCCAGTTATGTGGCAACCTTCGACAAGAATCTGGCTCGCATGCAGGAGTCAATTGCCTCCGCTAACTACAATACCGAGGTCAAAAATGCCTTGCAGTCACGCCTGGTCGATTACCGGCGTGATTTCCATGCCCTGGTGGCGGCCGAGCGGGAAAAGGGCCTGACCAGCAGCGAAGGCGTAATGGGGCGGATGCGGGAGACGGTACATAAAACCGAAACCGCCCTGGATGCGCTGGCGACGGGCCTGAAGACGGAAGTCGATGCCGTAGAGCGACAGACCCAGTGGATGGTGGCCGTGGTTTCGCTGGCCATCCTCGGCGTGGTCATCGGTGTCATGATTCTTCTGGCCCGGGCGATACTGCTGCCGATCAATCAGCTGCGTGCCGTCATGGATCAGGTGCGCACCAAGGAAGACCTGACGCTGCGCGCCCAGATCAGCGGTCGTGATGAGGTGTCGGCCATGGCCGACAACTTCAATCGTCTGCTGGAGGATTTCCAGGGCATCATCCGGGAGGTGCTCGGTTCTACCGATCGCCTGAGCACGGCGTCGGAGGAGTTGTCCTCCATTACGGATCAAACCAGTGCGGCCATGCGTGAACAGCTGCAGGAAACCGATCAGGTCGCTACCGCGGTAGAGGAGATGAGCGCCACCGTGCAGGAGGTGGCCAGCAATACCACCCGCACGGCGCGCGCCACCGAAGAGGCAGAGCAGAGTGCCGCCCGTGGCAAACATGTGGTGGACGAGACGACCCGCGGTATCGCCGGATTGGCCGACGAGGTGAAGCGCGCCTCCGGTGTAGTCGAGCAGTTGGCACAGGAGAGTGCCGGAATCGGCAAGGTACTGGATGTGATTAACGGCATCGCCGAGCAGACGAACCTGCTGGCGCTCAATGCCGCCATCGAGGCGGCGCGTGCCGGTGAGCAGGGCCGTGGTTTCGCGGTGGTGGCCGATGAGGTGCGCACCCTGGCCAAGCGTACGCAGGATGCTACCGGCGAGATCGAGGGGATGATCGGTCGCCTGCAGGGTGGTGCCCGCGAGGCGGTGACCGTGATGGAGGCCGGTCGCAAACGGGCGGATCAGACGGTCGCCAGTGCCGAGGCGGCCGACAGCGCCCTGGATACCATCAATGCCACCGTGTCTACCATCCACCAGATGAGCCAGCAGATCGCGGCGGCGGCAGAGGAGCAGGGGGCCGTCGCCTCCGAAGTGGCACGCAACGTCGGTGTCATCAAGGCAAATGCCGACAGTACCGGCGAGAGCGTGCACCATATTGCTGCCGCCTCCGAAGAGTTGAGCCAACTGGCCCATCACCTGCACAAGCATGTAATGCGCTTTACGGTCTGACGCTGATCTCGTCCCCTGCGGTGCCTTCTGGCGCCGTGGGGGAGGGCCATCTGTTAGAATGGCCGGATGTCAGATGATGTCTCCGACCTGCTGAACGACCTCAATCCCGCACAACGGGAAGCCGTGTGCGCAGCTCCCGGCAATCTGCTGATCCTGGCCGGCGCCGGCTGCGGCAAGACCCGCGTCCTGACCCACCGCATCGCCTGGCTGATCCGCGCCGAGAATGCCTCGCCGTGGTCGATCCTGGCGGTGACCTTCACCAACAAGGCGGCGCATGAAATGCGCGGCCGCATCGAACATCTGTTGCAGGCACCCATCGGTGGCATGTGGGTGGGCACCTTCCACGGTCTGGCCCATCGTCTGCTGCGCGCCCACTGGCAGGAGGCCGGCCTGCCGCAATCGTTCCAGATCATGGACAGTGAGGATCAGCAGCGCCTGGTGAAGCGCCTGATGCGCGAGGCCAATGTGGACGACGCGCGCTGGCCGCCGCGCCAGGTGGTGGGCTTCATCAACGCGCGCAAGGACGAGGGTGTGCGGCCGGCGGCGGTGGAACATTACGGCGATCCCTACCTGAAGATGATGGTGCAGCTCTACCAGAGCTATGAGGACGCCTGCCGGCGCAGCGGCCAGGTGGACTTCGCCGAGCTGCTGCTGCGCGCCCACGAGCTGTTCCTCAAGCGCCCCGACGTGCTACAGCATTACCAACAGCGTTTCCGCCATATCCTGGTGGATGAGTTCCAGGACACCAACGCCATTCAGTACGCCTGGTTGCGCCTGCTGGCGGGTGAGTCCGGCATGGTGTTCGCCGTGGGCGATGATGACCAGTCCATCTACGGCTGGCGCGGTGCCAAGGTGGAAAACCTCCATCAGTTCCGCAAGGATCTGCGCGATGTGCACCTGATCCGGCTGGAGCAGAATTACCGTTCTACTGCCACCATACTCAACGCGGCCAATGCCTTGATCGATCACAATGAGGATCGTCTGGGCAAGGAGCTGTGGACCGAGGGTGAGCAGGGCGAACCGATCCGGCTCTATGGCGCCTTCAATGAACTGGAAGAGGCGCGCTACGTGGTCGACCAGATCAGGCAGTGGGTCAGCGAGGGCAACCGGCGCGACGAAGCGGCATTGCTGTACCGCTCCAACGCCCAGTCGCGCGTGCTGGAAGAGGCACTGATCAAGGCGCAAATGCCTTACCGCATCTACGGCGGCCTGCGCTTCTTCGAGCGGCAGGAGATCAAGGACGCCCTGGCCTATCTGCGCCTGGTGGCCAATCGCCATGATGATGCTTCCTTCGAGCGTGCCGTGAACACGCCGACGCGCGGCATCGGCGATCGCACCGTGCAGGTGGTGCGCGAACATGCCCGCGCCTTCGGCCTGTCGCTGTGGCGTGCGGCCCAGGAGATCATCGAACGCAACATGCTGGCGGCGCGCGCGGCCAATGCGCTCAAGGCCTTTCTCGATCTGATTGATGCCCTGTCCGCCGACACCGCGGCGCTGGAGCTGCACGAGCAGACGCAGCACGTGGTGCAGCTCAGCGGACTCATCGAACATTACCGCAAGGAAAAAGGTGAAAAGGGCCAGGCACGCATCGAGAACCTGGAAGAACTGGTCAACGCGGCACGCGAATTCGAGTTCGACGAAGAGACCCACGGCGCAATGCTGCCGCTGGATGCCTTTCTGGCCCACGCGGCGCTGGAGTCGGGCGAAGGCCAGGCCGACGAGTGGGAGGATGCCGTGCAGCTGATGACGCTGCACTCGGCCAAGGGCCTGGAGTTTCCCCTGGTGTTTCTCTGCGGCATGGAAGAAGGCCTGTTTCCGCACCAGCGTTCCATGGACGAACCGGGACGGCTGGAAGAGGAGCGGCGCCTGGCCTACGTGGGCATGACCCGCGCCATGCGGCGGCTGTTTCTCACCTACGCCGAAGTGCGCCGTCTTTATGGTGAGGAACACTACACGCGGCCCTCGCGCTTCATCCGCGAGGTGCCGGCGGAATTCATCGAGGAAGTGCGTCTGCGCGGCAGCGTCACCCAGCCGGCCTTTCACGGCACCGGTGCCGCCGGCGCGGCACCCGACGGCCTGCGCCTCGGCCAGCGGGTAATGCACCCCAAGTTCGGCGAAGGCGTGCTGCTGGCCTACGAAGGTCAGGGTGCGCAGGCGCGGGTGCAGGTAAACTTCAATCACGTGGGCAGCAAGTGGCTGGTGCTGGCCTATGCCAATCTGGCAACGGTATGAGAACGCAATAGCGCGAGGGAACATGCAATGAAACGTCGTGATTTCATCAAGGGTGCAGGGGCCGGTGCGGTACTGGCGGGCGCGGCAGCCACGCCATTGGTCCAGGCAGCGCCCCAGTTCAAATGGAAAATGGTCACTACCTGGCCGAAGAATTTTCCCGGCATGGGCACCGGCGCGAACCATCTGGCCAAGCTCATCGAGGAGATGAGCGGCGGGCGCATCGAGGTGAAGGTGTATGGCGCGGGCGAGTTGGTGCCGGCCTTCGAAATCTTCGATGCGGTGTCGCGCGGCACGGCGGAGATGGGCCACGGCGCATCGTATTACTGGAAGGGCAAGAGCGAGGCGGCGCAGTTCTTCGCGGCGGTGCCCTTCGGCATGACGGCGCAGGAGATGAATGCCTGGCTGTATCACGGCGGCGGCATGGCGCTGTGGGAAGAGGTATACAAACCCTTTGGCCTGATCCCGACGGCGGCGATCAACACCGGGGTGCAGATGGGCGGCTGGTTCAACAAGGAGATCAACAGCGTCGCCGATCTCAAGGGGTTGAAGATGCGCATCCCGGGTCTCGGCGGCGAAGTGCTGCAGCGCCTGGGTGGTACGCCGGTGAATCTGCCCGGCGGTGAAATCTACCAGGCCCTGCAATCGGGCAACATCGATGCAGTGGAGTGGGTCGGCCCGTACAACGATCTCGCCTTCGGTCTGCACAAGGCGGCCAAGTTCTATTACTACCCGGGCTGGCATGAGCCGGGCACGGTGCTGGAGTGCTTCATCAACGAAAAGGCCTTCAAGGCGCTGCCCAAGGACTTGCAGACCATCGTGCTCACGGCCTGCAAGGCGGCCAACATGGATGGTTTGTCCGAGTTCACCGCGCGCAATAACGAAGCACTGCATACCCTGGTGACCCGGCACAAGGTGCAGCTGAAGAAGTTCCCCGACGATGTGCTGCGTCAGCTGAAGGTGACCTCGGATGTGGTGGTGGCGGAGATCGCTGCCAAGGATCCGGTGTCGAAGAAGGTATACGAATCGTTCGTCAAATTCCGCGATCAGGTGGTGGCCTGGCATGACGTATCGGAGCGCGCCTTCCTCAACGCGCGTGCGGGCGGGTAATAGAGCACGAGGTAGGGGGATCGTGAGTGTGCAGGGTGGATATGGCTAACGGCATTCTGCCTTCCGCCAAATACCGTCCATCCATGGACATAAGTACAGCGCATCCACCGTGCCGCGAATTGGTGGATGCGCTGCACTTATCCACCCTACGAGCGGCGCGTGAAGTGCTGTAGGGTGCGCACCGTGCACCATTTTGCGGTTGCTTGATGGGTTTCGCTTCGCTCTACTCATCCTACGGTCAGCGTGCGGGTCGGGCTGAAGCCCGCTCCCTAATTTGTTCGACTATAGTTGCAGTACTAGGCCCGCCTCACAGGAGGCCATCATGCGTACTGCACTCATTCCCTTGCTGTTGTTGTTGTCATCATCCGCGGCCATTGCCGAGGCACGCATCACCACGCCGCCCTACGAGCCGCCGCGGGTGGTGTACGACTTTTATCTCGACCATCCGGCCAAGATGGGCGCGGCGCTGTACTGGATCCGGGCCTTGATCAATCCGCTATCAGAGGAACCTTACGGTTTTGCGCCGGAGATGATGTCGATCAAGGTGGTGCTGCATGGCACCGAACTGGTCACCGTGGCGCGCAAGAACTACGACGAGTATCGTGATGAGGTGGAGCGCATGCGCTATTACGCCAGCCTGGGTGTGGAGTTCAAGGTATGTGCCCTGGCGGCGGAGGATTACCACTACACTGCAGCCGATTTATACGATTTTGTCGATTTGGTGCCCTTGGCGTTTACCGAGCTGGTGCACTGGCAGATGCAGGGTCATGCGCTGATTGCGCCGCAGGTGCCGGAACGGCATCACACGATCGAATCCATCCGCTGAACAGGGGTTGCCGACCATGCGGCAGATGGCCGGACTCCACCAGGCCGGTGTTTGCCTCCTTGTTGCGTTAGTGTGTACGGGGCGCTAGTATCCTTTCGCGATCCATGGTTAATTCTGGCGTGAAAAATTGCATATTTTTGCGAAATAAAATAATTCGAGCCAGCAGGGGATGCCGGCATGGTCGGTAGTGCAAGTATGGCGGCATTCAAACTCAAAGCCCGTATCCTGCCATCCTTTGTGGCAGCCAGCCTGCTGTTGTTTGCATTATTGCTGGTGGTGATCTATCTGGAGGAAAGCAGCCATATCACAGAGGAGTTCCAGCGTAGCGGGAACTCCATCCAGTCAGTGTATGCGACCCAACTGCGCAGTCATGCCGAGAAGATGCAGGCAGCGCTCGGTTTTCTGGAACAGGATGCCGGATTGCGCCGTGCCTTTGCGGCGCGGGATCGGGAGCTGCTGCTGAGGCAGGCCCAGCCGGTTTTCGAGCGTTTGCGCAACCAGCTCAACATAACCCACTTCTATTTTCTCGACCCGCAAAGGGTATGTTTCCTGCGGGTTCATCACCCGCAGCGGCATGGCGATGTGATCAACCGGCATACCGCACTGGAAGCAGAGCGGAGCGGGAAACTTTCCTATGGCGCAGAACTCGGCCCCCTGGGCACCTTCACGTTGCGCGTGGTGATTCCATGGCATGTGGATGGTCGCCTGCTTGGTTATCTGGAGCTGGGCGAGGAGGTGGAATCATTGTTCGCCGAGATGGCGACGGCATTCGACATCGATCTGTTGCTGCTGATCGACAAGCAGCATGTCGAACGTGCCGACTGGGAAGCGGGTATGCGCATGCTCGGACGCGAGGCGGAATGGGGGCGGCTGAGCGATGCGGTGATTCCATTTCATACGTTGGCCCGTCTTCCGGAGCAGGCCTTTGGTGTTGAGCAGGAACTGATGTTGCCGCTGTTTGCCGCGGATGCGCGTCGGTTATGGAGTCTGTCCCTGCCGGTGCAGGATATCGATTTACGCGAGGTCGGGCGGTTGCTGCTGTTGCGTGATGTGTCACAGCGCTTCGGCCAGTTATTCGATACCACCACGCTGATCGCTACGATAGCGGTGGTGGTCGGCATGGTGCTGTTTACGTTTTACTACGTGGTGCTTGGCCGGGCCGAGTGGCAGATGGCGTCCTGGGAGAGTCGCTTGCGGCAGGAGTCACGGGATCGGGAGACATTGCGGGAAGAGCACATCCGTGAGTTGGAGCATGCAGCCCGGTATGACGCGTTGACCGGCCTGCCGAATCGAAAACTGTTGCATGATCGCATTACCCAGGCGGTCGAACTGGCAGGGCAGGGACAGGATACCTTCGCGCTGGTCTCGCTGGAGCTGCATCGCTTGCGTGAGATCAACGACACGCTGGGGCATGAAACCGGTGATTTGCTGTTGCAGCAGCTTGCAGAGCGGATGCGCCATGAATTGCGTGAGTCCGATGTATTGGCCCGTCCTGGTGGCGGGGAGTTCATGCTGCTGTTGCCCTCGGTCGACAGGGCCATGGCATTGAGCATCGCAGAAAGTTTGCATGCCCTGCTCAGCGAGCCATTCGACGTCCAGGGGTCAAGCCTGGATATCGGCGCGACCATTGGTATTGCCCTGTATCCGGAGCATGGTGCAGATGCCAGCACGTTGTTGCGACGGGTGGATGTGGCGCTGCGCTATGCCAAGCGTGTGCGTGAGGGGTATGCGGTATATGAAAGCGAGCGTGATCCGCATAGCCTGCGCCGCCTCAATCTGTTTGGGGAGTTGCGCAAGGCCATCCAGAATGGTGGTTTGCAGCTGCACTACCAACCGCAATTGATGCTGGCCAGTGGCCGCGTGGAACGGGTAGAGGCGTTGGCACGTTGGCAACATCCGCAGTTCGGTCCCATCACGCCGGATGAATTCATATCGTTGGCAGAGGATACAGGACTGATTCGGCCACTTACCACCTGGGTACTGAACGAGGCACTGCGCCAGTGCAGCGAGTGGAATCGGCTCGGCGTGCAGTTGCAGGTGGCCGTCAATCTGTCGCCGCACAATCTGCTGGATGGCGCGCTGCCCGGTTTGCTGGCCGGGTTGCTGGAGCATTGGCAGATCGATAGCCGTCAACTTTCGCTGGAGATTACCGAGAGTGCCTTCATGCATGAGCCGGCGCGGGCTCTGGAGGTGGTGCGGCGGTTGCACGAGATGGGTCTGGCATTGTCCATTGATGATTTTGGAACCGGCTACTCCTCCCTGGCCTATCTGAAACGCTTGCCCCTCAGTGAGCTGAAGATCGATCGCAGTTTCGTCGCTGACATGCTTGAGGATGACAGTGATGCGATGATTGTTGCCTCCACCATTGATCTGGCACATGACCTGGGACTTGCCGTGGTGGCAGAGGGGGTGGAGACGGCGGAAACCCAGCAGGCCCTGGCCATGCGTGGTTGCGATGTGATACAGGGCTACCATCTGAGCAAGCCGTTACCGCCGCAGATGCTGGAGGCGTGGTTGCGGACTAGGATGTGCTGATGCTGCGATCAATTTCTCCGATGAGTTTCAGCAAGTGCGACGTGTCCTGCGGCAGCTCGGCAAAGCTGTGTTCGGCCAGGGGCTGAATGTCGCAGGCGCCGGGCAGGGGGGCGCCCGCATCGATCAGGGCGCGCATGCGTGCCAGAAATATCCATTGCAGCCACTGCTGGAACTGCAGGGTGTCGTAGCAGAAGGGCGCGCTGCTGGCGAGGGCCTGCGGGTCGGGTGCGATCTCTTCCCACAGGTCGATACGGCGCATTTCCGCCTCGATGGCGAGCAGCAGGTCGGCGATGGAATGGTGTCGGTCGTTGCGGGTCATGGTGTATAGCGTATGGCAATAATCCAGTAGCGTGCCCTGCCCCTGGGCAGTTCGAGTTCCACTTCGTCGTCTACCTGCTTCTTCATCAGCGCGCGCGCCAGCGGCGCGTCCATGCTGATCCAGCCCTGCTCTGCATCAAACTCGTCCGGTCCGACGATGCGCCAGGTATGTTCGGCGCCATCCTCATCCTCCACGCTCACCCAGGCGCCGAAATATACCCGCGACGGATCGCTGGGCGCTGCGCTTACCACGCTCAGTTCGGGCAGACGTTTCTGCAGATAGCGGATACGGCGATCGATTTCACGCAGTTCCTTCTTGCGGTAGATGTATTCGGCGTTCTCCGAGCGATCGCCCTCGGCGGCGGCCGCGGACAGCGCCTTGACCACATCGGCGCGACGTCGCCACAGGCCCTGCAATTCCTCCTGCAGACGCTGGTAGCCGGCAGCGGTGATATACAGCGAGCTGCGCGGTTGCGGCGGACGGTAACGCGACATGTCAGCGGCCGTACAGCACGCCGGGTAGCCAGGTGGCCAGTGCCTGCCACCATGCCAGCAGCCCGAGCATCAGCAGCTGGATGGCGATGAAGGGGATCACGCCGCGGTAGATCTGTGCGGTGGTGAGCTCGGGTGGCGCCACGCCGCGCAGGTAGAACAGGGCGAAGCCGAAGGGCGGGGTGAGGAAGGAGGTTTGCAGGTTGATGGCGATCATCACGCCCAGCCAGACCGGATCGAGGCCCATGGCGAGCAGGATCGGCGCCACGATGGGTACCACCACGAAGGTGATCTCGATGAAGTCAAGGATGAAACCGAGCAGGAACATCACCAGCATCACCACCAGCATGGCGCCGACGACGCCACCCGGCAGATCGGAGAGTAACTCCTCGATCAGTTCATCGCCGCCGTAGCCGCGGAACACCAGGGAGAACAGCGAGGCGCCGATGAAGATCAGGAACACCATGGCGGTAATTTGGGTGGTGCTGCGCATCACCTCATTCAACATCGGCAGGGCGAGCTGGCGCTGGCTGGTGGCCAGCAGCACGGCACCGATGGCGCCCACCGCGGCGGCCTCGGTGGGCGTGGCGATGCCGGCCAGGATGGAGCCAAGCACCGCGAGGATCAGAAGCAGCGGCGGCAGCAGCACGGTGAACAGGCGCTTGAGCAGCGCAGTGCCGCGCAGGGCGCGATCCTCGGGCGGCAAGGCAGGCATTGCCGCCGGTTTCAGCACGGCAACACCCAGCAGATAAACGGCGTAGAGCAGCACCAGCACCAGGCCCGGGATCAGCGCGCCGGCAAACAGGTCGCCCACCGAGATGGTTTCCGGCGAGAAGATGCCCATGTCGAGCTGCGCCTGCTGGTAGGCCGACGACAGCACGTCACCGAGCAGGATCAGGATGATGGAGGGCGGGATGATCTGGCCCAGGGTGCCGGAGGCGCAAATGGTGCCGGCGGCCAGTTGCGGGCTGTAGCCGCGCTTCAGCATGGTAGGCAGGGAGAGCAGGCCCATGGTCACCACGGTGGCGCCGACGATGCCGGTGCTGGCGGCGAGCAGCATGCCTACCACGACCACCGAGATGCCCAGACCGCCGCGCAGCGGGCCGAACAGCGCAGCCATGGTGTCGAGCAGGTTTTCCGCCACCTTCGAGCGCTCCAGCATCACCCCCATGAACACGAACAGCGGCACCGCGATCAGCGTCTCGTTGGTCATGATGCCGAACAGGCGGTTGGGCAGGGCCTGCAACAGGCTGGCATCGAATGTTCCCATGGCTGCGCCGCCCAGGGCGAAGATCAGCGCGGTACCTGCCAGGCTGAGGGCTACCGGATAGCCCGCCAGCAGTACCAGGCAGACGGTGAAGAACAGCAGCAGCGGCAGCCACTCCGTCATCAGAGCTCCACCCTGGCGTCATGGGCCGGGGCGTCCTCGGGATGGCCCAGCAGCACCAGCAGGCTGCGCAGCATCTGGCTGATGCCCTGCAGCAGCAGCAGCAGGGCCATGAGCGGAATGACGCTCTTGAGCAGGTAGACCAGGGGCAGGCCGCCGGCATCGCGCGAGCCCTCGTACAGTGCCCAGGAGGCAGCCACATATTCCCAGCTGATCCACAGGATGAAGATACATACCGGCAGCAGCAGCAGCAGGGCGCCGAACAGATCCACCCAGGCCTGGCCGCGCGGCGAAAAGCGGCGGTAGAAGATATCGACACGTACATGGCCGTCGTGGCGCAGGGTGTAGGCCGCGCCGAGCATGAATACCACCGCATGCAGATAGGTGATGGATTCCTGCACGGCGATCCAGCCCAGGTCGAAGGCATAGCGCAGCAGCACCACGGCGCAGGTTACCAGCACCATGGCCAGCGTCAGCCAGGCAACCAGTCTTCCGGTCCATTCGTTCAGGCCGTCGATGACGGCGGCAATCTGTTCCAGCCGTTGCTGCATGGGGTCATCAATGGGGTGGGGAAAACAGCGGCACATTGTACGGAAGGGCTTGCCGCAGCGCCAACGGGGACCGATTTGTAGGAATTTTCCTATACGGCAGGGCGCGTTTATGCACAGTAAGTCAAAACGCCGCGGCGGGTGGCGAAAGTGAGTGTCCGCTTGCGCCGCAGGGCGCATTTATTTTTATAACATGTTGAAAATAAACATATATTATGCGGTGGTTAAAGTGTGACCGATTTAAGAACGGGCCAGCGGTGGCGCCCTCCGGAGTGGTATGTCACCACTTCATCCACAGACTTATCCACAGATTTTGTGGATAAGCGTTGCACCCGAACAGTGCACTCACGGCGAATCAGGGACTTACCAGCGGAACAGGATCCAGCGGTTGATGTTGGGTGGGTCCAGCTCGTTGCGGCGGGTGTCGAGATTGCCGTCACCGTCGCTGTCGATGAGGTAATAGGGATAGCCCTTGGCCGGGGTGATCTTGACCATGTAGAGGCGACCGTTGTGGCGGTATTCCTCGACGGTGGCGTCGCCACGGGTACGGATGGTCACCTCCGGCTGCAGCTGCTCGGCCTCTTCAATGGCGGCCTCTTCGGACAGGGGGGGCGGGGGCAGGGGTTCAGGCTGCTCCGCGGCATGGATGGAGCAGGAAAGCAGCAGGGCGGCAGGGAGCAGGATTGGGCGCATGGTGGGTCGGGTCACAGGTCGAGGAGGATTTCCCGCTCTTCGGCGGAAGGTTCGAAGCCGCGGTGTTCATAATGGTTGAAGATAGCATTGACCACGTCCTGCGGCTCATCCAGTACCTGGAACAGATCCAGGTCTTCCGGGCTGATGGTCTTCTCCGCCACCAGGGTGGCGCGGAACCAGTCGATGAGTCCGTTCCAGAACGGGCTGTGCACCAGGATGATGGGGATGCGGCGGGTCTTGCCGGTCTGTACCAGGGTGAGGATCTCGGCCAGTTCGTCCAGGGTGCCGAAGCCGCCGGGCATCACCACATAGGCGGCGGCATACTTCACGAACATCACCTTGCGCGAGAAGAAGTGGCGGAAGGTGAGGCGGATGTCCTGGTAGGCGTTGCCGGCCTGCTCGTGGGGCAGCTGGATGTTGAGGCCGACCGAGGGTGACTTGCCGGCAAAGGCCCCCTTGTTGGCGGCCTCCATGATGCCGGGGCCGCCGCCGCTCACCACCGAGAAGCCGGCGTCGGACAGGGCGCGGGCGATGTCCTCGGTAAGCTTGTAATAGGGGTGATCGGGCGCAAAGCGTGCGGAGCCGAAGATGGACACCGACGGGCTGATGCGCGCCAGGCGCTCGAAGCCTTCGACGAACTCGGCCATGATCTGGAAGATCTTCCACGACTCGCGGCTGAGGGCGGAATCGTCGATGGGCGCCATGCCCGGATGGTGGGATTTGTGATCGTCGCTCATGGAGGTATCGCGCAGCCAACGGCAAAGCGGCTATTGTAGTCGTAATTCCCGTTAGCCAGACAACAAATCACACCCATGTCCGATCCGAACGACAAACCGCTGGTCCTGGTGGACGGCTCCTCCTATCTCTACCGCGCCTTTCACGCCCTGCCGGCCCTGACCAATTCCCGCGGCGAGCCCACCGGGGCGGTCTACGGCGTGGTCAACATGCTGCGCCGCCTGCTCAACGATTACGATCCGGAGCATGTGGCGGTGGTGTTCGACGCCAAGGGCAAGACCTTTCGTGATGATCTCTATGCCGAATACAAGGCCCACCGCCCGCCCATGCCCGGTGAACTGGCCAGCCAGATCGCGCCGCTGCATGCCATTGTCTGCGCCATGGGCCTGCCGCTGCTGATGGTGGAAGGTGTGGAGGCGGATGATGTCATCGGTACCCTGGCGCGGCAGGCGGCCGCCGCCGGGATGCCGGTGCTGATCTCCACCGGCGACAAGGACATGGCCCAACTGGTGGATGGCCACGTCACCCTGGTCAATACCATGACCGACACCGTGATGGACCCGGCCGGGGTGGTGGAAAAGTTCGGTGTGCCGCCGGAGCGCATTGTCGACTATCTCGCCCTCATCGGCGACACCAGCGACAACGTCCCCGGCGTGCCCAAGGTGGGGCCGAAGACGGCGGTCAAGTGGCTGCAGGAATACGGTTCCCTCGACGCGATCATCGCCCATGCCGAGACCATCAAGGGCAAGATTGGCGACAACCTGCGCGAAAGCCTGGGCTTCCTGCCATTGTCGCGCCGGCTGGTGACCATCAAGTGCGATGTGCCGCTGGAGCAGGGTCCGCGGGACTTGCGGCGCAGCACGCCCGACACCGCCGCCCTGCGCGAGTGGTACGGCCGCATGGAGTTCAAGACCTGGCTGGGCGACCTGCTGGAGGGAAAGGAGGCAGCGGAGTCGCCGCAGACATCGGAGGCCCCGGCTGCGGAGCGGCAGTACGACACCGTGCTCACCGCGGCGCAGCTGGATGCCTGGCTGGAACGCCTCGCCGCCGCCGACCTGTTTGCCTTCGATACGGAAACCACCAGCCTGGATTACATGGAGGCGGAGATCGTCGGCGTGTCTTTCGCGGTGGAGCCGGAGCGGGCGGCCTATGTGCCCCTGGCGCACGACTACCCCGGCGCCCCCGACCAGCTCGATCGCAGCGTGGTGCTGGAACGGTTGCGGCCGTTGCTGGAAGACCCGGCCCGGCCCAAGCTGGGGCAGAACCTCAAGTACGACATGAGCGTGCTGGCCAACCATGGCATCACCCTGCGCGGCATCGTCCACGACACCATGTTGCAGTCCTATGTGCTGGACTCCACGGCCACCCGCCACGACATGGATTCCCTGGCTCTCAAATACCTGGGCCGCAAGACCATCAGCTTCGAGGAAGTGGCGGGCAAGGGCGCCAAACAGCTCAGCTTCAACCAGGTGCCCCTGGAACAGGCGGCGGAATATGCTGCCGAAGACGCCGACATCACCCTGCAACTGCACCGTGCCCTGTGGCCGCGGGTTGCTGCCGAGGTGGCGTTGAAGGGGATATATGAGGCGATCGAGCTGCCATTGGTGCCGATCCTGTCGCGCCTGGAGCGGACCGGGGTACTGGTGGACGTGGCCATGCTCAAGCGGCAGAGCAGCGAACTGGCGGCGCGCATGCACGACATCGAGCGCGAGGCCTACAGCGCCGCCGGTGGGCCGTTCAACCTGGGCTCGCCCAAGCAGATCCAGGAGATCCTGTTCGAGCGCCTGCAGTTGCCGGTGCTGAAGAAGACCCCCACCGGCCAGCCGTCCACCGCCGAGGAGGTGCTGCAGGAACTGGCCCTGGACGGCTACGACCTGCCGCGCCTGATCCTGGAGCACCGCGGCATGGCCAAGCTCAAGTCCACCTACACCGATCGCCTGCCCGAGCAGGTGAGCCGCAGGAGCGGACGGGTGCACACCTCCTATCATCAGGCGGTGGCCGCGACCGGCCGGCTGTCATCCTCCGATCCCAACCTGCAGAACATCCCGGTGCGTACGGTGGAAGGGCGGCGCATCCGTCAGGCCTTCATCGCCCCCCCGGGCTGCAAGCTGCTGGCGGCCGACTACTCGCAGATCGAGCTGCGCATCATGGCCCACCTGTCCGGTGACGAAGGTCTGCTCACGGCCTTTGCCGCCGGTGAGGACATCCACCGCGCCACCGCCGCCGAGGTGTTCGGCGTGGCCCCGGGCGAGGTGAGCGCCGACATGCGCCGCAGCGCCAAGGCCATCAACTTCGGCCTCATCTACGGCATGTCCGCCTTCGGCCTGGCGCGCCAGCTCGGCATCGATCGTGCTGCCGCCCAGACCTATGTCGAGCGCTACTTCGAGCGCTACCCCGGCGTACGCCGCTACATGGACGAAACCCGCGAGCGGGCGCGGGAGCAGGGCTACGTGGAAACCGTGTTCGGCCGTCGCCTCTACGTGCCGGACATCAAGGCCAGCAACGCCCAGCGCCGCCAGTACGCCGAACGCACCGCCATCAACGCCCCCATGCAGGGTACCGCCGCCGACATCATCAAGCGCGCCATGATCGCCGTGGATCCCTGGCAGCAGGGCACCGCAGGCAAGGTACGCATGATCATGCAGGTGCACGACGAACTGGTGTTCGAGGTGGCGGAGGACTACGTGGACACGGCAAAAGCAGAAATTCCCCGCCTGATGGCCGGTGCCGCCGACCTCAAGGTGCCGCTGCTGGTGGAGGTGGGTGTCGGCTGCAACTGGGATGAGGCGCATTGAGAGGTGGCGGAAGAGTCTCGGCAGATGCTTGCAGGGAAAGGTGGCGAAGATGACATCGATTCCACCCGGTGGGCGGCGGGAGTGCGGTATCCGGTTATCTATTGGCTGGATTAATTGATGCCATTGAAATATTTAATGATGCAATTGGCGAATTGCAGAACTTTTCCCGAACCCCTCAGTCTCATTTGGTAAGCGCACTGCGCTTTCCCACTTTCTCTCTCCCTGGTGGGAACAACAGCCTGACTCCCTCCCCCTGAGTCAGGCGACTTGATCAGCCCCGGCCGCCTTCCCCCCTTCGGCGCCGGGGTTTTTTTTTGCCCGGTCATTTTGCAGGGCGCTTCAGGCGGGGTTGCAGGCCTCTTCCACGGCATAGCCGAACCACTGATCCAGCAGTGCCCGCGCCTCATCCACGCCCTGGCCGTCGTGGGATGAAAACAGTTGCACCGAGGCCTCCGGATAGTCAGCGAGAAAGCGTCTCACCTGCTGCAGGGCGGCAGAGGCCGGGCCACGCTTGAGCTTGTCCGCCTTGGTCAGCAACACGTGCACGGCCATGTTTTTATGGCGGCACCACTCCAGCATGATGCGATCAAACTCGGTGAGAGGGTGGCGCACGTCCATCAGCAGGATCAGGCCGCGCAGGCAGCTGCGGGTGTTGAAATACTGTTCCAGATTCTTGCGCCAGTGATCCCGCATCGCCGGCGGCACCTTGGCATAGCCATAGCCGGGCAGGTCGGCGAGGCGGCGCCCCTCGTCCAGTCCGAACAGATTGATCTGCTGGGTGCGCCCCGGTGTCTTGCTGGTGCGCGCCAGTCCCTTGATGGCGGTGATAATGTTCAGCGCGCTGGACTTGCCCGCATTGGAACGGCCCGCGAAGGCCACCTCGATGCCGCTGTCGCTGGGTAGCTGGCGCAGATGCTGAGCGCCGAGCAGGAACACGGCCTGACGATAATGATTGACGGGATTCATCAGTAAATGGCGTTGTTTTGTGGCATTTCGGGGGGTGGGGGCCGGTTTCCCGGCCGTTGCTGTTGACCGGCGATTCCCAATATTGGTATATAGCCCTGTCTTTCCGGATGGGTCGCGGAATATTGGCATTATTGTACGCCGACCCGCATAATTAAACGCTTTCTTGATTGGAATTTAAGAGTAGGAGCCCGCTAAATGAACAAGTTTCTGGTTGCATGCGCTGCCGGCGCAATGATGATCTCTGCTTCTGCCATGGCCGCCGACGGCAAGGCCATTTACGACAAGAGCTGCGTGGCCTGCCATGCTTCCGGCGCTGCCAATGCCCCCCGCCAGGGTGACAAGGCGGCATGGGCTCCGCGCATCGCCAAGGGTATGGACGCGCTGTACAAGAGTGCCATGAACGGCGTTCCCGGTACCGCCATGCTGCCGAAGGGCACCTGTGCCGCCTGTACCGAGGCTGACCTGAAGGCCGCCACGGACTACATGGTTTCCCAAAGCAAGTAACCATACAAATCGGGTAATTTAATGAACAGACTAGTGATTGCAGTCCTGCTGCTGGGCACCCTCGGGTCGGCCCATGCGGTTGGCAGCGCCAGCGCGGGCCAGGGCAAGGCCGCGGTGTGCTCCGCCTGTCACGGTATGGACGGTAACAGCGTCATGCCCCTTTGGCCGAGCCTGGCTGGTCAGCACGAACAGTTCATCAGCAAGCAGCTGATGGACTTCAAGTCCGGTGCGCGCAAGGACGACACCATGACCGCCATGGCCGCGCCCCTGAGCGATCAGGATGTGGCCGACCTGGCCGCCTGGTATGCCAGCCAGAAGGCTACCATTGGTTCCGCCAATGCGGAGAAGGCGGCCCCGGGTGAGCAGCTGTATCGTGCCGGTGATGCCGGCAAGGGTCTGGCTGCCTGCATGGCGTGCCATGGCCCCAATGGTGCCGGCAACCCGGCGGCGAAGTTCCCCGCCCTGGGTGGCCAGCATGCGGCCTACACCGCGAAGACGCTGAAGGATTTTCGCGACGGCAAGCGCAGCAACGATCCGGCCAACATGATGCGTGATGTGGCGGCCAAGATGAGCGATGCCCAGATCGAGGCAGTCGCCGAGTACATCGCCGGCCTGCACTAAACCCGCAGCAGCAGCAGGGTGTAAACAAGGAAGGGCGGCCCGATGGGCCGCCCTTCTTCATTTTTGTCCAGGGATGGACGTATGCCGCGGGGGCCATGGATGGCCGGGAGCGGCGCTCAGCGTGATATTATCGGCACCCTCGCTGCAACTTATGTCTTTTGTGCGGCTCAAACATCTCAACATAATCAATAGGGGCAGGGCTGAGTTGAACGACAAGACACTCCCCGTGCGAACACGGCGCGGTACTGGCGCCATTGCGCTCGAATTCCTCGGCTCGATGAATCTGGCCATTACCCTGCTGGTGGTGATTGCCATTGCTTCGGTCATTGGCACGGTGCTGCAGCAGAATGAGCCGTACACCAATTACGTGATGAAGTTCGGGCCGTTCTGGTTCGAGGTGTTCAAGGCGCTGGGGCTGTTCGACATCTACGGCGCCCCCTGGTTTCTGCTGCTGCTCGGTTTCCTGCTGATCTCCACCTCCATCTGTGTCTGGCGCAACACCCCGCACATCCTGCACGACATGCGTCAGTTCCGTCTGGATGTACAGGATAAGTCGCTGCAAAGTTTCCACCTCAAGTCGGAGTGGCATACGGCTTACGGTACCGGGGATGCGGCCATGCGTGCCGAGGCCTTGCTCGGTGCGCGCGGCTACCGCCTGCGCAAGCGCGAGCAGGAGGGTCATGTCACCGTGGCAGCGATGAGGGGCAGCGCCGGCCGTCTGGGTTACATCCTGTCCCACCTGTCGATTGTGGTGATCTGCCTGGGTGGCCTCATCGACGGCAATCTGCCGCTCAAGCTGCAGGAGCTGCGCGGCGAACTGCGCGCCGAGACACGCGACATTCCCGTCAGCGAGGTGCCGGCCGAGAGCATCCTGGGTACGGACAATCATTCATTCCGCGGCAGTATCAGCATTCCCGAGGGCGCCAGTGTCAACGTGGTCTATCTCCAGTTGCGTGACGGCTATCTGGTGCAACAGTTACCCTTTGCCATCGAGCTGGAACAATTCCGTGTCGAGCATTACCCCACCGGTATGCCCAAATCGTTCGAGAGTGATCTGGTGATCCATGACGATGACCTGGAGCAGCCGTTGCGTCAGACCATCAAGGTCAATCATCCCCTGATCTACAAGGGTTATGCCATCTATCAATCCAGTTTCGGTGATGGTGGTTCGGGGCTGAAGATGCGCGCGTGGTCGCTGGATCTGCCGCACCAGGAGCCGCTGGAGCTGGCCAGCAACGTCAACCGTTTCCTGCGCCTTAACACCACGCGTGGCGAGCGCACGCTGGAATTCACCGACTTCAAACTCTACAACATTTTCCCGGCGGACGAGGGCGACACCAGCGGCAAGAAGTTTCACAACTATGGTCCGAGCATGGTTTTCAAATTGCGCAATCCGGCCGGTGAGGCGCTGGAATATATCAACTACATGTTGCCGGTGGAGTTGCAGGGGCGGCGCTTTTTCATGAGTGGCCTGCGCAGCACGCCGAGCGAGGAATATCGCTATCTGTATATCCCGTCCGATGATGCCGGCACGCCGCAGCGTTTCATGCGGGTGCTGGCCGCGGCCCATGACGCGGCCCATGTGCGCCGTATCGTCGAGATGCAGATCGGCGATACATTGGGCGCCGATGCCGCCAGCCGGGATGTGCGCAACACGATGATCGATTCCATCAGCCGCCTGGTGGCACTGTTTGTGGAGCAGGGCATCGACGGGGTGGTCAAGCATGCGGAAGCAAGTATTGCCGCTGAACAGCGACAGGATGCCATCAATTCTTATGTAAACGTGTTGCAGGGTGTACTGGGCGCCTTGTACATCGATGTACTGCGCGACGAAGGCGTCAATCTGGAGCAAGGCGTACGCGAGGAAGACAGCCTGTTCTTCGATGACACCTTGAATACCCTGTCGATGCTGGGGGCGTATGGTTCGCCGTTTTACCTGCAGTTGAGCGAGTTCGAGCATATCGAGGCCAGTGGTCTGCAAATTGCCCGCTCACCGGGCAAGGATATTGTTTATCTCGGATGCGCTATGCTGATGGTCGGCATATTCATGATGTTCTACATGCACCAGCGCCGTGTATGGGTGCGGCTGACGCAGTGTGACGGCGGGGCCAGATTGCTGCTCGCCGGCAGCGGTCATCGCAACCGTATGGAGTTCGAGCATGAATTCCACGCCTTGCAGGTGGAGCTGGAACAGGCGGTGCCGCGCAGCACCGATGTGACGTAATCAATGAGGTGGCAGTGATGTCCGTATCAAGCGATACCCTGGAACAGATGTTCAAGCAGCCGTCGCTGCTCAAGCGACTTGGCTGGTTCGACTGGCTGTGGGCAGCATTGACGGCGGTCGGCACTATCTACGCCCACACCTATTACGTTGATCTGATGGATGCCTATGAAGTAGGCATTCTCTACGGTACGGCCATCAGTCTGATCTGGCTGGGCTGGGCATGGAAACCGACGCGGCAGTTGAGCCTGGTCATCGCCATGCTCAGCCTGTTTGCCATCGGGCTGTACGGCGATGATTTGGCGCGTGGTGAAACCGGTTTCTTCCTCAAGTTCCTGCTGAGCAGCCAGTCGGCGATCATGTGGATGAGCGCCCTCTATGTGATGGCCACCTTTGCCTATTTCTTCGGCATGTTCGCCCGCTCCGATTTCTCCAACCGCGTCGGCAGCGCGCTGACCTGGAGCGCCACCGCCATGGGCTTCACCGGCCTGATGGTGCGCTGGCGCGAGTCCTACCTGATCAGCCACGACGTGGGTCACATCCCGGTGAGCAACCTGTACGAGGTGTTCATCCTGTTTGCGGTGATCACCGCGCTGATGTACCTGTTCTACGAAGGGCGTTACAAGAATCGCCAGCTGGGCGGTTTCGTGCTCACCGTGATCTCCGCCGCGGTGGCCTTCCTGCTGTGGTATGCCTTTGCCCGTGGCGCTCATGAGATCCAGCCGCTGGTACCGGCACTGCAAAGCTACTGGATGAAGATTCATGTGCCGGCCAATTTCGTCGGTTACGGCGGCTTTGCCCTGGCGGCGATGGTGGCAATCCCCATGTTGGTGCGGATATATGCGGGTAGTCAGAATGCCAGGACGGTTTTTTGGGCGTCTTCGGGAGTAATGGGTGTAGTGGTTTTCGGTTATCAGCTCTTGAAAGCTGGAACAGCCACAGGCATTGATGTGTCTGTAGCGCTTAATGCCGTCCTGTCAGGCCTGATTGCTTTTGTTCTTGTTGCAGTAGCTCTGTGGGCACTATCACGCGAGCGGGTCCTAACAACATTGCCGCCCAATGAGTTAATTGAAGACGTGATGTACAAGGCCATCGCCCTGGGATTCGCCTTCTTCACCGTGGCCACCGTGCTCGGTGCCATGTGGGCGGCGGAGGCCTGGGGTGGTTACTGGTCGTGGGATCCCAAGGAGACCTGGGCGCTGATCGTCTGGCTGAACTATGCCGCCTGGCTGCATCTGCGCCTCGCCAAGGGCTGGCGCGGCCGCCCGCTGGCATGGTGGTCCATCGTCGGTCTGTTCATCACCCTGTTCGCCTTCATCGGGGTGAACATGTTCCTGTCCGGGCTGCACTCCTACGGCTCGCTGTAACGGCAGAGACAAGAGGAAAGAGCAAAGATACAAGGGAATGAGTGCGCTGTGCGCATGCTGTTTTCAACTTGTATCTTGTAACTTTTCTCTTGTATCTATTTCTTGCCGCCGCCGTAGATGTAGCGGGAGAAGGTGGCCATGTCCTGGCTGACGCGGCGGAACAGGTGATCCAGGTTGATGATGGCGTGTTCCAGCAGGTTGACCGCGATGAAGGGATGCTCGACGCGCAGCCGCTGGTACCTGGTACGGGACAGGCGCAGCAGCCGGGTATCGGTGGACTTGGCCAACAGGCGCACCGAGCGCGGCTCGCGGTCGAAGAAGGACATCTCCCCTACCAGTTCCCCTTCCTTGATGCCGCCGATCTCCACCGATTGGCCATCGGTCTCGTAGATCAGCGCCACCTCACCCTTGAGCATGAAGTACAGCGCCTCACCTACCTCGCCGATGTCGGCGATGATGGCATTTTTCCTGAAGATGACCAGTTCGGTGAACTCCAGCAGGAGCTGTATCTCGCGCAGGGTGAGCGACTCGCACAGATACTGTTGGCTCAGGAATTCGGTAAGGTTTATGGTATTGTCGCTGGACATGGCAACTCCCGGGGTCAACCCGTGTCATGGCAGGGAACGCCGCATCGGCGGCAGGTAAGGATGCTGCCTGCCGCGTCCTGTAGCCGGTCGTGAACCTGGAGTATAGTTACACCATTATCAGGCAGTTTGTCAGTTATCCCGAATCAGGAGCCAGAATGATGAGAAAGTATGTCGCCCGGGCCCTCCTGGCGCTGTTGTTGCCGCTGGCAGCATTGTCCGCTCATGCCGCGGAGGAAATTTACGAAGGCTTTCAGTATGCGCGCCTTGAGACACCGGTTGAGCCGGCCGCCAGCGCCGCCGGCAAGGTCGAGGTAGTGGAGCTGTTCTGGTATGGCTGCGGCCATTGCAACAGCTTCGAGCCGTTCCTGCACGAGTGGCTGCAGCGCAAGCCGCAGCACGTGGAGTTCATTCGCATCCCGGCCATCTTCAACAGCAATCAGTGGCGTCTGCATGCCCGTGCCTATTACACCGCCGAGGTGCTGGGCATCGTCGACAAGATACACACCCCCATGTTCAACGCCCTGCACCAGCAGAAACGCCTGCTCAATACCGAGCAGCAGCTGGCGGCCTTTTTCGCCGAGTTCGGTATCGAGCAGAAGAAATTTCTCGATACCTTCAAGTCCTTCGCGGTGGATGTGAAGGTGAACCGCGCCGAGCGTCTGACCCAGCGGTATGGTATCAGCGGAGTGCCCGCCATGGTGGTGGCCGGCAAGTACCGAACCGATGGCCCGATGGCGCAGAGCTATCAGGGCATGCTGAATGTGGTGGATCATCTGGTGGCCCGCGAGCTCAAGACGATCGGCACCGTCAGCAGCAAGTAAGCAGCATGAAGGCGGCGCAACTGTTTGTCCGGTGCCTGGAGAACGAAGGCATCGAGTACATATTCGGCATCCCGGGCGAGGAGAACCTTGACCTGATGGATGCCTTGCAGGACTCGCCCATCAAGTTCATCACCACGCGGCACGAGCAGGGTGCCGCCTTCATGGCCGATGTCTATGGCAGGCTCACCGGCCGTGCCGGTGTGTGTCTGGCCACCCTTGGCCCCGGTGCCACCAACCTGATCACCGGTGTTGCCGACGCCAATATGGATCATGCCCCGCTGGTGGCCATTGCCGGGCAGGCCGCGACGACACGTCTGCACAAGGAATCGCATCAGGTGCTCGATCTGGAACTGATGTTCCACCCGATCACCAAATACTCCTCGCGCCTGCTCACCCCCAATGTGATCCCCGAGGTGGTGCGCAAGGCATTCAAGCTGGCGCAGACCGAAAAAACCGGGGCCGCCTTCATCGAGTTTCCGGAGAACATCGCCAAGTATGAGGTGGATGAACTGCCGTTGCCGGTCAAGAATCCCTCCATGCCGGAGCCGTCGGGTGAACGGGTCGATTACGCCGCGGAGTTGATTTCCAATGCCCGTGCGCCGCTGATCCTGGCGGGCAACGGCGTGATCCGGGCCAAGGCCTGGCAGCAGCTGGCAGACTTTGCCGAGCGACTCAACATCCCGGTGGCCAACACCTTCATGGCCAAGGGTGTGGTGCCGTTCAGCAAGAATCTGCTGGCGCTGGGCAGCGTCGGTCTGCAGGCGCGCGATCACGTCAACTGCGGTTTCGATACCGCCGATGTGATCATCTGTGTCGGTTACGACCTGGTGGAGTATCACCCCTATCTGTGGCATCCGACGCGTGACCGCATCATCGTGCATCTGGACAGCACGCCGGCCGAGGTGGACGCCTATTACCCGGTAGCAGTGGGCGTGGTGGGAGATATCAAGCACTCGCTGGTGCGTATCGGTGAACTGGCCACGCCGCACCAGGGCCATTGCATGCGCCCGCTGCGCGATGCGCTGGTGGAGGAAATGGCGGGTTGCCGCAATGACGACAGCTTTCCGGTCAAGCCGCAGAAGATCATCTGGGATCTGCGTACCGCACTGGACATGGAAGACACGGTGATCTGCGATGTGGGCGCACACAAAATGTGGATGGCACGCATGTTCCGCTGTGAATACCCCAATACCTGCATCATCTCCAACGGTTTTGCCAGCATGGGTATCGCCGTGCCCGGCGCCATTGCCGCCAAGCTGGCCTTTCCCGAGCGCAAGGTGGTGGCGGTGACCGGTGATGCCGGTTTCCTGATGAACAGCCAGGAGATCGAAACGGCGATGCGTCTCAATCTGGCGCTGGTGATCCTGATCTGGAACGACAACGGTTACGGCCTGATCAAATGGAAACAGCTCAACCAGTTCGGCCGCGCCTCCAACGTAGATTTCACCAACCCCGACTTCATCAAGTACGCCGAATCTTTCGGTGCCAGGGGCTATCGCATCGAACGTGTTGCCGATCTGCTGCCGACCTTGCAGAAGGCACTGGCGGATAATACCGTGAGCATTATCGACTGCCCGGTGGATTATGCTGAAAACCTCAAGCTTACCGCCAAGCTCGGCGAAATGGTTTGCCCCATCTGAGGCAGCAATGACCGACTCTGCTCCCCATATCGAAACGCAGGCAGCAGGTCGCCGCCTGCGCCTGCTCAGCTACAACGTGCAGATGGGTATCAGCAGTTCACGTCCGCATCACTACGTCACCAATATCTGGAAGCATGTGTTACCGGCAAGCTGCCGCTTCCGCAATCTGGATCGTGTGGCCCAGCTGGCCGCCGATTTTGACGTGGTGGCGTTGCAGGAACTGGATGCCGGCTCCCATCGCACCGGCTATGTGCACATGACCGAGTATCTGGCGCAAAAGGCCGGCTTTCCCTTCTGGCATCACCAGCTCAACCGCAATCTCGGCCATCTCGCCCAGCATGGCAATGGTCTGCTTTCGCGCACCCTGCCGACGGAAGTGAGTGAGCACCGTCTGCCCGGAATGATGCCGGGGCGTGGTGCCCTGATGGTACGTTATGGGCATGGCGACAATGCCCTGGTGGTGATGCTGATCCATCTGGCGCTGGGACAACGCACGCGCCTGCTGCAGCTCGATTACATCAGCGAGCTGTTGAGTGGATACCATCATGCGGTACTGATGGGGGACATGAATTGCGTACCGGGCAGCCTGGAGATGAAGCGACTGTTCCAGCGCACACGTCTGTGTGAGCCGACCGAGGAGCGGCACACCTTTCCCAGCTGGCGCCCGAACCGCAGCATTGATCACATCCTGGTGACGCCGGAGCTTTCGGTGGCGAGCTGCCATGTGGTGAACCATGCCTGTTCTGATCACCTGCCGGTGGCGATGGAGCTGATATTGCCCGATGATATTCATCTGCCGGCATAGGGTTGGATGCCTCCATGCGGGGAGCATGGCGTTGCAGCGCGTGAGAGTGCCGGACAGATAAAGGCAGTAAATCAGGGAGAACAGCATGACGCAGGACGAAAACAGCTCGCGCGAGCTGGAGCAGTGGCGCAGCAAGTATTATGACGGACTGGCGCAGCTTGATCGCAAGGAGAAGGACTGGCGGCAGACGGAAAACGTGCTGCGCCAGTGTATTTCACGGCTGACCCTGGCGGCCGACGACAGCGACAAGGAGCTCAACGCGCAGCTGGATCGGCTGCGCAATGCGATCCGCAAAAACAGCAGCAGCACGGAACTGGAGGCGCTGATCCAGTCACTGTCGGAAAGTCTGGTGCGTCTGGATCAGCAGCGCCGCAGCCGCAGCAAGGTGCCGACACCGCTGGATGTGTTGCGCAGCCTGACGGAGGGGATCTCATTTCCGCGCGGCCTTGGTCACAAGGCCAAGGCCTACAACAAGACGCTCAATGCCGCCACCACAGACAGCGATTACCAGCCGCACCTGCAGGGATTGATCGTGCTCATCAGCGAGGCCTTCGACTGGCTGGCCGAACAGCATGCCGAGGAAGAGCCGACGGCCGCCAGGGGACTGCTCGGGCGCCTGTTTCGGCGTGACGAGGCATCCCCACCTGATACCGGGGTCAGTACCCCTCCGCCTGCCTCTGCGCCGGCATCCGCGCCGGTAACCGAGGGCGGTGAGGAACTGGCGTTGGCAAAAGGCCTGCTGGCGCAACTGGTGGCCGCGGTGGTGGTGCCGTCCGGGGTAAATCTGGGCACGGTCAGCAGCGGACTCCGCGTCGCACGTCGGGCCGAGGAGTTGCAGCGCCTGACGCTGGAACTGGCGGCGCTGCTGTCACAGCAGAAACCCTCCACTGCAGCCTTGTCCACCGCCGTGTCGCCACAGGAGGTGTTACTGCAGCTGCTGGAGCGCTTTGGCGTGCCGACCGAACTGCACGAACAGGCGGAGGCCATCAAGAATACACTGGCCGTGCCGCTGGATGATGCCGATCTGGAACAGGTGCTGGGGCGCATCGCCGATCTGGTCACCGCCATGCGTACGCGGGTGCAAAGCGAAAAGGCGGAGATAGAATCCTTTCTCAAGCAGCTCACCGAGAATCTGCGCGAGCTGGACAACAGTCTGCAAAATGCCGTCGCCGCGCACCGCGAAACCGTGCAGGACGGACGGGTACTCGATGCCGAGGTGCAGGTACAGGTCAAGGGGATCGAGGACTCGGTGCAGCGGGCGCAGCATCTGGAGCAGCTGAAGCAGGTAGTACAGGAACGCGTTGACACCATCCGTCGTCACATGGATGTATTCCGCCGCACCGAAGATGAGCGCATCGAACGCGCCGAGCAGGAGGTAGTGAATCTGAAGGGTCGGTTGCGCGTGCTGGAGGCCGAATCCGAGTCATTGCGCGACCGCATTCAGCAGGAGCGTAATCAGGCATTGATCGACCCGCTCACCGAGATCCACAACCGCCTTGCCTACAACGAACGCATTACCCAGGAGTATGCGCGCTGGAAGCGTTACCAGTCGCCGCTGGTGTTCACCGTGTGGGATGTGGACAACTTCAAGCGCATCAACGACACCTACGGCCATCAGGCCGGCGACAAGGTGCTCAAGGTGGTGGCGAAGATCCTTGCCGGCCAGATCCGGGAAACCGATTTCCTGGCCCGTTACGGCGGCGAGGAATTCGTCATCCTGTTGCCGGAAACCGATCTGACGCATGCCCGCGCGGTAACGGAAAAGATCCGCGCCGCGGTGGAAAGCTGCGAGTTCCACTATCGTGGCGAGCGCGTACTGATCACCATCTCCTGTGGCCTGGCGGTATTCAAGACGGATGACGAGCCGGACAACGTCTTTGCCCGCGCCGATGCCGCCATGTATCGCGCCAAGGCCGCCGGCCGCAACTGCTGCCGTGCCGATGGCGACGCCTGAGTCCCGGTCGGCGCCTTACGAAAACCAGAATCCAACGCAGAGACGCAGAGGCGTCTCTGCGTTGGGTGTTTTGTTTTAGTCCTTCGTACCTTTCGCCGTGGAGCCGCGCCGCCTATTCTTGTGCCATACCAATAATCCCCCGGAGGAAAACCACATGAAACGTATGCTCGGCTTCCTGCTGTTGGCGCTGTTCGGTGTTCAGGCCCATGCCGCCGTGGTCGGCGAGGAGGTGAGCTATCACGCCGGCGACACGGTGATGAAGGGCTACCTGGCCTACGACGACGCGGTGCAGGGCAAGCGCCCCGGTGTGCTGGTGGTACACGAGTGGTGGGGTCACAACGACTATGCGCGCATGCGTGCACGCATGCTGGCACGGCTGGGTTATACCGCGCTGGCGGTGGACATGTACGGCGACGGCAAGACCGCCGATCATCCGCAGGACGCCGGCAAGTTCGCCACAGCGGTGAACAGCGACATGGATCAGCGCCGTGCACGGTTTCTCGCGGCCAAGGCGCTGCTGGAGCGGCACCCTACCGTGGCCGCCGATGCCACCGCCGCCATCGGTTACTGCTTCGGCGGTGGTGTGGTGCTGGCCATGGCGCGGGATGGCGTGGATCTGAAGGGCGTGGCCAGCTTTCACGGCGCCATCGCCAGCAAGAAGCTGGCCGAGCCGGGCAAGGTGCGGACCCGGGTACTGGTACTGAACGGTGCCGATGACCCGATGGTGACCGAGGTACAGATCGAGGTGTTCCACCAGGAGATGTCCGCCGCCGGCGTCGACTACCGCTTCGTCAGCTATCCGGGGGCGAAGCACGCCTTCACCAATCCCGATGCCGACGCCTACGGCCAGCGCTTCGGTATGCCGCTGGCCTATCACGCCGAGGCGGACGCCAAGTCGTGGGCCGAGCTGGAGGGCTTTCTGCGCAGCATCTTCGGCCGCTGACGGCCGGTTCACCGCAAAGGACGCCAAGAACTGCAAACCCTCAACGCAGAGACGCAGAGAACACAGAGACAATGAGCGCGTACCCTCTGCGACCTCGGCGCCTCTGCGGTAAATTTTTGCTTTTGCCTTCTTTGCGGTGCAAATGTTTTCACGAGGTGGCTGATGTCGGTTTCGCGTCGGGGATTCCTGCGCCTGGGCGGCGGCCTGGCCGCTCAGGCGTTGCTGCGGCCGGCGTGGGCGACGGCGATGGTGGAGAAGCCCATCCCGTCATCCGGCGAGACGCTGCCGGTGATCGGCATGGGCAGCTGGATTACGTTCGATGTGGGTAATCTGCCCGGTGAACGGGCGCAGCGGCTGCGCGTTCTGGAGGCTTTTTTTGCCGCAGGGGGCCGCCTGATCGATTCTTCACCCATGTACGGCCGGGCCGAGGAAGTGCTGGGCGAAGGCCTGGCGCGGCTGGGCCGGCCAGAACAGCTGTTCGCCGCCACCAAGGTGTGGACGCCCGGCCGCTGGCTGGGGGTGCAGCAGATGGAGGCCTCACAGCGGTTGTGGGGGGTGACGCGTTTCGACCTGATGCAGGTGCACAACCTGCTGGACTGGGAGAGCCACCTGGAGACTCTGCAGGAATGGAAGGCGACAGGGCGCATCCGCTATCTGGGTGTCACCACCTCGCATGGCCGGCGTCATGCCGAGCTGGAGCAGATCATGCGGATCCGGCCGCTGGATTTCGTGCAGCTGACCTATAACCTGCATGACCGCGAGGCGGAACGGCGCCTGTTGCCGCTGGCGCAGGAGCGCGGCATCGCCGTCATAGCCAACCGACCGTTTCGCGGCGGCGAACTGTTCGGTACGGTGCGCGGCAGGGCGCTGCCGCCCTCGGCCGCCGAGGCCGGCTGCACCAGCTGGGCGCAGTTCTTCCTGCGCTACGTGGTATCCCATCCCGCCATCACCTGCGCCATCCCGGCCACCTCCCAGGTGGGGCATATGGAGGTAAACATGGGTGCCGCCCTTGCCCCGTTGCCTGGGCCGGCATTGCGGGAGCGGATGCTGCAGGAGTTTCTGGTGGTATGATTTGTCAAAATAATACTTGACCCACCAGCAAGGTATTTGCTTTAATAGCCGACAAGATTAATCAGGTACTGGGGTGCAGGGCACCTGCCCGCGCCTCGCAGGTTCAACCAAAACTTTGAGGATGAATACTATGCAACTGCCAGATCGCGACGGTGATGGTTACCTCACGAACATGAACATCTGGACCCCGGAGATCGGCCGTGCCATGGCTGAGGCCGATGGCATCGAGCTCGACGACGCGAAGTGGGAACAGATCATGAAGGCGCGGGAATACTACGAGGAGTTCGGCTCGGTACCGCCGATCCGCAAGTTCTCCAAGTACCTGGAGGCGGATCAGAAGGAGATGTTCAAGCTGTGGCTGACCGGCCCGATGAAGCCGATCACCAAGTACGGCGGCCTGCCCAAGCCCACCGGCTGCGTATAAGCCGGTACGGGCAAGACGGGGCGGGGTGCGGACGCAGGTCCGGCCCCGCCCCGTTTTTTTTGCCCCATCCCCCAATCAGACCGGCTGCTGGTCGATGTGCAGCAGCCAGCCGCGCCAGGGCGAATCCTCCGCCGCCAGCTGCGAACGCACCGCCACCTCGTCGAAGCGGCCGTAGGCGGTGGAACGGTCCCACAGGCTGAGGCTCTGCGCCGCCGGGTCGAGGCGGAAGCGGCCGCCGCCGTGTACCTGCAGCGTGGCATCGTCCCATTCCATGCGGTCGCCGCCGATCCAGCGGTGGCGGATGCCGTGGCGGCCGAGGAACTGCGCCACCATCTGGTTGTGATACTTGTGCTGGCTGGCGGCGGCAAACAGCAGGTAGTTGTTGCCGCGCCAGGCCAGCTGGACGAACTTGCCCTCGACCGGCCGGGTGGCGGCGCGAAAATCGGGGAGGGTGATGACGGTTGCCATGCCGTCCATCATAGCGTGCCCCGGAGCGGCCCGCCGCAGGCGGCATCTGCTAACATCGCGATGTCCGCCGCCCGCGGCGGTACGGTTCCCTTCTGCCGAGGAGTGTCCATGACGAAGTCCATCGATATCGGCTGGCGCGGTTTCCTGCTGCGTTTCGCCGCCGGCCTGGTGCTGGTGTTTGCCACCTACAACCCGGAAGGCTATTCCTACTTCCACTGGGTCAAGCACAACTTCCCCTCGGTCACCGCCTTCGAGGCCTTTGTCGGCGTTGCCCTCATCGTCGGCTGGGCCATCTACATCCGCGCCGCCCTGCGTTCCCTCGGTGCCGTTGGCCTGGTGCTGGCGACTCTGTTCTTCGGCACACTGCTGTGGCTGGTGGTGGACATGGGCCTCATCGCCGCCGACAACATCCGCGTCATCACCTACCTGATCCTGACCCTGCTCGCCCTGGTGATCAGCACCGGCCTGTCCTGGTCCCATGTGCGCCGCCGCCTCAGCGGCCAGATGGATACCGACGACGTGTAGCTAGTCCCCGCCGCCGAGGTGGCGTGCCTGCCGCGCCGGCGCCGTGCCGGTCTCGCGCCGCGCCGCCTGCTGCACCTGTTGCAGGTGGGCATGCAGAAAGTCAGGACAGCCCTTGGCACCGAAGACGGCGCAGTCCCGCGCCAGCGCGATCATGACCGTTTCCTCCGCCACACCGAACACCTCGCCCAGCGCCTGATGCAGCAGCGCAAACAGCCGCGGCAGGGCGATGCGGTGCGTCTGCCCGGTGGTGGCGAACAGCCAGTCGGCAAGGCGCAGGAAGCGGCCGAAGGCATCGCCCTCCAGCAGCAGCGGCAACGCATGGGCAAAGCGCCCCGAGTTGGCGATCATGTCCCAGTAGCGGGCGAAGCGGGTGAGCCGCTGCATGGTGGCGAAGTCGAGGTGGCGGTTGGCCAGCAGGGTGTAGGGCGGCTGCGGGTCGAAGCGCAGGGCAAAGGCTTCGGTATGCCGCGCAATGGGCGCGCCGCGCAGCCGCTTCAGCAGGCCCACCTGGATCTCGTGCGGCCGCAGTGCCCACAGCCGGTTGAACCCTGCCGCGAAACTGTCCAGCGTCTCGCCCGGCAGGCCGATGATCAGGTCGGCGTGCAGGTGGGCGTGGCTCGCCTCGCGCAGCCAGCGCAGGTTCTCCTCCGTGGCCGCATTGTCCTGCCTGCGGCTGATCAGCTGCTGCACCTGCGGATTGAAGCTCTGGATGCCCACCTCCAGCTGCAGCGTGCCCGGCGGAAACTGCGCCAGCAGTTCCTTCAGCCCGTCCGGCAGGTGATCGGGGATCACCTCGAAGTGCAGGAACAGATCGTCGCTCAGGCGGTCGAGGAAGAACTGCAGGATGCGCCGGCTGGCCTTCACATTGAGATTGAAGGTGCGGTCGACGAACTTGAAATGGCGCACGCCGCGCGCATGCAGCCGCGCCATCGCCGCGAGAAACTGGTCCAGGTCGAAGGGCCAGGCGGTCTTGTCCAGCGCGGAGAGGCAGAACTCGCACTTGAACGGGCAGCCGCGCGAGGCCTCCACATAGATCAGGCGCCGGGCGATGTCCTCGTCGGTGTATTCATCGTAGGGCAGGGCAATCTGATCGAGCGGCGGCGGCTCCGGCGTGATCACTTTCTCCGCCGGCCGCTCCCCGGCCAGCAGCGAGCGGCACAGCGCGGCAAAGGCCAGGTCACCCTGGCCGGCGATGACATGATCGGCCAGGGCCACGAGCGGCTGCGCCGCCTGCTCGTGGCTCACCTCCGGCCCGCCCAGCACCACCACCACCTCCGGCGCCACCGTCTTCAGCACCTGCACCAGCGCCAGCGTCTCGCCCGCATTCCAGATGTAGACCCCCAGGCCGATGATGCGCGGCTCCAGTGCCAGCAGCCGCTCCGCCACCTCCGTCGGGCGCTGATCCCAGATGAACTCCAGCAGCTGCGTGCGCGGGCGCAGCTCAGCCATGTTGGCGAGCAGATAGCGCAGCCCCAGCGAGGCATGCTGGTACCTGGCGTTGAGCGTGGCGAGAACGATGTCGGTCATGATCGGAGTCAAGGTTGGGCCGGCCATTCTACGTTAAGGTCCGCCCGTGTGCCCCTTTGGCGCCCGGTCGTGCTACATTCCAGTCCTCCGGCGCCGGGTGAAAACCCATAACATTCATCCACCTATGCCCGCTTCCCGCGGGGCGCGCGTGCACAGGGCGAGATAAAACAAGGCTGCCGGGAACCAAAGGAAAACCGAGTCACCACACCAGGAGGAGTTTCATGGAGTTTTTTGCCTCAGCCCCGGTGCGCCTGCGCGCCGAAGACCTGCAGCGCCACCTGCGCATCGACAACCTGCCGCAATGGTGCGCCTCCATCGACAAGGTACTGTCCCACGAGGGCGATCGCGGCGACATCTACTGCGTCTGGGGCGAGATGCGTGTGCGCCGCGACGTCATCCGCGACGGCGTCCGCTTCACCCTGCCCGCCTGCCTCAACGCCGTGCAATGGACCATCACCGCCGACAACGGCGTCACCGTCCACTGCACCAGCAACCGCCCCAGCCACGACCCCGACTTCGTCGAATCCCTCGAACAGTTCGTCGCCGACTGGAAAAGCGGCCTCGAAACCGGCCTCCAGCGCACCTTCCCCGACGCCCCCAAGGCCGACTGCGACTGCGGCATGTGGATGGCCTGAGGGGACCCGCAGGACAGGTAAAACCCAGCGTTTCCATCACGCCCACCACCTACCCTGCAGTCATGGCGCCACCGGGTCCGGTCAGCGGATGGCCGGCAGGGTGGAATTTGGTACGATTCGCCGGCTGCTGAGTTATCCGCAACAACGAGAATAAACGACTCAGGGCCGATGAAGAGAACAAGGATGCCGACATTGCCCATGGATTACGCCCTGACGACCAAGCAGGACTGAGCCAGCGAGTGAGCGAGCTGATCCTCTACCGTACCGACGACGGCCACGCCGAGGGCGGCAGCGTCTGGCTGAACCAGGGAGAGATTGCCGCGCTGCTCGCCACTACCAAGCAGAATATCCGTCTTCACGTCCGTAACGTATTGGAAGAAAAGACGTTGTCTGAGACTTCAGTAGTCAAGGATTCCTTGACTACTGCCGCCGATGGCAAGCGAAACAGCACAAGGAGAGGCCAGCATGGATAAGCAAGCCCTACAGCAGTTGCAACAGCGCCTGGATGCCGCGGTACAGTCCGTGCCGGACGGAAATATCGAGTTCTGGTTCGCCCGCGACCTGCAAGAGCCCCTGGGCTATGCCCGTTGGGAGAACTTCCTGACCACCATTCAGCGCGCCATTGTTTCTTGCGAAACAACGGGTTGCGATCCGGCCGATCATTTTCGTGGCGTCACGAAAATGATCGATATTGCAAGGAGGGCAGGCGACCGGTAGATGACTTTATGCTCACGCGCTACGCCTGCTACCTGATTTGACTTATTCCCGCTCGGGAAAATATTGCTTGTGTGTAGCAGACGCATGCGCTAGTGTTCCCGAACGGGAACAAATACAGGGCGGCGCCATGGGGCAGGACAATAATTTACCGTACGGGAAAATTTCGTCCGCCGAGGAGATCGGTCGGTTGGTGCGTGCCCATCGCAAAGCCCAGGCTGCCACCCAAGGCGAATTCGCCTCGCTTTGCGGCGTGGGGACCCGGTTCATTTCCGACCTGGAGAACGGCAAGCCCACCATGGAATTGGCGAAGGTGCTGCAGGTGCTTCAATGCCTTGGGCTGGAGGTTGCCATTCAACCCCGCGGCTGGCGGCGTAGTGAGCCGGGAACCATGCCCATTCCGCCCAAGGCAGCCGGTCAATGAGCGACACGCTCACCGTCTACCTGCGCAATGAACGGGTCGGCCGGCTGTGGCTGGGGGAGAAGCGCCGCTTTGCCTTCCAGTACGATGCGGCCTGGCTGGCCAGCGGCCATGCAGTGCCGCTCTCCCTTGCCCTGCCTCTCCAGCCGGAAATCTACGCCGACGACAGCGCGCGTCCCTTCTTTGCCAATCTCCTGCCCGAGTCCGAATTGCGCGAGGTCATTGCCCGCCGGCTGGGACTCTCCGAGGGCAATGACTTTGCGTTGCTGGAGGCCATCGGCGGCGAGTGCGCCGGCGCGGTAAGTCTCCTGCCCGACGGCGCGAAGTTGAGCGACGAAGGTGAATACCGCCCCTTAAGTGACGACGAACTCAACGCCCTGATCCGGGACCTGCCCAAACGCCCCATGCTCGCCGGCGAAGCCGGCTTCCGCCTCTCCCTGGCCGGGGCGCAGAACAAACTGCCGGTCTACTACGACGAGGCCGCCGGCCAGGTTTGCCTGCCGATGGGCAATCTGCCCAGCCGGCACATTCTCAAGCCGCCCATAACCCGCTTTGCCGATACGGTGCAAAACGAGCTGTTCTGCATGCAGCTTGCCGGCCGTATGGGCTTGCCGGTGCCGGAAGCCACCCTGCTGCACCAAGAGGTTCCCCTCTATCTGGTGACGCGCTATGACCGCGAGCGGGGTCCGGACGGCAAGATTCACCGTCTCCATCAGGAAGACTTCTGCCAGGCCCTCGGCATCGAGCCGGATCAGAAATACGAGAAAGAGGGCGGCCCGTCGCTGCAAGCCTGCTTCAAGCTGCTGCGCGAAAACAGCATCCGGCCGGTGGCCGATATCAAGGCCCTGGTGCAATGGGTCATCTTCAACACCCTGATCGGCAACGCCGACGCCCACGGCAAGAACATCGCCCTGCTGCTCGACGGCCAGGGTCCCTACCTCGCGCCGTTCTACGACCTGATGTGTACCGCCGTTTACCCGGAACTGAACAACCGCATGGCGATGAAGATCGGCGGCGAGGACCGGCCCGACTGGATCATTGCACGGCGCTGGGAACAGTTCGCCAAGGACATCGGCGTCGGTTACAAAATGGTCAGGCAGATGCTGGTCGAAATGGCGACCGACATCGTGCCGGCCGCCCAGGCATTGCAGGCGGCGTTTACGGCACAACACGGCGAATGCGACACCCTTCGCCGGATTATCGCCCTTATCGAACAACGGGCGCGCAAGGTACATACCAGCCTTGCCGCCGCACAGCAAACCGATTGAGTCCAGGAGTACGGAAGACCATCATGCTGGGGCAGGATGCCGCCGGTATCGCCGGGGAGCGCAGCCCCGAGCAAATGTCGGGTAGCAGGGTGCTGCCCGCTACGAGAAAAACGAACGTCTGTTGGCGGCCTTTTGGGCTGACCCCGGAATCATGGCAACGGAACCGCAGTAGGGTTGGAGCAGCACAATTAAGAAATCGGGGTACGTCCTCGGTTTTCGCGTGTTCTAATAGCAAGCTAGAAAGTACTTCAATCAGGAATTTAACAATGACAAGCATCCAACAACGCGCCGCCCTGCAACGCCAAATCTGGGCCATTGCCAACGATGTGCGCGGCGCCGTCGATGGCTGGGATTTCAAGCAATACGTGCTCGGCACCCTGTTCTACCGCTTCATCAGCGAGAACTTTGCCAGCTACATCGAGGCCGATGACGACAGCATCAACTATGCCGAGCTGCCCGACAGCGTCATTACCCCGGAAATCAAAGACGACGCCATCAAAACCAAGGGCTATTTCATCTATCCCCGCCAGCTTTTTGCCAAGGTCGCTGCCAGCGCCAACACCAACGAAAGCCTGAATACAGATTTGGCCGCCATCTTTGCCGCCATTGAAGCTTCCGCCAACGGCTACCCCTCGGAGCAGGACATCAAAGGGCTGTTTGCCGACTTCGACACCACCAGTAACCGCCTTGGCAACACGGTCAAGGATAAGAACGACCGTCTGGCCAAGGTTCTCAAACGCGTGGCCGAGCTGGATTTCGGCCATTTTGACGCCAGCCACATCGACCTGTTTGGCGATGCTTACGAATTCCTCATCTCCAACTACGCCGCAAAT